>DASWIA010000014.1:0-9488 GCA_036397895.1 Acidimicrobiales bacterium | reverse complement strand
CGCCAATCCGACAACATGCGGGCCGCCCACCCGTGCATCCAGTCGATGGCGGCGAGGTACTGCTGGGCGGTCGTGGCCCGGCCCATCTCGACGAGGGTCCACGTGGCGGGCTCCACGTCGTCGGCCGTGAGGGGGCGCCCGATCCACCGGCCCTTCTCCTCGACGGCGGCGGCCGTCCACGATCCGAAAGCCGGGAAGAACTGGCCGACCAGCTCGGGATCGTCGATGCCGGTGGGGCTGCCCTCGGCGACATCGTGACCCTGGGACTCGAGGAGTCGCCCGAAGGCCTCGACGACCTCGGCTATGGCCGGGTCGGTGGTGGTCGTGTCGCCCGGAGCGGCGGTGAGAACCCGGATGCGCAGCCGGCCGGGCTCGGCCCCGACCTCGTCGATCAGAGGGCGGCGGAGTGGCGGAGCCTGGTAGGGGCCCGAGTGATCGGGAGCACCGAGCACGTCGAGGACGGCGGCCGCGTCACGGACCGTTCGGGTCTCGGCCCCTCGAACGACCAGACCGCCCCACTCCTCGGAGTGGTCGGGCCCCATGGGAACCCGGCCCCGGCTGGGCTTGAGGCCGACCAGGCCGCACTCGCTGGCCGGGATGCGGATGGACCCGCCCCCATCGCCGGCGGTGCTGTCCGGGACCATTCCCGACGCCACTGCCGCCGCCGTACCACCCGACGACCCGCCTGTGGAGCGGCTGGTGTCCCACGGGTTGCGGGCCGAGCCGTAGGCCTCGCTCTCGGTGGTGGGGAGCAATCCGAGCTCGGGGGTGTTCGTCTTGCCCACCACGACGAAGCCCGCGGCCTCGAGTCGAGCGATGTTGATGTCGGAGCGAGGAGCGACGTGACCGGCCTCCTTCAACGCGACCATGCCGCAGTGATAGGGGGCTCCGCCCAGGGCTCCGTCGTAGTCCTTCGCGACGATGGGGACACCGGTGAACGGACCATCCGGAAGGCCGGTCTCGATCCGTTGGCGCGCCCGCTCGTACAACGGGCAGATGACGGCGTTGAGCTGGTCGTTGACGGAGTCGATGCGGGCGATCGCTGCTTCGGTGACCTCGCTCGCCGTCACCTCGCCCGAGGCCACCATCTCGGCCGTTGCGGTGGCGTCCAGCCAGGTCAGCTTGTTGTCTGCCATGACCCCGGACCCTACCGCCGGTCGACGGCGGACAGCCCCAGTGCCTCTGGCGCGTCCTCGGGGTTCAGATCCTCGAGCGTTCGGTGCGCGGTCTCGGGGTAGATCAGCAGCACGATCACGGCCAGCACGAGTGGCCCGATGGCCATCAGGGCAAAGGCGTCACCGAACGGTGTGCCCCCATCGGAGAGGCTGCCGACGGCGACGAGCCCGATGACGCTGCCTACCAGCGAGACGACGGTGATGATGCCGTTGACCTTGCCGCGCAGCGACGTCGGGAACAGCTCGGGCCCATACACGCCGAGGGCGGGGATGGTCACGGCGCCCAGCACGGCACCTGCCACCGACCACATCCACACCGGCCATCCCTGCGAGGCGAACATGGCGACGGTGGCGACGGTGCCGGCGGCAAGCCCGAACGCACCGACGGGTCGGCGGCCGCGCTCGGCCAGACGCCCCCCCACCACGATCCCGATGGCGCCGGGTGTGTTGGTGGCGATGAGGAACAGTGTGATGCCACCACCGGTGAACCCCAGGTCGTCACGGAGGAACTCGTTCTGGAACTGGCTCGCCGGCGCACCGAACAACCCGACGAGGAAGCCGGATGCGGCCAGCAGCCACAGGCGTCGGCCGTGGCCGGCAACCGGAGCGTTGATGTGGGTGCGGGCGAACCGCTTCGACTCGGTGAGGTGGCGGCGCAGGCTCCAGGCCAGGGGGAGGGCGAGGAGGGAGACGACGTAGACCATCCGCCAGCCTTGCTCGTTGACGTCGGACAGCGGGAGGGCGAACAGGGCCTGGCCGACACCGAGAGCGGCGGCCATCGACACCAGGCTCACGCCGTAGGCGCGAGAGCCGGCCGGCATCTCCTCGGCGAGCATCACGGTGGCGGCGATGCCCATGGCGATCGACACCGACCGGGTGAGGGTCTGGCTTGCCGCCAGCCACCAGATCGAGGGGGAGAGCGCCCCGGTGGCCGCTAGGACCGGCCCGGCGAAGAGGCCGATGACGATGACCGTCCTCCGACCTCGACGGTCCGCTATGGCCACGATGGGCAGGGTGAGCAACGCCGCGCTGCGGGTGGCGGCCAGCGCCCATCCCTGGGCGGCATCGGAAGCGCCGAACTCGTCGGCAGCGAAGGTGGCGGTCTGGGTCATCAGCGTGGCGAGGAAGCCGCCGATGAAGGTGATGGCGGCCATCTGGTCCAGGACCTCGGCGGCTCGGGTGTCGAGCCGGTCGGGGGGTGTCCACCATGGCGACCGGTGCGGATGACCCACCCGGCCCAAGTGGTGGCGCAACGGCAGATGGAAGAGCCATCCCCAATAGCGAAGGGCCGACTGGTACTCCACCACCTGGCGAAGGCGCGCCGACCCGTCGCCCACGATCTCGATGTCGACGGTGCGCTCGTAGCTTCGCACCGGGCCCTCGATGAGCGAGAACCGGCCGGGAGCGTCCTCCCGCTCGGCCACCATGCCCCGCCGTGGTGCCGTGGCCGCTTCGACCTCGTCGGCGGGGATGATTGTCTCCGCCACGAGTCGGGTCATCGGCGGGCGAGCATACTGAGGGGGTGACCGAAGCCACCGTCGACTCCGGCGTCCACCGACTCGTCGTGCATCCCGGCAACGCGCTCGAAGGAACGGTCGAGATCGCGGGGGCCAAGAACTCGGTGCTCAAGCTCCTGGCCGCCACGGTGCTGGCCGAGGGAACCCACGTCATCAGCAACGTCCCCCAGATCACCGACGTCGCTCGGATGTGTGAGGTCCTCGTCGCCATGGGCCTGCGGGTCGAGCAATCGCCGGGTCAGGTCGTCGTCCACCGCCCCGCCGAGATCGTGGCCGAGGCGCCCTACGAGCTCGTCGAGCAGATGCGAGCGTCGATCGTGGTGCTGGGTCCGCTGCTCGCTGCCTGTGGTGAGGCGCGTGTCGCGCTGCCCGGAGGCGACGACTTCGGTCACCGTCCCATCGACCTGCACCTCAAGGGCCTCGAGGCGCTGGGGGTCGAGTTCACCCAAGAGGCCGGCGTCGTCGTCGGTCGAGCGGCCCAGCTCACGGGTACACCGGTGACCCTCGAGTTCCCGAGCGTCGGTGCCACCGAGAACATCCTGATGGCCTCGGTACGGGCCAAGGGAACCACCGTCATCGACAACGCGGCCCGTGAACCCGAGATCGCTGATCTCGCCGCCTTCCTCAACAAGATGGGGGCCAACGTGCTGGGGGCGGGGACCAGCACCATCACCGTCGAGGGGGTCGATCAGCTCGAACCGGCCGAGCACTCGGTCATCCCCGATCGCATCGAGGCGGCGACGTTCCTGGCCGCGGTGGGCGTGGCGGGAGGCGAGATCGTCCTCCGTGGCGCTCGACCCCACCACATGGAGATGTTCCGCCAGAAGATCGGCGAGATGGGAGTGCGCACGTCTACGGACCCCGAAGGCCTGTGGGCGATGGCCCGGGGCCGCCTGCGAAGCGTCGACGTGGCCACCCTTCCCTACCCCGGCATTGCCACCGACTGCATGCCGCTGTTCGCGGCTCTGCTGTGCCTAGGAGACGGTGTGGGCGTGATCACCGAGAACCTCTACGGCGCGGGCCGGTTCCGGTACCTGGCCGAGCTCGAGCGAATGGGCGCCGATGTGCGCAGCGAGAGCCACCACGCCGTGATCCGCGGTGTCGAGCGGCTCCAAGCGGCTCCGGTGAGGATCCCCGACATCCGGGCCGGAGCGGCTCTGGTGGTTGCCGCTCTGGGTGCCGACGCCCCGGTGACGCTGAGCGGGATCGATCACCTCGACCGGGGCTATGAGCGGTTCGCCTCGAAGCTGGCCGGATTGGGCGCCGGCATCGAGGTGGTCGACGCCGGCTGATCAGCGGCTGATCAGACTGCGGCTGAATCCGGTGGCGATGCCGCTCCTTCATCGCCGGCGGGGTTGGCATCGGTCGTGCCGGCATCTGTCCGCTGCGCTCGCCGATTGGCGATCATGAGCAGCACGGCGAACACGACGATGGGGGCCAGCACCAGCAGCAGTTCGTCCCAACCACCCTGATGAGCGAGGATCACACCCCCGATGGTAGGGAACATCCCCTCGCCTACACAGGTTGTGATCGGTGCGGCCCCGTGGGCACCATTGGACCTGACATGACCACACCTGACTCCTACCCCACCTCCAGCCCCGTCGCGGCCGCGGCCGGATCGACATCCGGAACGCCGGTCACCATCGGCCGTGGCGATGGCAAAGTCGATCCCGAGCTGTTGTCGGCGACGCTCGAGACGTTGCGTCCGCTCCTCCGCCAGGACGGGGGTGACATGGAGCTGGTCGAGGTCGCAGACGGAACCGTGCGACTCAAGCTGGTGGGCGCTTGTGGTACCTGCCCGACGGCCACCCAGACGCTGCATGCCGGGATCGAGCGCATCCTGCGCGATCGGGTGCCCGGCGTGGTGGCCGTCGAGTCCGTCTGACCGCTCGCCCCGATGACGCTCTCCCGAGATCCCGAAGTGTTGCTTGATGCCGCCGCCGGCGGCGATCGGGCGGCCCTGGCTCGGCTGCTGTCGATGATCGAGGCCGGCGGTGAGATGGCTCGACAGGTCGGGCGGCTGGCTCATGTCCGGGGCGGCGACGGCTACACGGTAGGGCTCACCGGCGCCCCCGGCTCAGGGAAGTCGACGCTCACCGATCGACTCATCGGCGAGATCCGATCGCGAGGTGAAGAGGTGGCTGTTCTGGCCATCGACCCGTCATCACCCTTCACCGGCGGCGCCATACTCGGCGACCGGGTGCGGATGCAGGGGCGAAGCACCGACCCCGGGGTCTTCATCCGGTCGATGGCCACCCGCGGCCACCTCGGTGGGCTCTCGCTGGCCACGCCCACTGCGGTGCGAGTGCTCGACGCCGTCGGCCGTCCCTGGGTGCTCATCGAGACGGTGGGGGTCGGCCAGGTCGAGGTGGAGATCGCCGCCAACGCCGACACCACGGTCGTGGTGGTCAACCCCCGGTGGGGCGACGCCGTGCAGGCCAACAAGGCCGGGCTGATGGAGATCGCCGACATCTTCGTGATCAACAAGGCCGATCGTCCCGGCGCCGAGGACACCCGCCGCGACCTCGATCTCATGCTGGAGCTGTCCGATCTCGGGTCGGGCCGGTGGCGGCCGCCGATCATCTCCACCGTCGCCTCCACCGGCGAGGGCTCGGCTGAGCTGTGGGCTGGGATCGGTGAGCATCGCCGCCATCTCGAGACCAGTGGTGACCTCACTGAACGACGATCGCGTCGGATCAGCGGCGAGATCATCGAGATCATGCACCGGCTCATCGAGGAGGAGGTGGGGGATCTGACCGCCACCACCGACTTCGTCGCGGTGCAGGCCGATGTGGTCGAGCGGCGGCTCGATCCGTGGGCGGCGGCCGAGAAGCTGCTGGCCCGTCGCTGAGGGGTGAGCCGGGCGTTATCGTCCGGCCCATGTCCGATGTGGCCCTCCTCGACCTCGAACGGCGCCCCGACGGGGTGGCCGTCATCACCCTCAACCGGCCCAAGGCCAATGCGCTGAGCCTCGAGATGCTCACCGAGATCTCCGCCGCCGCCGCCGCCCTCACCGAGGACCCCCCCGGCGCAGTGGTGATCACGGGTGGACCGAGGATCTTCGCCGCCGGCGCCGACGTGACCCAGTTCGG
Source organism: Acidimicrobiales bacterium (assembly GCA_036397895.1). GTDB lineage: Bacteria > Actinomycetota > Acidimicrobiia > Acidimicrobiales > DASWIA01 > DASWIA01. The sequence goes on along the minus strand of DASWIA010000014.1, from coordinate 3,704 downwards.
CGGCCGCCAGGAGGCGATCGAGATCGGCGACCGCTTCCTCCATGCGCTGAACGCGGTGGCCGCCATCCCCCGGGTGACGATCGCGGCGGTGTCCGGCTACGCCTTGGGCGGTGGCTGCGAGCTGGCGCTGGCCTGCGATCTCCGGATGGCGGGCTCGCGGGCGGTGTTCGGACAACCCGAGATCCTGCTCGGCATCATCCCCGGTGGTGGCGGCACCCAGCGGTTGGCCCGACTCGTGGGGGCCAGCCGGGCCAAGGATCTGATCTTGTCGGGACGCCAGATCGACGCCGGCGAGGCCCATCGCATCGGGCTGGTCGACGAGATCGTTGCTGATGGTACCGACGTCACGGACGCGGCGATCGGGCGCGCCGCCACGCTGGCCACGGGCCCGCTGGTCGCCCACGCCCTGGCCAAGCGGGCCATCGACGAGGGTCTCGACGGCTCCATGGCCGAGGGGCTCGAGCTCGAACAGCGCCTGTTCGCCGACGTCTTCGACACCGAGGACGCCACCAGCGGTGTGGTCTCGTTCCTCGAGCACGGACCGGGCCGGGCCACCTTCGCGGGCCGGTGACAGGGGCTCTCGGCGCATCACAAAGGTGCAAGACTTCCGGAATGTCTTGACAAGAGCGTTCTGCGAGGTCAAGGCTCTAGGCCGACTGACCTAGGCCGATTGACCTATGTGGACAACTGGTGGGGAATTGAAGAGCGGCACCGAGACCGTCATCACGCTCCACCTTTCGATGGAGGAGCGGGTAAATGCAGCACTCGATGCAACGACGGACTCCCAACGGCCGCAGAAGGCGGTCGACCCAGACCAGGGCGGCGGCCACGGCGATCGCGCTGGCGCTGGTGACCGGAACGCTGGCCGTGACCGTGCAACCGGTGGGGGCCGTTCACGACGCCGATCTCTTCGAGCTTGGTGTCGACGACCCCGCGCTCGGCACCGACATCGCCGGCAACGGCGACCCGACCGACGGACCTGACTGGGCCGATCTCTTCAACGCCCAAGGTGAGGTGCAGGCCGGTGCGATCGTCGCGCCGGGCCTGGCAGCGACCTTCGTCGATGACGACCTGTCATCGAAGGGGCTCGTCGATCAGACAACGTTCGCGTCGAGCAACAAGAACAACGACCCCGTGAGCACGTGGAACTGGGACAAGGGCAACAACCCGCCCAAAGACGATCTGAGCAACATCTACGGATATGCCACCCGCACCCACGTGGTGGATGAGGCGCCTTCTGGCGACCTGATCGTCTACGTCGGGATCGAGCGCCTGGCGCCCGAGGGCGACAGCCACATCGACATCGAACTGAACCAGGATGACATCGGCCTCGACGAGGACATCCCCTGCAACGACCCGGGGCCTGATCCGACACCATGCGCCTTCGTGGGCGAGAAGACGGTCGACGATGTCCTTATCGTGATGGACTTCGAGAACGGCGGCAGCGTCGGCTTCCTCGACATCCGCAAGTGGAACGGCGTCGAGTACGAAGAGGTTCTGACCGTCGGCGGCGAGGGGTGCAACCCAGCCAACAGCTTCCCCGTTGACGTGGTCTGCGGCTTCAACAACGGGAAGACGATCCCCACCGGGAGCTGGCAGAGCTACGACCGGCACGGAACTCCGGTCATCAACCTCGAGCCGAATGCCTTCACCGAGGTCGGTCTCAACATCACCCAGCTTCTCGATGTGTCGCCTGGTGCGGAGCCCTGCATCACCTCGATCAATGCCAAGAGCCGGACGTCGGCGAGCTTCAACTCCGAGCTGAAGGACTTCGCCCTCGGTTCGTTCGACGTCTGCCGTCCCACCACTGACCTCGTCGTCAGCGACGCACCGGCCACCATCACGGTGGGCGACTCCCTCACGGTGACCTTCAGCGAGACCAACGACGGCGACGTGGAGCTGACCGCACCAGCACTGGTGACGGACCCCACCGCCGACCTCTCCACCCAGCGCAACTCGTTCCTGGCCAGCGCCGATTGCACCGTGGCCTACGACTCCGGTGACGACGGCGACGGCGTGCTCGACCCAGACGAGACGTGGGACTTCACGTGCACGACCACACCGGCGGCCGAAGGGACCGTGACCCTTACCGCATACGGCCATGGGATCGATCACCTCGGCCGCGACATCACCTGCGTCGACAGCAGCGATCCGGACTGCTCGGGCAACACCGCGCTGGCTTCCGACCACCTAGAGGACGTCGACGAAGTGGCGTCGGTGGACGTGCTGGTCCTCAAGCCCTCGACCACGGTCTCGGTGAGCAGCGGGGCCACGCTGGTGGGCAGCACCCCCACGGTCCACGGCGGCGACACCGTCACCCTGGACATCACCGAGCAGAACGACGGCAACGCCCCGCTCATGCTCCCGGTCGCCGGTGACCGCACCTCGATCATCGAGCTCAACTCCAGCGAGTGCTCGAACCTCACCTACGTGAGCGGCGACCAGGCCGATGGTGACACCGGTGCGGGGATCCTCGGTCCCAACGAGACGTGGAGCTTCACCTGCTCGTTCACCGCGCCGACCGACGCTGACAGCCACGACGTGACCGTCACCGGCCACGGCATCGACGAGCTCGGTCGCGACGTCACCTGGTGCGACGAGGAGGGTGATGCTCCGACGGACCTCAGCGTCTCGCCAGCCACGGCGTTCTGTGATCCCGACGAGCGCGACAGCATCACCATCAGCGTCCTCAACCCGGACACGTCGATCAAGGTGCTGGCCTCGGCGGTGGTGACCTACACCATCTACGAGACCAACGACGGCAACACCGACCTGTACCCGCCGACCGCGGGCGACCGCACGTCGATCGTCGATGTCGAGGCAACCTGCGAGAACCTCACGTACGTGAGCGGCGATCAGTCCAGCGGAGACGGGTCGGGCATCCTCGAACCCAACGAGACCTGGGTGTTCACGTGCACCGAGACGGTGGAGCCTGCTGATGCCGACTCGTCAACGGTGTCCGACAGCGCCACCGCCACCGGGCACGGCGTGGACGACCTCGGCGCCGACACCACGTACTGCGGTTCCGGCGGCTCGGCCGACTGCGCCACCGATGAGCGACATGACGCCGATGAGCGAGACGGCTCGTCGGTGACGGTCACCAACGACGCCCGACCTGGACCCAGCTAGGCGAGCAGGTCACGGGACACATACAGACGCGGCGGTGGGCGGGGTTCGCCCACCGCCCGCTGGCGATGTCACTTCTTCTTGCTGCCGCTCTTTCCGGGGCGGCTGGACTCGGCGTCGGTGGTGTCCTGCGCGGCCCTGCCGCCCCCGCCATTGCCGTTGCTCCTGGTCGATGTCGCCGGCTCGGTCGTCGAGGTGGTCGAGGTCGTTGAATCAGTCGAGGTTGTCGAGGTCGTCGAGCTTGTTGAGGTCGCGGAGTCCGGCTCGCCATTGGTGGGGGCGACGCGGGCGTGCAGCTCGTAGTCGGCGGCCACAGCCACGAAGCTCGGCGTGGTCGGGGAGGCCACCGATGCACCATCACCGTCTGCCATCGTCATCAGGAGCACCGGCGTGTCCCACCCTTCGGGTCGGAGCGCTACGGCGACCAGGTCGTCGTGGGTCAGCGATGCCTCGTCGATCAGTCGCCCGTCGACCCAGACCGTGTCGCCATCGATGCTCACGTGCAACGGAAGTGACCGCTCCACCCAGACCGGCGCGATCGAGGTGACGAGGGTTCCGTCGGCGGCGATCCGGGCCAC
>DASWIA010000013.1:0-67847 GCA_036397895.1 Acidimicrobiales bacterium | reverse complement strand
GGGGAGCTGGAGGCTCCGGAGCCCCGAGATCGACCAGCGGCGGGCGCATCTCCCCCACATCGCCTCCCCTTGGGGGGCCGGCGGATCCGGGAGGCGGCGGTCGCAGCGATGGCGACCGGCGCGACAGTCATGGTGGTCATCGCCGCGGTGGTGGCGTTCGGTCCACTCACCGGCCGGTACCGAACAACGGTGGTCCTCAGCGGGAGCATGGCGCCAGAGCTGGTGCCGGGCGACCTCCTCGTCCTCACACCCAAGCCCACCGCCGACCTCGATGTAGGTGACGTCATCGTCTACCGGCCCCCGACCTCCACCACAGCGTCGGTGACCCACCGGGTCGTCGAGATCTACCAGCCCGGCAACGAGCCGGTGATCCGCACCAAGGGCGATGCGAACGGCGCGGCCGACCCGTGGGTGGCCAGGCTGTCAGGCAATACGGTCTGGGAGGTCCACGACGTGGTGCCCGGAGTCGGGAGCTGGATGCTCCGTCTCGCGTCGCCGTGGAGCCGGAGGGCGCTGACCATCCTCGCTCCACTCGTGCTGGCTGCCTACTGGCTCCGCCAGATCTGGCGCACCGATCCCCAGACAGCCGTATGCGGTTCGCCATGATCCGGAAGCGGCCGCGAGGGCCCTGCCGGCGGCGCCTGATCGTGGTTGGCGTCATCGCGGCGATGGTGGGAGCGGTTCCTGCCCTCGCCGACTTCGTCGCGTCCGGCGGCGAGAACCACACGCTGAGCACCGACGCCCTCGCCGCCCCCACCGGACTGGCGCTGTCGCCCGGTTCGTGCTCGGTCGGAAGCCAGGACAGGATCAACCTGAACTGGACCGCGACCACCTCGGGATGGGCCGACTCGCAGGAGGTCATGCGATCGACCACCTCGGGGGGGCCCTACACCTCGGTGGCCTCATTGGCGCCACCGGCAAACAGCTTCACGAACAGCAACCTGTCGTTCAACACGACCTACTACTACGTCATCCGCGCCACCAAGGAGCAGTGGACGGCGGATTCGGCCGAGAAGTCCTTGAGGACGCGCAACAGCCTCTGCTTCTAGCCGACGGACGGTGAGGTGTGATCGACGGCGGCGGGACCGGGCAACGAGGCGGCCGCTAACTTCGGCCCGATGGGCAGTCCCCTGACGCCGGTCACCGGCATCCCCTTCCTCGACGCGTGCCGGGGCCTGCCTGTCGAGCGGGTGCCGGTGTGGTTCATGCGCCAGGCGGGTCGGTCGCTGCCCGAGTATCGCGCCATCCGAGGCGAGGGATCGATCCTCGATGCCATCGGCGATCCCGAGCTCGCCACCGAGATCACGCTTCAGCCGGTGCGTCGCTACGGCGTCGACGCCGCCATCCTCTACTCCGACATCGTTGTGCCGGCCCACGCCATCGGGTTCGGCATCGACATCGTCCCCGGGACGGGCCCGGTAGTGGCCGAGCCGTTCCGTTCGGCCGCCGACCTCGATCGGCTGCGTCCGCTGGAGCCCGACATCGACACTCCCTACGTGTTGGAGACGGTCCGTTCGGTGGCCGCGGCATTGCCCGACGACGTTCCCCTCATCGGCTTCGCCGGCGCGCCGTTCACCGTCGCCAGCTACTTGGTCGAGGGGGCACCGTCGGTCACCTACACCCGCACCAAGGCCCTGATGTACGACGAGCCGAAGGTGTGGCACCGGCTCGCTGAACGCCTGGCCGCGATGGCCCTGGCCTCGGTGCGGTCACAGGTCGTGGCCGGGGCGCGGGCCATCCAGCTGTTCGACTCGTGGGCCGGCGCGCTGGACCCCCACGACTACCGCGAGTTCGCGTTCCCCCACTCCGCCGCCATCTTCGAGGGCATAGCCGACCTCGGTGTGCCCCGGATCCACTTCGGGGTCGGCACCGGCGAGTTGCTGAGGCTGATGGGCGAGGCGGGCGCCGATGTGGTGGGGGTCGACTGGCGGGTGCCCCTCGACGTGGCCCGTGATCGACTGGGGGGGGCATCCCCTGCGGTGCAGGGCAACCTCGACCCGGCCTCCGTCCTCGCATCGTGGGACGCGCTGGCCCGCCGCACGCGAGAGGTGCTGGCCCGCAACGGCGGGCGGCCCGGCCACGTCTTCAACCTCGGCCATGGGGTGCTGCCCGAGACCGACCCCGCCCAGCTCGAGCGTGTGGTCGAGCTGGTCCACGCCGAGGGCCGCAGCGACGGGACGCTCGATCCGGCGGTGGATGCCGCGCTCCCATCGGAGCAGTGACGCGGTGACCGTCGGGCTGGTGGTGATGGCTTACGGCACGCCGGCGTCCCCCGACGACGTCGAGACCTACTACACCCACGTCCGGCGCGGTCGGGCTCCTGACGCCGAGCTGCTCGCCGACCTTCGACGCCGCTACGACGCCATCGGCGGCATCTCGCCTCTGCGCCAGAGAACCGAGGCGCAGCGCTCGGCGATCGACACGGCCCTGAGCGCGATGGCACCGGGCCGCTTCACCACCGCCCTGGGCATGAAGCACGCGGCACCGTTCATCGAGGATGCGGTGACGGACCTGATCCGCCAGGGTGTCGACGCAATGGTCGGCCTCGTCCTGGCGCCGCACTACTCGGCGATGTCGGTGGGCGAGTACGAGGCGCGCTTGGCGGCGGCGGCGGCCGACGGCGGGCTGGGTTCCGACGCGGTGGGATGCCTGCGGTCCTGGCACGACCTCGATGCCTACATCGGCTTCCTGGCGCAGGCGGTCCGATCGGCGGGGGCCACCCTGGCCCCCGATCACCGCGTCGTGTTCACCGCTCACTCCCTGCCCGAGCGGATCCTCGATGCCGGCGATCGCTACCCCGACGAGCTGGCAGCCACGGCTCGGCTGGTGGGTGATGCCGCCGGCCTCGACGACGACCGCTGGAACGTCGCCTGGCAATCGGCGGCCCGAGGCAAGTCGGAGCCGTGGTTGGGACCTGACGTGTTGGAGGTGCTCGAGGCGGAAGCGGCGGGCGCCGGGCGCGACATGCTCGTGTGCCCTGCGGGGTTCGTGAGCGACCACCTCGAAGTTCTGTACGACCTCGACATCGAGGCCGCCACCCGAGCAAGGTCGCGGGGGCTGAGGTTCGCCCGCACGGCCGTGCCGAACGACGACGAGTCGGTGATGACCGCCCTCGCCGAAGCCGCCGTCGCCGTCGCCGACGCCGTCGAGTCCGATCGCCCGATGTCGGCGTCGTGACCGGGATCGTCGTCGTCGGAGGCGGCATCGCCGGGTTGGCCGCCGCCTACGAGGCGTCGGCGTCGGCGGAGGTGACACTGCTGGAGGCGAGCGGCCGGGTGGGGGGCAAGCTCGAGACGATGAGCTTCGGCGGCATGCCGGTCGAGCGCGGCGCCGACGTGTTCCTGGCCCGTGTGCCGTGGGGCGTCGACCTCGCTCGGGAGGTCGGGCTGGGCGACGATCTGATCGAGCCGTCCACGTCGTCGGCATCGCTGTGGACGCGGGGACGCCTCCGACCGCTGCCCGACGGTCTGATGCTCGGCGTTCCCACCAACCTGGGTTCGGTGGCCCGCAGCGGGGTTCTATCGATTCCCGGTGTGGCCAGAGCCGGACTCGATCTGGTGTTGCCCCGCCTGCGCCGGTTCGGTGTTCCCGACGATCCGTCGGTGACCGAGGTGGTGGCGGGCCGGTTCGGGTCCGAGGTGGCCGAGCGGCTGGTGGCGCCGCTGGTGGGCGGCATCAACGCCGGGGACATCGATCGGATGTCGCTGAGGTCGGTAGCTCCTCAGTTGGCCGACGCCGCCGCATCGCATCGCAGCCTGCTGGTCGGGCTGAGGGCGGGACGGTCGACGCGGGGCGGAGCGGCGACGACGCCGGCCACTACGGGGGGCCCGTTGTTCCACTCGGTGCACGGCGGCCTGTCGCGCTTGGCTTCCGCCCTCGGGCAGGCGGCATCCCTGCGGGGGGCTCACCTGCGTGTCGGGATCGGTGCGGCGTCGGTGCGTCGGGCGGGCCGGCGGTGGGAGGTCATGACGTCCGGTGGCGAGGTGCTCGACGCCGATGGTGTGATCCTGGCCACGCCCGCCCCCGTCACCGCCGGCATCCTCGCCGGCGTCGCCCCTTCGGTGTCGGCGGGGCTGGCCGAGATCGACCACGCCTCGGTCAGCCTGCTGGCTGTTGCCTACGAGCGTGACCAGGTCGACCACCCGCTCGACGGCTCGGGCTTCCTCGTCCCCCGAGTCGAGGGCCGGTTGATGACCGCGTGCACCTGGTACTCGTCCAAGTGGGCCGAGGACGCCGGCGAGCAGGTGGTGTTCCGCATCTCGTCGGGTCGCTACGGCGATGACCGCCACCAGTCGATGACCAACGGCGATCTGACCGCCGCCCTTCTTGCCGACCTCGTCGACGCGCTCGGGGTACGTGGCGAGCCGGCGGCCACCGAGGTGATCCGCTGGCCCTCGAGCTTCCCCCAGTACGAACCGGGCCATGCGTCGAGGATCGACGCCCTGGAGTCTGACCTGGCCCAAGGATCGCCCGGGCTCCGTCTCGCCGGTTCGGCCTACCGCGGTGTCGGCATCCCCGCCTGCATCAACAGCGGGCGCGCCGCGGCCCGGGCTGTGCTGGACTCCGCCCCATGACGTTGCCGTGCCCGATCAGGGCGCGCGTCGGGGTTGCCGTGCTCGTCGTGGTCGCCCTCGTGACGGCCGCGTGCTCGTCGTCCTCCTCCGATGGCGGAGCTGGCCCCGGCGGTGGGATCTCGCCGTTCGACGCCCGCGCCGGAACCGAGATCCCGGCGCCGGTCGACCTGCCACCGAACAGCCATCCCGCCTCCTACCAGGTGACCTACCGAATCGAGATCCGGGTGGGTGACGACGAGCCGATCGTCACCACCGAGCACCTGTCGGTCCGCCGGCCGTTCGAGTCGCGAGTCGAGACGTACCGTGGCGAGCCGCCGGGCGATGAGCTGAGCGGTACCGTGATCTCTCGCTTCGGTGGGCTCGAGATCTTCCAGTCGGCCGGCGAGCCGATCGTGTTCACCACCGCTCCGCTGCCTCCCGCCAGCGACCTGCACCTCGTCGAGGCCGAAGCGGTCGATCGCACGGGGGGCGGGCCGGGGCTCAGCGAACCCACCGGCATCTGGCGGGAGATCGCCGGTGCACCGTGCCAGGAGCTGCGAACGGGCACGACGGTGGTGGCTGGTGATCTCACGCCCCTCGACGATTCAGATCCGACCGAGTGGGCCGAGGTCTGCATCGCCGCGGGCAGCGGTCTGCTGCTGGAGGAGATGTGGTACCTCGGCGACGAGCCCGTCCGGCATCGCATCGCCACGTCGCTGGAGATCGATCCGGTGCTCGACGACGAAGCGTTCGCGGTCGATGAGTCGGCCCGCCTGCCCGCCAACGAGGGTGGCGGCGCGTTGGCGCCGCTCCCCGAGGGTACGTCGGGCCGTTTCTGGGAGAGCTCCCCGCCGGCCGGCGCCCCCGAGCTCATGACGGTCGAATTGGTCGCGGCGGGAGCGTCGCTGCGCTCAGGTGAGCTTGTCCCCGTCGGGCGGTTCGAGCTGGTCAGCGCCCAGCCCGGTTTGGGTACCGACATCGCGTCGGCGGCTGATCTGGTCATCTCGACCGCCTGGGTCTGGGCCACCACCGATGGTCGATGGATCACCATCGAGCGCGGCATCGGTTCCCTCCCCACCCCCGGGCACAGTGGCCCGCTCGAGCTCGAGGGGCTCCCATCGGGGTTGCTGATCGCCGGAAGCCGGTTCATGGAGGCTCGCTTCATCGAGGAGACCGGCCGGTTCGTGCGCATCCACGGAACACTCCCCGCGGCCGATCTCGTCGAGGTCGCTGGCCGGCTCCGGCTCGTCGATGGCGGCCTCGTGGCGGTCGGAGACGATGACGAGGTGCTCGCCGAGCTCCGCGCCGATGCGTTCAGCGACGGCGACGAGTCCGACCGATGAGCTCACTCGACTCCCGTGTACCCGAGCGCGGTCAATAGCCTCGGTCGATCGCGCCATCGACATCGGGGAGCAAGCATGGACATCAACGGAGCGCTGGCGCTGGTCACCGGCACGTCGGGTGGCATCGGGGCGGCCACGGCCGAAACTCTTGCCCGGCACGGTGCCACCGTCATCGGCGTCGCCCGCACAGCCGACAAGGTGGAGGCCACCGCGGAGCGGTGCCGGACCTGGGCCCCCGCCTCGGCCGGCATCGTGGGCGACCTGTCCACCAAGGAGGGGTGCGCGGCGGTGGTCGAGCGGGTGCTGGCCGACCAGGCGCGGATCGACATCGTCGTGAACAACGCCGGCGTCAGCCTCCGGAAGCACGCCACCCGCACGTCGGTGGGAGAGGTCGAGCAGGTGACCGACATCAACTACCTCGCCGCGGTGCGACTCACCATCCCGTTGATGGCGGGCATGGTCGAGCGCGGCGCCGGTGCCATCGTCAACATCACCTCGGTGGCCGGTTATGTGCCCAACCCGCTCGAGGCCGCCTACGGCGGGGCCAAGGCGGCGCTGTCGTTGTGGAGCCACGGCCTCGCAGTCGACCTGGCGGGCACCGGGGTGCACGTGGGCGTGGTGAACCCCGGCCCAATCGATACCGGCATGTGGGCCACCGACGAGGAGGCACCCGCCTACCACGGCAAGCTCTACCCACCGCAGATCGTGGCCGACGCGGTGGTCAAGGCCATCACCAAGGAGAAGGTGATGCTCACCGTCCCTCGCCAGTTCGGCTTGCCGGGAATGATGTACCCGGTGATGGGCCGGCCCATGCGGTGGGGCCTGCGCACCTTCGAGAAGCGCGGCGAGGCCAAGGGCGATCCCCGGGAGCAGCGTTGACCATCGTTGCCGTCACCTCCCTACCCAACGATGGCGTTCGCTGACGTCGTGCACGCCGACGATCGAGCCACCCACCACGTCGTGAACGTCGGCGCCCGCTGGGATGCTGTGTGGCGCGGCCTCAGCGCAGGACTGTTGGTGGCCGCCGCGCTTCCTCCCTTCGGGTGGTGGCCCGCGGCGTTGATCGGGCTGGCGTGGTGGTGGCATCTGCTCGGCGACCAGCCGTGGCCGCGGCGTCTGCTCATCTCCTGGATGGTGGGGCTGGCCAACTTCGCCGTCGGCATCTCGTGGTTCTCGGAGTTCTCCGTGCCCGGCTACGTCATCTCAGCCGTCGGCGAAGCGGGCTTCTGGGCCGCGGCCGGAACCGTCGGCGGCGGCGACCGGAGACGGTGGTGGATGTTCCCCGCGGCACTGGTGGTCGGCGACTTCGCCCGCAAGTCGTGGCCGTTCGGAGGCATCCCCCTCGCCGGCGTCGAGCTGGGCCAAGCCGCCGGACCGCTGGCCCCGGCGGCCCGCATCGGCGGACACCTGGCGGTGGTGGCAGCAGCCGCCCTCGTCGGTGTGTCGCTGGCGCTCGCCGTGGTCGCCGCCCGCGCCCGTTCACTCCCACCATCGGCGGGCGGCCTCGAGCGGCCCAGGACCGATTGGCGCGCCGCGTTGGCCCGCGCCGGGCGCGCTGGCAGCTTCGTCTCCCTGGCCATCGCGGTGACCGCCGTTGCCGCTGGGATCGTGGTACCCACCGGGACGGTCACCGGATCGATCCGGGTGGCGGCGGTGCAGGGCGGTGGGCCCCGCGGCTTCACCGAATCGGAGAGCAGCGCGGTCGAGGTGTTCCGGCGCCACGTCGAGGCCACCAACATGGTGGAGGAGGGCGTCGACCTCATCGTCTGGCCCGAGGACGTCGTCGACGTGTTCGGCACGTTCGAGGACAGCCCCGAGGCCGAGGTGATGGCTGGGATCGCCCGGCGATTCGACACCACGGTGACGGCGGGCATAGTCGAGGACGGCGACGGCTTCCGGTTCTACAACGCGGCGGTGGCGTGGAGCCCCGACGGCGAGATCGTCGGTCGCTACGACAAGGTGCGACGGGTGCCCTACGGCGAGTACTTCCCGTTCCGCTCGCTGGTGGAGAAGGTGGCCACCATCCCCTCCCGGGACGCCATCCCCGGTGACGGGCCCGGCTTCATCGACACCCCCGCCGCGCCGCTTGGCTTCTCGATCTCCTATGAGGGGTTCTTCGCCGACCGCGCTCGCGCCTCGGTCAACGCCGGTGCCGAGCTGCTGTTGGTGCCGACCAACGCAGCGTCGTTCTCTGGTTCGATCGTGCCGTCCCAGCAGCTGGCGGCAGCACGGCTGCGCACCTGGGAGACGGGCAAGTGGGTGGTGCAAGCCGGTCCCACCGGGTTCACCGCCGTCATCGACGACCGCGGCAGGATCGTGGCCCGGACCGACCTGTCGGCCCGGCAGGTGCTCCACGAGCGGGTGGTGCTGCGGTCGGGACGCACCCCCTACGTGGTGCTCGGCGACTGGCCGATCGTAGGGCTGGCGCTCGCCATCGTGGCCATCGCTGGTGGTGGTGGGCTTCGCGCCCGGCGCGCAGGGACTTGACCAGTCGGTCAGTTCACGTGGAGCATTGCGACTTCATGTCAGGGGACGATCCACGCAACGCGGCGCTTCGCATCGCCTTCCTGACCTATCGGGGGAAGCCCACGTGCGGCGGCCAGGGCGTGTACACCCGCCATCTCACCGCCGGGCTGGCCGACCTCGGTCACCACGTCGAGGTGTTCAGCGGGCCGCCGTATCCCGAGCTCGATCCGCGGGTGCGACTCAACCCGATGCCCAGCCTCGACCTCTATCGAGAGCCTGACCCGTTCCGGATCCCGCGCCCATCTGAGTTCCGCGGCCGCGTCGACATCGCCGAGTTCGCGATGATGTGCACGGCGGCGTTCCCCGAGCCCCTCACCTTCACGTGGCGGGTGGCCAAGGCCCTCGATGCCCGACGGGCCGACTTCGACCTGGTTCACGACAACCAGAGCCTCGGCTTCGGACTGCTCGACATTCAGCGGATGGGCATCCCCATCGTCGGGTGCATCCACCACCCCATCACCGTCGACCGGCGCCTCGAAGTCGAGCACGCACCCAATGCCCGGCGGCGGTTCACGCTGAAGCGGTGGTACGCCTTCGTCGACATGCAGACCAAGGTCGCTCAGCGGCTGCCCCGCATCGTCACCGTGTCGTCGAGTTCCATGACCGACATCGAGGCTGACCACGGGGTGCCGGCCGAGCGAATGCGGGTGGTGCCCGTAGGCGTCGACCAGGACGTCTACCGGCCGCTCACCCACATCGCACCCGTTCCGGGCCGCCTGATGACCACTGCGTCGGCCGACGTGGCCATGAAGGGTCTCATCCACCTGATCGAGGCACTGGCCAAGGTGCGGACCGAACGCCATGCCGAGCTGGTCATCGTCGGGAAGTCGAAGCCGGGTGGTCCCGTCGACCGGGCCATCGACCGGCTCGGTCTGCGCCATGCCGTCACCTTCGTGTCGGGCATCACCGATCAGCGCATCGTCGAGCTCTACGCCGAAGCCCAGGTGGCCGTGGTCCCCTCGCTGTACGAGGGATTCTCACTGCCCGCCATCGAAGCGATGTCGTCGGGTGTGGCCCTGGTCGGCACCACCGGTGGTGCCATCCCCGAGGTCGTCGGTTCCCATGGCGACACGGCGATGCTCGTCGAACCCGGCGACGCCGGCCAGCTGGCCCAGGCCATCGGACGCCTGCTCGACGACGACGCCCTGCGCTCGAGGATCGCGGCGGCGGGGATGGCCCGGGCCAAGGAGCGGTACTCGTGGGTGGCCGTCGCTCGACAGACGGTGGAGCAGTACGCCGAGGTGATCGAGCTGCATCGCAGCGGGTCCTACGAATCGATGACGGTGCCACCGGCGACATCGTCACGCTCCGTCCACCGCTTCGACGGCTCGTTCCGATCGCGCCTGGTGGGCATCGGGGCCTGAGCGCCCGACAACTTGGGAGATCGCACATGCTGACCGTCGACTACCGCCGTCTCGAGCTCCAAGCGGGTGACCGTCTGCTCGACATGGGCTGCGGTGGTGGACGCCACGCCTTCGAGGCCTACCGTCGGGGCGCCGAGGTCGTCGCGCTCGACATGGACCACGGCGAAGTGAAGGACGCCCGGGCGTTGCTGCGGGCCATGGTCGATCTCGGTGAGGCGCCGCCCCTGACCTTCGCCGAAGGCATCTGCGGCGACGCCACGCGCCTGCCGTTCCCCGACGCCTCCTTCGATCGCATCATCGCGTCGGAGGTGCTCGAGCACGTCCCCGACGACGGGGCAGCGCTGTCGGAGCTCACCCGCGTGCTGCGGCCGGGCGGCATCATCGCGGCAACGGTGCCGTCGTGGTGGCCCGAGCGGGTGTGCTGGGCGCTGAGCGAGGAGTACCACGCCCCGATGGCCGCCGGCGGCCACGTGCGCGTTTACACCCAGCCCAGGCTTCGCCATCGCATGCGATCGGCGGGGCTGACGCCGGTCGGCTCTCATCGGGCCCACGCGCTGCACAGCCCCTACTGGTGGCTGAAGTGCGCGGTGGGCGTCGACAACGCCGACCATCCCCTGGTGTCGGCCTACCACCGGTTCCTGTCGTGGGACATCGAGAAGCGGCCGTTGGTCACCCGGTTGGCCGAGACGCTTCTGTCGCCGGTGCTGGGCAAGAGCGTGGTGGTGTACGCCCGCCGCCCGGCCGACGCGGATGTCGACGCCGCTGCGGTCTCACCGGTGCCGGGAGGCGCACGTGTCGCGGCGTGAGGTGGGCGGCGTACCCGCCGTCGAGAACGTGATCACCGAGACCGAGATCGAGGAGACGGCCGGTGCCATCGCCTCGGTGCAGACAGCCGAAGGTCTGATCCTGTGGTTCCCCGGTGGCCATGCCGACCCGTGGAACCACATCGAAGCAGCCATGGCGCTGGCGGTGGCCGGGCGCGTCGGCGAGGCCGAGGCCGCCTACCAGTGGTTGATGGACCACCAGCTCGACGATGGGTCGTGGCACCACTACTACCTGGCCGACGGCATCGAGGATCCGAAGTTCGACGCCAACGTGTGCGCCTACATCGCCACCGGAGCCTGGCACCACTACCAGCTCACCCGCGACGGCGGGTTTCTCGAGACCATGTGGCCGGTGGTCGAGGCCGCCATCGATTGGGTGCTCGACCTCCAGACATCCCGGGGCGAGATCGTCTGGGCGCGCCACGCCGATGGCACACCGTGGTCGTTCGCGCTGCTGACGGGGTCGTCGTCGACGTATCACTCCCTGCGCTGCGCCATCGCCGTCGCTGAGCACCTTGGCCACGAGCGACCCGACTGGGAGCTGTCGGCGGGGCTGCTGGGTCACTGCGTGGCGCACGTTCCCGAGGCCTTCGCGCCGAAGAACCGCTGGGCCATGGACTGGTACTACCCGGTCCTTTCGGGGGCGCTGTCGCCGGGTGCCGCCGCCGAGCGCGTCGACGACCAGTGGGACACGTTCGTGATGGAGGGCAAGGGCATCCGCTGCGTCTCCGACCGGCCGTGGATCACGGCGGCGGAGACGTCGGAGTGCGTCATGGCCCTGCTCACCATCGGCCGGCGTGACACCGCCCTCGATCTCTACCGGTGGGTGCGCCACCTCCGCCGCGACGACGGATTCTGGTTCACCGGCATCGTGTACCCCGAGCTGGTGTCGTTCCCCGGCAACGAGACCTCGTCATACACCGCGGCGGCCGCCATCCTGGCCGCCGACGCCCTGTCCCGCACCACTCGGGCATCGGGCGTTCTACTGGGTGAGGGCCTCCCCCACGGACTCGACCCGACCGAGTCCATCGACGCCGACGAACTCGACTTCGATTGATTCCCCTTTGGAGGATCAGAGGACATGAGCGGTGTCGAGACACGCCCAGGGACGCGTGATAGACCCGTTTCACCCGTTTCGCAACGGTGACGAGTGCGGTGGTGACGACCGCGACGACGACAGGAGTCGACGATGGCTGGAAGCGTTCGTGCGATGAAGGTGGCCGGTCTGGCGTTCAGCGTGGTGCTGCTGTTCGCGGCGTGCGGATCTGACGATGACGGCGATGCTGGTGGCGATGGCAACGGTGACGGCGCCTCGAACGGCGCGTCGGATGACATCTCGGCCACCGCTACCGAGTTCACGTTCACCCCGGCGGCATGGACGGCGCCGGCGGGGACCACCGTGTCCATCGACTTCACCAACGGCGGGGCGTTGCCCCACCAGTGGGTGGTGATCAACCTCGGTGAGGATCTCGACTCCGAGGCCGACTTCTCCGAGGACAAGGCCCTGTTCGAGATAGAGATCATCGGCGCCGGGTCATCGACCACCGAGTCGTTCAACATCGCCGAGCCCGGCACCTATCAGGTCATCTGCGCGGTGCCGACCCACTTCGACGCCGGGATGGAAGGCACCCTCACCGTCTCCTAGCTCGGGGCGCCGCCGTCCAGCAGCGTGCAGGCGGCAGTGGAGACCATCCCCAGGTGGTCGGAAGGCCAGAGGAAGTCACCGGTGCCGGGTCGTTGGGTGGGCTGGTCGGCGAATCTCGACGAGGCCAGCGTCGCGCTGGCTGTTCCGTCGGGGCAGCGGTGGAAGACGTAGTCGATGCGGGCGTCGGTGGTGGTGGCATCGTCGGTGGTCACGATCTCCTGATCCGACGTCCAACCTTCGGGGCCCTCGACTTCGTGCTCATCGAGCCAGGTGTCGTGGAACCCGGCGGCGATGATCGTGCCCCAGCGATCGGTCAGCTCGCCGTTGGCCTGGTAGTCCGTCCTCGAGTTGAAGTCGCCAGTGAAGAAGGTTGGGGTGGCCGGGTCCTCCCACTGGTCGATGGTGGCCAGCATCATCTCGACCGCGATCTGCTTGGTGATCTGGCTGGCCTCGGTGAGGTGGTGGGGGACGTGGGTGTTGAACACGTCGAAGGTGAGGCTGGCGGCGGTGTCGGTGATCTGGGTCCACATGATCTCACGGGCGTCGAAGACCGACTCGGCGGGGCATCCCAGCGGGTTGGTGGCGGCCCCCACCGGGTCGCACAGCGGTGTCTCGTAGGAGCGCGGCAGCATCCGGCGGCTGCGCGCCTTGTCGATGGTGAAGCGGGTGAGGACGGCCTCGCCGAGACGGAGGCCGGGGTTGGTGGGGTTGAAGCTCACCATGGCCTCGGTCAGCGGGCCCCCGCCGCCACCGTCGGCCAGGTCCGGCTCTCCGGGGAAGTGCGGGTTGGCCATGAACCAGCACCACGTCCATTCCTCGTCGTACGCATCGGCAAGGACCTGGGCCAGCTGCTGGGCAACGTGGGGCTCGTCGGTATCGGAGCTGTCGCTGTCGGCGTCGTAGGGCCCGACCACCTCTTGTAGGCCGTACACGTCAGCATCGGCGGCCACCATTGCCTCGCCGATGAGCGGGAGCCGGTCGCCGAGCAGGTTCATGTCGGGGCCTTGGCTGTGGAGGATGTTGTAAGTGGCCACCCGCACCTCACCGGATCCACGGGAGGCAAGCACATCGGACCCCCCGCTCCCGCTCCCGGCCGTGGGCGACTGGGTGGCACACAACGGGGAACCATCGGGGGGCAGGACCGGACCCCGCTCGTCGGCGCGTGCGATGGAGAGCGGCGCAGCGATGACCGCGGCGGCCGCAGCGATGGTGAACAGGCGACGCATTGAAGCCCCCCAGAGGTGCGAACGGTTGGTCACCCTGGAGATTCGGCAACAGGAGCCGACTCACCTTCCTCCCCGTCGCTTCGGTGCGCTCACCGGGATCCCTCGGCCCACACTGCATGCGGTGACGGTCGGTGTCTCAATGGGGGGAGGGTGGTGGTCACGGTCATCTCAACTTCCCAGCCGGTCGAGCAGGTAGCTGGATAGGGGAACGAGCACCAACGCCACCGGATAGATCGGTCGCAACCGAGCCTCGTTCTCCTGCATCATCCCCAGGGTCAGGAGCAGTGCGGCGAATCCGAACACCGGTACCACGCCGTAGGTC
Organism: Acidimicrobiales bacterium; assembly: GCA_036397895.1. Taxonomy (GTDB): domain Bacteria; phylum Actinomycetota; class Acidimicrobiia; order Acidimicrobiales; family DASWIA01; genus DASWIA01. Next base: position 54,044 of record DASWIA010000013.1, on the reverse strand, counting down.
GTGAGGCAGAACACGACCAGGGTCGTCGGACGGAGCCGTCGCCACCGGCCGCGCAGCGGAGCCAGGAACGACGCAGCCACCGCCCCTTCGATACCGATGCCCCACACCGTGAGCAGGCCTGCGACCGTCGCGGTCCGTGGGCCGGGGGCGACGACCACTCGGTCGCCGATGTCACCGCTCCGGGAGAGCTCGGCGAGGTCCGTTCGCGCCGACGCGAGCTCGTCGTCGCCCATGCCTCCGATCGTCTGCGACACGACCTCGAACCGGCTGTCGCGCACCATCGTGTACTGGAAGAACTCGGTGCTGGTGAACTGCGACGACAGCACCTTCCATCCGAACGCCAGCACGAAGATGCACCCGACCAGCAGGCGGGCACTACGGCGCAACACCAAGATCGGGTCGCCGGCGAACTGGGCGGCGCCGAACCCGATCAGCCAGTAGGTCGTCGCCACCACGTGGTCGTCGACCCGCCACCAGATCCGGGCCTGAGCAGTCCCGATCACCGCAGCCAGCGCGAACCACGGCCACGGTGACCGTATGAGACGAGGATGCGGCGCGATCACCGCGGCACCGATGGCGGCTGCGATCATCACCGGCCGGTCGTAGTTGGTGTTGACGATGACGAGCAGGAGGCTCAGGCGTCCGATCAACACGTCGATCGGCCCGATCAGGTCGCGCCACGCGGGCAGCAGACGAGCCGTCATGGCACCTCCACTCGACGCACCGACCGGAGCGTCACCACCATCGCGTCATGGTCCAACGTCACGTCGTGGCCGACGACCTCCAGGACGAGGCCGTCGGCACCGGCCCACGACCGCAGGTCCTCGGCCAGCGAGACCATCGCCGCGTCCCCGGGAGCCGCCAGCACACGCTCCACGCGGCTGCCGAGCCCGGCCGGGATCGGCACGGCACGATCCGTGCCGCCGATCGAGGCGGTAGCCCGCAGCGCCCGAGACGGCACGTAGTCGTGGGTGGCGAACATCCCGAACCCTGCGCCCTGCCAAGACGACTGCTGGACCCAATGGAAGCGCACGACCGCAACGGTCGCGACCGCGAGCAAAAGTATGGGCGCGACCAGCGCCAACCACCGATCACGGCCAGCCGACCGCACACCCTTCTCCACAACGACTCAAGGTAAGTCTCAGGCGAGGGCGTTGAACAATGTGGCCGTCACCGCGGCGTTGGCGGTGAAGGCGGCAATGATCCATCCCGCCACCTTGGTGGCCAGATCCTTCTGCGACATCTGCAGCTCACCACGCAGGCCGCCGATCTCGCCGTGCAGCTCACCGCGGAGGCCGCCGATCTCGCCGTGCAGCTCACCGCGGAGGCCCCCGATCTCGCTGTGCAGACCCCCGATCTCGCTGTGCAGCTCACCCCGCAGAGCCCCGATCTCGCTGTGCAGCTCGGTCCGCAGGCTCTGGATCTCGCCCCGGAGGCGCGTCTCGACGCCTTCGAGGCGATGGTCCAGGTACTCCTTGGTCACGATCTGGTGCCAGTCGTAGGGCGGCAGGGAGGTCATGAGCGCCTCGGCACCCTCGTCGCCGAGTGCTCCACGGGCGGCCTCGCGCAGGCGGTGACGTGCTGCTTCATCCATGGTCATGATCCCACTCCCATGTCGGAACGACAACGGTGGGGAGCAGATGTGGCCGGTGCCGGCCCCGCTCCGAGGCCCTGTGATGAACGCTCGCTGCGTACGCGAGCGAACCCGGTCACACCGCCAGAGCGATGTCCGCCACTCCCTCGCGCTGGTGGGTCGGGTGCCGCGCCGCCAGCCAGGCGGCGACGGGCACCAGACGGCGAACCGGCGCCAGACGGGCGTCGCGGGAGGTGACCTCATCGAGCCGCTCGAAGGTGCGCTGCACCGACTTGCGCACGGCGTCGCGGGAACGGCCGTCGATGTGGTGGAGCAGATCGGCCGGCGCTGGCGCCTCCTCGAACTTGAGGGTGACGTGGCCGACGAACAGGTCGAGGTCGCGGGGCGATCGACCAGTGAGGCGCAGCGCCTCGGCGAGCAGCGCGAGTCCGGAGCGATCGACACTCGCTGCCTCGAGCACGGAGAGCGTGGGCGGATCGCCGCTGTCGCCATGGGACAGCAGCGACGGTGCCGGGAGATCGCAACGACGAGGGGACCCCTCGGCGGTGGGGACGTCGAGCGAGCTGGCGTGCTGGCCGACAATGCCATCGACCACCTTGGCGAGGCGGGGGAACAGGTAGGTGCGCAGGCTGCCCTGGTGGTGGTCCCATGTGTCGGGCACGTCGACCATTACGAGCAGACCGGCGCTGACAACCTCCTCCACGAGATCGGAGGTGGGCGTCACCCCGCGCCGGCGAAGCTCCTCCCAGCCGAAGCGACGCAGGCCGGGCTCCTCACCGGCCCTGAGGTCGAACCACGCGTTGCTGTCGCCATCGCGCATCCGGGAGATCGTGTCGTGCTGCCATACCCCGCGGGGGACGCCGGGGCCAGGGCCGGCGCCGCTGGCGGAGATGGACATGAACCGGCCAGCCTGGCGGCGAGACGTCCGGTTGGTGGGCGACGTGGGCGGGGTTGGCGGGGTGGACATGGTGTGCTCCTTGTCCGTTCGACTGGATCGGCACGCAGTGCTCATTGTGGACGGAGGGTGGTCGCCATAACCGCGAATCTGTGACCAGGGGAAAGCTCGACCGAGACGACGAGCTCCTACGCTTCCCCGTCGATGGCACCCCATGTCCTCTCGTTGGACGACGACGACCGATTCCGGTGGTCCGCGATGGCTCATCTTCGTGCCCGGTGGCTAGGTGGCTGGTGTCGAACGGGCGTCGCTCGACGAGTGGTCGGGGCTGGTGAGCGTCAAAGCACCAGCCATCTAGCCAGGTCATAGCCAGACATCGCCAACAGCGCGGCGCGAAAATGGGCCACAGCACCACCAGCGCGCCGCGCTGTCCGATCCGGAGGGCATCACAGGGCCGATACCAGCCACCAACTAGAACCGGGGCATGGGACGGAACAATCGGGAGCGTCGAGCGGCCAAGCGGCGGAAGCGCTCATCTGGCGGTGGCGGGCGCGCCGCTGCAGATGCCGGTCGTCCGGGAGCTCAGAGCGGTCGGGGTGCTCGCGGTGCCGCTGGGCCGTCGCCGTCGGGCGGCTCCGCTCACGGTGGCCCACCGAGCGGCTCCGACACCCTGTTCGTGTCGGCAGTCCACGCGTTGGGCGCCGGCGACAACGAGGCTGTCGCGCGGTTCGTCGAGCGACTGGCGGCGCGATCGCCGCAGTCGGTCGCGCCAATGGTCCAGTCCGTCATCGAAGCTCAGCTTCCGCATCTGTGGGATGGCGGGTGGCAGCCCGCCGACCTCGACCGGTCGGTGCAACGTGCCCTTGGCGGGGTCGAGGTATCGATCACCCGAAGCGCGATGGCCGTCGACGCCGTTTCCTACGAGTCGCTCGGAGCGCGGGTGGCGCCGGAGTGGATGGGCCAGCTCGCCGACGTCGACGCCACCAGGTGGTGGTCGACCAGCCAGCCCTACATGCTCCAGATCGAGGCCTCGTGGCCGTCGGTGATCGCCTCCGCGGTGCGGCTGATGGACCTTCTCGTGCACCTGCCCCGGTTGCCGATCCTCACCCCGCCGCCCTCGCAGTGGTCCCACGACATGGCCGCCACCTTCGCTGAGTCGAACGCGTCCAGCGGGCTGCTGGCCAAGGTGCGGGCCCTGCTGGCCAAGGCCGAGTCGACGCCCTTCGACGCCGAGGCCGAAGCCCTCACGGCCAAGGCCCAGTCGCTGATGGCTCGTCACCGCATCGACCATGCCGTGCTGCACGCCTCGGTTCCGAGCGGCGGCGAGCAACCAGCCGGGCGACGGATCACCATCGACGACCCCTACGCCGAGGCCAAGGCCGCTCTGCTCGACGGCATCGCCAACGCGAACGGCGGTCACGCCGTGTGGGGAAAGGGACTGGGGTTCTCCACTGTGTTCGCCTTCCCCGACGAGTTGCTCGGCATCGAGGCGCTCTTCACGTCACTGCTGGTGCAGTCCACCGCCGCGCTCCAACGGGAGGGATCCAAGGTCGACGGGGGCGGCCACAGCCGCACCACCCGGTTCCGCCGCTCGTTCCTCGTTGCCTTCGCCGTGCGCATCGGCAACCGGCTGGCCGAGGCAGTGGCCATGTCGGTGACCGAAGCCGAGGCGGCAACCCGACTCGACGGTGGCGACGCCGCAGCGTTGGTGCCGATCCTCGCCGACCGCGACGACGCGGCCCGAGCTGCCGCCGCGGAGGCCTTTCCCCACTCGGGCACCTACCGGCCCTCGGCCACCGACCGCGAGGGCTGGTTCGCCGGCACCGCCTTCGGCGACCTAGCTGACGTCGGCCGCGGCGACGCCCTCGACCGGCGAACGGCATCGTGAGGCGCCAGCTTTGCCTCCGAGCTCAGGACGGTTGTTCGTCGCGACGGGTCCGGCGGCCGACCACCAGCGCCACGGCGACACCGGCCAGGGCGACGGCGACACCGGCCAGGGCGACAGGCAACAGCAGGCTGGAGCCGTCATCGTCGTCGGAGTCGGCCCCGTTCCCGATCGACTCCAGGGTTCCGGTGGCCCCGTCGGGGTCGTCGACGGAGCCGACGGCCCCCAACGGACCATCCCCCGCGACCGCACCTGCCTGAAGCTGACCGGCCTGCACCGGATGTCTCGTCTCGTCACCGGCCAACGGGGCGCCGGACCCATCGGGCGTCGTCCACCACTGCGGTCGGACCAGTGCGGTGAGCGACGTCGGGTCGACCCCCTCGACGGCGGGCACGGACCCCACGAGCGCTCGCTCGAATCCAGGGATCACCTTGGCCCGATCCAACGTCACCGCCCCGAGCGAACGGCCGTCGCCGGTAACCAGCTCGACGTCGCCGCCGGCCAGCACATGGACATCACCGGTGTTGAGGACGACGGCCTCAACCAACCACCGGTCGTCATCGGTGGGCGTGACGAACACCTCGACCGGAGCGATCCCCGTACGCCACGGCTGACGGCCGCGCACCAACACGATGGCGGCCACCCGGCTGGTTACGGCGTTGGCGGTCCGGTGGCCGGCGGTCACTGCTGCATAGAGACCCCGGCCGACCGGTACCGGACCGGTGAGCGTCACGTCGACGGACTCGCCGGGCCCCAGTGTGACGATCGTGGGGGTCACGGTCGCACCGTCGGGCACGGGCACGGCATCGAGCAGCGGACCCCCGGCTCGATCGTGGCCCAGACCCCGCACGCCGATCTCGATCTCGAGTGTCGACTCGCCCCGGTTGCCGACCCTCACCGTCGTCTGGACCTCGGTGGCGAAGATGTCGGACTCGACCCTCGCCGGCGTGATCTCCAGCGTGCGCGCGCCGTCGGAGCTCTGCGCGGCGGGGAGCGGCGAGCCGGCGTAGCTGATCGACGGCGCGGGCAACAGAGCCGCCACTGCCATCATGGCCAGCGCCGCCACCGCGGCCGGTGAACGGGACCGGCGACGTCGCCTCATCGTGGGGTTCATCTCGTCACCACTCCAGCAGCCTGCCCGGTGGGCGGCGACGACGGGGCGCGGCTGTCCACCTCAAACAACGAGCCCAGACGGCGCGAGCTCAGACGGCGCGATCTCAGATGACCGAGGCAGCGGTGTAGGTGAGGTCGTTGCGGTAGGTCGTCGGCTCGTCACCGATCAACACCGTCTGGGAGTGGGTGAGATCGAAGGTATCGGTGGTGAGGCCCAGGCCGGTGGCGATGGTCACCTCGGTGGTCGAGACCGTGACCGACGCGACCGGGGTGGCGGTGCCGCTATCCAGCGCGGTGAGCAACAGGGCCTGGGTGGCCAGCGTGGTGCCGTCGTCATAGGTCGAAGCCGTGTACTTGGTCATGTTGTCCTTCAGGGCGTCCACCTTCAACGTGTAGGCGACGTTGGCGTCGACGGCGATCTGGCCACCCGACACCTGGTTCACGCCGATGGAGAAGGAACCGAAGTCGGCGGTGGCGGTGGGATCGGTGGAGATGGTCACCGTGCCTAGGAGCGAGCCCTGGACAACCTGGGTTGCCGTGTCGGCGGTGGCGGGCTGGATGCCGATAGAGGCGGCGAGCGCTCCCACCGCCAGGAACGCCCCGAGGATCTTCGAACGTGAACGCGACTGTGCCATGCGCACATGTTCGACCGGTCCCGGCGAATCGTTGATGGTCCGTCGTAGTCATTCGCCGCCACAACAACGCCTAGTCACGGTGGGCGAAGGCTGACTTATCGTGCCGAGTCGGACAGTCTCTCCAGAATTCGCAACGACCCCACCGCCCCCACGTCTCGGAACAAACCGGACTCGACCGCGGGACGGTAGATGTCGTCATGGGGCGGTCGTCCCCCATCGGCGGGATCGGGAAACACGTCGTGGATCGCCAGAGTTCCGCCCGCCGCCACTTTGGGGGTCCAGCCCTCGTAGTCGGACCTCGCTGGTTCCGACCCGTGGCCGCCGTCGATGAACAGAAAGGCCAGCGGCGTGTTCCAGTGGCGGGCAACGACGGGCGACTGGCCCACGATCGCCACCACCACGTCGTCGAGGCCGGCCTCCCAGATGTTGCGACGGAAGGTGGGCAGGGTCTCGAGCCGGCCGGTGTGGGGATCGGCAAGGGAAGCGTCATGGTGCTCCCACCCCTGCTGGTTCTCTTCGGACCCGCGATGGTGGTCGACGGTGAACAGAGTGGCGCCGACCCGGTGGGCCGCGGCACCAAGGTAGATGGTCGACTTGCCGCAATAGGTCCCGACCTCGAGCCACGGCTGGTTGGGAACCGCACGGGCGGCGGCGATGGCGGCGTCGTGCAACGCCTCACCCTCCTCGGGTGGCATGAATCCCTTGGCGGCCTCGGCCGCCCGCTTCAGATCGGGATCCATGCTCGTCATGTCACGCAGCCAACCACTCCACTCGCGGTGACGCCACCGGCTCAGGCCGTGCTCGCATGATCAACCCCCCGATGAGGTCACCGATCGGAATACCGACCGCGCTCCGATCGACGGTCTGATCGATGGGCTGATCGACGGTCTGATCAACTCGATGACGTCGCCGGGCGAGTGGTCGTCTGGTCGTCGTCGTTGTCGTGAAGGATCCTGGCGTCGAGCAGCGACGGATCGGGCCTGCGGATCAGCACCGGACACGGCGCGTCGCGCACCACGCGCAGCGCCACCGAGCCCACGGCGATGCGAGCAAGTCCCGTACGACCGTGGGTGCTCATGGCGATCACCGAGGCAGGGAGCGAACGAGCGAAGGCGACGATGGCTTCAGCCGGATCGTTTCCGTGAAGCACCTCGTACTCGGCAGCGAGCTCACCGTCGCCGAATCGCTGAGCGACGGTCTGGACATTCTCGGCGACCCGATGCACATAGGAGCTCTCGAGGGTGTCCGTGCCGACGCCGGGGCCGGGGCCCACGGGCGGCGTCTGGGCGAGTGCCGTCACCACCCACGGCACCGCCCCGAAGGTCTCTGACCACTCGACGGCATCGGTGGCGATGACCTCGGACGCCTCGGACCCGTCAACCGTCATCAACAGGTTGCTCGCGGCGAACGGGATCGACTGCTCGCCGTGCGGTCCGACGGCGAGCACCGGACCGGTCCAGCGAGCCAGCAGGTCTTGCGTCGTGGTACCGATGAGACGGGCGAGACCGCCGTTGCCGTGGGTGGCCATGCAGATCAGCGGCCGCTCTACCCGGCCGGCCAGACCGACGAGCCCGTCGGCGACGACGACACTCCCATCGGTGACGATCTCGTCGACGTCGACTCCCAATACGACGAATCGGCGCCTGAGCTCCTCCCGGCAGTGAGACAGGTCCTCCCACTGGTCGGCGTGGAAGACCACGAGTCGAGCCTGGTTGGTGGTGGCGATCTCCCGGGCGGGCGGCAGTGCTCGTTCCGCGGCCTCTGAACCGTCGAGAGGGACGATGATGGTGTCGAACATTCAGATCTCCTCCGGTCGGTGACAGCCTCTCGTGAGCCGGACGCCGCGGCACAGGGTCGAAAGACCCACCGGCGAGCCTGATGGTCCCGATCCGCTGTGAACGTCGGGCCGATCCGGGACCGCGAGACCCGACGCCACCGTGACGTGGGTGGCGCGGGTCAGCCGATGCGGACCGACGCCTCACCGGGACCGGCCGACGCAGCCGCATCGTCCTGCTCCTTGGCCACCATCTCGATCTCGTGCCAGTCGACGTCACGGAAGTTGTGCATCGGACACCACTTGGGACCACACATCGAGCAGAACTCGGCGTCCTTGTAGTAGTCGTGACCGAGCGTCTCGTCGTGGTAAGCCCGCGCCGTCTCGGGATCGAGCGCCAGCTCGAACTGGCGCTTCCAATCGAAGCCGAACCGGGCCCGCGACAGCTCGTCGTCCCAGTCCCGCGCCCCGGGCCGGCCCCGGGCCACATCGGCGGCATGGGCGGCGATGCGGTAGGCGATGAGGCCCTGCTTGACGTCCTCTGCGTTGGGCAGTCCCAGGTGCTCCTTGGGGGTGACGTAGCAGAGCATCGACACGCCGTACCACCCCACCATGGCTGCGCCGATGGCGGAGGTGATGTGGTCGTAGCCGGGGGCGACGTCGGTGACGAGGGGGCCGAGAGTGTAGAAGGGCGCGTCGTCACACAGCTCACGCTGTCGGTCGACGTTCATCTTCAGCTGATCCATCGGCACGTGACCCGGACCCTCGACCATGACTTGCACGTCGTGGGACCACGCCCGCTTGGTGAGCTCACCCAGTGTCTCGAGCTCGGCGAACTGGGCCGCATCGGATGCGTCGGCCACCGACCCCGGCCGCAGCGAGTCGCCCAGGCTCAACGACACGTCGTGGGCGCGGGCGATCTCGCAGACCTCGTCGAAGTGGGTGTAGAGCGGGTTCTCGGTCTTGTGAGCGACCATCCACCGGGCGAGGATGCCACCGCCCCGACTGACGATTCCGGTGACGCGGTGCTGGGTCAGGGGGAGATGACGCAGCAGGATCCCGCAGTGGACGGTCATGTAGTCGACCCCCTGGCGGGCCTGGTGCTCGATCTCGTCGAGCAGGTCCTGGGAGGTGAGGTCCTCGATCTGGTCGACCCGGGTGATGGCCTGGTAGATCGGCACCGTCCCGATGGGCACGGTGGCGATGTCGAGGATTGCCGCGCGGATCTCGTTCGCACCCGCTCCCGTGGTGAGGTCCATGGCCGTGTCGGCCCCCCACTTCTCGGCCACGGTCAGCTTCTGGACCTCCTCCTCGAGCGACGAGGTGGTTGGCGAGGCGCCGATGTTGGCGTTGACCTTGACAGTGGCCTCGATGCCGATGGCCATCGGGTCGAGGTTGCGGGCTAGGTGACCGACGTTGGCCGGGATGATCATGCGGCCCATGGCCACCTGCTCCCGGATGACCTCGGCGCTGAGCTTCTCGCGCTCGGCGACGCGCTCCATGGCGGGGGTGATGGTTCCCTGGCGGGCATGCCACATCTGGGTAGGACACTCGGAGGACATCGCTGCTCCCTTCGCCGGCATGACCCGGATCAGGTTCGTGCGGTCGGCGACCTCCGTCGCCCTCTCAGCCCCGGCGCCATCGGTCGGCGAACCGTGCGGGGGCTCCCGCGTGCTGGTTGACGGCAGTCAAGCGTAGTGCAACCGCGCCCCGACGCCCTCCGAGTTGTCCCATCGGTGCGGATGGGGGGCCGACTCCATTGGGAATCAGCGGACGGTGATCGAACCGTCCCCGACCGTGCCCGGCGACGCGTCCTGCTCGGTCGGATGGACCTTGAACAGGACCATGTTGAGGAAGGCGAACTTGCCCACCCACAGGACGCCGAAGGCGCCGATGTTAGCGATGTTGGCCACCAGGGCACCGTCCCAAGTCTCGGTGGCCCAGCCCACCACCAGCGTGGAGAAGATGAGCCCGAAGAGCGAGATCGCCCAGAAGGGCAGCACTTCTTTGGTCAGATGGCTCTTACCGACCTTCCCCCAGGTCCACGCTCGGTTGAGCACGTAGGAGGGAACGGCACCGGCGGACACGGCGATCACGTTCGACAGTGATGGATCCCAATCCAACAGCACGACCATGGCCAAGAGGGCAAGCTGGGTGGTGGCGATGGCCACGACCGACACCATGCTGTAGCGCGCCGCCTTGTGACCCACGAGAGCCTCGACCCGAGCCCACAAGCCCTTTACCTGGTTCACTGCTCCAGCATCGGCGCGAACACTCCTCGACACAAGCCAATCGCCTGTGGGCGGGGCGCGTACGCTGCACCTGTCCGGAGACGAGCGCAGGAGTACGACGATGGAGAGCTTCGAGGGTCGGGTGGCTGTGGTCACCGGTGGTGGGATGGGGATGGGCCGTGAGCTGGTCGCGCAGCTCGCCGCTCAGGGTTGCCACGTCGCCACCTGTGACGTCGACCCCGACGCGCTCGACGAGACGGCGAAGCTCGCCCTCGAAGGGGCACGCGACGGCACCAGGGTCACCACCTGCGTGGCCGACGTGTCCGATGAGTCGGCCATCGACGCCTTCCGGGCACAGGTAGAGGCCGATCACGGGCCTCACCTGAACCTGCTGTTCAACAACGCGGGAATCAGCGGTGGTGGCTCGTTTCTGACCGATGGACGCGACGAGTGGGAGCGAACGTTCGCTGTCACCTGGGGTGGCGTCTACACCTGTTGTCGGGTGTTCATGCCGATGCTGGTCGCCGCGCCCGAGGGACACGTGATCAACACCAGCAGCGTGAACGGCTTCTGGGCCGCGATGGGACGCATCCCCCACTCCGCCTACTCAGCCGCCAAGTTCGCGGTGAAGGGCTTCACCGAGGCGCTGATGGGTGACTTCCGCGCCAACGCCCCCCACGTGAAGGCATCAGTGGTGATGCCGGGTCACATCGGCACGTCAATAGTGATGAACTCGAACAAGGCCCACGGCACCCTGCCGTCGGAGATGACCGACGACGAGCTCGAGAAGGTCCGCAGCCGCCTGGTATCGCAGGGGTTTCCGGTGGCCGACATCCCCGCCGACTCCCTGCGGGAAGGAATGCAGCTCATGAGCGAGGCCTTCCGCGACACGGCCCCCACCACTGCCGCCGCCGCGGCGACGATCATCCTCGACGGGGTGCTGGCGGGCGAGTGGCGGATCCTCGTCGGCGATGACGCCCACGTCCTCGACACCATGGTCCGCCAGTCGCCGGCCGACGCCTACACCGACTCGTTCTTGAGCGAGCTCCAGAAGTCCGGAGTGTTCAGCTTCCTCGGCCCCTGACACCCGCAGATGACTGACACCCTCTGATGACGCTTTGACCATCGGCGGCGTCTTCGAGTCCGGTTGGTCGATGCTGACCCGAGCTCAGGCGACCGCCGTTGCCCACACCATGGGCTGGTCGTAGACCATGCCATCGCCGTCAACGAACGGCTGCCACTTCTTCACCGCGTCGCGCTCGAGTGCTTCGTGAGCCTCGGGCGGCGCCTGGCTGACGAACGCCCCCAGCGGCGTGGCGTTGATGTACTGCCACAGGAAGTCGGCCGGTGCCGGCAGCCGGAAGGTCTTGTCGATCACCCGCACCGAGATTTCGGAGAACCCCGCATCGGAGAGCAGGCCCTCGAGCTGCGCAGGATCATGCATGGAGAACACGACGTTCGTGAACCCAGCGAGGTCAGGGTTGATGTGGGTGGCGAGCGCCTCGCCGAACAGTACGTTCAGCGGCTGGATGGCGCCGGCGACGTTGAGGGTGAGCCTCCCCCCGGGGACCAGCACGCGCCTCATCTCGCTCACCGCCGCGGCCTTGTCGTCGACGAACGTCAGACCCAACTGGGAGAGCGCAACGTCGAAAGAGTCGTCATCGAAGGGGAGCTTCTCGGCGTTGCCTTCCTTCCAGTCGATCGGGGTGCCGGACGCGGTGGCCAGCGCCGCGGCGTGCTCGAGCATGTCGGGGGCGAAATCGACCCCGGTGATCTGGGCGCCGGCTCCGAGCTGGGCGGCGGCGAGCCGGGCGACGATGCCGGTACCGCAGGCGATGTCGACGATCCGGTCGGCGACGTCCAACTCGGCGAGGCCGAGCAGATCGGCGGCCAGCGGCGCGGGGATGGTGGGGACGAAGTAGCGCTCGTAGCTCTCGGCCGCGCTGCCGCTGTAGTTCTTGTAGCTGGCTTCGATGGTCATGAGATCGCCTCCTGGAAACGGTTGGTGCGTCGGGGTGGGTTGGGTCGGGGCGGGTCGGGTCGAGGTTCAGGGTCGGAGCATCGGCGCTTCGGCCGCGTGGCGGGCTCGCAGCTCGTCGTCCCATCCGCCGTTGCAGTAGGTGGTGACCTCGGTGATGCGACCGTCTCGCACCTCGACGAGGTGCAGGCGTCGAGCGACTTCGGTCGTGTTGCCCACCGCGTGCGTCTCTTCGTGCTCGGTCACGAACCCCGAGACGGTCGGCACGGTCCGGAGCACCTTGATGCTCACGTCGCCCTGAGCGATCGAGCGAAGCTGGTTCAGGAACACATCGCGCCCTTCGAACTGGAATCGCCAGAGCGGCGGCAGGAAGTCGAAGAAGGCGTCCGGAGCGATCAGGTCGTCTTCGCACTCGAACGTCTCGAAGCAGGCGTTGTATGCCTGGCTGAGCTGCTCGGCGGTGGCCTGATCGAGGGTGGAAGCGGTCTGGGCGGGCATCAGCCTCTCCTTGGTGTGGTGGGAGCTCGGATCGAGCTGTCACTACGCAAGATGACGGCATGCGGTTGCGCCCGCATCGCCCGAAATCACCAACTTCGGTGACGCCTCGCATGGTCAGGACGGACCACGCCACCAGTGACAGTCAGGCCAGTCCGTGCTCGTAGGCGAAGGCGGTTGCGGCCGCCCGGGACGACACACCCAGCTTCGCGAAGATGTTTTGCACGTGGCGGGCCACGGTGTGCTCGCTGATGACCAGGTCGGCACCGATCTGGCGGTTGGTCCGGCCGGCGGCCACCAGGCGAAGCACCTCGCACTCGCGGCGGGTCAATCCGGCTGGTCGACCCGATGGCTCCGAAGCTCTCGACGACCGGAGGCGGTCGAGCCGTTCTTTCTCGGGTCGGGCGCCTAGCTCGTCGAAGACGGCCCGCGCCGCATCGTGCTCGAGGGCGCAGCTGTCGACGTCGCCGAGCGCGTGGCAAGCGAGGCCGATCTGCACGCGGGTGCGAGCGCCTTCGTAGGGCATCTCCAGCTCCCGCCAATGCTCCATCGCTTCCCGCAAGCGCGGGAGGGCGGCGGAGGGCTCGCCCACCGCGACCAGCATCGCCCCCGCGGCGTGCGCGGCCATCGCCGCCAGCAGCGGGACCTCACCTTCCGTGGCGATGTCCTCCAGCTCCGCCGACGCCGTGCGCCCTCGTTCATGATCACCGGCCGCGCCCAGGATCTCGACCGCCGCGGCCAAGATCGAAGCGCGGTTGCGAACGGCCGTCGACTCGCTCATGGCTCGAGCGATCCCGGCCGCGGCCGCGTCGATGTTGCCCGCCGCCAATCGGAGCAGTGGCAGCCCCGGCATCGGTTCGTATCCGTGCTGGTTGGCCTCGCGGTAGTCAGCTTCGGCCTCGACCAGCTCGCCGCGCAGGCGGTGGAGCTCGCCTCGCTGGTAGCAGGCGAGCCCCAATGCGGGATGGGGCGGCGCGGTGAGGCGCACTATCGCTTCATCGGCCTCGACCTCCGCCGCCGGCCATTCGCCGTGGAGCTGGAGCATCTGGCTGCGATGGACCAGGCATTGACCGCGATAGGGCACCAGGTCGGGCTGGGCCTCACACCACCGGCTGAGGATGTCGGTCCACTCGGCGGCCCGGCGGACGTCGAGCAGGCCAACGCACTCGTCGATGACCGCGCAGTACACGATGCCGGCCACGATGGGCGACAGATCCCCCGACGTGACCGACAGCATCACGTCGTCAAAGAAGGTGACGCCGGTGGCTGAGTCGCCCATGGCGGTGAGTGCCTGGCCCCGCGCCAGCGTGGCGAACGCCCCGAGGTCGCCATCGCCATGGGCGCGGGCCAAGACCGACGCCTCAGCGGCATGCGCCTCGGCGGTGGCAGCATCGCCCGAGTCGATCGCCTGGAGCGCGGCTGGGATCAGCAGGTAGCCGCGAGCCGACCCGACTGGATCGTGCTCCTCCACCATCCGGCCGGCACGTGCGAGCCATCCGCCGGCCTGGGCCATGTCTCCACGGATCATGAAGGTGAAACCCAACCAGAAGGCGAAGCGCACGGCACCGTCCATGTCGTCGGCGGTGAGGCATGCGTGGTGGGCCCGATCGAAGGCAGCCGCGCACTGCTCGTCCTCGCCGATCAGGTACGCGGCAACGGCCAGCCGTTCGAGGTCGTCCACGTCGATCTCGCCGGTCTCCGACAACGACGCCAGCGCGTTGACCGCCTCACTCCACGCCTGGCGGCCATAGGCGTCCCGGCCGCTGTCGACATCACTCATGGGTTCCCGCGATCGGGTGCTCGAACGCCGCGATCGACTTGACCGCGTCCGCGGAGATCTCCCGCTCCGCGATGCTCACCCTAGGGCCACCAGATCCGCGCCGAATCATGGGCAAGACGAACCAGGGACGCCGCGGTGATCTGTGGTCGGTGTGAACCCGGGTTGTGGTCAATCATGCCGCTGGGAGCGGCACGATTGACCGAGACTTCTGTACGCGGCGGCGGAGATCAGTACCTTCGCTCCGGTGCAACGACTGGGGATCATCGGATTGCTGCTGACGCTGGTCACCGCCGCCTGCACGACAAGTGAGATCGACCCGGGGGCCGATGTCGAGATCGGCGGGAGGATCATCGGTCCCGACGGCACACCGGCGAGCGCGGAGGCCGTGCTCCTGCGCGAGCCCAACCCTACCGACGTCATCGGGGGGCTGGGCGCGGGGATGCTCACGTGGGGCCTGGCCTGCACAGTCGAGCCCGAGCCACGGCTGTGTGACGAGGGCAACGTCCGTCGTGCCTCGACAGGCAGCGACGGCGCGTTCGGCTTCGAGCTGACGGGACGCGACACGCAGGACACCCTCGGCTTCGCCAACCGGTTCATCGTCTCGGCGGTGTTGCCGGCCGCTCTTCCCGCCGGTGATTCATCGACCGGTCGCAGCAGCGCCGGACTGGCGGCGCTGCTCTTCTTGCTGGCTGGAGGCGGAGTGTTCGCCTTCGTGCTCAGCCGGGCACGCCGCAACCGCCTCGATTCAGAGATCAGCGATCGCGAACGGGCTGGGTCTGGATGACCTCGTAGGTGCGGGTGTCGGTGGTCATGAGCGTGCCGAGGGAGTGCGGACCGTCGACCGTTCCGTCGGGTCTGGTCGTGGACCACTCGGCCGACCAGGTCGTGGTGACGACGATGTCGTACGTGCCGTGCCGGCCGTACACGTGAGTGACGGCCGGGTCATCCTCGGTGCCGGGAACCGTCGATGTGTAGTGGTGGTCGTCGCCGGTGTCCCAGGTCCACTCGGTGGCGGTGAAGTCGATGCGGACCGTGGTGCCCGCCAGCGTGATGCTGTCGGTGCGGGTGGTCGGGCCCGGCCACCACAGCCACGTATCGAGACCGACGAGACCCCTGACCTTGGGGTTCACCCCTGGTGTCCGATGAGGGAGGGCGACGTGCTCTCGCACCTCGTCGATCGTGACCGTCGGCGGCGTGTACGCCGGTGGCGGCTCGATGACGCTCGCGGGCGGCGTGGGAGCGGGTGGCGGCGGGCTCTCGCAAACCGGGTTCAGGTACTCGACGGTGCCGTCGCGCCAGGTTCGCACCGTCACCCGCACCGTCACCGTCCGGCAATAGAGGATCCCCACGTCGACGGCGGGCACGTACTCCACCCGATCCCAGTACGGAGCCGGCATGTTTCCGCCGTTGCCCCCGCCTGACCCTCCACCACTCGTTGGCCCGCCACCATCGGAACCCGGGCCGATGGTCGTGACGCCGATGTAGATGTCCCCGCCGTCGCCCTCGGTGTCTGCGCCCACGGAGGTGTCAGATTGATCAACCTCCGCGAATGCTGTCGGCGTCTGGCTCCAGAGCGTCAGGCAGGCAACGAGAGCTGCCGATGTCGACCACTTCACTTCGCAGACACCTCTTCGGGGGGCTGATGCATGACCACGAACCACCGACCCCCGATGTGCTGAAGCCCGATGCGGAGGCGGCGATAGGACTCCGGGAACGACTCCAACACGTTGCCAGCGGAATCCACGAGCGCCGACTCGGGACCACCGACCGTGGCCTCGGCGATCACCAGATCTCTGGCCGGCGCCTCGATCAGAACAGCGTCTCGGGCGCTCGAGAGCTCACCCAGATAGTGCTCTCCCCGTGCAGCTCGATCTCTCAGCTGGGCGATGTCTTCCCGAAACCGCGCCTCATGAAACGTCGCCTCCAGAAGACGAAAGTTCGACGTGTTGTATGCCTCGTTCGAGAGGGTCCACAGCTCATCGAGGATCGCTTGGAGGTCGAAGGTTGGGTCGTCGCCGAGGGGGTGGGGTGGAAGCGTGGCGGTGTCGGTGGGGACGATGCGGATGCTCGTGGACGTCGTCACCGGCGGCGCTGGGGGAACCGTCGGGTCCGGCGACGCCGTCTCCGAGCTCGACGACCCGCACGCACCGGCGAGCATGGCCGCAACGACGGTCAGCGCGGCGGCCCGACGACGGGTCCAACGAGCCCCCAGCGACATCACAAAACGGACCATATCGAAACATCATGAAAATGTGCAAAGGCCGGTAACCCCCGTATGCCACCAACGCACTTGGTCCGATTCTTCACGGGTCGGGAGCCCTCGTGATCTTGTCACCGGCCATGATGAGAGGTCATGGGACGTGCCCTCGACGAACTGGTGAAGCTGTTGAGCCTGGAGCCGATCGAGGTGAACATCTTCCGGGGCCTCAGTCCCCCCGACGATCGCCAGCGGGTGTTCGGTGGCCAGGTCGCCGGCCAGGCGCTGATGGCCGCTGCTCGGACGCTGCCCGAAGACAACGCCGAGCGCCATCTCCACTCGCTCCACGCCTACTTCCTTCGCCCCGGCGACGTGAAGGTTCCGATCCTCTACGAGGTCGACCGCATCCGAGACGGCCGCAGCTTCACCACTCGCCGGGTCGTTGCCATCCAGCACGGCCGGGCCATCTTCAACATGTCGGCCAGCTTCCACGTCCCCGAGGAATCGTTCGACCACCAGCAGCCGATGCCGACCACGCCCCCACCTGACGCGCTGCCCACGTGGCTGGAGCGGTGGGAGCCGTACAAGGACGTGATCGCCGAGTACTTGGATCGGCCTCGGCCCGTCGACATGCGCTTCGTCGACGCTCCTCCTCCGCCCGGTCGGGAGGGGCCGCTCGATCCTCGCCAGCGCGTGTGGCTGAAGGCCGACGGCGATCTGCCCGACGATCCCATCATCCATGCCTGCATCGTGGCCTGGGCGTCGGACATGACGCTGCTCGATACATCCGTGCTTCCTCACGGCCTCAGCAACCAGGACGACCAGCTGATGATGGCCAGTCTCGATCACGCCATGTGGTTCCACCGGCCGTTCCGGATAGATGAGTGGATGCTCTTCGACCAGATGTCGCCCACCGCCTCTGAGGCTCGGGGCTTCGCCTGGGGCCACGTGTACACGAGCGGCGGCGACCTCGCCGTCAGCGTCGTGCAAGAGGGGCTGCTCCGACTCTCGACGAAAGATCGCACCGAGTCGGTGTGATCCGGCCGGGGGGGAGCAGGTCGAGTCGGGCGACCGCGGATGGGGCTCGAGCGGCCGTACTCTGACCGATCGATGCCCACGTCAACTCTTCGCACAGCGATGATCGCCGGAACAGCCACCGGCGCGCTGCTCATCGCTGTGGTGATCGGCGTCGACGGTACCGGCGAGGACCGCGTGGCCGCCGTCGATTCGAGCGCCACCACCACCATCGTCCCGCCGACGAGCGACGCGCCAACGACCACAGGAGTGCCGAGCACCACCGAGGCGTCGACGACCACTGGGGTGCCGCCGACGAGCGACGCGCCAACGACCACCGGGGTAACGAGCACCACCGAGGCGTCGACGACCACCGAGCTGGCCACTGCGAGCGTGAAGCTGACGACCATCGCCGACCGCGACTCTGCTCTCGACGTCGCGGTGCGGCCCGGCGACCCCACGCTCTACGTCGTGTTCCAGGACGGGATGGTGGGCGCGGTGTCGGGCAGTGGCATCAGCGGTGTCCTCGACATCCGGTCGCTGGTTCGGCACCAGAACGAGCAGGGGTTGTTGGGCGCGGCCTTCCATCCCAGCGGCGACCGACTCTACGTCCACTACTCCAATACCTCGGGCAACACCCGCATCGATGAGTACGACTGGGCAGCGGGCAAGGCGGTTCCCGCCAGCCGCCGCAATGTGCTGGCCGCCGACCAGCCCTTCAGCAACCACAACGGCGGCAAGATCACATTCGGCCCCGACGGCTACCTCTACGTCGCTCTCGGCGACGGTGGTTCGGGAGGTGACCCCGGCGACCGGGCGCAGAGCCTCGACACGGTGCTGGGCAAGCTCCTCCGCATCGATCCAGCCACCCCGTCGGGCAGCCTCGGCTACACCATCCCTGCCGACAACCCCTTCGTCGGCCAACCCGGCGCCCGGGGTGAGATCTGGGCTTACGGGCTGCGCAACCCGTTCAAGTTCAGCTTCGACTCGGCAACCGGCGATCTCTGGATCGGCGATGTCGGCCAAAGCCGACGCGAGGAGATCGACTACGCCCCAGCACCCGGTGGCAAGGGCGCCAACTACGGATGGAACCGGTGGGAGGGCGATGAGCGATTCAGCGGCAGCGGCCCGGACAACCACCACGGTCCGATCTGGACCTACGCCAACAGCGGGGCGAACTGCGCGGTGACCGGCGGTTCCGTGTACCGAGGTTCCCGCATCCCAGACCTCAAGGGGATCTACGTCTATGCCGACTTCTGCGCAGGACGGCTCATCGGCCTTCGCCGAGCCGGCCAGACGATCGCCGAATCGCGCGACCTCGACACATCCGTGCCCTCGATCGCCGGAATCGTCGAAGGGCCCGACCACGAGCTGTACGTGATGTCCCTAGGAGGACCGATCATGCGCTTGGACCCCGCGTGACGCCTCGCTCTCGCCACGAATCCCGCTCGGGCGACGGCCCGCGGCCCAACCGCATTCTCGATGGAGAGACACACCGGTTCGGTGCGATCTGCCATCGAGGTTCGCTCCTTCGAGCCCGGTTGCCCCTCGGGGTAACGATCGTGGCGCTGCTGGCGGCTGGACTGACATCGCTGTCGGTGCGTTCCGACGATCCGGTCATGCACCAGCCGATCGACATCGGACTGACCCTGGGCGTTCCCACGTTGCCATCGACGACCACCACCACGACGGTGCCTCCGACGACGACGACGTCGGGACACCCCGCCACTTCCATCGATCCGGCCGCGGTTGGCCTCGACGTCGGACGGCCGGCGGTGGCCGCCGATCCTGGCGGTCTCGCCCACCAGATCGCCGACGCCGAGCGGGCGATCCGCGACTCCGAAACCGGCGTCGAGGAGGCCGCCCGCCACGGCCACATCGCCCAGGTCGCCTACCGGGCGGTCACGGCCAGACCGGAGTGGACTGACTCAGTTGTGGCCGCGGTGCCCACCGACCTGCGCCAGGTGGTCGAGTGGAACCTTGCAGCTGCCGCGGAGCTGCGATCGATGGTCACCAAGCTCAACGAGGAGCTGCCTCGTTGGCGGATTCGTGCGCCAGGACCCACCGCCGACCTCCTCGCGCACTACGAAGCGGCTGAAGCCGAGTTCGGTGTCGGTTGGGAGTACCTGGCCGCCATCCACCTGGTCGAGACGCGGATGGGTCGAATCGTCGGCCTGTCCTCGGCTGGGGCCCAGGGTCCGATGCAGTTCATGCCAGCGACGTGGGCGGCTTTCGGCGAAGGCGACGTGTACGACGACGGCGATGCCATCCGGGGAGCCGCCAACTACCTGAAGGCCAGCGGTGCGCCGGCCGACATGGCCAAGGCGCTGTGGTCCTACAACCACAGCGACAAATACGTGCGGGCGGTCGAAGGATACGCCCGAGTCATGGCCGACGATCCCCGTGCCTACCTCGGCTACCGGGGCTGGGAGGTGTACTACCTCTGGGAGGGTGGCGACTCGCTCATCCCTGTTGGCTGGAGCCATCCGGACGGGGAGGCGACGTGATCCCCGCGCCCGAAGCGACGCCCTAACCTTCCTCGTCGCCCTCGGCGGCCTCGGCATCCTCATCGCACTCGGCGGGGCGATCGGCGATGGCGGCGTCCTTGGCGGCCTGCTTCTCCTCGACCGTGCCCGGGCCAGCCCACGGGGGCTTGCCCTCTCCCGCGTGCGCCGGCTTGCAGGGGTTGTCGGCGTTCCCCGCTCCAACGCCATCGGTGCGACCACAGTCGTCGTTGGCGGCGGCACGGTTGCCGCCGCGGCTGTCGAACTCCTCATCCGCGTCACGGGCGCCGCTGCGGGCCTCGTTCATGGCCTTGGCATTGGCGCTGACAAAGGCGCCATGGTTCTCGAAGTCGTCGGAGCAAGCAACGTAGATGGTGCCCTCGGGCACGTTGATGCCGACTGCGCCCAGCACGTCGTGGGCAACCGACTGCGCCGGCGATGGCAGTGCTCCGGCCACGCCGAGTCCGGTGCCGCCGATCAGAAGCCCGGCGAGGAATGCCGCGCCCACCCGAAGCTTGGACCAACCAGCGCGCCGAACGGGCTGCTCGGCCATGGCGGTGAGGTGCGCCGATTGCACCGCCGAAGGAACCGACGCTTCCCCCATGACGCCCAGCCGGCCGGCGATGGCGCGCTCAGCGCCGGTGAGATCGTCGGCGTTGGCGCTGTTGCGCTCAGAAGCGCCGTTGTTGGAAGGATGAATCGTGCTCATACCTCACTACAGCGCCGTACGGTCGCCTGGGGTTACGGGGAGGTCCAGCTCATCGTCTCCATCGATGGGGTCGAGCCTTCGACGAAGCGCTGCCAGCGCCCGATGCTGGAGCTGCTTCACCGCGTTCGCCTTGCGGCCGGTGACGGCGGCGACATCGTTGAGGCTCAAGTCGGCGACGAAGCGGAGCACCACCACCTCGCGCTGCTCATCGGTGAGCGCCTCGAGCGCCGAGATGAGCGCCGGATCGATCGGCTCTGGCGGTGGGGTCGCCCGTAGGTCGTCGTTCTCTCGGGGTTCGACGGGCCGCCGAGCCGCTGCGCGGGTGGCATCGATCAGGCGGTTGCGGGCAATGGTGAAGATCCATCGTCGCTCGTCGGTGGGCCCATGTCCGCGAAAGCGACGGGCATCCCGTGCGACCTGAACGAACACCTCGCCGAGCACGTCCTCGGGCTCAGCCGCGCCCCGAGCGCGCAAGTAGCTCAGTACGCGTCCCGCGTGACGTCGGTAGGCGTCAGCGGGGTTCAGTTCACCAGGTGAACCCATCGTTCTCCATCGTCCCCTGCCATCTGTGTCTTGACCAGTCCGGCCTCAACAGTGCCCAGGTCGAGGACTCATCGGTCGATTCTCGACCTCCGAGGACTCAGCGATCGGAATCCGACTGCTCAGTCCTCCGAGGCGACATTTCGATAGCTGAGTCCTCGACCTCTGGGCTTGGACACGGGCACGCCGACGGCGGGGCGAGCAATGGACCTACTTCGAAGGCGCGTGGCGGGGCCAGGGGCGGGCTTGCTCGTAGACGTTGGCCAAGCGCAACACCAGGGCGTCGGCGTGAAGGCCGCCCATGATCTGGAGCCCCACGGGCAATCCGTCGACCAACCCGGCAGGGACCGAGCAGGCCGGGTTCCAGCAGATGTTGGCCGGCATGGTGAACGGCACCGTCGCCCGCGGGACGGACAGGTGGGGCGGGCCGGCATCGGGATCGACCTCGGGTCCCTCGGCACCGAACGCAGGGACAGCGTTGGTGGGCGTGAGGAGCACGTCGATGTCGCCGAACGTCTCCCCCACTGCCGCCTCGAGCTTGGTACGGCGCTTGTGGATGGCCGCCACCATCCCGCTGGGCATCTGCTCGGTACCCCCCAGCGCCCAAGCCACGAACGGGGTGAAGTCGTCCTTGCGATCGGGCCAATGCTCCCGTTCGAGCTCGAGCCACAGGTCGAGATAACCACCGCCCATCCACGCCTTCACGGGATCGGGCCAGTCGATGTCGACGTCCACGACGGTAAGGCCGGCGGCGGCGATGAGGGCCGTGGCCGCCTCCTCGGTTCGCTCCACGACATCGGGCCTGGGGTCGGCGTAGCCGAGCGTCGACGACCACCCGACTCGGAGCCCAGAAACGTCGAGTGACTCGATGGCCTCCTCGTAGAGCCCCTCGACGGAGGGCAGTGACGTACGCACCCGGGGGTCGGGCCCGGCGGCGACGTCGAGGTGACGCGCCGCGTCACGCACCGTCGTGGCCTGCACTCCCTTGACCGCCGTCTGGCTGTCCCGCGCCGCCGCGGGGTCGGGGATGCGACCGAAGCTGGGCTTGAATCCGACGTTGCCGCAGAACGAGGCGGGGATGCGAGTGGAACCACCCCCGTCGCCCGACGTGGCGATGGGGACCATGCCCGCCGACACCGCGGCCGCCGACCCGCCGCTCGAGCCGCCGGGGGTTCGCTCGATGTTCCACGGATTGCGGCCGAGGGGGTGGATCATGTTGCGCATGTAGTGGAGGGTGCCGAACTCGCTGGCCACGGTCGTCCCCACGAACACCGCGCCGGCGGCGCGCAGCCGGCTGATGTGGATGGAGTCGGCGGCTGCCGGCTCACCTGTGTCGTACACCGCCGAGCCGTGGGTGATCGGGAAACCGGCCACGTCCTCGATGTCTTTCACCCCGAACGGCACGCCGGCGAACGGGCCGGGATCCTCACCGCTGGCCACCCGGGCGTCGATCGCCGCGGCCTGGTCACGAGCCAGGTCGGCGTCGACGCACACGAAGGCGTGCAGAGCGTCATCACGCTCAGCGATGTTGGCGAGGCAGGTGTCGAGCAGCTCGACGGCCGACAAGGTGCCGGCGCGGACAGCGTCGGCCAGGTCCCACGCAGGCGGCATCGGGTTCAGATCCATGACGGCGTACTCCTCAGCAGCGTTGAGTGAATGGCACCTTTGTACCCGCGAACCAGCCGTTGGGCCGGACCGGGCCAACTAAAACGCGGTAGGCGGGGGGTGGATCAGCCGGGGTGTTGGTAGCGGTAGACGTTGGTCTTTCGGCGGACGAAGCCGAGGCGCTGGTAGAGGCGGTTGGCGGCCTCGCGCGACGGGCGTGAGGTGAGATCGACCGATACCGCACCCAGCGCCGACGCTCGCTCGATCATGGCCACCGTGAGCGCCTCGCCGACCCCTCCGCCCCGGGCCGATTCATCGACGACCACGTCCTCGATCCACGCTCGCACACCGGTTGGGACGGGAAAGGTGGCCAACGTCGACGTGCCGACGATCATGCCGTTGTCGGTGGTAGCGACGAACAGGTCGGTGGCGTCCGACGAAATGATCTCGCCCAGCTGCTCGCGCGACGGAGGCGGGTTCGACGACGAGAGCTGCGGGATGAGGCGGTCGAAGGCGTCCAGCAACTCGTCGGTGACGGCACCGTTCCAGATCTCGACCTTCAACGGATGACCCCGGGATGCGTACTCAGCAGGGGGCTCAACCTTCGGTCGGTGGGACGGGTTGGGGCGGTGGTGGACCGACGTAGTTGGCCGACGGCCGGATGATGCGGTTGTCGGAGGCCTGCTCCAAGATGTTCGCGCACCAGCCGATGGCGCGCGAGGCGGCGAAGGTGGGGGTGAACAGCTCGGGCGGAAGACCGCACTCCTCCATGACCACGCCGGCGTAGAACTCGACGTTCGTGTAGAGCTGGCGACCCGGCTTGAGCTCGGCAAGCACGTCGATGACCGTGTGTTCGACCTCCACCGCCAGCTCCAGGCGCGGGCCGCCCATCTCTCGGGCCACCTCGCGCAGCAGCAGCGAACGGGGATCATCGGTCTTGTAGACCCGGTGACCGAACCCCATGATCCGATCGCCGTTGGCCACGGCGTTGCGCACCCACGCATCGGCTCGCTCCGGCGTCCCGATCTCGTCGAGCATGTCCAGCGCCCGGCTGGGTGCCCCACCGTGGAGTGGACCAGACAACGCGCCGATGGCACCGGTGACGGCCGCACCGATGTCGGCTCCGGTGGAGGTGATGACCCGGCCCGTGAACGTCGACGCGTTGAAGCCATGATCGATGGTGGAGATGAGGTACTTCTCGACGCCGTACGCCTCGTTGGCGGCGGGCACCTGGCCGTTCTGCATGTACAGGTAGTTGGCGGCGTAGCCCAGCTCGGCATGGGGAGTGACAGGCTGCTCGCCCCGGCTGAGCCGGTAGAGCGCCATCGACAGCGAGGGGATGACGGAGCAGATCTGCATGGCCTCGTGGCGCAGCGTCTCGGCATCGGTGTCGAGCCACGGTCGGAACCCCTGCACCTGGCCGAACAGGGACACCGCCGTGCGCAACGCGTCGAGCGGAACGAAGGGGGTGGAGGCGGTGGCGATCGAGGGGAGCACCGCGGCGACGGAGTCAGGGATGACCCGCAGCGCCCGGTACTCGTCGGTGAAGGCGGCGGACTCCGGTGCGGTGGGCAAGTGGCCGCGGAACATCAGGTGCCAGATGTCCTCGATGCTGCGGCTGCGGGCGAGGTCGGTCGCCGAATACTGACGGTAGTGGTAGAAGCCCTCCTGACCCCGCACGTCGCCGACGGTGGTGTCGGCCACGATGACACCCTCGAGACCCTTCGGCGCTTCGAGGTGGCCAGGCGAGGTGACGGGCTGGAGCTGGGCCAGCTGGGTGAGGCGCCGCAGCGACACGATCCCCTGGAGTGCTCCGTCGGAATCGACGGCTGGGATGTGGCGGTACTTCGCCGCCGCGAGCTTGTCGAACGCCTTGGCGGCGGCAACATCGACTCCGATGAGACCCGGATCCTCGGTCATCCACTCCCCGACCTTGGCCACCTCACCATCGGCGCCCGACGCCGCGAACCGAAGCAGGTCGCGCTCGGTCATGATCCCGATGGGCCGGCGGATCTCGTCGACCACGACCACCGCTCCGACCCCCGCCGCCTCGAGTCGCTCGGCCACACCCCTCACCGTCTCCGACGGGGTCGCCGTGACGGGATCGGGGTTCATCACATCGGCAACAGTCTGGTTGCGGGCGGCGTCGACCATAGATCTCCCTTCGCAGATGCTCGGATGGGCAGTCTACCGAGCCCCCTGGGGAGGGCTCATCCGGCGGCACGGCGGTCCCCACCGGCTGCGGTCGATCGTCACCGGCGGCGGCTCGTACGTGCCGGATTGGCACAGCCGGTCGATACCGTTCTGGTCATGGGCCACACCGCGTGGGAGAGACAGCCGACGCTGCAGTCCCCCGTGGTCATCACCGCGTTCGAGGGCTGGAACGACGCCGGCGACGCCGCCACCATGGCCATCCGACACCTTCGTGACACCTGGGGTCTCGAGAAGTGCGGGGCCATCGAGGCCGAGGAGTTCTACGACTTCACCACCAATCGTCCCCACGTCCGTCGGCGTGAAGGCCGCGGGCGCGAGATCCGCTGGCCCCGCAACTGGTGGTACAGCGGCTCCGTCCCAGAAGGACCCGACGTCATTGTCCTGTTGGGCACCGAGCCCGCTCTCCGGTGGCGCACCTTCTGCGCGGAGGTCGTCAACACCGCCCAACAGCACTCCGCCACCATGGTGGTGTCCCTCGGCGCGCTCCTGGCCGACGTGCCCCACCACGTCCCCACCCCGGTGGTCGGAGCCGCTTACGACGACGGCGTCATCGATCGGCTGGGCCTCGACCACTCCAACTACGAGGGGCCGACCGGCATCGTCGGCGTGCTCCACGACGCCTGCGCCACGGCCGGGATCGCTTCCGCCAGTCTGTGGGCCGCGGTGCCCACCTACGTTCCGGGCGCACCGTCGCCGAAGGCGGCGCTCGCCCTCATCGATCGGTTGGCCGACCTGCTGGAGCTCTCGATCGAGCGCGACAGCCTGGTGGTGGGAGCCCTGGCGTACGAACAGCAGATCTCCGAGCTGGTCGACGACGACGAGGAGCTAGCCGAGTACGTCAACGAGCTCATCGCCGAGCACGAGGACCGCGGACCGGGCACCATGCCGTCGGGTAACGAGCTCATCGCCGACATCGAACGCTTCCTCCGCGACCGTGGCGCCTGAACCGCAGCATGCCCAGAACCCACCGATTCTCGGGTCGATCGCGAACCACACACGTCGGAGAACCCTTCGGGCCCTCAGGTGCCGGCGGCCGAGGCGAGCTCTTGGACCGACTTCTCGATGCCTTCCGCCAGGAGGTGGAGATCGTGGCACACGTCACGATCGCCGCTGAGGCCGAAGCCGAGCTTGCCGTCGTATGACACCACCCCCACCACACACGCCGAGTTGTCGAGCACACCGACATAGGGGAACGCCTCGAGCATCTGCGCGCCGAGGCAGTAGAGCGGCATCTGGGGACCGGGGACGTTGGTGACGACGAGATTCACGGTGCGTTGACGGGCGGCGGCACGCGCCGCGAGCGACAGGATGGTGGGCGGGCCGTACTCCGCCAGCGACATAAGCCGCTCGGCGGCCACCGCCTGGCCCGACTCCTTGAGATCGGCCATCGAGGAGCTGATGGCGGCAAGACGTTCAGCGGGATCGGCGATGCCAATCGGCAGGCTGGCGACCATGGCCGACACCCGGTTGCCGAACTTCATGCGCTCCGTGTCGTCGCGCACCGACACCGGGCACATGGCCCGCAGGGTGAGCTCCTCAACCGGTTCGCCGCGCTCGACGAACCACCGTCGCAACCCACCCGAGACCACCGTGAGCACGACGTCGTTCACGGTGCCGCCGAGCGACTCTCGGATGCCCTTCACGGTCGCGAGATCGGCTCGGGCCGTCTCGAACCGACGATGCGGTCCGATGGCAACGTTGAGGAACGTCTTGGGTGCTGCAGACGTGGCGTCGGCCAGCGCCCGGCCGGTGTCGCGGGCTAGGTCGAGGACGCGGCGAGGACCCCGCAGGCCCGAGCGCACCGTTCGGATGATCTCGGCCGGTTCACTCGATCGCTCGATGACCGTTCGCATCAACAGCTCGGCTGGTGTGGGTGCCTGCTCGGGCTGCCACCCGGGTGCATCCACAGGTGTGCCTTCCCGCTCGAAGTCCAGCAACACCGTGGCCACGTCGACGCCGGAGATCCCGTCGACGAGAGCGTGGTGGGTCTTCTGGATGATGGCGACCCGATCACCCTCGAGTCCCTCGACGAACCACAGCTCCCACAGCGGGCGGCGCCGGTCGAGGATCTGGGCTTGGATCCGGTTCATCAGCGCTTTGAGCTGATCCTCGTTGCCGGGACGGGGCAGAGCCGTGAGCCGGACGTGGTAGCTGAGATCGAAGTGGTCGTCGTCGACCCAGACGGGACGGCCCTGCTGGAGCGGGACCTCCATCAGCTTCCTGCGGAACCTCGGGACCAAATGCAGCCGCGATTCGATGAGCTGGCGGGCGGCCGCTAGCCGGAACTGACCCGAGTCGTCGAAGAAGGGCGCTCCCTCGAACATGGCGCACGAGCCCACGTGCATCGGTGTGTGGTCGTTCTCGAGGTGCAGGAAGGAAGCATCCTGCGCGCTCAATCGGTCCAGCTCGGCCATCGTGCGTCCCCCTCACTCGTGCACTCGGATCCACCCATTCTGCACCCGACGGCAACAGCCCCCGAACCGGCGTCGTCTCAGCCCACGGCCGCGCCGGGTGCGGGCCCGGCGGCCGACCTGGTCAGAACTCGGCGCCGTAGCGCTCGAGGGTCGAACGGGCATCGGGGAACACGATCTCGAGCGATGCCAACAGGTCGGAGGGGGTGGCGATCTGGTGGGCGTGGCGGGCCACGTGGTGGCGGAGCGCGCAGTCGACCTTCTCGACAGGGCCGAGGGCGTCGAGCGCCTGGGTCCCCTGGACGTACACACCCCGGTAGTAGCTCGACGTGCGGGACTCCCAGAACGCCATGCCCTCGCCCAGGTGCCCTCGGGCGTCGGCGGGGATGGCGCGGTCGCGGAAGTTGGCGACCGCGCCTTCGAACACCGCTTCCGCCCACGAGGCCAAGCCCTCGTCGAGCCACGGATCACGACCCTGGTGGCTACCCAACAACCCGTAGAACCACATGTGCCCGACTTCGTGGCTAGTGGTGCGCCCCAGAGTGCTCGGTCCCTGGTTCACGTGGGCGGGTTGCTCGATGCCACCGGTCAGGCTGGGGGTGATGGCCAACGAGTACGTGGCCCACGGATAGGCCCCGTAGCGATCGGCGAACTGTTCGAGCACGGCGATGACCTTGTCCCGGTAGGCAACGACGGAGACCCCAGTTCCGGAATGGGCCCCGACGACGACGTCGACCGCCCGACCTGCGTTGGCGGTTCCCCGCGATTCGCTGAACCGGCCGACGGCGAGCGCGACGTCGCGAACGGCGGGCGCCGTCCAGGTTCCGGCCGGTCCCTCGACACCGGTGGCAAGAACATCGAACCCGTCGACTCCGTTGACGGTGAGCGTGTAGTCGGCGGTCGGTGCGACCGACGTCTCGGCGAAGCCCGAGGTTGGCGGCAGGTTGTTCCACCCCACCCCCGGCTCCCACTCGACGGTCGGGTAGAACGAGCCGAGCCGCATCCAGTCCGAACCTGAGGCGATGCGGTCGTTGATGGCACCGGGCACCGTGGTGACGAAGTCGATCGTCAGGTCGTACGTGCGCCCGGCCTGGACCGTGAACGGCGCCTGAAGCACCGTGGGCGACGGCCGGGTGGTGGCCACTTCGGCGCCGTCGACGGTGACCCGGTGAACGCTGACGTCGGCACCGCCGGCCACCGGTCGAGGCCCGTTGGGCCACAACCGCCACTGGAACCGACCGGTGTCGAGGTCGGGGGTGAACCGGGTGGCGAGCATGCCCGACACCGTCTTGGCCGCCATGTCGATGTCGATGGTGAGGACGTGGGTCGGACGGTCGGCGTCGGGTGCACGCCGCCGCGGAACAGGCGGGCACGTGAAGGTCGAGACCACCTCCGGCGCGGCCGTGCCCGACGGAACCATCGTGGTAGTCGTGGTTGTGGTCGTGACCGTCGTCGGTAGAGCAGCGGTGGTGGTCGAGACCGCAGACCCCGACCCGGTCGAACCATCGGAGGCACACGCCTCGACCACCAGGGCCAGCGCGGCTACCACGGCCACAGCGCGCACCCTGGAGGGCAACGAGAGCGTCACGACCACCACCGTGCCATGCCGAGCGCGCCAGCGTTTGGCGCGTGGGGCTCGCGACGGGCACGCTCACGCCATGGCCCCCATGCTGAGCGCGACGTGCGTGTGGTCGTTGACCGACGAGCTGCTTCTGGCGCTCGACGACCGGTTCGGCGAACCGGTCGACGCCTACGTGAACGGCAGCCAGGTGTGGCTCCGCGACGACGGGCCCAATGGCATGACGCTGGAGTGGCGCCTGCACCCGGTGGCAGGCTTTCGCCGCCCCGACGGCGTCGATCACTACGACCTGTTCACCACCGTTGCTGGTGCGTTGGCCAGCAGTCAGCGGGCACCGGTCGATCCCGCTTCGTTGTGGGACGGGCTCGAGGCGTTCCCGGCCCATGGCGACGAGTGCGAGCCCGCTCCCCTGGCCGCGGCCTGCGAGGCCGCGCTCGCCATCGCGCCCGATCACGCCGGTCTGGTGGACCATGTGAGCATCGGCGAGGAGTGGGAGCGAACCGATCGGGGCATCAGCATCGTCGCCCGCCTCATCGCCCAGCTCTCGAGCTGACGAGCCCGCCGGGCGTGCCTCGACCCACGAGACCAACGTCACACCATCGCCACTGGACCTGTTCGCGCCAGCGCCATATATTGCTAACTATAGTAAGCACACACGCCGGGGTCTGACCCCGGGTACTGGTCTGGAGGAGCACGTGCGCGTCGCCGCAGTCATCCCCGCCTGGAACGAAGGGGAGACCATCGGCCAAGTGGCCGAACCCGCTCGCCGCGCCAGTCTCGTCGACGACGTCATCGTGGTCGACAACGGGTCCAGCGACGAGACCGCTGTTCGTGCGCTCGCCGCCGGCGCCAGGGTGGTCCACCAGCCCATCCCCGGCAAGGGCGAGACCATGGCCACCGGTGTGGCCGCCACCGACGCCGAGGTCATCGTCTTCCTCGACGCCGATCTCCTCGGGCTGTCGGCGGAACACGTCGACGCCCTCGTCCGTCCTGTGGTTGACGGCGATGTCGACATGGCCTGCGGGCTGTTCGACCGTGGCCCCGTATCCAACGTCGCCTACCTCCACGCCCTGCCCATCCTCACCGGCCAGCGGGCGCTGCGTCGTGAGCTGTTCGAGATGCTCAGCGAGGACGACATCGCCGGCTACCGGGTCGAGGCCGCCCTCAACTCGCTGGTCAACCACCGGCACCTCCGTCGCTACGACGTGGTATGCGACGGCCTGTGGCATCGCACCAAGGAGGAGAAGTTCTCCAGCCCCATGGCCGGGTTCCTGCACAAGCAGGCGATGCTCATCACCGCGATCTGGAGCTACATCTCCTTCGCCATGCGCCATCGGGTCGTGCAACCCCTCACTGCCCGTTCATAGCCATCAGCTGGGTTCACCTCGACACGACGATGGAGGCCGTCATGGTTGGCTCGGTGACACTCATAGCATCTCGACATGCTCCTGTCGCCTGACTCGGTACGGCGGCGGGTCGGCCGGCTCGGTCGAGCCGCACAGAACGCAATGGAAGTGGCGCGCTTCGGTGGGCTGGAGCATGGCGAAGAGCACGCCCCCTTCGAAGTCGTTCACGAGCACACCAACTACCGCCTGCGCCGCTACCTGGCCTCCCCCATCGACTTGACCGACAGCGGCGACGTCATCCGCGACGTCCCAGATGAGCCAGACGACGTTGCCAAGCTCGGGGCACGACCACCGATCATCCTCGTGCCGCCGATGATGCTGGCGGCCGAGGTCTACGACGTCACCCAATCGTCCAGCGCGGTGCGCGAGCTCACCGAGGCCGGCATCGAGCCGTGGGTCGTGGACTTCGGCGCGCCCGAGCAGGAAGAGGGCGGGCTCCGGCGAACGCTCACCGATCACGTGCTGGCTGTCAGCGACTCGGTCGACCGCGTCCGGGAGCTCTGCGGCCGCGACGTCCACCTCGCCGGCTACAGCCAGGGCGGCATGTTCTGCTACCAAGCCGCGGCGTTCCGGCGCGGTGAGGGCATCGCCAGTCTCATCACCTTCGGCAGTCCCGTCGACACCCGCAAGGTCATCCCCGATGCTCTCCCCGAGGATCTGCTGGTGAAGTGGCTGGGCAACCTGGCGGACACCGTGCTTCCGCGGATGACCCTTCCCGCCTGGGCCAGCCGATTCGGGTTCCGTCTGCTCGACCCGGTCAAGACGATCCGTCAGCAGGCCGAGTTCATCTTGCAGCTGCACGACCGCGACGCGCTCCTCCCCCGCGAGAGCCAGCGACGATTCCTCATGGGCGAGGGATGGGTGGCGTGGCCCGGCCCGGCCCTCGCCGAGTTCATGAAGCAGTTCGTGGAGCACAACCGAATGCTGGCCGGCGGCTTCACCATCGAGGGTCGCATGGTCACCCTGGCCGACATCGAATGCCCGATCCTGAGCTTCGTGGGAACCGTCGACGAGATCGCAGCCCCGAAGGTGGTGCGGGCCATCGTCGACGCGGCGCCGAAGGCCGGCGTGTGGGAGACCACGCTCGAGGCCGGCCACTTCGGCCTCGTCGTCGGCTCGGTGGCCAGCAACACCACCTGGCCCACCGTCGCCGGCTGGATGCACTGGCGCGAGGGCGACGGTCCCGAACCCGCCGGCATCCGATCCGCCGAAGACGGCCTCCACGAGATCGACGGAGGTCCCACCACCAACCTCTCCTACGGACTGGAGCTAGCCACCCAGGTGACGACCAGCGTGGCTCGTGGCGTGGCCGCAGCGGTCGAGGGCACCGCGGAGACCGCCCGGCGGGTAGCCGCCGAGGCCTGGGGGCAGCTCCCGCGTCTCCTTCGGCTTGAACGGGTGCAACCCAACACCCGCATCTCGCTGGGCGAGCTCCTCGACGAGCAGGCCCGCCACGCGCCCGACGACACCTTCTTCCTGTTCGAGGGGCGCGGCCACACCTACGCTGACGCCAAGCGACGCGTCGACAACATCGTTCGGGGCCTCATCTCCGTCGGCGTCCGCCAAGGCGAGCACGTCGGGGTGCTCATGGCCACCAGACCCTCAGCCATCGCCGTGGTGTCAGCCCTCAGCCGCCTCGGCGCCGTCGTGGTCATGCTCCGGCCCGACGGCGAGACGCCACGGGAAGCAGGGCTGGGGCAGGTGACCCGGATCATCTGCGATCCCGAGCATGCCGGCGCAGCCCGAGCGGTCCACGGCGCCCAGGCGTTGGTGCTCGGTGGCGGCGGCGAGCCGCGCGAGCTCGGCTTCGGGTTGTTCGACATGGAGCGCATCGACCCTGGCGACATCCCACTGCCGGCGTGGTACTCACCCAACCCCGGCCGTGCCCAGGACCTGGCGTTCATCGTGTTCACCGGCCGGGGCGATCGCACTCATCTCAGCCGGATCACGAACCGACGCTGGGCGACGTCAGCCTTCGGCACAGCCACTGCGGCCCGGCTCGGACGCGGCGACACCGTCTACTGCGTGACACCGATCCACCATCCGTCGGGTCTGCTGATGAGCGTCGGCGGCGCCGTGGCCGGTGGCGCTCGGCTGGCCCTGGCCACCAGCTACGACCCGACCACGTTCTGGGACGAGGTTCGACGCTACGGCGTCACTGTCGTCTCCTACACGTGGACGCTGCTCCGGCCACTGGTGGAGGCACCGGCCCATCCAAGCGAGCGAGGTCACCCCGTCCGGCTGTTCATCGGATCCGGCATGCCGTCGGGGCTGTGGCGGCGAGTGATCGAGCGGTTCGCTCCAGCCCGGGTGGTCGAGTTCTACGCCGCCACCGAGACCGGCGCCGTGCTCGCCGATGTGTCGGGGTCCGAGATCGGCAGCAAGGGCAAGCCGCTGCCCGGAAGCGCGCGTGTGCGAATCGCCCGCTACGACGCCACCGGTGGCCGTCTCGAAGTGGGCCGTGACGGGTTCGCCATCTCATGTGACACCGACGAGGTGGGGATGCTGCTGGCCGAGGTCGACGCTGAACGGGCAATGGGAACCCACAGCCCCCTGCGCGGGGTGTTCCGTCGCTACGACGCCTGGATGCCCACCGGCGACCTGTTCCGGCGCGACAGCAACGGCAACTTCTGGCTGGTGGACCACGTCGTCGCCCTCACGCACACGGCGGACGGGATCGTGTACTCGGTGCCGATCGAGGACGCTCTGGGCCGTCTCGCCGGCGTCGATCTCGTCGCCGCCTATGGCGTGCCGGGCCCTGGTGGCAACCAGGTCTCGGTGGTGGCGGTGACCTTGCGAGACGACCACGCGCTCACCGGTTCGATGATCGCCTCCGTACTGGGAACCTTGCCTCGCCACCAGCGGCCCGAGGTGGTTCATGTCGTTGCCGAGATCCCGTTGTCGACGTGGTTTCGCCCCATCAAGCCGGAGTTGCGCGCCGCGGGACTTCCCGAGCCCGGCAGCACGCCGTCGTGGTGCCGCCACACCGAGTCCGGGGGCTACGTCACCTTCGGCAACGCCGATCGCGTTCGCCTCCTCGGCGACACCACCCTCGTCTGAGGTGCATCGAGGAATGCACCCCCGTCATGGGCCCGCCTTCCACTCATCGTGGGTCAGGTCGTCGGTGGCATCGCGGCGTGGCGAAGTGCGGTGCGGATCTCGGCGAGGTCCCTGGCGTCGGTGACCTTCGATCCGTCACGGTCCCGCAGGTAGAAGGTGTCGATGACTTCGTGGCCAAGGGTCTGCACCTTGGCCGACGCGATGTCGAGATCGAGGTCGGCCAGCGCCCGGGCGACGCGGAACAACAAGCCGACGCTGTCAGGGGCCCGCACCTCGACGACCGTGGCGGCGTCGGTGCTGTCGTTGTCGACGAGAACGAACGGATCAGCCTTGGCCGCGGCTCGATACGGGCCCCGCCGCGCGTAGGTCCGCTCACGTTGGGCGAGCCGGGCGTCGAGCGCCAGTCGACCGAGCACCGCCTGCTCGAGATCGTGGGACACGGCCGCCCAATCTGGCATCTCTCCGAACCACGGTGTGACCCGGTAGGTCTCGACGGCCATCCCCTCACCGCTCCACGCCGAGGCCGCCACCACGTCGAGTCCGTACAGCGACAGCACACCGGCGACGCGTGACAACAGGCCGGGACGATCCGGTGCGACGACCGACAGCTCCTCGCCATCGGCCTGCACGGCGAACGCCCTGGCCGCCACCAACGCCTCCAGCTCAGGCGTGAGCGGGGAGTCGGCAGTGACGTCGGCTACGGTCCCTCCACCGAGGACATGGCTGACGCGGCTCACGAGCTGGCGGACCAGACCAGCCTTCCACCGACTCCACGCCGCGGGACCCGTCGCGATGCTGTCGGCCTGCGTGAGAGCATCGAGCAGCTCGAGCACCAGCGGGGACCCGACCGCTTCCGCCACCCGCCGAATGGTGTCGTCGTCGTCGAGGTCGCGGCGGGTGGCGACGTCGGGAAGCAAGAGGTGATGGCGGCACATCGCCACCAGCACGTCCACATCGTCGTCGTCGAAGCCAATGCGATGACCGATGGCGTCGATGAGCTCGACACCGACCTCGGTGTGGTCACCCGGGTAGCCCTTCCCGATGTCGTGCAGCCAGGTGCCGACCAGAAGCAGATCCGGACGGGACACGGACCGGGTGAGCGATGCCGCCTCGGCCGCGGCCTCGCACAGGTGCCGATCGACGGTGAACCGGTGGTACGCGTTCCGCTGGGGCTTCGAGCGGCAGGGTTCCCACTCGGGCAACACCTTGGCCAGCAGGTGGTACCGGTCAAGCGTCTCGAACACTGGGATCGCAGCCCGGCCCGCACCCAGCAGGGCCACGAGCTGCTGGCGGGCCTCGGCCGGCCACTGGCCGGTCAACGGCGGCGCCTCGCGCTTGAGCCGCGCCAGCGCGAGATGAGCGATCGGTGCCTCCTCCTCCGCCGCCGCGGCCGCCAGCCGCAGGACGAGGGCGGGATCGCCGCCGGGGTCGGCGCCATCGGCGAGGGTCACCTCACCTCCGGCGACGCGAACACTCATGGCCACGTCGTGGGGCGGTTGGCGATCGGTCTGGCCACCGCCGGTGGCGATGCGGGCGGCGCGCCAGGTCTCGTCGGAGGTCCATGCGATGGTGCGAGCCGCGTCAGCGATTCGCCGCATCAGCTCATCGGCCGATGGCTGACCCAGGGCCACGGCCACCCCGTCCTGGTCCTGGAGCAGGAGCACATCGCTGCTTGGACCGGAACGGCCCCGCAGGCGATGCAGCTCTACCCGCGCCGCCAGCACCGTCTCATACGCCTCTCGCAGAGCGGGCACGCCAGCCGGTTCGATCACCTCGACCGCTTCATGAAGCCACCCGATCGCGTGTCCATCGCGCAGGCCACCACGCGCCTCCTTTAGGTCGGGCTCGAGCAGGAAGGCAACCTCACCCATCTCGCGGTGGCGCGCCATGACCGCCTCGTCGAGTCGGGCCAGCCACTTCTTCGCCTTCTTCCGCCATTGCCTCTTGGTGACGTCGAGCAGTGCTTCGGTGAGTAACGGATCTCCAGCCAGGTGACGGCATGACAGCAGCGCCGTCGCCGTGTCGAGGTCGCCGGTGGCCAGGGCCGTGGCCTCCTTTACCGTCCGCACGGCATGTCCGAGCTTGGCCCCTGTGTCCCACACCGGATACCAGAGGGCGTGCGCCAGCGGTTCCACGTCGGAGCGGATCTTTCGCCCCGAGTCGTGCAGCAGCAGCACATCGAAGTCGCTGCCCGGGCACTGCTCGCCCCGGCCGTACCCCCCGACCGCCACCAGAGCCAACCCACTCCCCGCCGACCGCCCATCGGTACCGACCTCGGCGCAGGCCGCCTTGAACAGCCCCGACATGAAGTCATCAGCCGCGGCGGTGAGAGCCTCGGTGAACGCCCGCCCCACCAGACGGCGGTCATCGAGCAACCCCTGGCGTCGCGACGTGAACGAAGCTACGGCTCCCGCAGCCGAGAGCTCCGTTGATTCAGTGTTGCTCACCTCTCCACCTTCGCGGCGGAGTGGGGTGGGTCACAAGGCGTCGTCGTCGCGCTCGCCGGTGCGAATGCGGACAATGCCGCCAAGGTCGGTGATCCAGACCTTGCCGTCGCCGATCTTGCCGGTACGGGCGGCATCGACGATCACGTCGAGAACCCGGTCGGCGTCAGTGGCCCCGACGACAGCCTCGAGCTTGACCTTTGGCACGAAGTCCACCTGGTACTCCGCGCCTCGGTAGACCTCGGTGTGGCCTCCCTGGCGTCCGAATCCCTGGACCTCGCTGATGGTCATTCCGGCGACGCCGGCGGCCTTGAGGGCCTCCTTGACCGCCTCGAGCTGGGACGGCTTGATTATGGCGGTGACGAGCTTCATGTTCGCTCCTGCGTGTCGTTCGAACCTAGAAGGTCTGGTAGGCGGTCTCCGCGTGCTGGGTGCTGTCGAGACCGGTGGTCTCGATGTCGTCGCCGGCCCGCAACCCCATGATGCCGTCTATCACCTTGGCGATGGCGTAGGTCACGGCGAACGAGTACACGAGCACGACAGCCATCGACAAGAGCTGCTCTCCGAACAGCGACGAGCCGCCACCCAACGCCAAACCGTAGTCGTCCCCCACCAGCGCCTGGTCGGCGAAGAGGCCCAACAGCGTGCCACCGACGATCCCGCCCACCATGTGCACGCCCACCACGTCGAGGCTGTCGTCGTAGCGCCACCGGTACTTCAGGCCGACAGCCAGGAAACAGAGGACACCGGCGGCGGCACCGAAGACAAGGCTCGACAGGCCACTGACGTAACCGGCGGCGGGGGTGATGGCGACCAGACCGGCTACCACACCCGAGCCGGCGCCCAGGGTGGTGAAGTGACCGTCCTTGATCCGCTCGGCGAAGAGCCAGGCCATCATGGCGGCCGACGCCGCCACAAACGTGTTGACCAGCGCCTCGACAGCCACGCCATCGGCAGCGAGTGCCGAGCCGGCGTTGAACCCGAACCAGCCGAACCAGAGGATGCCCGCGCCGATGGTGACCAGCGGGAGGTTGTGAGGGAGCATCGGCTCATCGGGCCAGCCCTTGCGCCGGCCGAGCACCAGCGCCACCGCCAACGCGGCCACCCCAGCATTGATGTGAATGACGGTTCCGCCGGCGAAGTCGAGGCTGCCCCGCTCGCCGAGCCAGCCGTCGGCGCCGTAGATCCAGAAGGCGACCGGGCAGTACACGAGCACGAGCCACAGCGGTACGAAGACCATCCAGGCTGAGAACTTGAGCCGGTCGGCGACCGCACCCGAGATCAGGGCGGGGGTGATAGAGGCGAACGTCATGAGGAACGCCATCTCCAGGAGGCCCTGACTGTCGAGGTCCTTCAATCCGGCCGCGTCGAGGGTGCCGATGAGCCCGCCGTTGCCGTCGCCTGCCAGGGCGAGGCTGTAGGCGAAGAGCACCCAGAGGATCGGCACGATCCCCAGGCACACCATGTTCATGAGCAACATGTTGAGCACGTTCTTGGAGCGAACCATGCCCCCGTAGAACAAGGCCAGGCCCGGCACCATGAACAGCACGAGTGCCGTCGATATGAGCAGCCAGGCGGTGTTTCCGGAATCCACCGCGTCCTCCCAGGTCGAGTTGACAGGTCGAGTTGACAGGTTGACGACAGGTCGCGTTGACAAATCGCCAATAAAGGGATTTCGCCGAGAGTACCCGATTGTTACATCACGCTTGGTTTCTACCGTCTCGGCGGAGCGCGCCCGGTCACCAGCCACCTAGGGCCATCCGCCCCAGGGGCTGGCGGGCACGGGTGCGGGGGCACGGACTGCAATGATGGCCAGATGGCCGTGCGACGCGACTGCCGGCACTATTCCTCGCGCTCCCTTCCCAGTGGAGAGCAGGTGGAGCGGTGCCGTCTCGGAGTGAACGAAGAGACACCGTTCGCCTGCCCCGAGAACTGCCTCTTCTTCGAACCCCGTGCCATCGCCGATGCCGGATGGCAGCGCACCGACCCCTCCACCGACCCCGACCACCCATCCAATGACCCCGACGACCCCACCTGACGCCAGCCCCCAGGCCGGGTGGGATCCCCTCAGGCCTCGTGGCGGGAACGGTGGGCGATGACCTTGGCCGCTCCCCAGGCGAGGCCGACTTCGCCCACGGAGGCGCCAACATCGGCGAAGCTCGTCGGCATCAGGTCGTAGACGTCGCCCGGATGCAGGCGCTCGGCGTGCTGGTCCCGCACCACCGACGGGACGTCGAGCCGGTGGAGGGCCGCTGTGGGGTGGCGCACCGCTTCGCGCACGATGTGGAGCGGATTCGTGCGCTGCCCGTCGACATCGGCGGTGAGCAGCCGGCCGAGCTCGACGATCTCCGCCGACACCCCCCGGCGGGCCGACGCCACCGCATCGTCGACGGCGCCGGGCTCACGGAAGGATCCCGCCGCCGACACCTCGGGCTCAGCATCGAGAGCATCGACATACTGAGCGACCCGGGTCCGCACGCACTGCTCGGCCCAGTCCGGGAGGGCGACGGTGAGAACCGCCAACAGCTGTTGCGACACCTCGGCGAACAGGTCGGCCGCGGCGTCATCGCTCATCGGCGGCTCACGACACGGCGGCTCACGACACGGCGGCTCACGAATTGACGGCTCATGAATTGACGGCTCTCGATGCCTCGCGAATGAGAATGTCGGGAATCTCGCTGATCGTGCACCCGACGCGGATCCGTCCCTCGAGGACGGTGCCGTCCGCGGCGCAGGGGAGGTAGTCCGACGTCGGGACGGGGATCGTGAGCGCAACAAGACCTGCCGGACGCAGGATCACACGGTTGTCCCTGACCTCGACCTCGGCCAGCACGGACTGGCCCGCCACCGTGACCTCCACTCGGCCCGGCCGGAAGTGAACGGTGACGCCGGTGAAGTTCGAGATCTCCTCCTGGGTGATCTCGGCGAACACGGTGCCTGACTCCAGACCGGTGAGCTCCACCTTGCGGTCTCGGAGGAAACGACCTCGATCGAGCTCGATGCCGTCCAAGACAACGCCCACCGTGGCGAACTTCAACGCCTGCCCCTCGACCTCGCGAAGCTTCACCTCGAACTTGTCCACTCGGCCGAACGCCATCAAACGGCCGACGAACGGGAACCCGCTGAAGCTGGCGTCGATGCTGGCCGCGCCGTCCCACGCCTGCTCGGCGCGGGTCTCGACCTGATCGGCTGCCCAGAACCGGACGAACACGTCACCAATCGACAACATGCCGAGCAGCACGGCGAGGTAGATGAGCCGACGGATCGGCTTGGGGATGAGGAAGAGCAAGGGGACCTCCAGGACCGGCTGACCTACAACTCTGCCAGCCCCCACCCCCATCGGTCAGACCGGCGAGCGGGAGTCAGTCGTCGCTCACGAGGATGCGAATGCGCTTGTTGCCCTTGCCCTTGGACTCGGTCTTGGTGACGGTGAACCGACCGACCTCGCCGGTGGAGCGCACGTGGGTACCCCCGTCGGCCTGGCGGTCGAGTCCGACGATGTCGACGACGCGGATCTCTGTGACCGACTCGGGGATGAGACTGACCTTGGTGCGGATGAGATCATCGTCGAGGACGGCCTCGCTCCGAGCCATGAACGACACCTCGATCGGCCGATCGGCGGTGATCTCGGCGTTCACGAGCTCCTCGACCCGCTGCGCGAAGCCGTCCGGAAGCGGGTCGAACTCGAAGTCCATGCGACCCGACAGCGGCTCCATGTTGCCGCCCGTCACCGCCTTGCCCCATTCGTTCCAGATGACACCGCACAGGATGTGCATGGCGGTGTGCGTGCGCATGAGCTGATGCCGTCGCTCCCAGTCCACGACACCGTGCACCCGCTCACCGAGGCCGGGCAGGTCGCCGCTGAGGGTGTGCCAGACCAGTGCACCGTCCTTGCTGACGTCGGTGACCGGGCGTCCGGCGAGCGTGCCGGTGTCGTGCGGCTGGCCGCCGCCGGTGGGGTAGAAGGCGGTCTGGTCGACGGCGACACGGCGCGCTTCGTCATCGACGGCCACCACCGTGGCATCGAACTCGCGCTGTTCGGCGTCTCGCAGGTACAGCAGATCAGTGGTGTCAGTTGTCATCGGTCGCCATAGTCGCGCGCAGCACCTGTGACGCAGAGCGCGCAACGGTGACGATGTGCGTTCGCTCGTCAGCGAAGCAGCGCCGACGTGATTAGTGTGCGCGCTCACGGCGAGTCCTCGTCGGCACATCACACCCAGAACTCAACCGAGGGGGTTGGGACCTTGCTCCACACGAACCGAGCGCTCATGCGCCTACTCGCTCTGCTGGCGGCGCTGACCATGGTCGCCGCTGCATGCAGCTCAGACGACGACGGCGGCGTCGTGGCTGGTGACGGCGACACCACGACAACCGAAGACGGGGCCGCGCCGGCGCCTGAGGGTGATGGCGTGCTCAAGATCGGCTACGTGCTCCCGCAATCAGGTGCCCTCGACTTCCTCGGCCCGCCCATGATCCAGGCGGTCAAGATGGCCGTCGCCGAGATCAACGAGGCCGGCGGCGTCCTCGGCCAGCCCGTCGAGCTGGTCGAGAGCGACAGCGGCACCGATCCCGACGTGGCCAACACGTCCGTCGACACACTCTTGGCCGAGGGGGTCGACTTCATCGTCGGCCCGGCATCTTCGGGAGTCGCGCTGTCGGTCATCGACAAGATCACCGGGGCGGGCATCCCGATGTGCTCCCCGTCGAACACCGGGGTGCAGTTCTCGTCCTACCCCGACCGCGACCTCTACTTCCGCACCGCCCCGCCTGACAACCTCCAGTCCCAGGTGCTGGCTGACCTGATAGTCGGCGATGGTCACGACACCGTCGTGGTCCTCGGTCGCAGCGACGAGTACGGCGAGGGGTTCGCCAACTTCCTCACCCAGGAGCTCGAGGACCTGGGCGCCACTGTTCCCGACACCATCATCTTCGACCAGGAGGCAGGGTCCTTCCAGGCCGAGGCGCAAACCATCGCGGGTCATGCACCCGACGCGGTGGCGATGATCTCCTTCGACGAGGGGGCGCAGCTCATCACTGCGGCAATCGCCGAGGGAGTCGGTCCGCAGGACGTCCAGTGGTACGGCGCCGACGGCATCCAGAGCGGGTCGTTCTGGGAGAAGGTCGACGCCAGCGACGCGTCAGTGGTCGCGGGCCTACGCGGCACCGCGCCTTCGGCTGCTCCATCCGACGGCGAGGCAACGTTCCGTGAGCGGTTCGAGGTGTTCGCGCCCGGCGTCGACACCATCTTCTCCGGGCACGCCTACGACTGCGTCGTGATCGGGGCGCTGGCGGCGGCGGCGGCTGGGAGCGATGCCGCGGGTGACATCGGTGGCGCCATCAACGGCGTCACCGGCGAGGGCGAGCAGTGCCTGCTGCCCGCCACATGTCTCGAGGCGATCGCCGCCGGCACCGACATCGACTACGACGGCGCGGCTGGGCCGCTCGACTTCGTCGACGCCGGAGAGCCAGGGGCCGGCTCCTACGACACGTGGACCTTCGCCGCTGACGGCTCGGTCGAGGTGATCGAGTCGAGCATCCCGGTGGCCGGCTCGGCCTGACCGATCCGCCCCATGGTTGCGAATGGGAGGCCCGCGGGCCTCCCATTCCGCGTCCAGGGACGGTAGGCGCGTGAGGCTCAGCGGTTCCGGGGCAGCCTCAGCGGTGGCGGGCGAGGGTGCCGAGGTAGAGCTCGATCACCTTGGGGTCCTCGAGGAGCTGGGTCCCCGTGCCCGTGTAGGCGTTGCGGCCCTGGTCCAACACATACCCGCGATGCGCGATCTCGAGGCAGCGGCGGGCGTTCTGCTCGACCATGAGCACGGCCACCCCGGCCCGATTGATCGCGACCACACGCTCGAACACCTCGTCCTGGAGCACGGGGGACAGGCCAGCCGACGGTTCGTCCAACAGGAGCACCGTCGGTTCCATCATGAGGGCTCGGGCCATGGCCAGCATCTGCCGCTCGCCACCGGAGAGCGAACCGGCGCGCTGGCCCAGCCGCGATCCGATCTTCGGGAACAGCTCCAACACCGCCGCGAGCCGGTCGCGCAGATCAGCCATGCGGAGGTACAGGCCCATCTTGAGGTTCTCCTCGAGCGTGAGGCTCGGGAACACATTGTCGCGCTGGGGTACGTACCCGATCCCGCGCTCGACGAGGCGGTGGGCGGCGAGACCCGTGACCTCCTCGCCGTCGTGGAGTACCGATCCCGAGCGGACCTCGATCAGACCGAAGACCGCCTTGACCAGCGTCGACTTCCCTGCTCCGTTGGGACCCACGATCCCGATGATCTCGTGCTGCGCCAGATCCACTGAGCAGCCTCCGAGGATGTCCACCCCGGGGAGATAGCCGGCGACGACGTCGCGCGCTTCGAGCGCCAGGCCGCTCATCAGGCCTCCCGGCGCCGGCCGAGGTAGGCGTCGATGACGGCGTCGTCGGCGGCGACGGCGTCGGGTGATCCATCGGCGATCACGCGCCCCTCGGCCATGCAGACCACGCGGCCGCTGATCGACATCACCACGTCCATGTTGTGCTCGACGAACAGGATGGTCATCCCGTCGTCGCGCAGCGCGAGGACATGCGTGAGGATCGACTGGACGAGCAC
Source organism: Acidimicrobiales bacterium (assembly GCA_036397895.1). Classification (GTDB taxonomy): domain Bacteria; phylum Actinomycetota; class Acidimicrobiia; order Acidimicrobiales; family DASWIA01; genus DASWIA01. The sequence goes on along the minus strand of DASWIA010000013.1, from coordinate 11,382 downwards.
CGGGTTGACCCCTGCGGTGGGCTCGTCGAGAAGCAGCATCGATGGCTCGGCCATGAGCGCTCGGGCCAGCTCGAGCAACTTGCGCTGCCCGCCCGAGAGCGTGCCCGCGTACTCGCTCGCCATGCGATCGAGCTCGAACCGCTCCAGCATCACCGCGGCGCGGTCGACCAGGGCGCGCTCCTGGCTCCGCCATGTCGGAGGGACGAGCCCGCTGAGGAGATGCTCACCGCGCTGGGCGGCACCGGCCACGAGCATGTTGTCGAGGACGCTCATCTTGGACAGGGCCTTCGTGAGCTGGAACGTCCGGATCATGCCCGAGCGGGCAATCCGGTGGGCTGGCCGCCCCGACACGTCGCGGCCGTCGAAGAACCACGAGCCCGACTGAGGCCGGTCGAATCCGCAGACAAGGTTGAACAGTGTGGTCTTGCCCGCGCCATTGGGTCCGACCAGCGCCGTGATCGTGCCCCGAGCCACGTCGAGGCGCTCGACATCGACGGCCACGATGCCACCGAACTGCTTCCGGAGGCGCTCGATGCGAAGGATCGGAATCGCCGACGGCGGCGGTGGCGGTGGCGACGGGGGTGGTGGTGACGAATGACCGGACTGCTCAGTCGGCATCGAGGAGCACCTCCTCCCGCCGTCCCAGCAGCCCTTGCGGCCTCCAGATGATCAGTCCCATCAACATCGCGCCGACGAGCACGAACCGGACCGCACCCACGTCCGTCGAGTCGATGACCGACTCGGGGATCCAGCCGACCGCGATCGCTTCCCTCAGGAACCGGTCGGTGAACTGGATGACGAACCAGTACACGATCGCGCCTACGACGGGCCCGAGCCGCGAGCCCGGCCCTCCCAAGATGACGATGGCGAACACGGCGAAGGTGAGCACGGGCAGAAACGTGTCGGGGTTGACTGACTGGCGGTCGATGGCCAGCAACATGCCGGCGAGCGCGCCGAGCACACCGCCGATCACCAGGCTCTGGAGCTTGTACACGAACACGTTCTTGCCCAGGCTCCTGGCCGCGTCTTCGTCTTCGCGGATCGCTCGCAGCACCCGGCCCCACGGGCTGCGGGCAAGCTGGACCACCACGAGCGTGACCAGAGCCACCAGCGACCACCCGATCACGAGGACCCACAGCCCGCGCTCGCTGTAGGCGAAACGGCCCCAGCCGTAGGAGCCACGGTCGAACGGGTTGGCGGCAAAGAAGTCGTCGGCGAAGCGCTGGATGCCGAACACCCCTCGGGTCAGAGAGCTCTCGCCGCCGGACCGGAGCAGCGTTCGCAGCACCTCGCCCGCGGCGATCGTCACGATGGCCAGGTACTCGACGCGCAAGCGCAAGGTCGGCAGCCCGAACAGCAACCCGAGCACCACAGCGCCAACCACGCCGACGATGAAACCCAGCCACAGCGGCCCGCCCTGGTCGACGGTCACCGCTACGCCATAGGCGCCGGTCATCATGAAGGCGACGTGGCCGAAGTTGAGCAGCCCGGTGTAACCGAAGTGCAGGTTGAGCCCGACGGCGGCAAGGGCGTAGGCCGCGGCGATCGGCCCGAACGCGGTGCGGAACGAATCGGCGAGGACGGCGACGATGTCCACCGGCTACCGCCTACCGCGAGGCGGTGGAGTGAGGGGGGTCAGGCCGCTCCGCATCAGCCCACCCGCTCCCTGCGACCCATGATGCCCTGCGGGCGCAGGAGCACCACAACGATGAGCACGGCGAGGCCCACACCGATGCGGAACTTTGGTGAGATCCAGTAGGTCGAGAGCTGGGACGCCAGACCGATCACGAGCGCGCCAACCAGCGCTCCGTACGCGGTCCCGATGCCGCCGAGGATGACAGCCGCGAACATGAGCAGCAGCAGCGTGAACCCCATGTCCCAGACCACGGTCTCGCTGATCCCCTGGAACACACCGCCCACCGCGGCGAGCATGGCCCCCATCACCCACGTGGCCATGATGATGCGGTCTACGTCGATGCCTGAGGACTCGGCCAGGTCACGGTTGTCGGCCACGGCCCGCATCGCGGTGCCCAGTCTCGTGCGTTGGAGCATGATGCCGACCAGCAGGAGGAGGAGACTGCACAGGACGATGATCGCCCAGTCTTTGGGGCGGAGCGAGACGGGTCCGATGGCGAAGCCCGTTTGGATCGTGAACTCGTCGAAGGGCCGGGGGCGGCCGGCGAAGACGACCAGAAAGATGTGCCTCAGCATCAGCGAGAGGCCGATCGTCACCACGATCAGCGACACGTTGCCGGTGCGGCGGCGGCGGAGCGGGCGGAACAGGCCGCGCTCGAGTCCGAAGCCTGCCATCCCCCCGAACACTGCGGCCAGGATCGTCGCCATGACGAGCGGCATGTTCCCGACAGCTCCCGACGCGCTGAAGAAGTATGCGACGAGGGCGCCAAAGGTGACGAGCTCGCCGTGGGCGAAGTTCACCAGCCCGGTGACGCCGAAGATCAGCGAGAGGCCGATCGACGCCAGCGCCAGGATCAACCCGAGGCGGACCCCATCAGCCGCGAGGTTGGCGAACCGGGTGACCCGACTGATGCCGCTCACGCGCCCTTCGCCCAGCGCGAAGCTGATGGGACGTGACTGGCCGGGTTGGACCCTCACGTCGAGCAGCGTCGACCGATCGGGGTTCCGCAGCCCGATGCCGGTGGGAAGTGTCTCCACCAGAAGCGTCACCTGGTAGCTGCCCGGACCTGGCAGACCGAGGGCCCAGGCGCCGTCCGTCCCGCTCTCGGCCCGCCCCACCTCGGTGCCGTCCTGGCTGACGACGACCTCGACCCCGACCACCGGCTGCCCATCGGGATCTCGCAACGTCCCCCGAAGGGACTCTGGGTGCTCGACGCTGCCCGCACCGGCAGGTTCCGAAGTGTCGGCCTCCACCGGCGGCTCGGCGTCCTCGGTCTCCACCGGCGGCTCGGCGTCGTCGGTCTGGGGCCACACCGGCGTGGCCGCGGTGACGACGAACACCCCAGTGAGCGCCAGCACGACCGGCCAGCGGATCCCACCCGGGACCGAGAGTGCTATCGGCCGACCTCCTCGAGCAGCTCACCGGCCTCGGCGACGAGTCCCGTGACGAAGGGCCCGAATTCGGCATAGATCGAAGACGCTTCATCGAACCGCATCTCGTACACGACTTGCTTGAGATCGGTGGGGTCGGCGGCGAACAGGGTGACGCCCCACTCCCAGTCGTCTACCCCGGTCGAGCCGGTGATGAGCTGGAGGATGCGACCGGCGAACTCGCGGCCTTTCTTGCCGTGGCCGTACATGAGCTCCTTCCGCTCCTCGAAGGGCATCGTGTACCAGTTGGCGTGCGCCTCGCGGCGTTTCGACATCGGGTAGAAGCAGATGGCCCGCTTGCCGTCGGGCGGCAGCCGGGGGTGCAGTCGGGCCTCAGCCATTTCCGGCGGCAGGTCCTGTGCGTACTCGCTCAGCTCGGTGAAGCTGACGTAGCTGTCGACCACCTCGAGGCCGGCGGCGCCAAGCGCGGCTTGGAACCGACGCAGATGCCAGAGGTCGGGGCCGAGAGCCATGAACCCCACGTCGGCCTTGTGGCCCAACACGGCGAAGCACACCACCTGGTGATCGTTGGTGCGAGCCTCGGCGACGGCCCCGATGACAGCGTCGCGATCGAGATCGGGAGTCAGCACGCAGAAGAGGTGCAGGACCCCCCAACCCTGACCAGGTGAAACGGACTCCATGCGGCCGAGTGTAGGCATCACCCTTCGCGGGACCCAGACACTCGTCCGGTGATGGTGACCGAGGAGGCGGAGGGCGATGAGAGCTCGAAGGGCTCAGCGGTGACGACTGCGTTGTAGTCGGGGATCTGGCTGCCGGGGTTGCGGTGATCGGGCCCGGCGGGGATGAGGACGTTGCCTTCGGGCCAGTGAACTTGGAGTGTGCTGGTGGGAAGGCGAGCGAAGCGGGCCACACCATCGAAGGTTCCGGTGTCAGAGGTCAGACGGATGCCGTCGCCCTCGGTGACGCCGACGGTGGCGGCGTCGGCGGGATCGATGAACACATCGCGTCGACCGGCGCCCGTCAGCGGGTCGACGCCGCCGTACACCAGCGAGTTGAACTGCTTGCCCCGCCGGGTGGCGACCACGAACTGCCCCTCGGGCACGTCAAAGCTCGACGCCACGAGCGGTGTGAACCGGCCCTTCCCGCTGGGCGTCGGGAAGTTCCCCCCGGCGCACAGGTGGCGACCACCCCACTGGATGGCGTCGCCGGTGGCCCTCAGGTTCTCGATGCCGGCGTAGGCCGGGACGACCTCGGCGACCTCGCGTCTGAGCGCGAACCCGTCGGGCCATGAGAGCACGCCATCGAGATCGGGGCGAACGCGGCGGGCGACGTCGGCGAAGATGCGCCACTCGCTACGGGCTTCCCCGATGCGGCGCCCCATGATCTCCGGGGAGAAGGCGACGCGCCGCTCGGTGGTCGTCTCGGTCCCTCCATCCTCCTGCTCGTAGCGGGTGGCAGCCGGCAGCAGGATCACGTCGTCGCCGTCGAGCAGCATCTGGCTGGTCATGACGACGTCTTGATGAATGCGGGTGGGCACCCGCTCCAGCGCGGCGGCTACGCGGGGTGGGTCGGGCAGCACGTCGAGGTGGTTGCCTCCGGCCAACCACAGGACGTCGATGGCCCCGCTGGCCGCCGCCTCGACCTGCTCGGGTGCCGTGAGTCCGGGAACCGACGGCACGTCGAAGCCCCACGTCACCGACAGGGCGGCGGCGCTGTCGGCGTCTACCGGCACCCCTCCGGGGAGGGCGGTGGCGTAGGCACCCATCTCGGCGCCACCCTGAACCCCGCTGTGGCCCCGGATCGGCATGAGTCCGGCTCCATCTCGGCCGACGTTGCCGCGAGCGAGGGCCACGTTGACGATGGCCTGAACTCCCGAGACGCCGTCACGGTGCTGGGTGATGCCCATCGACCACACGAAGATGGCCGACCGAGATTCCAGGTAGGCGTCGACGAACGCCTCGATCTGCTCATCGGTGAGTCCCGCCGCGGCCGCCAGCTGGGACCGGTCCGCCTCACCCAGCGCCGCGGCCAGATCGGCGAAGCCTTCGGTATGGGCCTCGACCCAGTCCTGGTCGACGCCGTCCCGCTCGATCAGCCGTTTGAGCACGGCGTTGGCGAAGGCCACGTCGCCGCCGGGCCGAACCGGCACGTGCACATCGCAGATGCGGGTTCCCCACAGGGCGCTGTCGACGTTGGAGGGCACCCAGTACCGCTCGAGCCCGGGTTCGAGATAGGGGTTGACGACGATGACCTTGGTGCCGGTCTTCTTCGCCATGTGGAGGTACTTCATGAACACCGGCTGGTTGTTGGCCGGGTTGGAACCCCACAGAACGATGAGGTCTGAGTCCAAGACGTCCTGGTAGGAGCAGGTCGTGGCCGCCACACCGATGGTCGACTTCAGGCCGAGGGTCGATGGCGCGTGGCACACGCGGGCGGCGCTGTCAACCGAAGCGATGCCCATGGCTCGCGCGGCCTTGCCGGCCACGTAGTACGTCTCGTTGGTCAGACCTCGACTGGTCAGGTAGATGGCTGTCCGATCGCCGCCGGCCTCGCCGATGGCGGAGCCGACCGCGTCGAGCGCCTCGTCCCAGGTGATGCGCCGAAAGCCTCGCTCGCCCCGCCGCCGGCGGTAGGGGTGCGCCAGCCGGCCCAGCCCCCGCAGCCCGGCGCCATCGAGCGTGCGCATGTCGTCGACATGGGCCAGCGCGGAGTCAGGAGCAGCGTCAGCGGTATTGAGCTCCAGCAGGTTGAGTCGAGTCATGCACAGGTGTACGCCGTCGATGGTCCAGTCGTGCAGCCCGGCAACGCCGAGCGCGCAGCCGTCGCACACCCCCTCGGTGAGGATCCGCCACGCCCAGATCGGATGCCGTTTGTTCTTCCACGCCACCTTCGCCATGTCGAGGTAGTGGTTGGGCTTCTGCTCCCCCAGCCCGTAGGGCTTCCACCCCACCCGAAGGTCTTTGCTTACTCGACGCGTCATCACTCGCATTGTTGCCCGTCGGTCACCACCACCGCCCGCTTGGTTGACGTGGTGTACCACCGACGACTGCTGCGCAAACCAAGCAGATGTGTGACCGGCCCTGCGCTCACCCGCGAGCGCGGCGGGCGACTTCATCGGCGCGGAGCTCGAAGGTGTCCTGCTCGGCCCGTAGGGCGAGGTAGCGGTCAAAGCGGTCGGCATCGATCTCACCCGATGCCACCGCGGCTTTCACCGCGCAACCGGGCTCGGCGTCGTGATTGCAGTCGCGGAAGCGGCAGGACTCCGCCGCCGCCGCGATCTCGGCGAAGGTGGCACCGATCCCATCGGCGGCGTCCCACAGGGCGAAGGCTCGAACTCCGGGCGTGTCGACCAGCACTCCGCCAGCCGGAAGAGGGACCAGCTGGCGGTGGGTGGTCGTGTGCCGACCCTTGCTGTCGCCCTCGCGCACCTCGCCCACGGCCATGGCGTCGGCTCCGACGAGGACGTTCAACAGGCTCGACTTCCCTCCTCCGCTCTCGCCGAGCAGCAGCAACGTGCGATCGGGTGTGACGTGAGCGGCTACGTCAGCAACGCCCGAACCATCAACCGCCGACGTGACCACCACATCGACCCCGAGCGCCACTTCGGCGAGCACGTGGACGACCGCCCCGATGTCACCGTCCGATGACAGGTCTGTCTTGGTGACGATGATCAGGGGTTCGGCGCCGGCCTCCCACACCGCCGAGAGCATCCGCTCGATCCGCCCGGGGCTGAGCGGTCGGTCCATGCCGTGAACGAGGGCGACGACGTCGACGTTGGCCACCAGCACCTGCGAGCGATGGATTCCCTCGGGATCGTGCCGCTGGAGTTGCGACCACCGGTCAGCGACACCGGCGATGGTGCTCCCGCCCTCGGCGTCGGGGTCATCGGCGACCACGACCCAGTCACCGACCACCGGTGGGCCCGCAGGCGTCATGTCCGGAGTCACGGTCACCAACAGCTCGCCGGCGGCGGTGCCGATGCGGGCATGGCCCTTGTCGGCGCGAACCACTCGGCCTACGACGACGTCGGCCGCCTCGAGGTGGTCGGGGCGGCAGGCGTCGACCAGTGCCTCGACACGCGGTTGCCACCCCAGATGGGCAAGTGGGTGGGTCATGTATCGGGCTCGGTGTAGACGTTGATCGACCCGTCACGCACGAAGCCGGCCAGCGTGAGGCCCGCGGCCTGGGCAACGGAAACGGCCAGCGCCGAGGGGGCGCTGACGCTCACCACGGCCCCGAACCCCGCCGCCCACGCCTTCTGGACCATCTCAAAACTGGCGCGGCCCGAGACGTAGAGACCAAGACCCGAGGCCGGGAGCTCGCCATCGAGCAGCAGCCGGCCGATCACCTTGTCGACGGCGTTGTGACGACCGATGTCCTCGCGCACCACGCCGAGCGTTCCCGCCACATCGAACGACGCGGCGGCATGCACCGCTCCTGTCGAGGCGTGTAGAGGTTGGGCAGCGAGCGCGTCATCGACGACCTCGACGGCGACGGCGGGGTCGAGCGTCACCGCGATGACCGGCGTCAGCCGGACGCGAAGGTCGTCAACGGCCTCAGCCCCGCAGATGCCGCACGAGCTCGTGGTCGGCGCCAGCCGCGGGGTTGGAACCGGCGCCCTCCCGTCTGTCTCGACGGTGACGACGTTGAACTCGGTATCAGCCGCCGAACCGTTGCCGCAGTAACGCACCGTGTGGACGGGTTCGCCGTGCAACAGGCCCTCGGTGTGGCAGAACCCGGCCGCGAGCTCGAAGTCGTGGCCGGGAGTGCGCATGGTGGTGGTGACGTGGTGACCGTCGAGGTGGATCTCCATTGGCTCTTCGACGACGAGGTCGTCTGGCCGTCGGATGGCGGTGCCATCGGGCGCGACGCGCCGTACCAGGAACTGCTCAGAACGTCCTCGGGCCACCCATTCAGGCTACGTCGCATGCTGATCGTCGGGATCATGCGGTGATGGACCGGTGCAGGAGGTCTCACGCTCGAAGGCGAAAGAAACCCGTTGATGGCTGGGGAGGAGACCAACGACGGCGTGGGATCCCACCACCGGGCGGCCGCTCGGTTGGCAGTGTGGTTGGTGGCGACGATCACCGCGCTGGTGGCCATCGCGCCGGCGCTCGCCAGCGCCGAGCCCGCCACCAAACCTCGCCCGGCCGGCAAGCTCACCATCAGTGGCAAGGGCTGGGGTCACGGTGTCGGGTTGGCCCAGGACGGCGCGCTCGCCATGGGGCAGGAAGGCCGGTCCACCTACGAGATACTCAGTCATTTCTACCCAGGTACCGCCATTGGCACCATCGGTGGAGAGGTCCGCGTCAGCCTGGTCGAAGGTGGCCGCGACCTCTCCGTGCGGCTTCCGGGCGGTGGAGAGGTCCGCAGCCCTCAGTCGGGGCCGCAGCAGCCGGGCTTCCCGGTGGCGATAGGAGGGAACACCACGTTTCGGGTGACCTGGGACGGGACGAGCTACACCGTCTCGGGTGGCGGGTTGAGCCCGTCGCTCCGCTCCAACCAGCCCATCTGGGGGATCGCCACAGACGGCGGCGGCATCGCCGTTCCCGCAACTGGTCGGGCCTACCGCGGTCATGCCCTGCTGACCGCGCAGAACGGCCCGTTCCGGCTGATCAATGCCGTGAACCTAGAGGACTACCTGCGGGGGATGGGCGAGGTCCGCGATCCGTCGTGGCCCCAGGCGTCGCTTCAGAGCCAGGCCATCGCCGCTCGGACATACGCCATGTGGAAGATGAAGCGGAAGGGTGAGCTGTGCGCCACCCAGCGCTGCCAGGTGTACCTCGGACGGGCGGTGGAGTACCGAGCGATGGATCAGGCGATCGCCGCCACCGCCGGACAGGTGATGGTGCACAACGGCTCACTGGTAGAGGCCTTGTACTCGGCCAACGCCGGCGGCCACGCCGCGACCACCATCGAGGGGTTCGGCCCTGACGCCAACGAGCTTCCCTACATCGAACCGGTGACCTATCCCTCGCCTGACCCGATGCCGTGGCAGCTCGAGATCGACGCCGGTGAGCTCGGACGCCGCTTCGGCTATCGAGGAACGGTCACCGGGGTCGTGGTCTCCTCCGTCGGTCCCTCGGGGCGAGCGATGGAGGTGACCATCGACGGTAACGACGGTCCCTTGGTCGTCGGGGGCATCGCCATCCAGAAGCAGCTCGGCCTCAACTCCACCCTGTTCACCATCACTGCCCACCAGCAGCCCGAGGTGCTCGCTGCACCTGAGGTGACCCAGGACAACGCCGTCGCCGCGGCACGACCGGCCCGCGTGGCTCATCTGGCAGGCCTCGAGACCAAGCTCGCCGCGGCTGTGTCCGCCGGTCGGGCGGCTCCGTCGCCCGACGCCGCCATGGGCCAGGTGGCATGGGTGGCGCTGGCCACCCTGACCCTGGTCGGTGCCGCCCACTCCGTCCGCCAGACCCACCGCATCATCCAGCGCGCCTGATCAGTCCCCTCGGGTGTCGGCGAGTCATCACCCCAGACGCGACGGCGACGGCCCCGGAGGGCCGCCGCTGCTGTCGAGAGCTTCGGTGGACTGACCGAGCTGTGGACTAGAAGTCCATGTCGCCGCCGGGCATGCCGCCGGCGCCTTTCTCCTCGGGCTTGTCGACGATGACGGCCTCGGTGGTGAGGAAGAGCGCGGCGATCGATGCCGCGTTCTGGAGCGCCGAGCGCGTCACCTTGGTGGCGTCGATGACACCGGCCTTGACCAGATCCTCGTAGTCGCCGGTGGCGGCGTTGAGGCCCTCGGAGCGTCCCTCGAGTCCACTCACCCGCTCGACCACGACACCACCCTCGAGGCCGGCGTTCACCGCGATCTGCTTGAGGGGGCCTTCGAGGCTGTGGGCGACCATGCGGGCACCAGTGGCCTCATCGCCCACCAGGGCGTTGGCGGCCTCGAGAACCTTGGCCTGGCTGCGAAGCAGCGCTACACCGCCCCCGGGCACGACGCCCTCTTCGATGGCGGCCTTGGTGGTGCTCACCGCGTCCTCGATGCGGTGCTTCTTCTCCTTGAGCTCCACCTCGGTGGCGGCGCCGACCTTGATGACGGCCACGCCGCCCGACAACTTGGCGAGGCGCTCCTGGAGCTTCTCGCGGTCGTAGTCGGAGTCGGTGTTCTCGATCTCCTGCTTGATCTGGGCGATTCGGCCGGCCACGTCCTCGTGGGAACCGGCACCCTCGACGATGGTGGTCTCGTCCTTGGTGATGACCACCTTGCGAGCCGAACCCAACAGGTCGAGCGTGGTGTTCTCCAGCTTGAGGCCGACCTCCTCGGAGATGACTTGACCACCGGTGAGCACAGCCATGTCCTGGAGCATGGCCTTGCGGCGCTCACCGAAGCCGGGAGCCTTGACCGACACCGACTTGAACGTGCCGCGGATCTTGTTCACGACAAGAGTGGCGAGGGCTTCGCCCTCGACGTCCTCGGCGATCACGAGGATCGGCTTCGAGGACTGCATGACCTTCTCGAGCACCGGCAGCACGTCGCGCACCGCGGTGATCTTCGAACCCACCAGGAGGATGTAGGGGTCCTCGAGGACGGCCTCCATCCGCTCGGGATCCGTGACGAAGTAGGGCGAGATGTAGCCCTTGTCGAAGCGCATGCCCTCGACGAGGTCCATCTCCATGCCGAAGGTCTGGCTCTCCTCGACGGTGATGACACCGTCCTTGCCGACCTTGTCGATGGCCTCGGAGATCATCTCGCCGATCTCCGAGTCGGCCGCCGAGATGCCGGCGACCTGGGCGATCTGGCCCTTCGAGTCGACCTCGCTGGCGCTGGCCTTGATGGCGGCCACGGCGACCTCGGTGGCGGCCTCGATGCCCTTCTTCAGCGACATCGGGTTCGCGCCGGCGGCCACGTTGCGCAGGCCGTGACGGACCATCGACCAGGCGAGGACGGTGGCGGTGGTGGTGCCGTCGCCAGCGACGTCGTCGGTCTTCTTGGCGACCTCCTTGACGAGCTCGGCGCCGATCCGCTCGTAGGGGTCCTCGAGGTCGATCTCCTTGGCGATGGACACGCCATCGTTGGTGATCGTGGGAGCGCCCCACTTCTTGTCGAGCACGACGTTGCGGCCCTTCGGCCCGAGCGTGACGCGCACGGCGTCGGCCAGCTTGTTCATGCCGGTCTCGAGACCGCGGCGGGCCTCTTCGTCGAAGGCGATGATCTTGGACATCGGCGGGTTGGTCCTCCGTAGGTGACTGACTGCGTTAGCACTCGCGGTATGCGACTGCTAAGAGTCAACCACCTGCCGTCAGCACTCTCAACCGACGAGTGCTAATGACGCTCAGACGGAGGGTCGGGTCGCGAGGTGGGTTCGCAGCTCGACCGCGATCTGCTCGGGATCGGTCGGC
>DASWIA010000012.1:0-23857 GCA_036397895.1 Acidimicrobiales bacterium | reverse complement strand
CCGGGACGGGATAACGGCAAGTCTGTGTACGTCGTCGGGGTCGTTGGTCATCGCGAAGCGCGTGACTTCGCGGGGTTCGTTTTTGTCGCGCATGACGGCTCCTGGCACGTGTCCTCAAAGGGGATAGGTGCCGTGACCGACCGAAACGCGACATCGCGTTTTCGATCAGCCGCGGCCGTGCCACTTCCGTGCCATTACGGACGCACACCAGCGCGTACTGGTGCGTACCAGACGGCACGAGAAAGACAGCCTGAGCAGGTCTTTCGCGAGAAGCCGCTGGTAGTGGGATCAGGCGATCCCGGTTTGCAAGCAGGGGGTCGCGGGTTCGAGTCCCGCCAGCTCCACTCGCGAAATGCCTTGTCACAGGTGGGCGCGGCCAGGCTCGAGGGTCAGTGGCCCACCGAGTCCGTGCCCACTAGGTACGGGTACATAGGGGTACAGACATACGGGTACAGCCACGGGAACGAACGAGCCACGGCAGCGGATCAGCCTGGGCCGACGAACAGCGACTCGTCCTCGGTGGGAGCACGCAGGATGGCCACGTTGCGAAGGCCCTGCGCCTGGATCTTGTCATGGAGCTCCTGGGGGGTGTCGGCCACGAGGGCGACCTCATCGGTCGTCATGTCGATGGCGACGGCGCCAACAGCGCGGCGCGAAAGTGGGCCGCAGCACCACCAGCGCGCCGCGCTGTCCGATCCGGGGGGCATCACAGGGCCGAGAGCCGGCCAGGAAGGGCCCCGAACCGGGCGGGGTTTAGAACGGGTTGCCGACCGGGGTGACTTTGAGCGTCCCCGAGGTCACGTCGAACACGCCTGCCTCATCGGTGACCCGCAGCAGCCACGCGTAGTTGATGGGCTTGGCGTTCGGGTACGTCCGGCTCACGATCGCACCCGAGCTCTCGAAGGTGCCGTCGCCATCGAGGTCCCACTCCCATGCCACGATGTCGTCGTTGGGGTCATGCGAACCGGACCCGTCGAACGTCACCACCTCCTCGGCCTTGGCGTGGCGGGGAACGTCGGCGACGGCGTGAGGCGGGTCCGAAGCACGGACGTTGACTGTCGCCGGGAGCGAGTAGCGCCCGTGGTCGTCGACGGCGACCACCACCGGATCCCAGCTGCCGGCGGCGTAGGTGTACGAGGTGGTTGCCGAGGCGGTGATCGCGTCGACCTGGCCGTCGCCGTCGACGTCCCACCGGTAGCTGGTGATGGAGCCGTCGGGATCCGACGACGCGGTGGCGTCGAGCGTCACCAGGAGTGGGGCGGCGCCGGTGGCGGGCAGCGCGACGAGGTCGGCGACCGGCGGCTGGTTGACGCTGTCGAGTGCGGCCTCCACTGCGGCGAAGGCGTTGGTGTAGCCGGCTCCGCAGTCGGTCGCCGGGCATCCGGGCATCGCCGTGGCGGTGGCAACCAGGATGGACCGGATCTCGTCGGGTGTGAGCGAGGGGTTCGCCTCGAGCATCAGCGCCACGACCCCCGCCACGTGTGGAGCGGCCATCGACGTGCCGACCTTGTACCCGTAGTAGGGCTGGTATTGCACCGGCATGATGCGCGGCGCCGCCGGGTTGGTGGCGTCGATGAACGTCGTGCTGTTGGGGTTCTGGTTGATGGCGGTGCGGACCGACGCGATGTATGAGCCCGGGGCAACGACATCGGCGTGGAAGGTGGCGTTGCCACGACTCGAGTAGTCGCCCAGCTGGCCGAGCTTGTCGCCTCCACCCACCGAGACCACCCACGGAACGGCGGCGTAGCGGTTGAACACGTCGCCCCCCTGACCGTCGTTTCCGGCGGCGAACACGACGGTGATCCCGGCGTCATGGGCGCGCTTGCTGGCACGGTTCAGCGGGTACTGCGGGTCGGCGATGTCGTCGTAGGCGATGGTGCCGTCTGCCCACGAGTTGTTGATGACCCGGATCGAGTACTCGACTTGGTGCTCGAGCACCCAGTTGTAGGCGGCAAGGGCGGTCAGGACCTGAACGCCCTCCGCCGCGCCGAGCCCGACCAGCTGCGCATCGGGGGCGACGCCCACATAAGGCGACTGCGGGAACAGCAGATCGCCGGTGGCGCCGGTGCCGGCGATGATGCCAGCCACGTGCGAACCGTGTCCCGATGTCGTGTCGGTGTTGGGCACGTCCTCGAAGGGCACGGCCAGATCCTCGAATCCGACCAGCTTCACGTTCTGCACGGTCTTGGTGGGGTAGGGCACGCCGGCGTGGGTTCCGTCGATCCCCGAGTCGATGACAGCGACGCGGACCCCGGCTCCGGTGAACCCGAGCGGCGGTTCGTACACCCGGTCGGCCTGGATGTAGGGGACGCTCTCCTCGAGGGTCATGTCCAACGGCCGGTTGAGCCACATCGACTTCACGAACGTCAGTGACGCGACGACGTCCAAGACGGCGGGTGTGCCCCTCAGGCCGGCCATGTCGAGGTGATCGAACACGACCGATCCCACGCCGGTCGCCGCCAGCGCGGCCAGATCCAAGGTGGACGGTTCGCTCTCGAACACGGCCACCGCTACCAGCTCGTCGGTCGGCAGGGCGGTGACGAGCGCGTCCTGGAGGAACGGGTCGATGTAGGCCGGCTCGTCGCTCTGTGCGTGCGGCGGAGCCACCAGACCCGTCACCACGAGCAGGACGGCACCGGCCAGCACCGAGATTCGTCGCATCCACATCCCCCGTGTCAACTCCACACGCCAGAATCCGCTCATCGGGGGTCGGTGACAATGGCCCGGCCGGGCGGTTGTCGAAGTACCGCCCGGGCTAGTCCAGCGAGGTTGTCGGCGGTGCGCCCGACCTAGCCGCCTCCCCGCTACGGCTAGGTCGTAGCGTGGAGGGTCGTGACCGAGGTGACCGCAAGGACAGCTGGCGATGCGGTACAGGCGATTCGGGATGGCCTGGACCGTGATCAGGTCGCCCTGCTTCCTCCGATCGACGTGTTCGACACGCTGGCCATGGCGAGGGCCGCCGGACTCCACGCCGCCGGGGTGATGTTGGACCCCTGGTACAACAAGGGCATCGGTGGGACCGTCGACGACGACGAGTACGCCGACTTCATCCTTCGCCTGCTCACCGCGGCGGCCGCCGTGGGTGACCACGTGTACCTGTGGGGATTCCCCGAGATCGTCGGGCCGCTCCTCGCTCGCTCGATCCCCGACGAGCTCGGGCTGGTGGCGTGGCTCACCTGGTACTACAAGAACAACCCGTCGGTGATCCGCGGTTGGCGCAGTGCCCAGATGACGTGCCTGCACCTCAGCCGCCCGGGCGCCGGTCTGCACGTGGAGCACTTCATGAACGACAAGCAGAAGGCGCTCCAGGCCAACGGCAAGCTGCGTTACATCCCGGGCCCGCCCTCGGTGATCGAGTCATCCCTGCTCGTCGGGTTCATCGGTCGAGACGAGCAGACAGGGCACCCTTCCCAGAAGCCCGAGGCGGTGTACGAGCCGCTGCTGAAGATGGTGGCGCGGGCGGGCGATCTGATCATCGACCCGATGTGTGGGTCAGGCACCGCGGGCGCGGTCGCCCGCGCCCAGGGGCTGCAAGCCCTGCTCGGAGACCACGACGCTTCCCACGTCGAGCGGGTCGAGCAGCGGCTGCACCTCCAGCGTCTCACGTTGGCCTGACGCTCCCAGAGCGGATCGCCCCGAGCGGATCGACTGATCGAGGGGCCGGAGTCCCGCAGACCCCCCTGAATCGGACGTTGGGTTGCATTCGAGGCAACGCTGAGTGAGCTCCTCACGGATCGTGGTCGTGTTGGAAGGGTTTGGCGTGGTGCGAGCGAACGGTGGAGACCATGGCCGCGGTCACGTTCACCGGTGCAAGGGACATCGTCGAGCTGGAGCTCGAGCGCGACACCGTCGACATCACCGCGACGAACTCTCCACTGGAGCAGCTGGCCGCTCACGCCGTCGCTCACCAGCCGGGCAAGCGAGCGCTCGACATCGCCATCGCCGTTCCGTTGCTGATGGCCGCCTTGCCGGTCCTGCTCCTGGTGGCCATCGCCATCAAGCTGACCGACGGTGGTCCCGTTCTCTTCCGCCAGCGGCGGGTGGGTCTGGGTGGTCACAGCTTCGACATCTACAAGTTCCGCTCGATGACCGTCGACGCCGAGGACCGCCGTTCCGACGTGGCCGGATTCGACGTCACCGACGGACTCCTGTTCCGGGTCGCCGACGACCCCCGGGTGACCTGGATCGGCAAGATCATCCGCCGGACCGGGATTGACGAGCTGCCGCAGCTCGTCAACATCCTCGCCGGCGACATGAGCGTCGTCGGACCCCGACCCCTCGCCGTCGCGCTCGACGACTTCGACCCGATCGAACGGCTCCGCCATTGCGTGATGCCCGGCCTCACCGGCCTGTGGCAGGTCAGCGGTGGCAACGCCCTCGCCTACGACGAGATGATCGAGCTGGACCTGACCTACGCCCAGCGCTGGTCGATCGTGGGCGATCTCCGGATCGTGGCTCGCACCGTCCCGGCGATGATCGGCCGCATCGGCCCCTCCTGAGCCGTCTGGCTCAGGTGTACATCGCCTCGATCTCGGCCTCGTAACGGGCGTGGACGCCGCGCCGCTTGAGCTTCGACGTGGGGGTTAGCAGCTCGGAGTCGGGCAGCCACTCCTCGCCGAGGACGGTCACCTTCTTGATGGCCTCGGTGTTGTTGAAGTTGCTCATGGCCTGGCGCACCTCGGCATCGATCGCCGCGACCACCTCGGGGCTGGCGGCGAGCTCGACGAGCGATGGGGCCTCGACGCCGAGGGTGGATCTGGCCCAGCCCGGCGCCACCTCGGGATCGAGCACCACCAGGGCCGACATGAACTTCCGCTGATCGCCGATGGCACACGCCTGCCCGATCGGCGTGATCGTCTTGAGCGCCGCCTCGAGGTTGGCGGGGCTGATGTTCTTGCCGCCCGCCGTGATGATTAGTTCCTTCTTGCGGTCGACGATCTTGAGGTAGCCCTCGTCGTCGAACTCGCCGATGTCGCCGGTGTGCAGCCAACCCTCCTCGTCGAGTGCCTCCGTTGTCTTGTCCGGGAGGTTGAGGTAGCCGCTGAAGTTGTTGCCGCCTCGGCCCAGCACCTCGCCGTCCTCGGCCAGCACCACCTCGACACCGGGCATGGGCCGGCCGACTGTCCCGGGCTTCACCCGGAACGGCTCCCACGTCATCGGGCCGGTGCACTCCGAGAGGCCGTAGATCTCCGACAACGGGACGCCGATGGTTCGGAACCACCGCAACAGCTCGGCGGGGATGGGTGCGGCACCGGTGACGCCGGTCCGCAACGCGTCGAAGCCGAGCAGCTCCCGCACGCCCTTGAAGGCGACCTCATCTAGGAAGTCGAGCGTTCCCTGCTCATCGTCGGTGAGGGTCTCGCCGGCCGTCACCTTGTCGCGTAGGGGAGCACCGGCGTCGACGGCCTCGTTGAACTTCTGGGATTTCTCGGGATCGGCCGCCACGGCGGCGATGACACCGGCATGGATCTTCTCCCATACCCGTGGGACACCGAAGAACGTCTCGGGACGGACGTGAGGGAGGTAGGCGGCGACGCTCCCGGGTTCGGGACAGGTGGTGATCTCGGCCCCGAGGGCGATGCCGAGGTAGTGACTGATCATCCGCTCGGCGATGTGAGCCATCGGCAGGTAGGAGACGACCCGCATGCCCTCCCACTCCGAGCGGGGAGTCTCGACCATCAGCGTCGCCTCGTAGGAAGCGACCGTCCACACCACGTTGTAGTGGGTGATCATCACTCCCTTGGAGGGGCCGGTGGTCCCCGACGTGTAGATGAGCGTGGCCAGGTCGTCGGGTTGGGCGATGCCGACCAGCTCGTCGAGGGGGAGGGGCTCGTTGTCCAACAGCGCGGCGTAGGTGGAGGCGGAAGCGCCGGAGGCGCCGTTGTCGTCGCAGACGATGAGGGTCTCGAGGGACGTCAGATCGTCACGCACCTTCAGGAACCGCTCGAGCCAATCGGAGTTCTCGACGAGGCCCACCTTGGCCCCGCAGTCGTTCACGAGGTACTCGATCTGCTCGGGTGACGACGAGTTGTAGATGGACACCGCGGTGGCGCCCAACAGGTTGGCCGCGGTGTCGACCACGTGGAACTCGGGGCGGTTGCGCACCATGAGCACCACACGATCGCCGCGCTCGATGCCCAACCGGCGCAGTCCGGCTGCGGCGCGGCACGCCTTGTCGGCCATGTCGTTCCAGGTCCACTCGCCCCACGACTCGTCGTCGTTCTTCCATCGCACGGCAACGCGGTCGCCGGCGCGGCTGACGGTGTCGCCGAACATGGTCGAAACGGTCATGCCCTTGACGCGGGCGTCCAGATCAGCGGAAGTGACGGTGCTCACGATGACTCCTCCCAACAGCAAGCAGTCCCAAGAGGAACCCCAACATCATGGCGCGCGCCGAGAGGCGGTGGTACCCGATGCGATCAGGGCACCCGCGGCGGTTGGATGGCGCCGGTGGTGGCTCAGATGGAGGGCAGCTCGAAACCGGCGGCACCCGACGGGTTCGAGGGCCGCAGCTCGATGGTGACCGTGGTGCCGTTCTCGGGTGACGTCTCCAGGTTGAGGTGTCCGCCGCAGACCTCGACCAGCGAACGGGCCATCGGCAACCCGACACCCATGCCCGCCACCGCGAGATGCCCTCGGGTGAAGGATTCGAAGGCGGAGTCGATCACGCCTTCGGGGAGGCCGGGGCCGTCGTCGGCCACCGTGATCGTGCGGCCCTCGGCGCGCACGGTGGCGCTTCCGCCGTATTTCACCGCATTGTCGACCAGAGCGGAGATGGCCTGGCCCATCAGCACCGGGTCGAAGCCGAGGACGAGATCGGGCTCGCACTCGACGACCACCGTAGGAGCGCCCCCGTGAGCGTCAGCGACCTTCTCGAGGAGCTCCCGCACCCTCACCGGCTCTGTTCGGGAGTCCAGGACCCCGGCCTCCATGCGGCTGAAGGTGAGCAGGGAGTCGATGAGGCGGCCCAGTCGATCAGTGGCCACCTCACTGCGTTCGAGCAGCTGCGCTCGATCGCCGGGATCCAGTTCGTTGTAGCGGTTCCGAAGCAGGCTGAGGAAGCCGGCGATGATCGTCATCGGTGTTCGCAGCTCGTGGCTCACGTTGCGGAGGAACTCGCTCTTGAGGCGTTCGAGCTCGACCACGTGCTGGTAGCGTCGGGCGCTCTCGACCGCCCCCGCCACCTGGCTCGCCAGCCACCTGAGGAGGCGGAGATCGTCCTCCTCGAACGCGTTGGGATCTTCGCTGTCGATCTGGAGGACTCCGATGACCTCACCCAGGCAGAACAGCGGGACGGCAAGGTAGCTACGCATCCCGGCATTGGACCCCGTCGTGCGAGCCTCAGGATCGACGCGGTTGTCGATGTCGAGGTCGTGGCTCCAGAGCGGTACGCCCGTCGTCGCCACTCGCCCGCTGAGACCGCTGCCCACCGGTAGCGACATCTCGAGGACTTCCGGTGATGGCTCGGGGCTGGCGGCGGCGATTCGCAGGTACCTACCCCGTACCAGCGACACGCTGCCTCCGCGGAAGTCGACGAGACCGTGCATCGCCTCGAGCACCTTGGCCAGGACGCTCTGGAGGTCCAGCGCGGGACCGACGGACTGAGCCGTCTCCTCGAGCAGGTCGCCGATCGCCAGCATTCGGGCCAACCGGTTCTCCGCGTCAGAACCGCTGTGGAGCGGTCGGGCCGCCGTCCCGCCGTTGGCGTTTGTGGACGCGGAGCGGTGCTGAGACATCACGTGGGGGCGTTCGTGGAGGAGGTGGTGTCGATTGGCTGACCGGTCACCCCGACAGCTCCTCACGCTCGACGCTCGACGGATGGATGTCTTCGCCCATCACAGTGCAGATCGGGCGTTGGAACAACCATCGCCCGATCGGGCCATTCCAATGGGGTCCGACCGAACCAGCCCTGGGTTCCGCCTTCTGTGCACCCCGGCAATCTGGGGTTGCCGGGGGTGCTTCGCCGCCGCCAGACTCTTGACCGAACGGTCTAGTTAGTGATCCTGACCGCTTGCCCGCCCACCGAGGTTCGGGGGCGGAGCGACAACGAACTCAAGGAGGCGCACCCATGCGCAACGCCGTGATCGTCGATGCCGTCCGCACCGCTGGAGGCAAGCGCAACGGGAAGTTGAAGGACTGGCATCCCGTCGACCTCTCGTCAGAGACGCTCAAGGCGCTGCAGGAGCGCAACGATCTAGACCCAGCGCTCATCGAGGACGTGATCATGGGGTGTGTCATGCAGGTGGGGGAGCAGAGCGTCAACGTGGGCCGGAACGCCGTGCTGTCGGCGGGCTGGCCCGAGTCGGTGCCCGCAACCACCGTTGACCGCCAGTGCGGGTCGAGCCAGCAGGCCGCTCACTTCGCCGCTCAAGGCGTCATGGCTGGTGCCTACGACATCGTGGTGGCGGCCGGCGTCGAGTGCATGACGCGGGTGCCCATGGGTTCCTCCATCGTGCGCGAAATGGGCTTCCCGTTCACCCAGTCCATGAACGAGCGGTACGCCGATGTAGGGGGCCTCGTGCCGCAGGGCATCGGAGCCGAGATGATCGCCGACAAGTGGGGCCTCAGCCGCACCGACCTCGACACCTTCTCGGCCGAGAGCCACCGCCGGGCCGCACGCGCCACCAGCGAGGGCCGCTTCCAGAACGAGATCATGCCGATAAAGGTCACCACTGACGACGGCACCGAGTTGTTCGACCGTGACGAGGGCATCCGCCCCGACTCCACCGTCGAGTCGCTGGCCAAGCTGAAGCCCGCCTTCAAGGAGGACGGCAAGGTCACCGCCGCCAACTCCAGCCAGATCACCGATGGTGCCGCCGCCGTGCTCATCATGTCGGAGGAGAAGGCCAACGAGCTGGGCCTGACCCCGCGGGCACGGTTCCACACCTTCGCCGTTGCTGGGGTCGATCCCGTCACCATGCTCACCGGCCCCATCCCCGCTACCTCCCAGGCGCTGGAGCGTTCTGGCTTGTCGATCGACGACATCGACCTGTTCGAGATCAACGAGGCGTTCGCTTCCGTGGTCCTGGCCTGGGAGAAGGAGCACCATCCCGACATGGACAACGTGAACGTGAACGGCGGTGCCATCGCGCTTGGCCATCCCCTCGGCTGTTCGGGGGCCAAGCTGCTCGCCACACTCGTCAACGAGCTCGAGCGCACCGGGGGGCGGTACGGCCTCCAGACCATGTGCGAGGGCGGCGGCATGGCCAACGCCACCATCATCGAACGGCTGTAGTCGCTTCGAACCCCGACCTGTCGGCACGGCCTGTGGGCACGGCCTGTCGGCGCAGGCGGTCACCCCTAGGCTGGCGGGGTGGTCGCTGATGTGATTCGGGTGGTGATCGCCGTGGCGGCGATGGTGCTCATCATCCGGGTGGGGATCCGGATGATGCGGGGGATGGTGCAACCCCCACCCGATCCCGAGCCCGGCGAGATGCGCCGGGTGTCGATCCGCTACCGGTGCTCGATGTGCGGGACCGAGCTGCGGCTCACGATGGCGCCCGACGGCGACCCACCGCCGCCCAAGCACTGCCAGGAGGAGATGGATCTCGTGGCGCCGATCGACGACTGACCGGGCGTGGATCGACTTCACCTCCGTGGCCGCCGCGCGGGAACCGCTGGGTGAAGTTCTCCCCATCTGTGGACAACCATGGGGAAGATCACACTCGTGTAACTCCACTCGGGTGACATCCGTCACATACTGACTGGTATGGGATCTACAGGGTTGTCCCCATCTGTGGACAAGACCGTGGAATGTCACCTCACCATCACCGTGCGTACACATTTGTGATGGTGGGGTGACGCGTCCGTAACATCCGAGCCCCGCTGGAATGCCTAGCCAACAGCGCGGCGCGAAAATGGGCCACACCACCACCAGCGCGCCGCGCTGTCCGATCCGGAGGGCCTCACAGGGCCAGGGCAGGCCAGGAACGGCGCAGCACCACCAGCACTGGTGGCGCAGCCCCTCAGTGGTATTGCGTGGCCGCCACGAACCCGACGGTGATCAGCGCCAGCCCGACGAGCAGATAGATGTTGTCGGCGCCCCCCGGCAGGACACCGAGGTAGTTGACGACGATCATCACGGCACCGACTCCCATGGAGCCGAACATGGTGACGGGAACCCAGCGGGGGTTCTCGCCCATCTGACGCTCGCGTACTGGAGGCGGTGTGTAGCGGCGCGACGGCGGCGGGTTGCCCTTCGGCGTCACCCGTCCCCCCTTGTTGTCGCTCGGCCTGGCCATGGCGCCAGCATAGAGAAGCAGACACTCCGCTGGCGATGAAGCCAAGCGCGGATCGAGATGAGCCACGATGTGTCCATGCGTTCCGTGGGCTGGAGATGGGTGGCGGTGGCCGTCGCCGTGGTCGTCGCGTGGGCAGCGGTGGTGGCGGCTACCGGCGGCGGCAACGATCAACGGCTGCGTCGAGCCGATGACCTGGCCTCGCTGATCGAGGCGGAGCGCTCTGAGGCACAACGCCTGCTGGGAGTGCTCGATGAGCTGCGACTTCGAAGCGAGTCTTTGCGCGAAGACCTGCGCACCGTCCCCGTGGCCGCTGACCTCGATCGGGCTCGGCTCGAGGCAGGCATCGTTGCCGTCACCGGACCCGGTCTCGAGGTGACGCTCGACGACTCGAGCCTGCCGTCGTCTCCCACAGGGAACGTGAACGACCTGGTGATCCACAGCCAGGACGTCCAGGGCGTCGTGAACGCGCTGTGGCGGGCTGGCGCCGAGGCGCTGGCCATCAACGATGAGCGCGTCATCTCCACCAGCGCAGTGCTGTGCGTGGGCAACACGTTGCTCCTCAACGGCACCGTGCATTCGCCGCCCTATCGCATGTCGGCCGTAGGTGCTGATCGCAGGCGCTTCGAGTCGGTGCCCGCGGTCGCCGCGTTCCGTCGCGACGCCGACGTGTTCGGCCTCGGGTACTCGGTGGTCGAGCGCGAGGTGATGGAGATCCCCGCGTTTCGGGGTCGTCTCCAGCCTCGCTGGACGGTTCCGATCGAGCTGTAGCTCAGGCGGCGACGACGAGGTGACGGGGCCGCTCGAACGCCGCCGCCAACGAGATGTCGGCCGCGCTGAACAGGGCATCGCCGTCGTTGGCGTCGGTCGGTGCTTCCGCGACTCCAACCACGATGCCGACGGTCAGCTCCGAGCCACCCGGCAGGTGCACGGCGCCGTTGAGCGAAGTGTGGGCGACCTCGATCGCAGCGCTGAGTCCATCGCAGTCCAGGTGGATCGCTGCCACCAGCAGATCACGGTTGGGTTCGCTGGAGATGAGGGCCTCGCCGCCGAGCACGCGGTCGATCTCACCGGAGAGCGTTCGAACGGCGAAGTCGGCGGCGGCCCGCCCCAGACGGTGCTGGATCTCGTCGAGGTTCGGGATCCGCACGATGGCCAAGCTCACCCCATCAGGAGAACGTGCGGCGATATCGAGCATCTCGTCGAAGCGGCCGTGCTCGGGCCCCGTGGTGAGGGGATCGACGCGGGGATCGATCTGGATGGCCGCCAGGCAGTCGGCGATGACCCGCTCGAGCGTCGTCACCCGAAAGGGCTTGTCGACCCAGCCGTCGCGGGGATCGAGATCGAGGGTCTCGTGAGCGCCGGCATCGGCGGTGACGACGATGATCGGGGTCTGGGCCAGGCGGGGATCGGCTCGCAGGGCGGCATAGACATCACGCCCGTCGACGAGTCCCAGCCCGAGGTCGACGAGGATGGCGTCGGGCCGCCGCTGGGCAGCTGTCGCCACCGCCTCGGAGGTCACGATCGGGCGGACGTCATCGACCTCGTAGCCGCTGGTGCCGAAGTAGGCGCGCAAGAACCGGACCAGCTCCGGCTCGTCCTCGACGATCAGCAAGCGGCGAGTGGCGGCGAGTCGACCGGCGAGGCTGCCGGGCCGGGCGTCGGTGCGCATCGGGTCTCCTGGGGTGGGGTGCGGGGTGGGGTGCGGGGTGGGGTGCGGGGTGCGGGGTGGGGTGCGGTGCGGGGTGTCGGCCGGAATCCGGCGGGCGTGCAGCCCGGGGCGGGGCTACCCTCGCACCCTCGTGGATCCGAAGGTGCTCGTGATCGACAACTACGACTCGTTCGTGTTCAACCTCGTTCAGTACCTGGGCGAGCTGGGCGCTGTTCCTCTCGTACATCGGCACGATTCGCTCACCCTTGACGAGATCGTCGCCTTGGATCCCGACGCGGTACTCATCTCGCCTGGGCCCGGTACGCCCGCTGATGCCGGTTTGTCCAACGAAGTGATCCGCCACTTTGCTGGGAAGCGCCCGGTTCTCGGCGTCTGTCTGGGTCACCAGTGCATCGGCGAGGTGTTCGGTGGCCGGGTGGTGCGGGCCCCGGAGGTGATGCACGGCAAGACATCGCTCATCCGCCACGAAGGTGGGGGCGTGTTCGCCCGGCTCCCTCAGCCGTTCGAGGCGACGCGCTACCACTCCCTCATCGTCGAGCGGGACTCAGTGCCCGACGAGCTCGAGATCACCGCCTGGACCGACGACGGGTTGGTGATGGGATTGCGCCACCGCACCCACGACGTGGAAGGCGTTCAGTTCCACCCCGAGTCGATCCTGACCGCCGCCGGCCACGACCTCATTGCCAACTTCCTGCACCGAGCCTCCTGAGTCCATCTGGGGTCGTCGCGGTCACTCGCCGGCGGTTGTCGTGGTTGGTCCAGGGCCGAGGAAGCGACCAACCACGATGGTGACGGTGGAACCCTTGGCTGCGGTCGATCCGCCGGCGGGGTTCTGGCTCAGCACCTTGCCGTCGTCGGAGGGGCCGGACGACTGCTCGTCGACGGCAACGACGAAACCGGCGCTCTCGAGCTTGGTGCGGGCGGTGGCCTCGTCGTCGCCGACCACATTGGGCACCGCGACCTGTTCTGGTCCCGACGACACGATGATTGTGACGGTGGACCCGTGGGGGGCGGTCGTGCCCGCCGATGGGTCTGTGCCGATCACCGTGCCCGAGGGCACGGTGTCCGACGGCTCGGAACCTTGGACGGTGTCGAACCCGGCTTGGCCCAGGATGTTGGCTGCCTCGACCGGTGACTTGCCGGCGGTGGACGGGATCTCCACCTCGGGCTTGCCGCTGGAGACGGTCAGGGTGATGGTGGCGCCGCGCGGGACCTCGTCACCTGCGGGGGGTGACTGAGCCGTGACCTCCCCCTCGGGCGCCGACTCGTGAGGCTGGTCGTCACGCGAGGGGACCAGCCCCAGCCCAACGATGACGTCGACGGCATCGTCGTAGCTGAGGCCGACGACGCTTCGAAGCTCGACGGGTGCCTCTCCCTCGCTCACCCGGATGGTCACCTCGTCGCCCTCGTCGATGATGGCCCCAGCCTCGGGCACCTGGCCGAACACGATGTTGGCCTCGACCTCCTCGTTGGTCTCGAACGAGTCGATCACCACCAGCCCGAGGCTCTCGAGCTCGGTGCGGGCGTCCTCGGAGGTGAGGCTGAGGACGCTGGGCACCGTGACCTGGGCGACGCCGTTCGAGCCACCGTCGTCGAGCACTTGGACGAGGGCGAAGATGAGCACGCCGAGCACGGCCAGCAGGCCGACGAGGACGGCGATGTAGGCACCTGACCGGTTCCCGCCGCCACCGGCGACGGGAGGCTGGGCCGTGGTGGGCGGACCGACCGGGCCGAGGGCGGTGGTGGCGTCGTAGTCGGCCATGGCCGAGGTGGTGCCGGGTTCGGGGCCGGCCGTGGCGACGGGACCGGCGGCCACACGCTGGCCGTCGCGGAACCGCTGGAGATCGGCGGCGAGATCGGTTGCGGACTGGTATCGGTTGGCCGCGTCCTTGGCCATGGCCTTGTGGATGATGCGCTCGAAGTCGTCGGGAACGTCGGGGTTGATGTCGCCGACCGGCGTGGGGTTCTCCCGCACATGCTTGTAGGCGATCGAGACCGGCGAATCGCCGGTGAACGGCGCTCGCCCGGTGACCATCTCGTAGAGCACCACTCCGAGGCTGTAGAGGTCCGAGCGCGGGTCGAGAGCGTGGCCCTGGGCCTGCTCGGGGGAGAAGTACGACGCCGTACCCATGACAGCGCCGGTCTGGGTGAGGCCCTCGCTGGCGGTGATGGCGCGGGCGATGCCGAAGTCGGTGACCTTCACGTGCCCGTCGGGCGGGACCAGCACGTTCGACGGCTTCACGTCGCGGTGGATCATCCCCGAGCGGTGCGCCGAGGACAGGGCGGCCGCGATCTCGGCGCCGATGTCAGCGGCGCGGTCGGCGTGGAGCGGGCCTTCCTGTCGGATGATCTCCGACAGCGGTTGGCCATCGACGTGCTCCATGACGATGAAGTACGTCCCGTCCTCCTCGCCCCAGTCGAAGACGTTGACGATGTTGGGGTGACTGAGGTTGGCGGCCGATTGCGCCTCGCGGCGGAAGCGCTCGACGAACGAGCTGTCGCTGGACAGCTCGGGGAACAGGACCTTGAGCGCGACGGGACGGTCGAGCATCTGGTCGTGGGCGAGGAACACGTCGGCCATTCCGCCGCGGGCGATGCCCCGCTGGAGGTGGTAGCGGCCGCCGTAGACACGCTCGTCAGCGCTGGCCATGGTGGCGGGATCCTAACCGGGCGATGGTGGGCAGGGTCATGGTCGTCGTGGGCGTCATGGTCGTGGGTCGGGGAGTGCGAGCACGGCGTCGATCACCGCCTTGGCGATCGGGCCGGCGATTCGACCACCGGTCTGGGTGCCGGTGGTCTCGTCGCCCTCGACGAACACTGCCACGGCGACCTTGGGGTCGTCGGCCGGCGCGAAGGCGATGATCCAAGCATGGCTGGCCGGACCCTCCCCGCCCAACTCGGCGGTGCCGGTCTTGGCGCCCACGCTGACGCCGGGAGTGCGCAGCACGGTGGCGGTGCCGCCGTCGACTACGCCGATCATGGCCTGCTCGAGCAGGTCGGCGGTCTCGCTCCCCATGGCTCGCCGCCACTCGCGCGGCTCGAGCCGGGCGATCACCTCGCCGGCGTCGTCGCGCACCTCCGCCACCACCTGGGGCCGGACGATCGACCCGCCGTTCACCACCGCGGCGGCCATCAGCGCCATCTGGAGTGGGGTGGCCTGCACGTCGAACTGACCGATCGCCGACTGGGCGACGGCGGGGAGGTTGCGGTCGAAGGCTTCGAGGGGAGGGAAGGTGGCGGCGACCACTGCCGGCAGGTCGAGCGGGGGCACCTGGCCGAAGCCGTAGCCGGCAGCCGCGTCGGCCAACGCCTCGGCCCCCACGTCGAGACCCATCTGGCCGAAGGCGGTGTTGCAGCTCACCTGGATGACCCGGAACAGGTTGCCACCACACGACGACCCCCCGAAGTTGGTCAGCGGCCGGTTGGTGGTGGGGAGGTCGAGGGCCGACAGGGTCGGGTAGACGGGCTCGGTCGGGGTGACGGTCCCGGTCTCGAGCGCGGCGGTGGCGGTGACGATCTTGAACGTCGATCCGGGGAAGTAGCGCTCGCGGATGGCCCGGTTGGTGAGCGGCTTCGCCGGGTTGTCGAGCATCGCCTGGCGAGCGGCCGTCACCGCGGACTGATCGTGTTGGGATAGCTCGTTGGGGTCGAAGCTGGGAGATGACCACAACGCAAGCACGGCTCCGGTCTGGGGGTTGACTGCCACGACCGCGCCGCGACGATCACCGAGCGCCTGAGCCGCAGCCTGCTGCACCGACTTGGCGACGGTGAGGGTGATGTTGCCGGTGGGGCGCCGGTCGACGAAGAGATCGGCGATGTTGCGGATCCTCACCTCGATGTCGCGGCCAGTGAGCTCGGCGTTGTAGCTCCGCTCCACGCCATCGGTGCCGAAGGTGAACGAGAAGAAGCCGGTGACCGGCGCGAACAGCTCGCCCTCGGGGTACTCGCGCTGCCGCTCGAATGGGCCGTTGACGATGACGGAACGGGCCACCACCACGCCGTCGGCCGTCTGGATGGTTCCACGGGGCTGCTCGAAGTCTCGCTTGATCGCCCGGCTGTTGGCCGGGTGGGCGCTGTACTCGTCGGCCCGCACCAGGTGCAGCAGGTTGAGCTGCACGAACAGGGCGGCATACAGGGCGGCGACCACCACCCCGAGGCGGCGGATGCGGGAGTTCACCGGGCTCGCTCGCCGGCGGCGACGGGCCTCGGCGGGCCGCCACTCAGGCTGGTCGTGCGGTCGGATATGCGCAGGAGGAGCGCCAGCAGCACGTAGTTGGCGATCAGCGACGAGCCGCCATAGCTCACGAACGGCAGCGTGATGCCGGTGAGGGGAACGAGCCGCACGACGCCGCCGATGATGATGAACGACTGCACGGCGAGGATGGTGGTGAGTCCGACCGCCACCAGCTTCTCGAACGCACCGTCGGCGCGCATGGCGATGCGCAGCCCGGTACCGACCATGAGCAGGAACCCGGCCAGCACCGCTGTGGTGCCCAGCAGCCCCAGCTCCTCGCCGATGACGGCGAAGATGAAGTCGGTCTCGGCCGCCGGGATGATCGTGGGTTGCCCGAGCCCCGGACCGGTGCCGGCCAGGCCTCCCCACCCAAACGCGAACGCGGCCTGCACGACCTGGAAGCCGGCGTCTTGGGCTTCGGGCCAGGGGTCCAACCAGATGCGGACGCGAGCGGACACGTGGTCGAACGCGTTCCAGGCGATGAGCGCGCCGGCACCGAACATGGCGCCCCCGAGACCGAGGTAGGCGGCGCGCTGGGTCGCCACCCACAGCACCACGACGAACAGCGCGAAGAACAGGAGCGAGGAACCGAGATCGCGCTCGGCCACCATCACCACCAGCGAGCCGCCCCAGGCGATGAGCAAGGGACCGAGATGTTTGGGGTCGGGCAGCAGCAGTGGCCCCACCCGGAACGTGGCAACCGACAGCAGGTCTCGCTTCTCGACCAGGTAGGAGGCGAAGAAGATGGCCAGCGCGATCTTGGCCGCCTCACCTGGTTGCACGTTGATCGGGCCGAGGCTCACCCACAGGCGGGCGCCGTTGATGTTGCGACCGATCCCCGGCAGCAGCGGCAGGAGCAGCAAGCCCACCCCGACGACGGCGAACGTGTAGCGGTAACGATCGAGGTCGCGGAGCCTCCGGACCACCACCAGCGTGGCGACGAAGGCGCCGATGCCGACTGCGGTCCACGTGGCCTGAAGCCCGGCGAGGTCCTCGTCGACGCGGGCGATGAACACATACCCCAGCCCGTTGAGCAGCCCGGCTATTGGAAGGAGCACGCCGTCGGCTCCCGGCGCGAGCCTCCGGACGGCCATGTGCGCGGTCACGAGCAATGCGCAGAAGAAGACCAGCAGCGGGACCAGGTTGGCGGGCAGGGACGCGTTGTGGCCGAGGCCGGCCAGGGCGTAGAGGCCGGCGGTGGTGACGATGGCCAGCACCAGCAGGCCGAGCTCGGTGTTGCGTCGGGAGGTAGCCGGCCGGCCCCTCACCGGCTCGGAACTCACTTGTTGCGAGCTCACCGCGAGTCCGGCGGAGCCGCCCGACCACAGGTGCGACCTTCGCCGGGCTCGACGGCGCCGCCGGTGGCTTGGCCCTGGGTCGAGGTGGTCGCTTCGGTGCCGGAGCCGCCGACGGAATCCTCCTCACCGCTGGGCTCGTCTGGTGACGGCAGCAGCGACGCGGTCTCCTCGCAGATCTGGTCGACGTACCGCTCGGCGTCGGCCCGGCTGGCGTGCACCTTCCCGGCTTCGAGGTCGCTGATCCGGGCGGCGGGAACGTCGTCGCGGGTCAGCTCGGTGGCCTCGACCGCATCGGGATCGATCCACAGCACCCCGCCGGGCCGGCCCTGGAAGATGGTGACGGTGTCGCCGTCGAAGCCGACGAACCAGGAGTTGTTGGCGTACCAGGCGATCCCGCCCACCGCCACGCCCACCGCGATGGCGATGGTGGCGACGAACAGCGCCGGCCGGACCAGCGCTCGGAGGTCCCGTCGGCTTCCGCCGTCGAAGGCGGGGTCGTGGTCGTGGCGGGCTGCTGCGCCGTCGGCGGGCGGTTCCCCGGGCGGGGTACCGGCCACTGAGGTGGGGCCGGGCCTGGTCGAAACCGCGCCGCCGGCCCCCTCGGTTGGGGCGGCGGAGGGGAGGGGGTCGGCGGCCACGATTGAGGTGGCGGTGTCGAGCCGCCCGTCGTCGTCGACCACGTCGAGGACTATCACCGTGATGTTGTCGTGCCCCCCGCTCGTGTTGGCCATCCGCACCAGCTCGGCGGCGGCCTCGTCGGGAGCGGCCAGGCGCCGGAGGGCGGCAGCGATGCGGCCGTCGTCGACCTCGTCGTAGAGGCCATCGCTGCACATCAGGAACCGATCGCCCTCGACCGGCGCAACGGTGGCGGCGTCGATGGCGACGTCGCGCTCGATGCCCAACGCCCGGGTGAGCACGTTGCGCATGGGGTGGTCGTGCGCCTCGTCGGGCGCGATCTCGCCACGGTCGACGAGCTCTTGGACCATCTTGTGATCAGTGGTGAGCTGGGATAGCTCGCCACCCGAGAGCCGGTAGATCCGCGAGTCGCCCACGTGGACCAGCCCGAGATGCGGACCCTGGTCGTCGCCCTCGACCAGCGCGGCGACGCAGACGGTGGTGCCCATGCCTCGTTTGGCCGGGTCGTCCTCGCCGGCGTCGAAGATGGCCGAGTTGGCATCGGCGACGGCATCGACCACGCTGTCGACGCGACCCGGCGGTTCGTCGCTTCTCAGTTGGCGTTCCACCAGCTCGATGGCCATGCCGCTGGCCACCTCCCCCGCTGCATGGCCACCCATGCCGTCGGCCACGATCCATACACCGTCTCCGATGAGAAGGGCGTCCTCGTTGGCCTCGCGGACGCGCCCAACGTCGGTGGCGCCGCCGGCGCGCAGGGTCAGGCTCATCGCTCGCTCTCGCCAAAGGAGGTCAGGTTCGAGGTCAGGGTCATCGCTGGCTCCCGCTTCGCCGGTGGTCGGAGTTGATCCCCGTCATCGTCATCGCAGCTCCATGACGGTGTCGCCGACCTGGAGCCGGTCGCCGCGCCGCAGGATGGTGGGGGCGGTGACTCGTTTGCGGTTCACGTACGTGCCGTTGGTCGAGCCGAGATCCTCGACGTAGATGGCACTGTCGCGCCTGAACAGCCGGGCGTGCATGTTGCTCACGTAGCCGTCGTCAAGGGTGATGCCACAGCCAGCGGTCCGGCCGATGGTGATCTCCTCGGTGAGATTGGTGGTTTCGCCGCTGCGGTGCTCGGGTGCGACGAACACCAGCGCCGGTTCGCCCTTGACGTTGCCGCGAGCCCGTCCGGTGCCCGCCGACCTGGTGGCACTGCGACGAGACGGGGTAGATCGGCGCCCGCCGCCCGGTCTGGTTCCCGCCGGGGCCGGGGTGGCGCCGCTCACCTCGACCCACACGGCGCGCAGCACCCGGAAGAAGAAGAGGTACAGGAGTGCGACCACGCCCAGCTTCAGCAACGTGAGGAGTGAATCCGACACCGCGGCCGGCCCTATGCGACGGCGTCGATCACGACGCGTCGAAGCGGAGGATGGTGGACCCGACGGTGATCTCGTCGCCGTCGGCCAGGCGAGCCTCGGAGACGACCCGTCCGCCGACCCGGGTGCCGTTGGTGGAACCGAGGTCGGCGACCACCCAGCTATCGGCGTCACGACGGATCTGGGCGTGGTTGCGGCTGATGCCGTTGTCGCTGAGGCACACCTCGCACTCGGGGAGGCGGCCGATGGTGACGGGGTCGTCACCGAGGGGCACCCGGTCGCCGTTGGGCATCACCAGGCTGCCGACGGCGCCGCCCGGCCCCTCGACGAGGCGTGACGTCACCCGAAAGGTACCGGCGCGGAGGGCGTCATCCTTGTCGAGGTCGATCTCGATGGGACCCAAGAAGCGGTAGCCCTCGTCGCGGGCGTGCTCACGGGCGGCATCGGCGAGCTGTCGCCTGAGGGTCTCGGTGACCTGATCGAGGTCGGCGTGGTCGGTGGCGTTGAGCACGAAGGTGAAATGGTTGGGCACCACTTCGGCGCCGTCGACGCCCAGGGTGCGGTGGTCGTCCATCTCCCTGGTCAGGCGGCGGCCGAGCTCGATGGGGCGCACGCTGGTCTGGAAGGCGCGGGCGAACGCACCTTCCACCAGCTCCTCCAAGCGCCGCTCGAACCGTCGCAGTCCCATCGCTGCCGCAGGGTAATCGTGGTGCGCGGCGAACCGAGACAGGGCGGCGTGCTCGTGGGGTGGCGTTGCTCCGTGGCCGACTGGGAAAGCCCACTGGCCAGCCCGTCGGCTAGCCCTTCCCGGTGTACCGCATCCTGGGCGGGCCGCGCGCCCGGCCCGGTGTTCCGAGACAGCGCGGCGCGTGAGTGGCCCCAGGGCCCACTAACGCGCCTCGCTGTCTCCCGACCGCCTCGTCTACCCGCCGCTCGAGCGAGTCAGTTGCCGTCCACTTGAGCCAGACCTAGCCTGCCGGACCCGATCCCCACTCGATGGATGCGACTGATCCGCAACGGCAGTTGGGTGGCCCAACCGGGCTGCTCCCGTCCTGGGCGGCGCGCTAGGTTGCGGTCTTCACTCGGGCGAGTGGCGGAATTGGCAGACGCGCAGGATTCAGGTTCCTGTGTCCGAAAGGACGTGGGGGTTCAAGTCCCCCCTCGCCCACCACCGATGGCGCAAACAGGCGGTGTCATCCGGCATGATCTGAATCGACCTGGGTTGCTCGCCGGGTTCCTGGAAATCACTCGTCGCAACTACGACCGGTTGCGCGGCGAACGAGCCGCGGTCCGCTAGACCGTCCGCATGGTGCAAGAACTGTCCGATCCCCGGCGAGTGGAGCCTTCATTCGTCGCCGACGAACGGCCGATGCTCGAGCGGTGGCTGGACTTCCACCGAACGACACTCCTACTCAAGTGCGAAGGGCTGGATGACAACGGGCGCAAGGCGCGCCCGGTCGCCTCCTCCAAGCTTTCGCTCCACGGTCTCGTCCGTCACATGGCCGAGGTCGAGCGGAACTGGTTCCGCAGAGTGTTGCTGCGCGACTCGGACACACCCCCGATCTGGTTCGATCCCGCCATCGAGGACAGCGAGCTCGTCCCACTGGACGACGCCGACTGGCAGGCTGACCTCGACGCATGGCTTGCGGAGTGCGCCGCGAGCCGGAATGCGGCCAGTCGGCATGAGTTGGACGACACGGGTCTGCGGCGCGGCGAGCCGTGCTCGCTGCGTTGGATCTACGTCCACATGATCGAGGAGTACGCGCGCCACAACGGTCACGCGGACCTCATCCGTGAGATGGTCGACGGCGCCGTGGGCGACTGAGGCTGCCCAGCGGCGCGCCTATCGCGCGCTCCAGAACCCGACCACTGCTACCGAAGCCCGAGTACCCATCTACGCGTCGGAAGCGGTCGGTGCCCTTCAAGCAGGCACCCTGGGCGCCTACGCGGCGAAGAATGCGTTGCTCGAAGCCGCGACTCGCTCAGGTAGTTCGAGGGTCATGAGGTGACCGGCGCCGTCGACGATCTCGGTGGCTGCCGAGCTAACTCCGTGGAAACGGGATAGTGCGGCTTCCGGCTTGAGGAGGTTGTCGGCGGAGCCCCAGAGAACATGCACGGGAACCGTCAGTCCAGCCAGCTCCTGGTCGGTGAGCAGCAAGTTCTTGCGGACACCTGTGAGCGGGTTGACCAGCGCGCGGCAGAAGTCGTGTGCGCTCCGCGCTGCGCCGGGGAGAGCCGTCGCTGCCAGGTCGGCTTCGAGCACATCCACGGGCAGG
Source organism: Acidimicrobiales bacterium (assembly GCA_036397895.1). Taxonomy (GTDB): domain Bacteria; phylum Actinomycetota; class Acidimicrobiia; order Acidimicrobiales; family DASWIA01; genus DASWIA01. The sequence continues at coordinate 2,148 of DASWIA010000012.1, read as the reverse complement.
CGATCTGCGTCGGAGACCAGGTTGGAGAAGACTTGCTTCCTATTCGCCTCCGCGTCTTTGGGCTGCTGGCGAAGCATCAAGCGGCCGACGAGGGGAGTGGCGAACAGGCGGAAGATGAGCGGAGTCGCTGGGGTGAGTCCGGGGAAGGAGCCGACTTGGACCATGCGGTTGACGTTTTGTGGTCGGGCGAGGGCGTAAAGCAGAGCGAGGTAGCCGCCAGCGGATGAACCCACGATTCTCACGGGGGCTCCGATGGCCTCGATGACCGAGTCGAGCCACTCCGACGCGAACCGCCGGATTCCGATGCCGCGGATGTCGACGGGGGGCGTGAGTCCCGACCCCGGCCAATCGACGGCAACAACGCGCCCCGCGAGATGAGGCGCCACCAGCGCCCACTCTCCCGCATCACTGATGGCGCCGTGTATGAGCAGCGTCGTCTCACCTGTGCCGCCGACGACCGCAGCCGTGCGGCGTCCGGATCGATCCACCAACCAGTCCGCAGCTACTTCGAGGCCGTGCCGTGAAAACAACGCAAGCCGTGACTGCTCGAAGTCTTGCTGATCCGAGTCGTCCCCCATGGTCAGAACGGTACCCAGGTGAATCACCAAACGCCGCGCATGCGCCCGAGCCGGGGTCGCCAGGAACCGCGTATGCGCGGGCTTCGCACCGTCGGTCGCCATTGCAGGGCAGTGCCTCGTCACCGCTCCTCCCACCAACGATGCTCCCTCATAGACCGAGCGCGATCGCGCGCCCTCCAATGGGCAACTTGAGGTCGACTCCGCCGGCGTCGAACGTCGCGCGCTATGAGTGCGGCATCGCTGACACACCCTGTTCGTAGCGTCCGCGCCGTGCCGCGGCTGAGCCAGTTTTACGGGATCGTCATCTACATGTACGTCCGAGAGCACGGGGTCGCCCATTCCATGCCCGGTATGGCGACGATGAGGCCGTCATCTTGGTTGCGACCGGCACCGTGCTCGAAGGTCATTTGCGTCGCCGGTGATGAGGCTGGTTCGGAGGTGGGCGGAGCTCCGCCGGGGTGAGCTGTTTGAGGAGTGGCGTCGAGCGGGCGCTGGGGACCCACCCGGTACAATCGACCGGTTGCCGGCCGGTCGCTAACCCGCGCCCTGCCCGTCCACACGCGGGAATCGACGAATGGTTGGCGCGAGCATGGGTATGGTTCGGCGAGGTTGCCTGTTGGGCATGAAACCGGCGTTCGTTTCCGCGTGCAGTGAGGATGACTCGACCATTCAGACAGCCGCCGAAGGATGACGTTGACCCTTGTGGTGCGAGACAGTCGCGCATATGGTCGCACTCGGCGTCCGCGCAACGCCGGGCTGGGGCAGCTCGGGTCGCGACGCCCCCAGCTAGGAGGGCGGGCCAGCCATGTCGGTTTCTGTTGCGACGAATTCAGGAGGAACGGTCGCGTTCCATGATGAACAGCTCGCCGAGCTCGGGATGCTGTTCCGGGGTCCATTCTGCGGTCCGGGTGATCCCGACTATGACGAGTGCCGCAAGGTCGAGAACCTCGCGATAGATCGGAAACCTGGACTCATAATCCAGTGCTCCGGCGCGGCCGACGTCATCGACGGGGTGAACCTTGCCCGTGAACACGACCTTCTGCTGGCCGTGCGGGCTGGTGGCCACCACGTTGCCGGGCATGGAACCGTGAACGAGGGCTTGGTGCTCGACCTGCGTGCCATGGACGGCGTGTGGGTCGACCCGACCAACCGGACCGTGCGCGTCCAGGGCGGCGCCACTTGGGGTCAGGTCGACCGGGAGACCCAGGTGTTCGGCCTGGCCGTGCCCGGAGGTGTGGTGTCGACCACCGGCGTGGGCGGCCTGACCCTCGGGGGCGGCATCGGGTGGCTCCACCGCAAGTGGGGCTTGTCATGCGACAACCTGCTGGCGGCCAATGTCGTGCTGGCATCGGGCGAACTGGTGACCGCTAGCTCAGACGAGAACCCCGACTTGTTCTGGGCGATCCGAGGTGGCGGCGGCAATTTCGGCGTCGTGGTGGACTTCACCTTCCAGGCCCACCAAGTCGGCCCCGAGGTCGCTCTCGCTGCGGTGTTCCACGAGGCCTCGGCAGGCGCGGAGCTGATGCCCCAGTGGCGTGATCTCGCACTTCGGGCCGGCGACGAGGTCACG
>DASWIA010000011.1:0-41313 GCA_036397895.1 Acidimicrobiales bacterium | reverse complement strand
CCATCGACGAATGGGCCGACGAGTGGAACGAGAACCCCAAGCCCTTCATCTGGCACAAGACCGCCGAGGAGATCATCGCCAAGGTCCGCCGAGGCCGAGCCGCCCTCACCCACCAGACCAAATCCGCGACGGACCACTAGTAGGATAAGCAGCGAGTCTGGACCTGCTGCGAGCAAAGGGACGTCAGCATCGAATGTTTGTAGCTCCGGTCCTTCATAGACCAAATGAGCGCCACCACATGGCTCGTGCGGCACGAATCGGATCTGCCGCGTCGGTGGATCGGTTCGAAGACGACTGAACACGAAGGTGACACCGCTCGGCAGAAGTGCCATCTGATGGCTGTCAGAACCTCCCCAGTACTCCGACGCGTCCGCGGCGTGAAGTGACGTACGTCGAATCTCGAAGGCACCGACGAGAGTACCCGGAGTTGCAAGGTCGTCGTGGGCCCGAAAGAACCAGGGATTGGTGGGATGTCCTGCTAGAACTCCGGGCGTGCGCGTAGCCACAACCGTCAGCCGAGTGCCATCGAACGCGACCAGATTGACATCTGAATCATCAGGATCTGGCGACCAAAGAAACACGAGAACCTCGTCATCCGCGCGCCGGACGTACTGCGGAGAAGAGATCCACCCATCGATGATCGGTCGAACTTCGCCCGCTTCGTCGAGTTCTATGAGTTGATGAGGACAGCCAGGGCCGGGGTCGCAACTGACGGGTGATGCCACTACGGCCACTTGGCGACCATCAAGGCTCGAAGCTAGAGCAATTGGTCGGATCGGATTGTGTTCCCAGAGGGTTATCGAAGAACCATCTTCCTTAACGCCGCGGAGCACAAAGCCATCGTCGGTGAGAAGAATGTCTGCCGGAAGGTCCTTCTCCTGCCAAGTGGACGTGTCGAGAACTGTGGCACGGTCGGGTCGAGCAATCACACCTGATCTTGGCATCGCCGTAGCATCCCCGGTATCCAGGGATCCAGTCGCTCGCGATGTCTCATCTTCGATGGCAGCGCCGTGACCGTCCGGAGAAGACTGGCCAGAATCCGAGCACGATGCGACAACTGCGGTCACAGTCAGCAGAACTCCAGCGAGCCGAGCGCGGCACCACCTCATGGCTTCGTCGCATGCACTGGACCAAAGCCGCAACCTGGGCAGGTGAGTTCTGACTTGTAGCCGACCCAAACTTGGTTTGCCTCCCCGAGCAGACCTTGTGTGAAGGAACGTATCACCCTGAACGGGGCCGGCCTGCCGGCGGCGGGGAACGAGCTGGTCAGTTCCGGCGGATCAGAGCGAGACAGCAAGGGGGGCGGCGTCGCGCGCGATGCCGTCTCGTCGGCCGGGTGCCTCGATCTCGGGCACGTCGAGGGTGAGGAGGTGGTCTTGCGCGTGGTGATGTGAGGGGAGCTGTCGTTCGAGCGACTCCCTAGCCCCGATCGTTCCTCGGGTATCCGCCAGCGGAGCCGATCGACCCTCATCGGGGGCGGTGCGGCCGGGTGGAGTGGACCATCAGCGGCGGGTCTCGAAGAACGACCCCAACAGCTCGGCGGCTCGCTTGGCGTCGACGCCCCCCACCACCTCGATCTCGGGGTAGGGCAGACGGGGATCGGCGGGCAGGTTGTAGAGCGAGCCGCACGCCCCGGCCTTGGGGTCGGGTGTCCCGAACACGATCCGGCGTATCCGAGCCTGGAGGGCAGCCCCGGCACACATCGGGCACGGCTCCAAGGTGACGACCAACGTTGCGTCGTCGAGTCGCCATGAACCGCGGTTCTCAGCCGCTGATCGCAGAGCCTCGATCTCGGCGTGGGCCAGCGGGTCGTTGTTGGCGACCCTCTGGTTCATGCCCATTCCGATGATCTGGCCGTCCCCGTCGGTCACTACCGCCCCCACGGGGACGTCGCCGACCAGAGCGGCTTCCGCCGCCTGCCGGAGGGCCATCGCCATGGGCCCCGACCAGGTTCCGAGGTCGACCGGGCCCGGCGACGGCGGGGTCGTCACCTCAGCAGTCTGCCATGCCGCTCGCCAGGCCGGTCGGCCGGTGAGAAACAACAGCAGAACTTCGCTGCCCATCGAGGCAGGGTTGATCAGGCACCATGTCGAAGAAGTCGCCAAGGTCGAACTTGGCGGTCGGGGTCCAGGGGTCCTGGGGAGAGGGGCAACATGGCAAAGCGACTTGGCGGCACGGTGGTTGCCGTCGTAGCGGCACTCGCCATGCTGGTTGGGCTGAGCGTCGTCGGTCCTCCTGTCTACTCCGCTGGTGAGCGACCGGTGCTCGGTGAGGTCGTCGATGGTGGCGAGCTGGTGGTCGGTGCACTCGAGGGCGACTTCGACCATGCCATCGCCCCGCCGCCCGACGAGTTCGAGGGTGAGGTTGTGGTGGAGGCGCCGCCGGCCGCGCTCCGAAGCCCGTTCGCTCACGTAACCCCACAGTCAGGCACCTGGGCGGTCAGCATCGGCATCAACGACTACCCCGGCCGATCCCATGACCTGCTGAGTGCCGTCAACGACGCTCGCGACATGGACGGCGCACTGGCCCGGCTGGGCGTCGCGCACCAACGCCGGCTTCTCCTCACCGATCGCCAGGCATCTCGGTCTGCGATCTCGAAGTCGGTGAGCTGGCTCGTGGCCAACTCGGCGTCTGATGCCACCGCCGTGTTCTTCTTTGCGGGTCACGTCCGCCGCCAATCGGTGTCCACGCAAGCCCTCGTCGGCGCCGACGGCGGTGTCATCACCGATGTGGAGCTCGCCAACTTGCTGCGACCGCTCGCCGCTCGACGGGTGTGGGTGATCATCGCCGGGTGCTACGGCGGTGGGTTCACCGAGGTGCTGGGCGCCGGCCGAGTGCTCACCGCCGCCGCGCCGGCCGACCAGCTTGCCTACGAGAGCACGGCGTTCTATCGCAGCTACCTCGTCGAGTTCATGATCCGCCGGGGGCTGCTCGAGGGGGCCGCCGACAAGAGCGTGGAAGCAGCGTTCGACTTTGCCGTGGACGAGATGGGCAGCGACTACCCGCACCGACTCCCGGTGCAGTTCGACCAGTACCCGGGTGAGCTTCGTCTCGACCCGGCTTCGTTGGGTGTGAGCCCCGAGGCCGTCGCCGAGCCGCTGTCGACTCGAGTGTCCAGCGACGGTTCGCCGTCGCAGGAGTCATCGGAATCATCGGAGGAGCCGGCGAGCTCGCCCTCCCCGTCCGAATCTCCATCCCCCGAGTCCGAAGAACCCGCGCCGGAGCCCAAGCCCTACGACAAGTGCCGGTCGCGGACGTTGGGCCTCGTCACCTGCAGCTAGCGCGCTGGTCTGTGGGCGCCCCGGCGAACCGGCGCCCCGGTGGCGGAGGGGGTGGGATTTGAACCCACGGAGGGTTGCCCCTCACACGCTTTCCAAGCGTGCCGATTCGGCCGCTCTCGCACCCCTCCCGAACCTCGGCAGGACCGAAGAATCGGCAAGGGTAGCGCCCGGGCATCGAGCCGGGGTGGGAAGCCGGAACCAGATGGCTGGTGTTTTTCGATTCCGTCGGAGATCCTGGCCCGTGCACCGCACGCTGTCCGCGCCGTTCCTGGCCTGCTCTGGCCCTGTGATGCCCTCCGGATCGGACAGCGCGGCGCGCTGGTGGTGCTGAGGCCCACTTTCGCGCCGCGCTGTTGGCGATGTCTGGCCATGACCGGGCCGTCGACACCCAGCAGCAGCCGGCATGACCGTCACCATCCCGACCAGCCGTCGAGTGACGCCCGTTCGACACCAGCCACCTAGTGTCCTGTCAGGTTGAAGCGCTGTCATATTCGGTGTGGGTGATGGCGGCGCAGTAGCCGGCGAGCCGGTCGAGGATCTCATCGGCGGTCTTGGTCCACGCGAAGGGCTTGGGGTCGTCGTTCCAGGCCTCGGCCCAGGCGGTGATGTCGGCGGCGAGTTCTTTGACGCTGCGGTGGGCGGAGCGTTGCAGCTTCTTGGTCGTCAACGCGGAGAACCAGCGTTCGACGAGGTTCAGCCATGACCCGTAGGTCGGGGTGAAGTGGAAGTGGAACCGGCGGTGGCGGAGCAGCCACTTGTGGACCTTCGGGGTCTTGTGGGCCGACAGGTTGTCCAAGATGACGTGCACGTCGAGGTCCTTGGGCACGTTGCGGTTGACCTTGTTCAAGAACGCGATGAAGTCGTCGGAGGTGTGGGTGCGGCGTAGGTCGGTGATCACCGTGCCGGTGGCGATGTCGAGCGCGGCGAACAGGTCCAAGGTGCCGTTGCGTTCGTAGTCGTGGGTGGCCCGGGCCGGGGTGGTGGGCAGCATCGGCAACGTCGGAGCGGTCCGGTCGAGGGCTTGGATCTGGGGTTTCTCGTCGATGGCGAACACCATCGCGGCGACGGGCGGGTTCATGTACAGGGCGACGATGTCACGGATCTTCTCCACGAGCTGGGGGTCCGGGGACACCTTGAACGAGTCCTCACGCCAGGGTTTGAGCCCGAACGCCCGCCAGATATCGGCGACGGTGGTGTGGGAGATCCCGTGCTTCTTCGCCAGTTCCCGGGTCGACCAATGCGTCGCATCCGGCGGCGCCGTCTCGAGCGTTTCGACCACGATCGCTTCCACGGTCTCGTCGCTGATCTTGCGTTCGGCGCCCGGCCGTGGCGCATCCACGAGCCCGTCGAGCCGGTCCTGGGCGAAACGATGCCGCCACTTGGTCACCGTGGCCGGGTTGCACCCCACCTCGGCTGCGATGTCGGACCGGCTCCGGTCACTTCCAGCACACGCCAGGATGATCTTGCAGCGCAACGCCAACGCCTGCGACGACGAGTGGCGCCGCGCCCAGCGTTGCAGCGTCTTACGTTCGTCACCCGAGAGGTTGATCTCGACTGTGGGTCGTCCGCGTCGTGCCATGGTGCTCCTCCGATGTTGGCGTACAACACCGAAGAACGCGCGACCTACGATCCAAAATTCCCGATCTCAAGAATTTCTTGGCGGAACAGCCTTACGGGACACTAGAGCCCAAACCGGATGCGGCTGGGACCCTCTCCATCTCACAAGGTGTTGACGGCGTCCTTGAACGACTTGCCCACCTTGACCTTGGGCACGTCGGCGGCCCTGATCTGGACCTCGGCACCGGTCTGGGGGTTGCGCCCCACCCGTGCCTTCCGGTGGCCCTTCTCGAAGCTCAGGAACCCGGGCAGCTGGACCTTCCCGCCATCCTTGACCGTGCTGACCACGATCGACTCGAAGCTGGCGAGCACCTCGCCGACCGCAGCGGCCGTCTGGCCGGTTTGCGATGAGATCTCCTTGGTGAGATCCGATTTGTTCATGGGCCCTTCCCCTTTCGATTCGGACTGGGCGTGGGCCATACGTTGCCCCCGTCAGCCCCATGAATGGTGGATGCTCGCCAAATCTGCTCGCGGAGCGCGAGCAGGCCTGGGGCACGGCGTGACCCCCGACGTCGCCGAGAACTACGGTGGACGTCGTTCCAGACGCGGCCCGAGCGTGGGTGCGGCGGCTGGGTCCTGCGCGACGGCGCACCGTGAATCGGGTCAGGGCCGGAAGGCAGCAGCCCTCAGCGGTACGTGCCGGGCGCCGCAGTCCACCTGGCCGCCGCACCGGCGCCCGGGCCGCGGTCGGCCATCGCCGGTCGCGGACGGCGGGGTCCTGCCGGTGAACGACCGGGGCGGCGGTACAGTCCGTGGCGATGGCCGGATCCTCGCTCTACCGCCGCTACCGCCCCCGACGGTTCGCCGAGGTGCTGGGCCAGGAGCACGCGGTGGCGGCGTTGTCGAACGCGGTCCGCAACGGCACTCCTGGCCACGCCTACCTGTTCAGCGGTCCGCGCGGGACGGGCAAGACGTCCACCGCCCGCATTCTGGCCCGCGCCCTGAACTGCACCGATCTCGACGGCGGCGAGCCGTGCGGCGAGTGCGAGTCGTGTGTGGCCATCGAGAACGGCCGCAGTCTCGACCTCCACGAGCACGATGCCGCTTCGCGCCGCCGCATCGACGAGATGCGCGACCTGCTCGCCACCATCCACCTGGGGTCACCGGGCCGGTTCAAGGTGTACATCCTCGACGAGGTCCACCAGCTCACCGGTGACGCGTCCTCAGCACTGTTGAAGGCCCTCGAGGAGCCACCCGAGCACGTGGTGTGGATCCTGGCCACCACTGATCCCCAGAAGGTGCTGCCCACGATCCGGAGCCGCACTCAGCACTTCGAGTTCTCCCTGCTTCCGGCTGAGTTGTTGGAGAAGCACGTCCGCTACATCGTCGACGACGCTGGTCTCGACGTCGACGACGAGTCCGTGGCCCACGTCGTGCGCGCTGGTCGGGGATCGGCTCGAGACGCGCTGTCCGCCCTCGACCGCGTGGCCGCGGCCGGTGGCGTCGGACTGGTGGCGCCCCGACTCGATGAGGTGCTCGACGCCATCGCCGCGTCCGACACAGCGGCCGCCCTCACCGCCCTGGCCGGGTTGTTCGAGGCCGGCCGCGATCCCCGCACCGTCACCAGCGACCTGGTCGGATCCCTGCGTGACCACGTGCTCGTGACGGCGGCGCCAGCGTTGGTGTCACTTCCCGAGGCTGAGCGGGCAGCCGTCGCTGAGCGGGCCGGCACTCTCGGTCGACAGCGGGCCGTCGGCGCCATCGAGTTGCTCGGCACCGCGGCCGTCGACATGAAGGACGCGCCCGACCCCCGGGTGCTCCTCGAGGTGGCAGTGGTGCGTCTCACAGCGCCATCGCCTGGCGGCGATGCCGATCCTTCGGCGCCACCCCGCGCCACCAAGGCCAGCGCGGCATCGGGCCGTTCCGGCTCGGGGGCGTCGTCGGGGGCACCAGGTCGCCGCCCGCCCGCCCCCCCACCTGCTCGGCCTCGCGGCGGTGCGGCCTCTGCGCTACGGGAAGGGGCAGCCGGTCCAGCCTCGTCGGGATCCGGTGATGCTGATCGGGCTGTCGCCGTTGGCTCCGGTCCCACCGGCGACACCGCTCCACCGGTGGAGTCGAAGCAGGTTGGAGCAGTCCCGACGCGCGACGACCTGACGCTCGCCTGGGGGGACTCGATCCTCGATGAGCTCAAACCCAAGGCCAAGTCACGGTTCAAGGCGGGACGATTCGTCGACGTCGCCGATGGACGGGCCCGGTTCGCGTTGCCCAATGCCATGCACGTTCGCAAGTGCGAGGAGGTGCGGCCCGAGGCCGAGGCCGCGCTCGCCGCCCACTTCGGCACGCCGATCCCGCTCGAGCTCGTTGACGAGGCGCAGATCGCGCAGATCGTCGCCCCGTCTCCAGCCGCAGACTCCCCGCCACGGATCGACGCAGACACTGCCGAGCAACCACCCCCACCACCGTCCGAGTCGGCGACGGCCGTCGAGGACGACGAGTCCGTCGACCTCACCGAGCTCCGCGACGCCCCCGATGTCGTCGACGCCAGCGTCGAGCGTCTGGCCGAGGCGTTCGGCAGCGTGGAAGACGTCACCGAGGGCAGCTGACCCTCGTCATCGAAGTCTGCTCGAGCCGCAATACGCTCGCATCCGACCCCCCAACGGAGATCTCCCCATGGCCGATCCCACCGAACCACACGGCAGCGAGCAGCCGAGCCTCGGCGGTCTCGTCGAGCAAGTCATGCAGCTGGGCCAGCGGCTCGGCTTGGCGCAAGCCGATGCGGGTGAGGTCGAGGTCGAGGGAAGCGCCGGTGGTGGCGCCGTGCGCATCGTTGCCTCCGGTGACGGCGAGTTCCGGTCTGTGCGCATCGATCCCGCCGCGGTCGACGCCACCGATGTCTCCCTTCTCGAAGACCTGGTTCTCGCCGCCCTCCATGACGTCACCGAGAAGGTCGAGGCTGCCCGGCAAGCGTCGATGAGTGGACTGGGCGAGCTCCTGGGGGGCGGGCTTGGGGATCTCCTTGGCGGCGAGGGCGTGGACCGTCCTGATGACGGCGGAAGCTGAGGGTCGACGGTGTATGCCGCTCCCGTTCAGGAGCTGATCGACGAGCTGGGTCGATTGCCGGGAATCGGGCCCAAGTCAGCCCAGCGCATCGCCTTGTGGCTGCTGAACGTTTCCAACGACGACGCCCGCCGGCTCGCCGACGCCATCATCGCCGTGAAGGAGCGCATCGGTTGGTGTCAGCGGTGCTTCAACATCTCTGAAGGTCCCGAGTGCGAGATCTGCCTCGACCCCCGCCGGGAGGATGGCGCTCTGTGCGTGGTCGAGGAGCCGAAGGATCTCATCGCCGTGGAGCGCACCCGTGAGTTCCGTGGTCGCTATCACGTACTCGGCGGCACGATCAGCCCCATCGAGGGCATCGGCCCCGACCAGCTGCGCATCGCTGAGCTCATCGACCGCGTCCGGTCCGAGAGCATCACGGAGATCATCCTGTGCACCAACCCCAACATCGAGGGAGATGCCACTGCCATGTACCTGGCGCAGACCCTTGCGCCGCTCGAGGTCAACGTCACGCGCCTGGCCAGTGGTCTCCCGGTCGGGGGAGATCTCGATTACGCCGACGAGCTCACGTTGGGCCGAGCCCTGATCGGTCGCACCCGTCTCGACTGAGAGGCGGTGCCGACAGGCGCTGCCGTTGCCCTTGACGCTGGCGTCGCAAGCGAATAGCCCGGTAGTACGCCGTCTCGACCGTCGGGACGTACGACAGACGAGGTGGGCACCCATGACGACGATCACCAGGATCACCGATCCCAACGAGGCCACCAGCTTCGAGGAGTTCTGGCCGTACTACTTGAGCCAGCACATGGAAGCGGGAACCAGGAAGGCCCACGTGGTCGGCACCTTGGTGGCCACCCTCGTGTTCGTGCGGGGACTGGCAACCCGTCGGCTGCGCCGAATGCTCGCTGCCCCGCTCGTGGGCTACGCCTTCGCCTGGACCAGTCATCTGGCCATCGAGGGCAACAAGCCCGCCACCGTGGGTAACCCGCTGTGGTCGTTCCAGGGCGACTTCCGGCTCGTCTACCGAACCCTCAATGGCACCATCGACGCCGACGTGTCGGCCGTGCGGTCGTTGCTGACCGAGGAATCACGCACCAACGGCTCGTCGACCGCACCCTCGTCGGTGCCGGTGACACCCGTCCCAGCCTGATTCATCGCCTGATTCATCGCACCTGAGAATCAGCCTGACCGCCTAACCCGCCCGAGGCTGGCGGCGCGGCCTCCCCAGCGGACAGCGCGGCGCGTTGGTGGGCTCTGCGCCCCTGGCGCGCCGCGCTCTTGTGGGATCTACCTCTTGTGGGTCACTGGCTCTGCACCTACAGCGTCTGCACGAGGATGGCCTCGCCCTGGCCGCCACCGCCGCAGAGAGCAGCGGCACCGAGGCCGCCGCCGTTGCGACGCAGCTCACCGATGAGGGTCATGGTGATGCGGGTACCGCTCATGCCCACTGGGTGGCCGAGGGCGATGGCGCCGCCGTTCACGTTCACGACGTCGTCGCTGATGCTGAGCTCCTTCATGGAGGCCAGGCCCACCGCGGCGAACGCCTCGTTGAGCTCGAACAGGTCGACGTCGGAGACGGTCTTGCCGATCCGGTCGAGCCCGGCCTTGATGGCATTGGCCGGCTGGGCCAGTAGCGAGGGGTCGGGACCGGCCACCATGCCGAAGCCCAGGATCTCGGCCTGCGGAGCGATGCCCAGCTCCTCAGCCTTGGCCCGAGACGTCACGATGACGGCGGCGCCGCCGTCGGAGATCTGGCTGGCATTGCCGGCGGTGATCTCGCCGTCGCGGGCGAAGGCCGGCCGGAGGCCACCGAGCGACTCGGTGGTGGTGCCGGGGCGCACACCCTCGTCGGTGTCGAAGGCGACAGGATCGCCCTTCCGCTGGGGGATCTCGAAGACGATGATCTCCTCGGCGAGCTTGCCGTCCTTCTGGGCGGCCGCGGCCCGTTCGTGGGACTTGGCGGCGAGGTCGTCCATCTGGGCTCGGTTGAACCCGAACGCCTGGTTGTACTTCTCGGTGCCTTCGCCCATGTGGCAGGCGTCGAAGGCGCACCAGAGCCCGTCGTTGATGAGGCTGTCGATGATCTTGCCGTCGCCCATCCGGTAGCCGGCCCGGGCACCTGGAAGCAGGTAGGGAGCGTTGGTCATGGACTCCATGCCGCCCGCCACCACGATTTCGGCGTCGCCGGCGGCGATCATCTGGTCGGCCAGGTAGATGGTGTTGACGCCTGACAGGCACACCTTGTTCACCGTCATGGCCGGGACGGACATCGGGACGCCGGCCTTGGTGGCTGCCTGCCGAGCGGTGATCTGGCCTTGTCCGGCCTGAAGGACCTGGCCCATGAGGACGTAGTCGACCTGGTCACCAGAGATGCCGGCGCGCTGTAGGGCGCCGGCGATGGCTGCGCCGCCGAGGTCCATGGCCGATTGACCGGCGAGGGCGCCGGAGAGCTTTCCAATGGCGGTTCGAGCGGAGGAGACGATGACGGAGCCGGCCATGTCGGACACCTTTCACGAGGTCATGTGCGGAAAGCCCAGTGTAGGGATGGCTCAACGGCCAGCGTCCACAGCGGTCACGGCGTTGGCCAAGGGCGGGCGCATCGAGTCCGTGCCCCTTCGTACCCTTGGCGCTGGTACTGATCGGATGCTTCTTTGGGCCGCCTGATGACCGAGCGGTAGGTTGCCCTCCATGAGCATGCAGGCTGTCTTCGACGCGATCCAGAGCGGCGGCTCCGGCGACGATCTGGCCAACCTGGCCATCCCCGAGAGCTACCGGGCCGCCCTCGTCAAGCGCGAGGAGCAGGAGATGTGGGAGGGCGTCGACTCCCACGAGAAGGATCCCCGCAAGAGCCTCCACATCGAGGAGGTGCCGGTTCCCGAGCTGGCGCCCGACGAAGCGTTGGTGGCGGTGATGGCGAGCTCCATCAACTTCAACACAGTGTGGACGTCGATCTTCGAGCCGCTGCCCACCTTCATGTTCCTGGACCGGCTGGGCAAGGAGTCACGCTGGGGCGCTCGTCACGCGCTGCCGTACCACGTCGTCGGCTCCGACGGCGCCGGTGTGGTCCTGCGCACCGGTGACGCGGTGCGCAGCTGGCACTCCGGCGACAAGGTCACGATCCACTGCAACTACATCGACGACCAGGATCCCTCTTCCCACGACGACTCGATGCTGGCCGCCAACCAGCGCATCTGGGGCTTCGAGTCCAACTTCGGTGGCCTGGCCGAGCTCACGGTGGTGAAGGCCAACCAGCTCATGCCCAAGCCGGCTCACCTGTCGTGGGAGGAGGCCGCATGCAACGCCCTGTGCAACAGCACCAGCTACCGGATGCTGGTGTCGCCCAATGGTGCCGGCATGACCCAGGGCCAGGCGGTGTTGATCTGGGGGGCGTCGGGCGGCATCGGTGGCTACGCCTGCCAGTACGTCCTCAACGGCGGCGGCACCCCCGTCGGCGTCGTCAGCTCCCCGGAGAAGGCGGCGCTGCTCAACGAGATGGGCGTCGAACACGTCATCGACCGCAAAGCCGAGGGCTACCAGTTCTGGGCTGACGAGCACACCCAGGACGAGGCCGAGTGGCGCCGGCTGGGCAAGAAGATCCGCGAGCTCATCGGCAGGGACCCCGAGATCGTGTTCGAGCACCCGGGCCGCCAGACCATGGGGGCCTCGGTGTTCGTGGCAGCCCGTGGAGGTCTGATCATGACGTGCGCGGCGACCTCTGGATACAACATCGAGTACGACAACCGGCACCTATGGATGAAGTTGAAGTCGATCAAGTCGTCGCACTTCGCCAACTACCGCGAGGCCTGGGAGGCCAACCGGCTGATCGCCGAGGGCCGCATCCAGCCGGTGCTGTCGCAGGTGTTCCCCCTCGATCAGACCGGCGAGGCGGCCTACAACGTCCACCACAACCTCCACGAGGGGAAGATGGGCGTGCTGTGCCTCGCCCCCGAGGAGGGCCTCGGAATCGACGACCGCGACTTCCGTGAGCAGGTGGGTGAGGGCACGATCACCCTCTTTCGCCGCCACGGCCTGTAGGAGCATTCGATGACCGGCATGCAGCTGACCGAGATCGATCACGTAGCCATCGCCGTGCGCGACCTGGAGGCGGCCATCGCCGACTACCAGGCTGCTTTCGGAGCTACCGTCGAGCATCGTGAGGTCGTCGAGTCCGACGGCGTGGAGGAGGCGCTCCTCGCCGTCGCCGGCTCCTTCATCCAGCTGCTCACTCCGACCCGGGACGACAGCCCGGTGGCCAAGGCCATCGAGAAACGGGGCGAGGGGCTGCACCACGTCGGTTATCGAGTAGCCGACTGCTCGGCGGCCCTGGCGCGCGTGAAGGCTGCGGGCTACCAGGTGATCGACGAGGCCCCCCGGCCCGGGAGTCGCGGTACCACGGTGGCCTTCGTTCATCCCAAGGCGCTGTACGGAACCCTCATCGAGCTCGTTCAGGAGTAGCCGGCGTCGGCGACTCGGGTGGTTGGGGACGCAACCACTCCCGCACCGGCACCGATGTCGGGGGGACCGGAAGTAATGAGCCAGACTGGGTGTTTCCTGGACTGAACGGCGTGGGGACGCCGTGTCGATCAAGGAGGTGTCCGATGCTGGATGTCGCCGAGACGCTCGAGCCGCTGGTGAAGGCATGGCTCCCGCGCGATCTTCCGGTGGGCATCACCTTCTGGGACGGGAGCCGGCTGGGTCCTGCCGAGGGTGATGCCACGATCGTGGTCAAGTCTCCCACCGCGCTGCGCCGCATCATCTGGAGCCCCAACGAGCTGGGGCTGGGCCGGGCGTTCGTCTCGGGTGACATCGATCTGGAGGGCGACGTGTTCGCTGCGCTCGAGATTCGCAAGGCCGTCGCCGCTCCCGACGCCATGTCGTTGACCCTGGGACCCCGCGACTGGGTCAGAGCGGTGTCGGCCGCTCGACGCCTGGGGGTCCTCGGCCGGCCGTTGGCCCCTCCCCCCTCCGAAGCGCGTGCTCGTGGCCGCCTGCACACCCGCCGACGCGACTCGCAGGTCATCTCCCACCACTACGACGTCGGCAACGACTTCTACGCGCTGTTCCTCGGTTCGACCATGACCTACTCGTGTGCGTACTTCGTCGACGGGTTCGATGAGACCGATCTCGATTCGGCCCAGGAGGCCAAGTACGACCTCATCTGCCGCAAGCTCGGACTCGAGCCGGGGATGCGCCTGCTCGACATCGGATGTGGGTGGGGTGGGATGGTCCGTTACGCCGCTCGCCACTACGGAGTCGATGCGGTGGGGGTGACCATCAGTCAGGCACAGGCCGACTACGGGTTGAAGCGCACCGCCGATGAGGGTCTCGGCACCCGCGTGGAGATCCGGGTGCAGGACTACCGCGACGTAGCCGATGGGCCCTTCGACGCCGTCAGCTCGATCGGCATGTTCGAGCACGTGGGGATGGCCCGGCTCGGTGATTACTTCGGCCGCCTCCACGAGCTGCTAGCGCCCACCGGTCGCCTCCTCAACCACGCGATCAGCCGGCCGTGGAACGACGACCGCAGCCGGTTCGACCGTCACTCCTTCATCTCCAACTATGTGTTCCCCGACGGCGAGCTGCAAGAGGTTGGCGCGGTGGTGACGGCCATGCAACAGCACGGCTTCGAGGTGCGCGATGTCGAGTCGTTGCGGGAGCACTACGCCGCCACGCTTCGGCGGTGGGTGGCCAACCTGGAGTCCAGCTGGGACAACGCCGTCGAGCTGGTCGGTCCGGCGCGGGCCAGGATCTGGCGGCTCTACATGGCAGCATCGGCCCTCAACTTCGAGGACGACCACACCCAGATCCACCAGGTGTTGGGCGTTCGCACCGCGCCCTCCGGTGACGCCGCCTTCCCCGCCACGCGACGGCAGTGGCTCGAGTGATCTCCGGCTAGCTGCCGGCGCGGGTCTCCGCCGTCGTGATGCACGGGCCGCCTTCGCACACGTCGATGAGCTCGCCGCTACGCAGGAACTCGGCCACCTGGAGCGAGCCGGAGTTGTCGCGTCGGGGATGCTCATGGGGATCGGCTCCGTCGGTGGGCGGGACGTTGCCGTTGGGCGGCGTCGCGTTGCCGTTGCCCTTCCCGTACCAGTAGACGAGCGCCGATCCGTTGACCGCCGAGCCGGTGCTGTCACGCCACACCCCGTCGGGGGCGAAGGTCACCGCCGAGAAGCCGAACAGGGGATCGACCGACCAGTGGAGGTCGTTCCCCGCGCCGGTGCCGTCTTCGTCGTCAGGGAGCAGGGGCGACACGATCGAGGCACCCATGGTGCGGGCCTCCACCTCCGCTGAGATGTTGGCCACCTGATGATCGGCGAAGGCCACCTGAAGCATGATCTGGTGCGATGGCGTGTCGAGCGACTCGTCACCGGTGGTGGCGAAGGCGGCATATCCATTGGTCTCGGCGCGGTCCCACAGCATCTGCATCATGGCGAAGGCGATCTGCTGTTCTGCCTTGTCCGGGTAGGCCACGTAGAGCGGGATCGAGTACACGCCTTCGAAGTCGACCGAACGGTTGAGCAGCGTCGAGTAGTTCATGCCCGGCACACCGAGCACACCGCGCCGGAAGTCGGGCGACAGAGCCACCAGCGATCCACCCATGATGGCGCCCTGGCTGTTGCCGACGTACTCCACCGCGCCGGACGAGACGCGGGGACCGTTCTCATCGTGCGCTTCGGCGAGGGCGGCGAACCCTTCGGGGTGCGCCATCCACCGGCTGAGCAGCATCTTGGCCAGGAACCCCTGCTGGCTTCGCTCGGCCAGCGACGGGAAGTTCGACAGGTCAGCGAGGATCGTCACCACGTTGGGGACATCCGCGCCCGACATGCCCAACCAGTCGGTGGCGCAGATGGCGAACCCGTTGGCTCGCAGATCCTCGTTGCTGCCCCCGAATGCCTCGCCCCGGCTGCCGAGCAGACCGTGGCCGTACTGGACCAGGTCGTAGGGGGCCAGCCCGGTGGCGCCGGTGGGGATCTGGCAGTCGAAGGGCACGGCGATGGTGGGCTGGAGGGGGTTCCGCTCAGGGATGCCGTCGCCGTCGGGGTCGTACAGCCGGTAGAACGGCACCGCGGCCTGCCCGGTGAGCGGCAGCGCCTCGTTCTCCACCTCGATCTCGTGGGTCATGTAGTTGGGCACCTCGAGGAGGCCCGAGATCACCCGACGGTCCGAGCGGCTCGTGTCGTCGACCACGATGTCGCGCACGGTGGGTGGGACGCCGTTGATGTCACCATCGGCGAGCGTGGTGTCGCCGAGCCCCCCGAATGTCTCGTCACGCATGTGCAGCACAGGCTCGGTGAGGTTGCGGCGCGAGGCCACAGTGAACTCCCAGGCCAGGACGACCTCCGACACGTCGAACTCCGGGCCTTCGGCTTCGGCTGCCGCGGTGAGGATGCTCTCGATGTCAGCGCGCCGCGCCGTTTGGGCCGGAGTCTCGGCCACGAGCGGCGTGCCATCGCGAAAGGCGGCGAAGGTCGGGAAGACGTCGGCGGCGTCGATGGGTGCCCCGCTGCCGTCCTTGAGGTTGCGGAGGACCACCAGGTAGTGAGCGCCCTCGGTGTAGTTGACGGCCGGGCGGATGAGCAGCGTGCGACGGTCGTCGGTGGTCTCGGGATGGGTGTCGAGCTCGGACCAGAACGGGTGCCGCTCGCCGGTGTCGGCGTTGATGACCAGGATCGGTGCATCGGGTTCGGAGTACCGGGCGATGTCGGCGAGGTGGTCTCGGTCCTCCACCCGGCGCAGTTCGAAGGTGGCGGGATCGAGGTCGGCGGTGCCCCAGGTCTGGTGGAGGTCGAGTCCAGGGACCAGGGCGATGGCCGGTGTGCCGGGGGAGAACCCGTCGTTGAGGTTCCAGGCGGTGGGATCGATGGGCTTCCCGGCGATGTTCTGCGGCATGGCGGTGAGCTGGAAGTCGACCCGCCGGCCGGTGTCGGTGGTCCCGTCGTCCACCGTGTACCAGTCCGAGGGGAAAGGCAGCATGCAGTGACCCGGATCGATCGGGTCGCATCCGGCCTCGGCCAGCGCCAGCGGTCCGGGCAGCGACGCCTGGGCAGTGGGCACCGCAGCGAGGCCGGCAACGGTCAGAACGGTGGCAGCGGCGATGGTGAGTAGGCGCTTCATGGTCGGTTGTTCGACGTTGGACCCGCTCTCTCCTGTCGCGGGCGGGGGACACCCCCCGACCGCGCTGGTGGACGGCGCCCCGTTCCTGAGATGGCATCGTGTCGTCGGGAGCCGACGAGTGACACGGGGAGGGACGACGGATCGTGGGATCACAGGGCAGCCCGTCCCATGTACGTGCTGCCGGTGGCGTCGTGTGGCGGCGGTCGCCCGGCGGCGACGGCATGGACGTTCTCGTCATCCACCGTCCGAAGTACGACGACTGGACGCTGCCCAAGGGCAAGCTCGATGCCGGTGAGGGCTGGGAGGCGGCCGCCGAACGTGAGGTGTGGGAGGAGACCGGCTACTCGGTCACCGTTGGCCGGGAGCTGGCATCGACGGAGTACCGCGATCGATCCGACCGTCTCAAGTTGGTCCGGTACTGGGCCATGACCGTGCTGTCAGGGGAGTTCGTGCCCAACGACGAGGTCGACGTCGTGCGCTGGCTCCACCCCTCCGCCGCGGGGCGCCTGCTGACCTACCCCCGCGATCAGGCCGTGCTGGTCGACTTCGTCGCCACCTTCGACGGTGGGTAGGCAGCCGGTCCGCGAGACGTGCACCTGAGTCGTCGGCGGTCGTCACCGTCGGCGCGGCCACCGACGGCAGGGCGGGAGAAGCCGGGCTTAGCCGCGGGGGATGCAGGTGGTGGTGAAGCGCTCGCCGAGCTCGGTGAGCCCGAGCGACACCTGTGTGGCCCGCACTCGCGCCTTGCCGCCGGATTCGAGGCGCGCGGTGGCGTCGGTGACCGATGGCTGAACGTGCAGCAGCTCGTAGGTCTCGGGATCGTCGACCTCGGCCGCTTCGGTGTGCACGAGCCCGAGCCGCATCAGGTTGTCGAGGTACACGCCGGTGCGGTCGAGGTAGCGGCATCCGGCGGTTGTGCCCACCATCGTTCGGGGACGGTCGTCGCGGCCGGTGATGCGTCCCACGCCGTTCACCACCACCAGCTCGATCGCTGCCTGCGGACCGGCAGCGAGCAGGCGGAGGATGCGGGCCTCGTCGGGGGCGAGCTGATCGAGGATGGCGGCGAAGGCGGGGTGGTCGCCGTCGGGGGTGTCGGGATCGGCGGAGCGGTCGAGCAGTGCCGCGCCCCGGGCGAACAGCTCGGCGGCGCCCAAGGATCGCTGAGACTTCGAGGGGCGATTACGAACGCTCTCGATGGCCTCGTTGACATCGACCACCGGTTGTTGCGTCGTCGTTGGGCCGCGGCTCGACCCGGTGCTGGCCCCGTTCGCGCTCGATGGCTCAGCGGGGACACCGGGCGGCAGGGCCGGCATCACATCGGACTCGTCGAGCACGTCGAGCAGGCGCCGGGCCCAACCGGCCATGCCGGAGCGGGCCTCGCGGCGCAGCTCCTTGCGGACGTCACGGACGGTCCGGCCCTGCGCGATGTCCTCGACGGCACCGGCGACCGTCTCCATCGCCTGGCCGGCGGCGCGAACCCAGGGAACGACGGTCACGTTGATGCCGAGCCGGACGAGCCCGGGCATGGCGTTGCTGGCATCGGCGGCGAAGCGGGTGGCACGCACCACCGGCGGCAGCGGTGTCGTCGCCGGCTCCTCGGGGGAACCGGCCTCGGCAAGCCGGTCAGCGGACTCGTCCATCGCTCCATCCTCTCGCATCAGAACACGAACGCAACCTGAGCGGCGCCCGCGGCCAGACCAAGGGCAGCACCGACGGCGATGAGCTGCCACTCGTCTTCCTTGAAAGCCGACCGCAACAGCTCGGCGAACTCATCGGGAGTGAGCATCCTCATCCGCTCGGCGATGAGGCGATGCAGCACGCGGCCGCGGTCCTCGTTGAACGCCTTGTCGCTGAAGGAGGTCATGGTGACGTCGATGGCGTCCGTCGCCAGCGACGAAGCGACCCGCTCGTAATCGGCGCTGCCCACGGCCAGCTTCACCGCGCCCCGGGCCCGACCCAGCGACTCGTCGAGTGCCGGGCGCAGCCGGTTCTGGATCAGCCGGCGAGTGCGATCGCGGTGTGGACCGGTGAGCATCTCGCCGACGATGTTCTCGAGCGTGAGCACGTGCTCGGTGACCAGCCGGCTGTAGACCTCGGCGACCTCGTCCTGGCGCTTCAGGAAGAGACCCTGCACGGTGAACGGGCCGTAGCGGGTGGGCTCGATCGGACTGAAGATGATGCGCAGGGCCGCCAGGTTCGTGAGGTACCCGACCACGAGACCAGCCGCAGGCAGCACCCACGACACCGGGAACGCGATCCACACGGCCATCTGCACGAGCCCGAGGGCGAACCCGAAGAACCCGCCCGAGTTCACGATGAAGCGGAACTCCTTGGCGCCAACCTCGAGGAACATCTGGTTCACGAGGTTGGGGTCGTCCCGCATCTTGCGGACCACCATGAGCTTGAGGTCCATCAGCTCGTCGATGCGGTCGCCGATGTCGTGGGTGATCTTGGAGACGTGACGAGGCAGGTCGGCCTGCACCCGTTGCTTGATGGCGTCCTTGATGCCGGGGGGAAGGTCGTCCCACAGGTGGGCGTGATCGCGCCGGGCCGTCTCCTCGACCAGCTCCCACACCTGGTCCCGGCTGGCGGCCACGACGTGGAGAGCGATGGCGTCGGGATCGAGCTGCCGGTAGAACTCCGAGAGGCTGCCGAGCTTGGAGATGCCCTTGTCGACAGAGATCGACGCCATCTTCGCCGCCTTGGACGGGATCACCCCCTGCCACCCCAGCTTGCCCACACCTCGGAACTCGAGGGGCACGAACATCATCTTCACGGCCAGCCAGTTGGTCCCCAACCCGATCGCCCCGGCGATGACGGGGATGAAGGCCAGCTTTAGCGCGCCGCCGGTCTCGGCCGCCAGCATCCCGCCCCCAAGGCCGCTCGTCGCCCCCAGCGCGATCAACCCCCCGATGCCCATGGGTGGGGAAGGCTACTGGCGCCGCGAAGGGGCGATGCCTCCCGAACGGCTCCAGCGATGGGCGAAGTGCTGCCACGATGTCTCGTCGTGGTTCACGCCGGCTCGACCGATGTCATCGCTGCTCTCGACATCGGCACCAACTCGATCCACCTCGTGGTGGCAGCCATCGATGACGAGTCCCGCACCGAGGTCCTGGCGCGGGAGAAGGAATCGGTGCGGCTGGGCGCAGGGGCGGCGGAGATGAAGCACCTCGAACCGGATGCGATCGACCGTGGGATCGCCACCCTGTCACGGTTCGCCGCCATCGCCAACCTCCATCACGCCCGTGTTCGCGCCGTCGCCACCAGCGCGGTTCGCGAGGCTGAGAACCGTTCCGAGTTCGTGCGACGCGCCGGCGCCGAGGCCGGGGTCAACATCGAGGTCGTGTCGGGGACGGAGGAGGCCCGGCTCATCCATCTGGGTGTGCTCCAGGCCATCCCGGTCTTCGACCAGCAGCATGCGGTGATCGACATCGGCGGTGGGAGCACCGAGGTAGTGGTGGCCCGGGGCGGTGATGTCGACGCATCACGCTCGTTCAAGCTCGGAGCGATCCGGCTCACCAACCGGTTCTTTGCCAGCGAGCACCTACACCCCGGATCAGTCGAGGCCTGCCGGCGGTACGTGGCGGCGACGGTGGCACCGTTCGCCGACCAGGTCCGGGCTCTCGGGTTCGAGACGCTGGTGGGATCGTCAGGGACGATTGGTGCGCTCGGCGCCGTCGCCACCGCCCTCGACTCTGGGTCCCAGCCCCAGAGTCGCCGGGGCATGGTGCTCACGCGCTCGCAGCTGGACACGGTCGTAACCCGGCTCGTCTCGGCGCGCACAGTTGCCGAGCGGGCCGCGGTACCCGGCGTGGCCCCGTCGCGTGCCGACATCATCCTTGGGGGTTCGCTCATCCTCGAACAGCTGCTCGATGCGCTTGGCGCCCGCGAGCTGGTGTTCTCCGACTACGCCCTGCGAGAAGGTGTGTTGTTCGACACCTGGCGCCGCCTCCACGGACGCTCGCTGCACCACCTCTCCGACATCCGCCGCCGATCGGTGCTCCACCTCCAGCGTCTCTCCGACGAGGATCCCGTCCACAGTGCCCGCGTCGCCGAGCTGGCGCTCCAGCTGTTCGATGGCACCCTTGGGCTTCACAGCTCCGGTGACGACGCCCGCGAGCTCCTCGAAGCAGCGGCCCTCCTGGCGAATGTGGGGCTCGGCGTGGCGCACAGCGCCCACCACAAGCACAGCTACTACCTCATCCGTCACAGCGAGCACCTCACCGGGTTCACCGATCGCGAGATCGAGCTCATCGCCGTCGTCGCCCGCTATCACCGCAAGAGCGCGCCGAGGCAGAAGCACCCCGAGTTCGCGGCACTCGGGTCCGATGACCAGGGGGTGGTTCGGGTGCTGGCAGGGCTGTTGCGGATCGCAGTGGGACTCGATCGGCGGCGAGGGGGCCGGGTCAGGTCCGTGTCGTGTCGTCTGGTCGACGATGGCGGCGAGCGACAGCTGGTCATCGACGCCGAGCCGGGCACCGACGCCTCGATCGACCTCGAGCTGTACGAGGCCAACGAGCGGTGCTCGCTGCTCGCCTCGACGCTGGGCATCGCCGTGCGTGTCCGTTCCACCCGTTCCATCCCATCCGCACCCTGAACAGCTCTGTACCCCGGGAGGCGACTCCACTACCATTGGCAACGCGTACGGCCCGGGGGAGCTGGCTGTGGGCACGTTCACCCGGTCTCATCGAGGTCGGCTCGCCGAATGAGGGAGGGAACGCTCTTGTTGGCTGCGACGTCGGAACGCCGTGAGCATGTTCGACACGATGTCACCCTCGGTGTCACCTGCCGCCGGCTCGGAACCCGGGCCACCGACAACGTCGAGACGCGAGCGATCGACCTGTCAAGTGGCGGTGTTCAGCTCCACGTCGACGACATGACGTTCGGCACCGGCGACGTCCTCCTCACCATCTTCCGGCTCGAGGGCATCGAGGTCGACTGCAAAGGCCTCGTGGTCACGAGCCGTCCCGCACCGGAGGGTGCAGGACGCTACCTCCACGTCGCGTTCACCGGGATGTCCAGCGACAACCGTGACGGCCTGATCGAGGTTCTGCGCACCGCCACCTACGCCTGAGCGCGGCCATCGGCGAGCTCCGCTCACGGCTACATGAGGGAAGGCCGATCATGGGATCCCGAGACACGAAGCCGGACGACGCTCACACCACCGGCGAATCTCCGGCCGAGGTCGTCACGACCGACCGGCCCGTTCCTGCCCGGTTGTGGGGGGCTCTCGTCCTCGTGCTGATGGTGGTGCTCTTCGTTCTTCAGAACACGGAGTCCACCACTGTCGATTTTCTGTTCTGGTCCGTGGAGGCATCGTTGGCCTTGGTGATCATGGTGACCGGCGTTGCGTTCGCGCTCGTCGACCAGGTCGTGAGCTTCGCCTGGCGTCGCCGTCGTCGTCAGCGCCGCGACCTCGAGGACTGACAGCGAGAATCTGCAAGGGTTCTGCCCATGCAGGTCCACCTGGTCGACGGCACCTACGAGCTGTTCCGCCACTACTACGGGGGGAACCCCCACACCACAGCAGTCGGTGAGGAGGTGTCGGCGGTCCGCGGTGTCGTGGGATCGGTGATCCAGATGGTCGAGGAGGGCGCAACGCACGTCGGTATCGCCACCGACCACATCATCGAGTCCTTCCGCAACGACATGTGGCCGGGCTACAAGACGGGCGACGGCGTCGAGCCTCAGCTCTTCGCTCAGTTCCCGCTGCTCGAAGAGGCGCTCGACGTCGCCGGCTTCACGGTGTGGGCGATGGTCGAACAGGAGGCTGACGACGCATTGGGAGCGGCTTCGGTCCGAGCGGCGGCGGATCCCAACGTCGAGAGGGTCATCATCTGCACCCCGGACAAGGACATGGCCCAGCTCGTGGGCGGCAAGGTCATCCAGATCGACCGTCGCCAGGCGAAGACGTTCGACGTCGACGGCGTCGTCGAGAAGTTCGGTGTCCTCCCCGAGTCGATTCCCGACTGGCTGGCGCTGGTGGGCGACTCGGCTGACGGCTTTCCCGGTCTCAAGGGGTGGGGGGCCAAGTCGTCAGCCACCCTGCTGGCCCGCTACGGCCATCTTGATTCCATCCCCACCGACCCCGACCAGTGGGACGTAGCGGTGAGAAGCGCCGGCGCCCTCGCCGCCACGTTGGCCGAGGGCATCGACGACGCCCTCCTGTTCCGGGACCTGGCCACCCTTCGCACCGACCATCCCGTCTTCGAGTCGGTCGACGAGCTCGAGTGGCTGGGCCCCCCCGATCGCGCGGCCTGGTCCTCCATGGTCGGCCGCCTCGAGGCTCCGGCTCTCGCTCAACGTGTCACCGCCCTCACCGGCTGACAGCTCTCGATCGACCTCGGGTGGGTGGGCAGGAGCTCGCGCGGCAGAATGGCGCCCATGGCGATGAACGTGTTGGGAACCGAGCTTGCCACCTGCTCCACGGATCCGATGACCGGCTACTACCGAAACGGCTGTTGCGACACCGGCCAGGGCGATCTGGGAGTGCACACCGTCTGCTGCCGGGTGACGGCTGAGTTCTTGGACTTCTCGGTGGCGCAGGGCAACGATCTCGTCACCCCGATGCCACAGCACGGCTTCCCCGGGCTCCAACCCGGCGACCAGTGGTGCCTGTGCGCAACCCGCTGGCGCGACGCCTACGACGCCGGCGTGGCCCCACCGGTGGTGCTCGCCGCAACTCACCTGGGCACGCTCGAATGGGTGTCGCTTGACGCGCTGGCGGCCCACGCCGTCGATCTCGCCGGCGACTGAGGTGTCGGACCGATGGCCCCGACCGAACCGACCGGCGTCGGGAAGCTGGCCGTCCCGCCACCGCTCAAGCCCATGTTGGCCAAAGCCACCACCGAGATGCCCGACGGTCAGCCATTGGCCTACGAGCCCAAGTGGGACGGCTTTCGCTGCATCGTGTTCCGCCATGGCGACGACGTCGAGCTCGGGAGTCGAAACCAGAGGCCCTTCAACCGCTACTTCCCCGAGCTGATCGACCCCATCCGCCGGCAGCTCCCATCCCGCTGTGTGGTCGACGGCGAGCTGGTCGTTCCCCGGCCGGGTGGGCTCGACTTCGATGCCCTTCAGCAGCGCATCCACCCCGCCGAGTCCCGGGTGCGGCGGTTGGCAGTGGAGGCGCCGGTTCACTTCGTGGCTTTCGATCTGCTGGCGTTCGACGAGCACTCGCTCATCGAACGGCCGTTCCGCCAACGACGCCAGCTCCTCGAGCAGGCGTTTGCAGATGCCGAGCCGCCCCTCCACCTGACGCCGATCACCGATGACATCGAGACGGCTCGGGACTGGTTCGGTCGCTTCGAGGGGGCGGGTCTCGACGGCGTGGTGGCCAAGAACCCCGACGGCGCGTACGAGCCTGACAAGCGAGGATGGATCAAGGTCAAGCACGAGCGCACTGCCGACGTGGTCGTGGCCGGGTTCCGTTGGCACAAGGACGGTGAGGGCGTCGGTTCGTTGCTGTTGGGGCTCTACGACGCGGACGGAAGCCTTCACCACGTCGGTGTGGGCACCGGTCTGTCGGCCAAGCGGCGTCGTGAGCTCGTGGGTGAGCTGGAACCGATTCGAGTCAACGCGCTCGATGGTCATCCCTGGGCGCACTGGCGAGATGACGCCGCCCACCAACAGGGAGACACCCGAATGCCCGGCGGCCCGTCGCGCTGGTCGGGAGACCGCAACCTCGAGTGGGAGGCACTGCGCTGCGAGCGCGTGTGCGAGATCCGCTTCACCCAGCTCCAGGGGTGGCGGCTGCGTCACAACGGCAAGTTCCTCCGGTGGCGAGTGGACAAGAACCCTGCCGACTGCACGATCGACCAGCTCGACGTGGCCACCCCTGTCGAGTTCTCCGACGTGTTCACCGACTGATCCCGCCTTCGATGGGCTGACCGGCCACGCCTCACGTAGTCTCGTCCGCCGTGGCCGAACACCCGATGGATGAGCTCTTGGCCGATCTGGCGACCAGACGCGACGCGGCGATCCACGCCGGGTCAGAGCGCAGCGTCCAGCGCCAGCACGACAAGGGCAAGATGCTGGCCCGCGAGCGCATCGAGTACTTCCTCGACGACGGCTCGTTCCACGAGCTGGACATGCTCGCCCGCCACCGGGCCCACGGCATGGGCCTCGACGACGAGCGCCCCTACACCGACGGCGTCATCACCGGGTGGGGAACCGTCGACGGGCGCAAGGTCTTCGTGTTCTCCCAGGACTTCACCGTGTTCGGCGGAGCACTCGGTGAGGTCTTCGCGGAGAAGATCCACAAGGTCATGGACCTCGCTGCATCGGTGGGCGCCCCCATGGTCGGTCTCAACGACGGTGCGGGCGCTCGCATCCAGGAAGGCTGTGTCAGCCTCGACTCCTACGGCGGAATCTTCTACCGCAACGTGCAAGCGAGCGGTGTCATCCCCCAGATCTCGGTGATCCTGGGGCCGTGTGCCGGGGGAGCGGTCTACAGCCCAGCCATGACCGACTTCATCTTCATGGTGCGTGAATCGAGCCACATGTTCATCACCGGACCCGACGTCGTGAAGACGGTCACCGGCGAGGACGTCACCCTCGAGGAGCTCGGTGGGGCGATGAGCCACGCAGCCAAATCGGGGGTGGCCACGTTCGTGGCGGCCGATGAGAAGGAGTGCTTGGACCAGGTCCGGTACCTGCTCAGCTTTCTGCCCGCGAACAACCTCGAAGAGCCGCCCTACTTCGCGCCCGACGACGACCCCCGGCGGGAGACGCCCGAGCTGCGCGACCTCATGCCGGCGTCGGCCAACGTCCCCTACGACATGCACCGGGTCATCGAGGCCACCGTCGACGGGGGCGACTACTTCGAGTACTACCCGCATTGGGCGAAGAACATCCTGTGTGCCTTCGCCCGCATCGGTGGCCATGCGGTTGGCATCGTCGGCAACCAGCCCATGCACCTCGCCGGAGTGCTCGACATCGAATCGTCGGAGAAGGCATCGCGCTTCGTCCGAACCTGCGATGCGTTCAACATCCCCCTCGTCACGTTCGTCGATGTCCCCGGCTTCCTCCCCGGTGTCGGCCAGGAGCACGAGGGCATCATCCGCCACGGGGCCAAGCTGCTCTACGCCTACTGCGAGGCCACGGTTCCTCGGATCCAGGTCATCACCCGCAAGGCCTACGGCGGGGCGTACGTCGTGATGAACTCCAAGTCGATCGGCGCCGACCTCGCCTTCTCCTGGCCGTCCGGACAGCTGGCCGTGATGGGAGCAGCCGGTGCCGTCGACATCGTGTACCGGCGCGACCTCGCCGAGATCGCCGAGCGTCAACGCCCGCAGCGCCGCGAAGAGCTCGTCGACGAGTACGAGGAGAAGTTCTTGAACCCCTATCTGGCCGCAGAGCGTGGCTTCATCGATGACGTGATCGACCCGGCGGAGACCCGTCACAAGCTGGTGGCGTCCCTCGAGCTGCTGCGTTCGAAGCGTGAAGAGCTGCCAAAGCGCAAGCACGGCAACGTCCCCCTGTAGCGAGGCCGGTCTGATGGTCGAGATCACCCACGACGGCCGGCGGGGACCAGCCAACCCGCCGTCCGATGAGGAGACGGCGGCGATAGCGGCCGCTCTCGAGGTCGCCTGGCCGGCCGTGCCTCCGTCCGCGACGTCCGATGGCACTCCCTCGTGGCGGTTCAGTGGTCGAGGGTGGCGCGGCCCGATCTCCGCCCGCCGGGAACGACCGCCGGCCACCTGGCCCCGCGATTGGTAGTCCTCGTCGTCGGGTGACCTCAGGAGCCGCTGACGCGGCAGACTGCTCGCGATGCGCCGCGATCGACCCGCTCCTGATCCGGTCCTCGTCGAGACGACCGCCGATGGCCACGACCTCGGCGGCCCCGCCGATGTCTCCGATCGTCCCGAGGTCACCACCGTCACCGACGACGAGGTGGTGGTGTGGGTGGGAACCGAGCATCGCCGCTACACCGGGCTGGCGCCCGACACCGTCCACCACCTCGACGGGATCGAGGTGCGGACTCTGCCCCGCCCCGGCGGTGAGCTCGTCGCCACCATCGCCACCGTGAACGACGTCCACTTCGGTGAGGCGGTGTGCGGCCACATCGAAGGTCTGGAGTCGCTCGGCCCGCCGATCGACCAGCCCAACGACGAGCCGCCCTACCCCCAGACGATGAACCACGCCGTCATCGATGACATCGAGGCCCGCCACCGTGAGCTCGGGGGAGACGGCGTCTCGGTCGTGGTCGCCAAGGGAGACCTCACTGCCGACGGGACCGTCGAGCAGTACGACGAGTTCCTGGCCGCGTACCACCAGCGCCTTGGCCACCGCCTGGTTCACGTGCGGGGCAACCACGACGCCTACCACGGGGGCGAGTTCGCGGCGTGGCCCACGCAGAGGGTGGACGTCGGCGGGGCGACGCTCGCCGTGCTCGACACCACGATCCCGGGGAAGGCCAGCGGCCACGTCACCGATGATCAGGTGGCGTGGCTGGACGAGCTGGCGGCACCGACCCATGGCCCACCAGTGCTGGTGTTCGGTCACCACCACGTCTGGGATCCGGACTCCAACGAGCGGCCCGACGATTACTTCGGGGTCCACCCTGATCGGTCCGATCTGCTCGTCGGGCTGTTCGCACGTCGTTCGCGTCTGGCCGGGTGGTTCGCCGGTCACACCCACCGCAACCGCGTGCGGCGCTTCGCGGCCACCGGGCTGGTCCCCTGGGTCGAGGTGGCCTGCACCAAGGACTTCCCGGGGGCGTGGGCCGAATACCGGATCTACGAGGGCGGCGTCGTGCAGGCCATGCGGAGGGCGACTTCGGAAAGTGCGGTGGCGTGGGCGGAACGCACGCGAACTCTGTTCGGCGGCCTCTACCCCCGCTACGCCTTCGGCGGTCTCGCTGATCGGTGCTTCACGGTCGTCACCAACCGCCCGTAGGAGCCGAGCCGATGCTCAGTCGATCCGCGCCACCTGGATGCCGCCGCGGCCCTGCTGGGTGGCGAGCTCGAGCGCTCGCCGAGCCCGATCGGAGACCTCCTCAGCGGTGAGACCGTGCGTGGGGTAGGAGGCGATCCCGGCGCGCAGGCCCACCACATCGTTGCCGGCCATGACGCGCCGGAGGCGCTCGATCGCCCACACCGCGCTGGTATCGGGCGTGTCGTCGAGGATGAGGGCGAACTGGTCGTGGGACAGGCGGCAGGCGGTGTCGCACTCTCGCAGCACGTCCCGGAGCGCTTGGCCGAGCGAGTCCGCGAGCTCGATGAGGTCGGGACCGCCGACACCATCGACGGCACACATCGCCACCGTCACCGGTCGCAAGGCGCGGCGGGCCATGGCGATGCGGTCCTCGAGCGCAGGCGCGAAGTAGACGGCGGTCTTGAGCCCCGTGTGGTCGTCTGTGAGGGCGCCGCGCCGGGGAACGGCAACGGCGGCGGCTGGTGATGCTGGCTCGCTCTCCGGTGTCGGCGGCGGGATCCGCCGACGGGGTGGCAGGGGATCGGTTCGGCGACGCTGGGGGCCGTCCTGATCCCGCCACTGAGACGGATGGTGGGAGGGAATGGGTGCTCCCGTTCCTCGCAAAGCGAGTCGTTCGCGCTCGACGGCCGGCTCGTCGACGCCGGCGCGGGCGACCGTCGAGTCGTGCGGTTCAACGGCAACGAGGTCATCACTTGCGGCGGGGGTGAGCGGAGACGGGCTTCGGGCGGGTCGTGGGGGTGCGACTCGATTGCCGCCCGCCGTCGCCCGGGCGTCGCGCCGGAGCCGTTCGACGTCGGCAGTCAGCCGGATGGCCCACCCGCCTACGGCCAGTGCTGCGATGCCGGAGGCCACGCTCAGCGCTGGCTCGCCCGTGACGGCGGCAGCCACACCGCACGCCAGCCCGCCCAGGGCGACGGCGAGTCCGAGAGCGGTGGAACGGGCCATCACGACCAACATCCTCCCATCTTCGATCGGGTGGTGCTGACGAAGGGCGGACCGGTGGGGCGCGCTGAGCGAGGGGTCACGCTCCTGCATCGGCGTGAACGAGCGGGTACTTGAACGTCCTCAGTGCCTGGGTCTAGGCCGGGTCTAGGCCGCCGGTGCCTTGTCGACGAGGTCGACCAGCTCGCCCATGATGCGGCCGAGCTCGAAGTCCTTCGGCGTGTACACGCGGGCGACACCGGCCTCGAGCAACGGCTCGCGGTCCTCGTCGGGGATGATCCCGCCCACCACGACGGGACACACCACCCCCGCCTCCCTGAGCAGCCGAACGACCTCGGGAACCAGCACCAGGTGCGACCCTGACAGGATCGAGATGCCGACCAGGTCGACATCCTCGTCGCGAGCGGCGGCGGCGATCTGTTCGGGGGTGAGTCGTATGCCCTGGTAGATCACCTCGAAGCCGGAGTCACGGGCGGCCACCGCAATCTGCTCGGCGCCGTTCGAGTGGCCGTCCAGTCCCGGCTTGGCCACCAGGATGCGTGGCGGTCCGCCTGCCATGGAGGCGGACCGTTGAGCGATGGCGCGCAGCGGTGCGCTGGTGGTTCCGACCGCCGCCCCCACCCCGGTCGGTGCCCTGTACTCGCCGAACACCTCGCGAAGTGCCGTTGCCCACTCGCCGACCGTGCCCCCGGCATGGGCCAGAGCGATGGATGACTCCATCACGTTCTCGCCGCCCTCGGCCGCCTGCCGGAGCGCATCGAGCGCTGCGGCCACGGCGGCGCCGTCACGAGATGCCCGCCAGGCCTCCACGTCGGCGATCGTCTCCGCCTCTGCCGCGGGGTCGGTCCGCAGGATCGAACCCTCACCGGCCAGCGGTGACTCCTCGGACTCGGTGAAGCAGTTGACGCCCACCACCCGCTGCTCGCCCGACTCGATGGCCCGGGTCCGCTCGGTGTGGCTCGACACGAGCCGCCCCTTCACCTCATCGATGGCCTCGAAGATCCCGCCCCGGCCCAACACGTCATCGAGCTCGGCCTGGGCGGCATCGATGAGCTCGGCCGTCCTCGCCTCGATGACGTGGGAGCCGTCGAAGATGTCGTCGAACTCCAACAGGTCGGTCTCATAGGCCAGCACCTGCTGCATCCGCAGCGCCCACTGCTGGTCCCAAGGCCGGGGTAGGCCGAGCGCCTCGTTCCATGCCGGGAGCTGGAGGGAACGGGTGCGCGACCGCTGCGACAACGTGACGCCCAACATCTCGAGCACTATGCGCTGCACGTTGTTCTCGGGCTGGCTCTCGGTGAGACCGAGCGAGTTCACCTGCACGCCGTAGCGGAAGCGGCGCAGCTTGGGGTCGGTGACGCCGTAGCGGTCCTCGCAGATGCGGTCCCACATGTGGGTGAAGGCCCGCATCTTGCACACCTCGGTGACGAATCGGATGCCGACGTCGATGAAGAAGCTGATCGAGCCGACGACGGCAGGAAAGGCGTCGGGGGTTACCTGGCCGCTGTCACGTACGGCGTCGAGGACCCCGATGGCGGTGGCTAACCCGTAGGCAAGCTCCTGGACCGGCGTCGCCCCCGCCTCCTGGAGGTGGTAGGGGCACACGTTGATGGGATTCCATGCTGGGACCTGGGCGTTGGTGAACGCCACCACGTCGACGGTGAGTCGGCGGCTCGCCTCGGGCGGAAAGATGTATGTGCCCCGGCTCAGGTACTCCTTGACGATGTCGTTCTGGGTGGTGCCCCGCAGGGCCGTGCGCTCGATGCCTTGATCCTCGGCGTTGGCGACATAGAGAGCCAGAAGCCATGGTGCCGTGGCGTTGATCGTCATCGAGGTGTTCATCTCGCCAACAGGGATGTGGTCGAGCAACGTGGCCATGTGGCCCTTGTGGACCACGGGCACTCCGACCTTTCCCACCTCGCCGCGTGCCAGGACGTGATCGGGGTCGTAGCCGGTCTGGGTGGGCAGATCGAAGGCGATCGACAGACCCGTCTGCCCTTTGGCCAAGTTGTTTCGGTACAGCTCGTTCGACGCCCGGGCCGTGGAGTGGCCCGAGTAGGTGCGCATCACCCAGGGACGGTCTGGTGCCGAGGCGTCAGCCATGGGGACGATTCTCCGGCCTTGCGGGCCGCCCTGTCACCTCGGTCGGTCGTCGAACGCCGTCACCTGCGGGGCGGCGACGGCGATGGCCACCATCGAGAGGTAGGTCGTCCGAGGAACCTCGCGAGCTCCCAGACTGGCCAGGTGCTTCGTGACCCACTGGGTGTCGAGCAGGCGACCCCCGCCTCGGCGGAGCCGGTGAGCGAGCTCGACGAGCGCCACCTTCGAGGCGTCCGTCTCCCGGTGGAACATCGACTCGCCGGCGAACAGCCCGCCCACGGCCACGCCGTAGAGGCCCCCGACCAGTCCGCCATCGGCGCTCCAGACCTCGATCGAGTGGACCCAACCCATGCGGTGGAGCTGCCCGTAGGCATCCTTGATCTCGTCGTTGATCCAGCGACCCTCGCGGCCGGGTGCCGCACAAGCCTCGATGACCTGGTCGAAGGCACGGTCGGCCGTCACCGCGAACCGCCGGCACGAGCGTCGCAGCGATCGGGAGACTCGAAGATCATCGAGGGGGATCACCCCACGGGGATCCGGCGACCACCAACCGAGCTGGCGGCGCCGGCCCTCGGCTACGTGCATCGGGAACAGGCCGGTTCGATAGGCATGGAGGAGCGTGCCCGGGGCCAGATCGGCCCCCACCCCCACCAGGTCACTGGCCTCGGGGGCGACTGACTCGAACGCGTAGCGCGACGGCTCGGGCTCAACCGGAGGGTACGGAGGTGGATGCCACTCGGGTGGGGGGACGGGTGGAGCGGGCCGCTCGGTGGACTGATCGTATGGCGGAGGGCCCGTCGACATCGCTGTTCGCCGTTGGGGAGCGCGCCGCGCGCCGGTCGAGGCTTCGCCTACCGGTTGTAGTCGTAGAACCCGTGGCCGCTCTTGCGACCGAGCCGTCCCGCCGCCACCATTCGCTTGAGTCGGGGATGGGGGGCGTAGTTCGGGTCGCTGAACTCGGCGTACAGCGCGTCGAGGATGGCCGTGGACGTGTCGAGGCCCACCAGGTCGAGCAGTGCCAGCGGACCCATGGGGAAGTTGCAGCCTCCCTTCATCGCCTCGTCGATGTCGGAGGCTGACGCGGCGCCCGACTCGAGCAGCCCCACCGCGTTGTTGAGGTAGGGGAACAGCAGCCGGTTGACGATGAACCCGGCGCGGTCCTCGACCGAGACCGGAGTCTTGCCACACTGCTCGGCGAAGGCGATGGCGGCGGCGATCGTCGCGTCGCTCGCCGTCAGCGGCCGCACCACCTCGACCAGGCTCATCATGGGGGCCGGGTTGAAGAAGTGGATGCCGCACACCCCCTCGGGCCGGCCCGTCTCCACCGCCATCTCCACCACGGGGAGCGTCGAGGTGTTGGTGGCGAGGATGGCGCCGTCCTTCACCACGCGGTCGAGCTCGTTGAACAGGTGCTTCTTGATCTCGAGATCCTCGACGACGGACTCGATGACGAGGTCGCAGTCGGCGAGATGCTCGAGCGCCGACGTGCCGCTGACCCGGCTGAGGACGGCGTCACGCTCGGTCTCCTCGAGCCGACCCTTCTCGACCTGACGGCCCAGCGACTTCTCGAGTCCGGCGACCATGGCGTCGGCCGACTCCTGCTTGCGGGAGCGGAGGACGACGTCGCACCCGGCCTTCGCGGCCACCTCGGCGATCCCCGAGCCCATGATCCCTGAACCGATGACGCCCACACGTTGGATTGCCATGAGGGCGAGCGTAGTTCTGGCCCCCCGGACCCTCGCCAGACGATCACCGGCCGTCTCTTGGCCGCCAGACGGGCGCGAGTAGGTTCCTGACGATGCTGCCACGACCAACGGGTTCCGCTCGATGAACGTCGCCGCGCCATGAGTGGAGTGCTCGCCCTGGCCGGCGATCGCCCATTTCATCGTGGTTGCTCGCTCGACGGTGAGCTGCTCGAGGCGGCGGGGGTCGACGAGGTGCTGCTGGTGCCCACCGGTGCCGCCTACGAAGAACCGGTGCGAATCATCCAACGGGCCGCGGCCTGGTTCGCCGACCTCGGGGCCAAGGTCGAGGCACTGCCCCTCTACGGGCGGTCCGACGCATTGGATCCCAAGCTCGTCGATCGCATCGTCGCTGCGTCCTTCGCCTACCTGGTAGGGGACTCGCCGATGCACCTCCGGTCAGTGATGAAGGAGAGCCCGGCGTGGGAGGCCATCACCTCGTTGTGGAACCAGGGCGGGGTTCTCGCCGCCGCCGGCGGCTCGGCCATGGCCATCTGCGACCCGATGGTCGATCCCCGTGGCGGGGCGTTCACCGTCGGTCTGGGTCTGATCGAGAACGTGGCCGTCGTTGCCCAGTCAGGATGGTCAGCCGATCAGGCCAAGCGCACGATCCACCTGGCCCCCAAGGACACAGCCGTGGTGGGCATCGACGCCCACGCGGCGGTGGTTCGCCGTCCCGACGGCTCGTGGCACACGACGGGCACCGGTGAGGTTGTGGTCTACGAGTCGGGGGCCGAGCAGACTGTCGATCGCCTGCCCTAGCCTGAACCTTGCCCGAGCAGTCGATTCGCTGGGTTGCTCAGCCTCCGTCGGAGGGAGTCTCGGCGGCGGTCGTGCCTCGGTCCCAGGCAGCGTCGTCGTCGATGGTGCCATCGGGTAGCTCCTCGATGGTCACCGACAGGATCGTCACGTCCTCCACCGGCCGGTCCCCGTCGCCGGTCTCCACCTGGTTGATGGATCGGGCCACGTCGAGCGTGTCGTCGGTGACCTGCCCGAAGAACGAGAAGCTGGGGCCGGGGAGCGGCGGGCTCTCGAACCACACGAACCACTGGCTGCCGCCGGTGTCCGGCCCGGCGTTGGCCATGGCCACCGAGCCTTCGACGTAGGCCTGAAGCGACGCCGGCAGCTCGTCGGGGATCTGGTAACCGGGGCCGCCGGCGCCGGTGCCGTCGGGATCGCCACCCTGGTTCACGAAGCCTTCGATGATCCGTTGGAAGATCACGTCCTCGAAGTAGCGGTAGCGCGCCAGCGTCACGAAGTTGTTGACCGTCCCGGGGGCCCGGTCGTCGTAGAGATCTATGACGACGTCGCCCATCGACGTCGTCACCGTTGCCCGGTAGTCGGCGCTGTCGGGGTCGATGCACTGCTGGGGGGACTCAGCGAACGTCTGCACCTGCGCGTCGCTGCCCTCCTCCGGCGGGCACTCGCCGGCGCCGTAGGTGAACTCCCTCGGCTCGGTCGGATCGATGGGCGTGGTGTCGTCGGCCGGAGTGGTGTCGTCGGTCGCCACAACGTCGTCATCGCCCGAGTCGCCGGTCGACACGACGAAGATGAACACCACGACGAGGGCCACGGCGACAGCGCCGATCACGCCCCTCCGCAATGTGGATGACCGCTTCTGGGCCACGGCCTCCGCCTCGAGCCGGGCACTGCGGGCCGCTTTCTGTCGTTCACGCTTCTCCGTTCCCATGGCCGGGGACGGTAGTTGGAGCACCCCTTGGTTTGCCCAGCCGCCGCCTGGCGGCGGCTGGGCAAACGAAGGAGTCGCACGCTGCGTGGCGAAAGGCCGAGCCGAGATGCACTGAACCCGCTACAGGTCGACCGAAGGCATGGCATGGAGACCTTGAAGATCCCGGCGAAGGGCGAGCACGACGACACCTCGTTCTCAGTCGATGTCGGACAGCGACTGCGGATGGTCCGAAGATCCCGACGCTGGTCCCTCGACGATGTCGAGCGGATCTCTGGTGGGCGGTGGAGCGCGTCAGCGATTGGGGCCTACGAGCGTGGATACCGGAACTTGTCGCTGCCCCGGCTCCAAGAGCTGGCCCAGTTCTTCGGCGTGACCATGTCCTATCTGTTGGGTGAGCCCGACGCCGGTCGCCTCAACCACCAACGGATCGTCCTCGATCTCGTGGCCCTGGCAGGGCGGCCCGAAACCGAGTCCCTCGCCCGCTTCGTCCGTGCAATCCGCAAGGATCGCGGCGACCACACCGCCACCGTGCTCTCGCTCCGGCGAGATGACGTGCGCGCCCTGTGCACGCTGATCGGTGGCGAGGAGGACACTCTGGTGGACCAGCTCCAGGAATGGGGCGTGCTAGCCGCCAGCCCTGCCGCCTGAGCGATCCGGGTCGTCTCCGCTGGCGTCGCTGCCGACCTTCACGGGATGCCGCCGGTAGCCTGCTCGCCCGGTGAGCCTCGTCGTCCAGAAGTTCGGTGGTACCTCCGTCGCTGACCCCGACCGCATCCGGCGCGTGGCGCGCCATGTGGTCGATACCGCCAACGCCGGCAACGAAGTGGTGGTCGTGGTGTCGGCCATGGGCAAGAGCACCAACGAGCTCGAGAAGCTGGCCTTCGACGTGTCAGCCAACCCGTCGCCGCGCGAGATGGACATGCTCCTCACCGCGGGAGAGCGCATCGCCATGTCGCTCTTGTGCATGGCCATCATCGACGGCGGACGTGCGGCGACCTCGTTCACCGGAAGCCAGGCCGGCATCGTCACCGACACCAGCCACGGGCGGGCCAAGATCCTCGAGGTCAAGGGCGATCGCATACGCGACGTCTTGGCCGGAGGCGCGGTCTGCGTCGTCGCTGGGTTCCAGGGCGTCTCCACCGATCGTGACGTCACGACGCTCGGTCGAGGTGGTTCGGACACGACGGCGGTGGCCCTCGCCGCCGTCCTCGGAGCCTCGGTGTGCGAGCTGTACACCGATGTGGACGGGGTCTTCACCGCTGATCCGCGGGTCGTGCCCGCGGCCCGGCCCATGGCGCGCATCTCCTTCGACGAGATGCTGGAGATGGCCGCCACCGGATGTCCCAAACCCGAGATGCGAGCCGTCGAGTTCGCCCGCAACTACCGCGTGCCGCTCCACGTGCGATCCTCGTTCACGGGGAAGCCGGGCACAATGATCCAGGAGGCTGACCCGGACATGGAACAGGCGATCATCTCTGCCGTCACCCACGACACATCGGAGGCCAAGGTCACCGTCGACGGCGTCCCCGACCGTCCGGGCATCGCCGCCCGGCTGTTCCGATCGCTGGCCGATGCCGGCGTCAACGTCGACATGATCGTGCAGAACGTCTCTCACGATGGCACCACCGACATCTCTTTCACCATCCCCAAGAGCGATGCCGCCGCCACCCGTCAGGTGCTCGACAAGCACCTGGCTGAGGTCGGCGGGCGCGGAGCCACCCACGACGACGACATTGCCCGCGTTTCGCTGGTGGGGGCGGGGATGAAGACGCACCCCGGTGTCGCCGCCACCATGTTCGAGACCCTGGCCGACAAGGGCATCAACATCGAGATGATCTCCACCTCGTCGATCCGGATCTCCTGTGTGGTCAAAGGCGACCGAGTCAACGAAGCGGTGCAGGTCCTCCACACCGCGTTCGGCCTCGATGTGGAGGAGTGAGTCGATACCGGGATGACGAAGCTGGCGGCGCGTCCGTACGCTGACGTCATGCGCATCGGAGTGGTAGGAGCGACCGGGCAGGTCGGTGCGGTCATGCGAACCCTGCTCGCCGAGCGGTCGCTCCCCGTGGAGCAGATCCGCTTCTTCGCATCGGCCCGCTCGGCCGGCGGCACGCTGCCGTGGGGCGGCCGCGACATCACCATCGAGGATGCCTCCACCGCGGACTACAGCGGCCTCGACATCGTGCTGATGTCGGCGGGCGCCCCGCTCAGCCGGACGCTCGCCCCCAAGGTGGTCGAAGCTGGAGCCACCGTCGTCGACAACTCCTCGGCCTGGCGCATGGATCCCGATGTCCCGCTGGTGGTCAGCGAGGTCAATCCCCATCGGTTGGACTCGATCCCCAAGGGCATCGTGGCCAACCCGAACTGCACCACGATGGTGGCCATGCCGGTGCTCAAGCCGTTGCATGACGCGGCGGGGCTCAACCGTGTGATCGCCGCCACCTACCAGGCCGTCTCGGGGGCAGGGCTGTCGGGTGTGGCTGAGCTGGAGGAGCAGGTGACCAAGGGGGCGGCGATGTCGGCGGCGCTCACCTTCGACGGATCGTCGGTCGATCTCGGTTCGCCGTCCAACTTCTCGGCTCCCATCGCCTTCAACGTGCTGGCGCTGGCCGGTGCCTTCGTCGACGACGGGAGCCTCGAGACCAACGAGGAGCAGAAGCTCCGCGACGAGATGCGCAAGATCTTGGACCTCCCCGAGCTTCCCGTCAGTGGCACCTGCGTGCGGGTGCCCGTGTACACCGGCCATAGCCTCAGCATCAACGCCGCCTTCGACGGCGACCTGACGCCGAATCAGGCCGTCGAGATCCTCCGCGCCGCTCCGGGTGTCGCAGTGGTCGACGTGCCCACACCGCTGATGGCGGCGGGGGCCGATCCGACCTTCGTGGGCCGCATTCGCCGCGACCCCACCGCCGACCACGGGTTGGCACTGTTCGTGAGCGGCGACAACCTGCGCAAAGGCGCCGCTCTCAACACCATCCAGATCGCCGAGCTGCTGGCCCAGCGCTGAGCCGATCAGCAGGCGCAGGGCTGGGCGCCACAGATCGGGCACCCCTGGCCATAGCGGGCCACGGCGTCGTCAGCCGACAGGCCGAGCTGATGGGCGAGGCTCACCGTCCACGCCAGCACATCGCCCAGCTCGTGGAGCTGCTGTGCGGGGGTTCCCTTGCGGGTGGCGCGGGCCAGCTCACCCACCTCCTCGGCCAGCCAGGCCACCGTTGCGGGTACTCCGCGGGCGGCGTCACGCGCGCCGTAGGTGCGGGCGATCTGGTCCTGGAGGTGGGCGAGATCCATGCCCGCACCGTAGGCCCGCACCGGGGCCGCGCACGGCCCGCCGCCGTGCATGGCCGGCCGCCGTTGCATGGTCGGCCGCGTGGTCGGGCTGCCCGGATTTGAACCGAGGACCTCTTCGTCCCGAACGAAGCGCGCTACCAAGCTGCGCCACAGCCCGTCGGAGACGGCAGCGTACCGCCGTGGGTGGAGCTGCCGCCCCTCCGATGCTGGACGGCTGCCGCTCCGTCCCCGCGGGGCTGGTGCCCGGATCAGGCTGTCTCGACCTCGCCGGCCTCGGCGGCACCTTCGAGCCACTCGCCTTCCTCGAACAGGTCGAGGTCGTCGTCGGTGGCGCTGTCTGCCGGCGGGGATCCGTCATCGGTGTCGGTGGCGCCCGGAGGGTTGACCAGGAGCTCCTCGGCCGAGCGGCGGAGCCGCACAGGGTTGACCGGCTTCACGAACCAGTCGTCGGCCCCGGAGCGTCGAGCGAGGAAGTCGTCGGCGCGGCGGTCGAGCAGCATGATGATCGGCGTCGGGATGAGCCGTCCAGCGCCCTCGTCGAGTCGGATGGCCATGGCGGTGGCCATGCCGCCCATCGATCCGATCTGGAGATCGATCACGTACAGATCCGGTTCGCCTTGCGCCTCGACGTCTGGGAGCACCTGGCGGCCATTGCGGAGGTGGCGGAACGTGACGTCCTCGCCGTCGAGCGATCCAGCGAGAACCGACTCGACCTCGGCATGGACGAAGTCGGAGTCGGACGCGATCAGCACCTCGGGCACAGCCGCGGAGCGTACCGAACAGGCGCCGACGGCGGCGAGGTGAAGTCTGAGATGCCCTTTCGGGCCTCGTGGTTGGCGGGAGGTCGGACCGCACGTACAGTTCGCGGACCCCGGGACAGATGTTGCCGGGTTCCACGGTCCACCTCTGGAGAGCTGCGTGTTCGACATCGATGTCGATGTGAGTCCGTCCCACACCATCTGCCGCCCGGCGGGTGAGCTCGATGCTTTCACCGTCGGTCAGCTCCGTGAGCGCGTGGCGGAGCTCGAGGGCGTCACTCGCCTAGTGCTCGACCTCAGCGGGGTGCCGTTCATGGACTCGGCCGGCCTCGGCGCGCTCATCGGGACCATCCGCTCAACCCGCGACGCCGGAGGACAGGTGGTGGTGGTCGCTCCCCACGACGACGTTCGCCGGCTGCTGCACACCGCGGGCTTCGATCGCATCGTCACGGTCACCGGCGACGTCGACACCGCGGTCGCCGAGCTGACGGCCGGCTGAGGGCTCACGGCCCCTCAGGCCAAGAGATGCTCGGCGACGCGGTCCAGCCCTGCGAGGTCGTGGACGTCGTCGTCGAGGAACGGCACGCGAACAACCGGAGCCGGAGCGACGACCGCCACCAGCGGATCGATGGTGGACTCCTCGACCTCGGCGATGGTCCGGAAGTCGGCGAGGTTCTGGTACAGGGCGCCGAGTGGCGTGTTGGTCAACGAATCGGCCCGGTGGCGGTCGGCGCCCGACAGGCTGGAGCCGAACGACGGGTGCATTCGGTTCACCACCAGCGCCCGTACCGTGATGCCGGCCTCGCTGAGCTGATCGCCGAAGTACCGGGCCTCGTTGACGGTGTCGGGTCGGGGTGACGCCACCAGCACGAAGGCGGTGTCGTCCGATGCCAGCAGCTCGAGCACCGCCGAGGAGCGGATGCGGAAGCCTTCCTCCATCCCCTCGAACGCCTGGAAGAAGGCGATGACGTCCCGCACCACCTCGGTGCCGACGACGCGACCGATGGTCTTCAGGAAGGCCTGGGCGGCTACGTTCACCGCCTTCAGGTAGGCACGGGTGGGGGCGATCACGAATCGGAACAGCCGGTGCTCCAACAGACGGTTGAGGCGGTTGGGGGCGTCGATGAAGTCGAGGGCGTTGCGCGTGGGCGGGGTGTCCACCACGATCACGTCGAAGTCGCCGCTGTCGTGCAGCTCGTAGAGCTTCTCCATCGCCATGTACTCCTGGGTGCCCGAGAGGGCCCCGGCGATGTTGCGGTAGAAGCGGTTGGCGAGGATCCCCTCGGCCTGGTCGGGCGTGGCCGCGTAGCGGCGCACCAGCGCGTCGAAGGTGTGCTTGGTGTCGAGCATCAGCGCCGACAGGTCACCGGGCCAATCGCCGTCGATCACTCGGGCATCGTTGGTGAGCTGGCCGAGCCCGAGGGCGTCGGCCAGCCGCTTGGCCGGATCGATGGTGACCACGACGGCGCGACGACCGGCGCGGGCGGCGGAGAGTGCGAGCACCGCGGCAGCCGTGGTCTTGCCAACCCCGCCCGATCCGGTGCACACCACCACGCGATGCTGGTCGAGCACCTCCCTGAGCGCCCCGGAGCGAGCGGTGCCGGCGGCGGCGGTGCTGGTCGGGGCGTTCACGCGGCCACCGGGCCGCTGGCCAGGATGGCGTCGGCGAGCACATCGAGCTCGGCGAGCCCCACCCCCGCCGTGAACAGGTAGGGCAGGTGGATCTGGGGGAGCGGAAGCTCCTCGGCCAGCCGGGCCACCTGCGTCTCCTGGAGCTGGCGGCGGCGGCGTCGGAAGCACGCGGCCTCCGAGAGCACCTCGGCTTCGCCGGGGCGCAACATGACGCCGGCGGCTTCGGCCCCGGCCACCGGATCGGCGTCGAGGTG
The DNA here is from genome assembly GCA_036397895.1 of Acidimicrobiales bacterium. Classification (GTDB taxonomy): domain Bacteria; phylum Actinomycetota; class Acidimicrobiia; order Acidimicrobiales; family DASWIA01; genus DASWIA01. The sequence continues at coordinate 1,956 of DASWIA010000011.1, read as the reverse complement.
GTCGATGATCGGGTACATGCCGTTCACGATGATCGGCCCCAGTGCCACCCCGACGCGGTCTTCGAGCCGGTAGGCGGTCTCGACCAGCTCGTTGACCGGGGTCTCCTCGGGGAGGGTCACCAGCACCACCTGGCACCGCTCCTTGTCGGTGAGCATCTGGAGCACATCGGTTGCCTGGGCGTTGATGGGCCCGACCCTCACGGCGTCCACGAGACCGCGGGCCGAGTGGAGGAAGGTCAAGGCGTGGCCGGCGGCGGGTGCGTCGAGCACGACGACGTCGGACTCGTTGCGGCGAACCAGCTGCTTCACCTTGCCCAGCACGAGGATGTCGCGGATGCCCGGCACCGCGGTGGCCACCACGTCAAGTGCGCCCGAGCTCACCAGGCGCTTCGACACCCGACGTAGACCATGGTCGTGGAGGTACTCGAGCAGGGCGTCGTCGGGGGTCAGGTGGCGGGCCCGGACGGCCCCTTCGCCGCTTCGCCCCCCGCCGGTGTGGAGCATGACCTCGTCATAGGCCAGCGCGGCGTGGCCGAAGGCCTGCGCCAGACCGATCTTGCCCTCGACCTCGATGAGCAGGGTGTCGCGGGTACGCCGAGCCACTGCCCGCGCCAGAGCGGCAGACACTGTGGTTTTGCCGACACCGCCCTTCCCGGCAACGATGAGCAGCCGGGCGGCGTCCAGGAACGCTCCCGGATCCAACGATGTTCCCTTCGGAGACAGTCATCCGCAGACTAGCGATCACCACCGGGGCGCTCGCGATCATCAGCGTTGCGCTCGCGCCGGTTGCCGGCGCGTTCGCCGCCCCGAGCGGTGTTGACGGCCGCATCGGGCTCTTGGCGCAGACGTCAGTACCCACCGACGCCCCCGACGAGCTCCCCGACGACGACGAGCCCGCCACCGACGAGGAGCCGGAGGAGGGTGGCCGCGATCAGCCCCGTGGTGATCTGGAGGCACCGCCCGATGGGATCGGGGTCATCGACGTGATCGAGGTGAGCGGGTTGGTCGATCCCGTCATCGTCGACTTCGTGGGGAACGCCATCGCCGCCGCCGGCGCCGACGAGGAGGTGGTTGCGCTCGTGATCCAGCTCAACAGCTCCGGCAGCGTCGTGGGTGCCGGCACGCTCGACGAGCTGGCCACCGCCATCGGTTCCTCCGCCATCCCGGTGGCGGTGTGGATCGGTCCGAGCGGCGCCCGCGCCCATGGCGGCGCGGCGCGCATCGCCGAGGCGGCGGTCGTCAGCGGCATCGCCCCCGGAGGCTCCGTCGAAGTCGACGTGGGACGAGCGGTGGTTGCCGCGTCGAGCCCTACCCAGCGCGTCGGCGCCGACGATGCGGTGGCGGGCGGCGTCATCGACCTCGATTCGCCCACGCTGGGCGATTTTGTCGTCGATCTCGATGGGCTCGTGCTCGATGGCGTCGAGCTCAACACCGCGGTGGTGCGCGACACCGACGACGGTCCACGTCTGGAGCCGACGGTGATCGTCCGCTTCGCCAAGCTCGGGCTCCTCGCCCGGCTGATGCACACGGTGGCGAGTCCTCAGGTCGCCTACCTGCTGTTGGCGGTCGGCATGGTGCTGCTCCTCTTCGAGCTGTTCACCGGTGGGGTGGGGATCGCCGGGATGACGGGCGCGGTGTCGCTGTGCCTGTCGGCGTACGGGTTCGCCGTGCTGCCCACCCGCCCCGCGGCCCTCGTGCTCATGGGACTGGCGGCCTTCGGGTTCGGCGTCGACATCCAGACCGGCGTTCCGCGGGTCTGGACGGCGGTGGCTACGGCGGCGTTCCTGGCCGGGTCGCTTTCGCTCTACGACGGGATCTCGCTCTCGTGGCTCACGCTCGTCGTAGGCGTTGCGGGCACGCTGCTGATGACCGTGAACGCCATCCCCGCCGTGGTGCGCAGCCGCTACTCCACGCCCACGATCGGGCGGGAGTGGATGGTGGGCGAGACGGCCGAGG
>DASWIA010000010.1:0-19910 GCA_036397895.1 Acidimicrobiales bacterium | reverse complement strand
CCTTCATGCCCGTGAACTTCTCGCCCACGTTGAAGGGCTGCGACAGGAACTTCTGGATCTTGCGGGCGCGGTTGACCGTCACCCGGTCGTCCTCGGACAGCTCGTCGAGACCGAGGATGGCGATGATGTCCTGGAGCTCCTTGTAGCGCTGGAGGATCTCCTGCACCTGGCGGGCGACGTCGTAGTGACGGTCACCCACGACGTCGGCGCTCAGGATGGTCGATGTCGACGCCAGCGGGTCCACCGCGGGGTATATGCCCAGGGCGGCGATGTCCCGGCTCAGCTCGGTGGTGGCATCGAGGTGGGTGAACGTGGTGAACGGAGCCGGGTCGGTGTAGTCGTCTGCCGGCACGTAAACGGCCTGGAGCGAAGTGATGGACCGGCCCCGGGTCGAGGTGATGCGTTCCTGGAGGACTCCCATCTCATCGGCGAGGGTGGGCTGGTAACCCACCGCGGAGGGCATGCGACCCAACAGGGTCGACACCTCCGAACCGGCCTGCACGAAGCGGAAGATGTTGTCGACGAACAGGAGGACGTCCTGGCCCTTCACGTCGCGGAAGTACTCGGCGATGGTGAGAGCCGACAGCGCCACGCGCAAACGAACGCCCGGCGGCTCGTCCATCTGCCCGAACACCAGGGCCGCCTTCTCGAGCACCCCCGAGTCGCCCATCTCGATGAAGAGGTCGGTTCCCTCACGGGTGCGCTCACCGACACCGGCGAACACCGACACGCCACCGAACTGCTCGGCCACCCGCCGGATCATCTCGGTGATGAGCACGGTCTTGCCCACTCCGGCGCCGCCGAAGAGGCCGATCTTGCCGCCACGGAGATATGGGGTGAGGAGGTCGATGATCTTGATGCCGGTCTCGAACACCTGCTTCTTCGGCTCGAGGCTGTCGAAGGTGGGGGCGTCGCGGTGGATCTCCCAGTGGTCGTCGATCTTGGAGGCATCGAGCTCGTCCACGTCGAGAGGCTGGCCGATCACGTTGACCACGTGGCCAAGCACCCCCTCGCCCACCGGCATGGTGAGACCGACTCCGAGGTTGCGCACGACCGTGCCCCGCTTGAGGCCGTCCGTCGGCTTCAAGCAGATGGCTCGCACCCGGCTGTTGCCGATCTGCTGCGCGGTCTCGGCACGAACCTCGACGCGCCCGCCGTCGACGTCGATGTCGAAGCTCAATGCCATGTTGATCTCGGGGAGCGAGTCAGGTGGGAACTCGACGTCGATGACGGGTCCGGCGATGGCAACGACCTTGCCGTCCTTCAGCGCGGGTGCGGTCTCGGTGGTGCTCACTGGCGGTCTCTTTCGGTGGAGTGATCGTGGGGATCGAGTAGTGCGGGGAACAGGTACTTGACCGTGAGGTTGTCAGGGAGGAGATCCATCTCCTCGCTCTGGGACTGGCGGAGCGCCTCGGCACCGCCGACGATCTCCATGATCTCGGTGGTGATGGAGTCCTGGCGGGCCCGGTTCATCACTCGGCTGAGCTTGGTGATGAGCTCCTCGGCGTTGTCGGTCGCCGATTTCATGGCCCGCTGGCGGCTGGCGTGCTCCGACGCCGACGCCTCGAGGAGGGCAGCGAAGAGGCGGGCCTCGGCGTAGCGGGGGAGCAACGAGTTGAGGATGGTGGTGGGGTCGGGTTCGAACTCGTAGTCGGCCGACGGCCCGCCGGCCTCCTTCTCGTCGACCAGCGTGGTCTCGATGGGCATGAACCGCTTCTGGGTGACCTTCTGCGAGCCTGCTGACAGAAACTGCGTGTACACCATCTCGACGGCGTCGTACTCGCCCGCCTCGAACCGCTCGGTGACGAAACGGGCGACGGCGCGGGCGTGTTCGTAGGTGGGCTGGTCGGAGAAGCCGAGGAACGACTCGTCGATGTGCTCGCCCCGAAACTTGAAGTAGCCCATCGGCTTCTTGCCCACCGTCACCAGGTGGGTGGAGACGCCGTCAGCACGTCGGGCGGCCATGTCACGTTCGGTCTGGCGGATGACGCTGGTGTTGTAGGCGCCGCAGAGGCCACGATCGGCGGCGATGACGACGTAGCAGATCTGGCGTTCGTCCTCCGCCTGCGTGAGCAGCGATGAATCGCCGGCGGCACCGGCGCTGGCAACGTTGCGGATCACCTGGGTGATCTGATCGCCGTAGGGCCGCGCCGCCGCCACCCGCGCCTGAGCCTTGACGATGCGCGACGCGGCGATGAGCTCCATCGCCTTGGTGATCTTCTTGGTCGACTGGACCGACTTGATCCGCCGACGAAGAACGCGCTCCTTGCCTCCGGCCACGGCTCAGACCCTTCTCAGTCCTCGACCGTCTCCGACGGCGTGAACTGCTCGGTGAAGGCCGCGAGGCCGGCTTCGAGCGCGTCCTCGTCGACGTCCCCAGTGGTGCGGATGGTCTCCAGGATGTCGGCGTGGCGGCTTCCGAACCACTCCAACAGCTCTCTCTCGAAGCGCTCGACGTCAGTGACGGGAATGCCGTCCAGGTGGCCCTTGGTGCCCGCGGTCAGCGACACGACCTGGTTCTCGACCGACATTGGTGAGTTCAAGGGCTGCTTGAGCAGCTCGGTCAAGCGGTAGCCGCGGTCGAGGGTGGCCTGCGACACACGGTCGAGCTCGGAGCCGAACTGGGCGAAGGAAGCCAGCTCACGGAACTGGGCCAGGTCGCCCTTGAGGGTACCCACAGCCTTCTTCATGGCCTTCACCTGAGCGGCACCGCCCACCCGGCTCACCGACTGGCCCACGTTGATGGCAGGACGGATCCCCGACTTGAACAGGTCGTCTTCGAGGAAGACCTGGCCGTCGGTGATGGAGATGACGTTGGTGGGGATGTACGCAGAGATGTCGCCGGCCTTGGTCTCGATCACCGGGAGGGCGGTCAGCGAACCGGCACCCATGTCGTCGCTCAGCTTGGCCGCCCGTTCCAGCAGGCGGCTGTGCAGGTAGAAGACGTCGCCGGGGTAGGCCTCGCGGCCAGGGGGACGGCGCAGCAGCAGCGATACCTGGCGGTAGGCCTCGGCCTGCTTGGACAGATCGTCGTAGACCACAAGGGCGTGCTCGCCGTTGTCCATCCAGTGCTGACCCATGGCGCAGCCGCAGTAGGGGGCGAGGAACTTGAACGGGGCAGGATCGGAGGCGCCGGCGACGACGACCACGGTGTAGTCCATGGCGCCGTTCTCCTCGAGCACCGCAACCGTCTGCGCCACTGTGGACTCCTTGAGACCCACGGCGACGTAGATGCACTTCACCCCCTGACCCTTCTGGTTCAGGATGGTGTCGATGGCCACGGAGGTCTTACCCGTCTTGCGATCGCCGATGATCAGCTCGCGCTGGCCTCGACCGATGGGCGTGAGGGCATCGATGGCCTTGATGCCGGTCTGGAGCGGTTCGTGCACCGGCTTGCGGCCGATGATTCCGGGCGCCTGGACCTCCATACGTCGGGTTTCGACGTTGGTGAGGTCGCCCTTTCCGTCGACGGGGACGCCGAGGGCATCGACGACACGGCCCAGGAGGCCATCGCCGGCCGGCACCGAGAGGATCTGGCCGGTGGCCCGCACCGTCTGACCCTCCTCTATGTGATCCACGGCGCCCAACACGACGGCACCGATCGACTCCTCATCGAGGTTGAGGGCGAGGGCGACGGTGCCGTCCTCGAACTCCAACATCTCGTTGACGGCGGCGCCGGGCAGACCCGACACGCGGGCGATGCCGTCACCCACCTCGACCACGCGACCGACTTGGCGGGCGGAGACCTGTGGGGTGTAGCCCTCGAGGTTGGTGCGGATCGCGGCGGCGATCTCGTCGGTGTTGATGGTCAGCTCTGCCATCAGCGAGTCCTTCTCGTGCGGTTCATGGTTGCGATCGGTCGGGTCCGACTAGGTGCCGGAGAATCTGTCGCGGATGAGCTCGAGGCGACGCCGGACCGAGCCGTCGATCACCGTGTCCCCGACGGTGGCGACGAGCCCGCCGACGACTGTGGGGTCGACGATGACCTTTACCTCGACCTGGCGACCGGTGGTCGTGCCGAGCGCAGCGGCGAGCCGCTGGACCACCTCGGGCGGAAGGTCTATGGCGGAGCGGACGTCGGCGACGACCGAGGACCGCTCCGAGGCGGCCCGCTCCACGAGCGCGTCGCAGATGGCGGGGAGGTCGCGAGCGCGACCGGCGCCAACCACGAACGACAGGACGGCGGTCGTGGTGGGAGATGCCTTTGATCCGAGGAGGTCCTCGATGATCTGCTGGCGACGGTCGACCGGCACATTGGCATCGGTCAACGTGGCTCGCAGCTCATCGGAGCTCTCGAAGGTGCGGGCAAACCGGAACAGCTCATCCTCGACCTCCAGGAGCGTGCCCTCGACCTTGGCTACCGCGAACAGCGCAGTGGCGTAACCGTCGATGCGCTCGTCGCTCATGACCTCAGCTCCCCTGCGCCTCGAGGTCGCGGATGAGGTTCTCCACCAGCTGGAGGTTGGTGTCGCGATCGAGGCTGCGCTCGACCACGCGTTCGGCGAGCTGGATCGAGAGCTCGGCGACCTGAGCTTGGAGCTGGCTCTGGGCCTGCGCCACCTGGTTGGCGATGTCGTCGGCCAATCGTTGGCGCTGCTCGGCGGCTTCGGCTTCGGCCCGAGCCTGGAGATCGCGCTTGAGGGCGTCGGCTTGCTGGCGGGCTTCGTCGATTATGCGGCTGCTCTCGGCCTTGGCGTCAGCGAGCTGGCGTTGGTACTGCTCGAGGATGCTCTGGGCTTCGGACCGCTGACGCTCGGCGTCGTCGATGGTGGATCGGATGCGGTCGGTCCGGGCGTCCATGCTCTTCTGGATCGCCGGGTAGGCGAGCTTGGCCAGCACCACGAAGAGGATGACGAACGAGATGGAACCCCAGATGATCTCGCTGGTCTCGGGCAGGATAGGACTCGGGGCCTCGTGGCAGTCGTTGACGCTCCCCCCGCCGACGAGCGTGGGGATGCACTCGACGTCGGCATGGGTGGCGCCGTTCTGCTCGGCGATCGTCTCCGCCTCGTGGATGATCTCCTCGCGCTCCTCCTCGGTGGACGAGCTGTCCTCCTGGGCCGAGGCCACGGCGGGAGCGAGCACGAGCGCTGCGGCCACGCCAAGCGGGGCCAGCGCCCCGAGCGCGAGGAGCCTTCGAGCACTCATCACGGACCCCTCAGCCCGCGACGATGAACGAGAGGACGAAGCCGAACAGGGCGAGCGCCTCGGTGAAGGCGATGCCCAGGAACATGGTGGTTCGCACCATGCCGGCGGTCTCGGGCTGGCGTGCCATCGCGGTGATGGCGTTGCCGACCACGATGCCGATGCCGATGCCGGGACCGATCGCCGCGCCGCCGTAGACGATGCCTCGGCCTACGGCCGTGAGGCCTTCGGCCAGCTCGCCGGGAGCCTGTTGTGCAAGGACGTCTAGCACTTGAGTGCCTCCTAGTGCTCTGGGTGTAAGGCGCCACCGATGTACACGGCGGCAAGGATCGTGAAGATGTAGGCCTGAAGAGCCGACACCAGGACCTCGAACCCGGTGAGGGCGACGAGCAGCGCCCCGGGAAGGGCGGCGCCTATGTAGGTCGACTCCCACAGGGCCGTTCCCAGCACGGCGAAGCTCACCAGGATGAGATGACCGGCCAAGAGGTTCGCAAAGAGTCGGACGGCCAGCGAGAGGGGTCTCACGATGACGGTCGACACCAGCTCGATGGGAGCGACGAGGATGTAGAGGAACACCGGGACGCCCGGCGGGAACATCATGTTCTTGAAGTAGCCGAGCACTCCCTGCTTCTTCATCCCGACGAAGTTGAACACCACCCAGACCAGGAGCGACATGAAGGCCGGGAGGGCCATGCGCGCCGTCACCGGCATCTGGATCAGGGGGATGACCTCGTAGAGGTTGAGTACGAGGATGAAGCTGAACAGCGTGAGAAGGAACGGGATGTAGGCCGTTCCGTCAGGACCGATGGTTTGGTGGACGATGCCTTCGCGGATGAAGTCCACGACCGCCTCGGCGACGTTCTGCACTCCCCGGGGCACCAGCTGCTGGCGCGAGCCAGCGACCAGGTAGAAGCCGGCGACGAGCACGACCGCCAGCCACATGAGCAGGACGACCTTGTTCACGGCCCAGACGCCGCTGCCGAAGATCGTGGGCCACTCGATCAAGTGGCTGACGGGAGGGAACTCGAGCCCGAGGATCATTCTGGTCAGACTCCTTTCGCCCGAGCGGCGCCGGGGCGAAGTCCGGGAAAGGCCAACGACGCGGAGACATGTCGGGCCTCGATGATGAGCAGGCCCAGGTGGGCGATCACGATCGTGAGACCGAGCGCGGTCATCTCGACCCACGAGAAGTCGCGGACGGCCAAGATGGCGATGAAGACGATGGCGAGGCGACCGAGGTAGCCGAGGAGCACCGACACCATCAGGACACGAAGTGAGATCCGGGCGGCGCGAGCCGAGAGTGCGGCCGCGGCCAGGAAGTTCCCGACGACCACGGCCAGCCCGAAGGCGCTCGAGAGCAGTCCGTCCATCCCCCAGAACACGAAGGAGGGCAGGAGTAACGCCGGTGAGAGCGGCAGCGCTCGGCGAGCGAGATCACCCGCGATCTGGACCTCGGGCGCGTCCGTGGCCGAGGCGGCGTCAGGGTCGGTCCTGGGGGGTTCGGTCATCGCTGGTCCACCGCCGTCGACCAGGGAGCGCCCTCCTGCTGGCGGCGCATGTCCTCGCCATAGGCGTAGTACGAGCGCACGGCGAGGCCGGCGACGGCGAAGAGCACCATGAGGATCATGATCAAAGGACCGGTGGAGAGGATGCGATCGACCCAGGCGCCGATTAGAGCGAACACGACCGGGACGACGACCATCTCGATGGCGCGGGACAGGGTGTTGCCGGCTCCGTTGTAGAGCTCACGCTTGTCGACGAGATCCACGTGTTCCCTCCCAGGCCTGAAGGTGCCGGTCCGAGGACTACCAATCGCTTGTGAATTATTTCTCAAAGTAGTCCGAACCGTTTCGCGTCGTCAAGTCCTGATGTTCGACGATCCGCACGACCCCCCGCCACACGGCGGCACCCTAGCCAACCGTCCGAGCGCCCCGCACAGGCGCCGCGTCACACGGGACCGACGGCGGAACCGTCCCCGTCGACCCCCGCCGCCACGCGCTCGGCCTCGGAGTCCATCTCTAGCCTGTTGGCCCGGGCCCGGATGCCGGGGTGGAAGAAGGTGTACAGCGCCGCTCCGAGGGCCGCCACGCCGAACGGCACGATGGGGTCGCCCGTCTTGGTGTAGGTCGGGTAGAGGACGAAGCCGGAGAGGATGGCGGTCCAGGCCCACAAGATCAGCACGCTGCGGCGGTGGCCGTGACCGAGGCGGACCAGGCGGTGGTGGAGGTGCTCTCGGTCGGGTGCGGCCACGTCCGCGTGCCGGATCAGGCGGCGAACGATGGCGAAGGCCGTGTCGATGATGGGCACACCGAGGATGAAGAACGGGATGAAGAGCGGAGCGAAGAAGAAGAAGGTCTGACCCGAGAACGGGTCGTCGGTGCGGCCACCCACCATGATCGTGGCGCTGGCCATCAGCAGGCCGAGGAGCATCGAGCCGGCGTCGCCCATGAAGATGCGAGCCGGGTTGAAGTTGTGGGGGAGAAAGCCCAGGCACAGGCCCAGCGTGATGAGGGCGATCAGCCCGCTCGCCGAGTCGGCCCCGAGAACGCCGGCGTCGGTGAGCCGTTCGGTGTAGAGGAAGAAGGCGCCGGCGGCGATGGCCACGATGCCCGCCGCCAGGCCGTCGAGTCCGTCGATGAGGTTGATGGCGTTGGCCATGCCCACCACCCACAGCACCGTGAGCAGGGGGGCGAAGTCAGGGGACAGCACGACGGTGTCGGCGAACGGGATCCGGAAGAACAACATGGTGACGCCGAGCAGGTAGAGGACGCTGCCGGCCATGACCTGTCCCGCGACCTTGGCCGGCGCGCTCACCGGCCGGAGGTCGTCCATGAGACCGACGACGTAGATGGCCAGTGCTCCCAGGAGGATTCCCCAGGGTTCACTGCTGGCCGAGAAGGCGGCGTCGTACCGATCGAGCTGGGTGGCCACCAGGAACGCCGCGATGAACCCCCCGAACATCGCTGCACCACCGAGAAGCGGGGTCGGCACCGGATGCACGTGCCGAACATCGGGCACCACCACCGCGCCCACTCGGTTGGCGATTCGGATCATGAGCGGGGTCAAGGTGAAGGTGACGCCGAACGCCACCGCCAGCACGACCAGCTCGTCACTCATCGGGGCCGAGCGTAGGCGGCCACCCGGCGCCGATCAGGCGTACGGCGTGAACTTGGAGCAGAGGGTCTCGACGTCGTGGCGGACGGCGGCGATGGTGGCGTCGTCGTGCGGTGCCCGCAGGACCCGGCCGATGAGTGAGGCAACCTCGGCCATCTCGGGCTCCTTCATGCCCGCCGTGGTCTGGGCCGCGGTGCCGAGGCGGAGGCCGCTGGTCACGAAGGGGCTGCGGGGGTCGTTGGGGATCTGGTTCTTGTTGGTGGTGATCCCGGCGCGGTCGAGCGACTCCTGGGCGACCTTGCCCGTGAGCTCGGCATCGACGGGTTGGAGGTCGACCAGCATGAGGTGGTTGTCGGTGCCTCCCGACACGATTCGGAGCCCCTCGCCGGCCAGTGCGGAAGCCAGCGCTCGGGCATTGGCGACGATCTGCGCCGCGTAGTCGCGGAACTCGGGCTGGGCCGCCTCGTGGAAGGCCACAGCCTTTGCCGCGATCACGTGCTCGAGCGGGCCGCCCTGGAGGCCGGGGAAGATGGCCTTGTCGATGGCAGCGCCGTAATGCTCGGTGGCCACGATGCACCCGCCTCGTGGGCCCCGCAGCGTCTTGTGGGTGGTGAAGGTGACGATGTCGGCCAAGGGCACGGGGTTGGGGTGCACTCCCCCGGCGATGAGCCCGGCGATGTGAGCGGCGTCGAACACGAAGATGGCGCCGACCGAATCGGCGATCGTGCGGAGGGGCTCGGGGTCGATGATGCGGGAGTAGGCAGTGGCTCCAGCCACGATCATCTTCGGCTGCTCCCGCTCGGCGACGGCCGCGATCTCGTCGTAGTCGAGGCGTTCGTCGCTGTCGGTGACGCCGTAGGACACGAACTCGTAGAGCCGGCCCGAGGCGTTGACCGGGCTGCCGTGGGTGAGGTGGCCGCCCTGGTCGAGGCGCATCCCCATGACCTTGTCGCCCGGCTCGAGCAGCGCCAGGTACACGCCGAGGTTGGCGTTGGCACCCGAGTGGGGCTGCACGTTGGCGTGATCAGCACCGAACAGCGCGGTGACCCGGTTGCGGGCGAGGTCCTCGACCTCATCGATGATGAGGTTGCCGCCGTAGTAGCGCTTGCCGGGATAACCCTCGGAGTACTTGTTGGTCAGCGCTGAGCCCGTGGCCTCGATCACCGCGGGGCTGGCGAAGTTCTCCGAGGCGATGAGCTGGAGGGTGGTGTTCTGCCGCTCGACCTCACGGTCGATGATGGCGAACGTCTCGGCGTCACGTGATGGCCACGGCATAGGTAACACTCCTGGTCACGAGCGGCTGTGACGAGTATGGGCCAGCTCGCCCCTCATTCGCCCAATCATTCGCCCATCGGCGCGATGACGTCGATCTTGCCGACCCGCGGGGTGTGGCGGCCGCCCTCGAAGTCGGTGCTGGCGAAGGCGTCGACGGCGTCCTTGGCCACCTCGACACCACAGACCCGCTCTCCCAGGCAGATGATGTTGGCGTCGTTGTGGAGGCGGGTGAGTCGGGCACCGGTCACGTCGTGGACGACGGCGGCGCGGATGCCGGCCACCTTGTTGGCGGCCATGGCGATGCCGATGCCGGTACCGCAGCACGCCAGGCCCCAATCGGCCTCTCCATCCGCCACCGCTCGGGCCACCGCCTCACCGAAGTCGGGGTAGTCGACCGACTCGGTGGTGTGAGTTCCCAGATCGACCACTTCGTGGCCGGCATCCTTGAGGTGCTGGACCAGCTCGGACTTGAGGCGGAACCCGGCGTGGTCGGAACCGGCGGCGATGCGAGCCATTGCCCCAGCCTAGATGACTGGTGTCTTTCGACTCCGTCGGACAGTGCGGCGCACTGGTGGTGCTGAGGCCCATTTTCGCGCCGCGCTGTTGGCGATGTCTGGCTAGCGGTGCTCGATGGCCGGGGCCGTCACTGCTCAACCACCGAGCGCTTCGTGGATCTCCGCTTCGGAGATGATTCCCGACCGGATGACGTGCACGTCGTCGCCGGTGAGATCCACGACAGTGGACGGGGCAGCACCACACCGCCCGGCGTCGAGGACGAGGGCGACGCCATCGCGGAAGACCTCATCAACCTCCGACGCCGTCAGCGGCGTAGGTTCACCGGTGCGATTGGCACTCGTGGTGGCCAGCGGGCCCACGCGCTCGACCAGCATCCGGACCACCGGGTGCCCGGGGCAACGCAGGCCGATGGTGTCGGCGCCCACGCCGAGATCTACCGCTAGACCGGCGTCGCGACCGAGCACCAGGGTGAGCGGACCGGGCCAGAACCGGGCGGCCAGACGTCGGGCCCGATCGTCGAACAGGGCCAGCGCCTCAGCCCGCTGCAGATCGGCGACGAGCACCGCCACCGGCTGGGTGCGGTCCCGACCCTTCAACTCGAAGAGGCGCTCGGTGGCCCCGGCCGCGAACGGGTCGACCGCCACTCCGTACACGGTCTCGGTTGGAACGACGACGACCTTGCCGGCCCTCAGCAGACTGGTCGTACGAGCGATCACATCGCTCGTCAAACCAGCGGTGACGTCGACTACGTGGTCGGGGGTGGTTGCCGCGCTCACGGGACCATATTGGTCGACCGGCGCGCCACGAGCATCCGCGCTCGCCCGGCGAGGTCGGCTCGCGTCGCAGCATCGACCAATCCAACCGCTTCGGCTCGGTGTCGGACGTCATGGCCCTGGTCGGGGGCGTGCTCCATCACGATGACGCCGCCAGGCCGGAGCCAGATCGCGGCACCAGCCACGATCTCGTCGATGTCGGACAACCCATCATCACCCGCCCGCAGAGCGCTCATCGGCTCCCATTCCGCCACCACGGGAGGGAGTGGGTCACCGGCGCGAACATAGGGAGGGTTCGAGACGACGACGTCCACCGCCCCCACCAGCTCGGAGGGAAGCGCCTCGTACCAGGATCCTTCGACGATGCGAACCCGTTGGGCCCGGCGACCGAGCGCGGCCAGGTTGGCTCGAGCCACGGAGATGGCGCCGGCACTCACGTCGGTCGCCCACACCGTGGCGTCGTCGACCTCACGGGCGATCGACAGGGCAATGGCACCGCTGCCCGTACCCAGGTCGACCCAGGTGAGGTGATCTCCGAGGGCGCGTCCTTCCCTGATAGCCACTTCGACGACTTGTTCCGTCTCTGGTCGGGGGATCAGCACCCGTTGGTCGACGAACAGATCGAGGTGCCGGAAGGCCCACCGTCCGAGGACGTACTGGAGCGGCTCTCCTCCAGTACGACGCAGCACCATCGCCGCCCAGCTGCGGCGGTTGCGATCCGTCGCCGGGTGCTGGTCGAGGGCGGCGGCCAGCTCGGCCCCATCGCAACCCGAAGCCTCCTCGACGATGCGTCGTGCGTCGACGGCGGGGCGCTCGACCCCAGCCTCCCTCAGAAGGGCAGTCCCGGCTGCCACCAGCTGGCCCCAGGTAGCAGCAGCGTGGGCGACCACCAGGTCGTCGGTGCCGGGCGGTGACTCGGGCCGGGGCACGCCAACGATCAGAGTTGGTCGGAGCCGGCGAGCTGGCGGGCCCGCTCATCGGCGAGCAACGGGTCGATCACTTCGTCGAGCTCGCCGCTCAGCACACGGTCGAGCTTGTAGACGGTGAGCCCGATGCGATGGTCCGACACCCGGTTCTCCTTGTAGTTGTAGGTCCGGATCTTCTCGGATCGTCCGCCACCACCGATCTGATCACGGCGGGCCTCGGAGAGCTCGGCCTGCTGACGATCCTGTTCGGCCTTGAGCAGACGGGCACGCAACACCTGCAGGGCTTTCGCCCGGTTCTGGATCTGGGACTTCTCGTCCTGCATGGCGACCACGAGGCCGGTGGGCTTGTGGGTTATGCGAACGGCGGAGTCGGTGGTGTTGACGCTCTGCCCGCCGGGACCAGACGATCGGTACACGTCGATATCGAGGTCGGTGTCGCTGATCTCGACCTCCACCTCGTCGGCTTCGGGGAGCACGGTGACGGTCGCCGAGGACGTGTGGACCCGGCCCTGGCTCTCGGTGACGGGCACCCGCTGCACTCGATGGGGTCCCCCCTCGAGGTGCATCCGCGTCCAGGCGTCGTTGCCTCTGAACATGAGGGTCACGTCGTTGAATCCGCCCATGTCGCTGGGGGAGGCCGACATCACCTCGGCCTTCCAGCCCCGCAGCGCGGCGTAGCGCTGGTACATGTCGGCCAGGTCCTTGGCGAACAGGTTCGCCTCTTCACCACCTTCTGCACCCCGGATCTCGACGATGATGTTTCGACCGTCGTTGGGATCCTGAGGCAGCAGCAGGAGCTTCAGCTCCTCGTCGAGCTCGGCGATGCGCGCCTCGAGCTCGGCTGCCTCGGCCCGCATCGATTCCCGATCCGCACCGGATGACTCCGCCGCCATCTCCATTGCCGCCTCCCGGTCGTCGAGGGCCTGGCGGCGGGCACGGGCTGCCTCGACGATGGGCTCGAGCTGGCGTTGACGCCGCCCGACCTCCCGCGCCGTCCGCTGATCAGACAGGACGGCAGGGTCGGCAAGCTGAGCGTTGAGTGCGTCGTACTCGGCTTCGAGCTCTGAGAGGCGGTCCTGCATCGTGAGGGACGGTAGCGGTGATCCACGAGATCCCGGCGGCTGCCCCGATGCCCCTCGGTCGTCAAGCAACCGAACCGGGTCAGACCGGCTCGCTCACTGTCTCGGTGTACGACCGCCAACTTCTCCGCGCCAACGATTGGGGGCTCAGGAGTCGTCGGACATGTCTTCGTCGCTCATGTCGTGGGACTCCTCGGACATTTCATCGGACTCGTCGCCCATGTCGCCGTCGGACATGTCCTCTTCCGACATGTCGTCCTCGGTCGCCTCGTCGTCGACGATCTGCTCGTCGCCCTCGGTGCCGACGTCGCTGTCGTCGTCGTCCCCGCAGGCAGCAGCGGTGAACGCCAGGGCGATCAGCAGGGCCAGCAGGAGTCGAGTGGCTCGGTTCATGTGGTGCATGGCTTCATGTCCTCTCCTGTTCGATGTCTTGAGGATTGCGGTTGCGGCCTACGTCCGGACGGTCACGCGCACCGAGTGGTGACCGGTCGCCCCGTCGGGTCTGGGGTCCCGTCGCTCGGCAGGCTGGACGACACCGGTCTCGTTGGTGGCCCGACAGCGCAAGGTGTGCTCGCCCGGTTCTGCCGTCCAGCGGTGGACCCATTGGACCCAGGTGTTGTCGTTGGCCGACGCCCCGAGGTCGGCGCCCTCCCACGGGCCGTCGTCCACGCTGACCTCGACGGCGGCGATCCCCACGTTCGGGGCCCAGGCAACTCCGGCCGCCGCGACCGTGCCGGACTCGATCCGTGCCCCTCCCCGCGGCACGTCGATGCGCGACTGGGTCTTTATCGGCCCGAGCTTCGACCATCCCCGGGGGATCCAGTAGGCGTCGAAGTCGTCGAACCGGGTGAGCTCGATCTCGGTGAGCCACTTGGTAGCCGACACGTAGCCGTAGAGACCGGCGACGATGAGCCGGGCCGGGTACCCGTGGCTGGCCGGCAGCGGCTCGCCGTTCATCCCGACCGCGACCAGCGCGACCCGCCCATCGAGGGCGGTTTGGGTGGGGAACCCGGCGGTGAACCCGTCGGTGGAGCGACCCACCACCTGGGTGGCGTCGCGCTGGCGCCCGGCCCGGTCCAGCAGCTCGACGAGCGGCACGCCGAGCCACGCGGCGTTGCCGACCAGGTCCCCACCCACCTCGTTGGACACGCAGGCGATGGTCACCGGCTCCTCGACCAGGTCCATGCCGACCAGCTCGTCGAAGGTGAGCTCGAAGGGCTCGTCGACCAGGCCGGTGACCCGCAAGCGCCACGACTCGGCGTTCACCTGGGGGGTCACCAGCGCGGTGTCGATCCGGTAGAAATCGCTGGTGGGGGTGAGGTACGGGCTTACCCCGTCCGCGTCGAGCGTGCCGGTACGGGGCACCGGCGTGGACCGGACCGGCTGGGGCAGCACCAGCGCCTCGCGCTGGGCGGCGATGGTGGACCGACCGCGCAACGACCACGCGCCGAGTCCGGTGAGTGCCGCGGTGGCGCCCACGGCACCTGATGCCAACAGGAACGAGCGGCGGTCCGGCGTCTTGACCCGGGGGTCGTCGGCCGGTCCCCACCGACGGAGGGGGGCGAGCGGCTGTTCCGGGCGGGCTATCCAGCCGAGCTGGAAGGCGAGCGAGGCCACGCCGGCGGCCACGCCGATCACCGCCGAGATCACCGGTAGCAGCAGGCCGGCACTGGGGTCGGTGGCCTGCGCGGCCAGGCCCACCGCCCCGAAGATCACGAGGCCGACGATCGCGGCCGGGAAGGACCGGAGGGCCAGAACCCCGAGCACCGCGCCGAGCACCAGGCTGAGCGTCACGATGCCGATGACCAGAGCGACCTTGTCGTTCTGACCGAACAGCACGACCGCCAGGTCCTTGAGCGAGGCGGCGTAGCGGTCGACGAACTCGTTGCCGACAGCGGTGATCGGACCGACGGACTCCCCCGCGATGGCGGTCGGCAGCTGACCGAAGGCGAGGGCTGCGCCGGCGGAGACGACACCCGCGACTGCGCCCCGCCAGGCGCGCTCGCCGCTCGCCGTCCTGGTCGTCTCCGACGATGCGGTGGTGCTCACGGGGCCACCGCCTCGGCCGGGATCCGGACGGTGAACTCGCACCCACCCGCCCGGTTGCGCACCGAGATGTGACCGGCGCGGGCCTCGACGAGGCCCTTGGCGATGGCCAACCCGAGCCCACCGCCGCCGGTTTCCCGCGACCGGCTCTCGTCGCCCCGGAACGCCACGTCGAAGACGCGCTCGAGATCCGAGGGCGGGATGCCGCCGCACTCGTCCCCCACGACCAGCTCCAGGCCGGAGCCGTCCGCCCGGACTGTCGCGGTCACCAACCCTCCGGCGGGCGTGTGGCGGATGGCGTTGTCGACCACGTTGTCGATCACCCGACGCAGGTCGGCGGCGACGACGAGCTCTGGGCCGACGTCGGCGATGTCGGCGCGAAGCGCGATGCCGTGGGCGTCGGCCCGGACCGCGGCTGCATCGACCACCTCGGCCACGAGCTCGTGGAGGGGCACGAACGGCACGTCGGTGGTGGGCGCACCGGCCTCGATGCGGGACAGCTCGAAGAGGTCGTCCACGAGCCGCGCGAGCCGCTGGGTCTCCTGCACGATCGCGCGGTGGTACGCCGCGACCTCGTAAGGGTCCGCCACGACCCCGTCCTCGAGCGCCTCGCCCATCGCGCGGACCGCACCGATGGGGCTACGCAGGTCATGGGACACCCAGGCCACCAGCTCACGGCGGGACGATTCCAGCCGGGTGGCGCGGTGACGGGCGTCGACAAGCTGGCTGTGGGTGGCGGCCAGCACCTTGGACAGGCGCTGGAGCTCGGCCGTGACCAGACCACCGGGCCGGACCGCCGGGTCATCGCCAGCCAACGCATCGATCTGGGCGCCGAGGATCTCCACGCTGGCGCCGAAGCGGCGACCGAGCACCCACGCCGAGCTGACACCCACGGATGCCGACAGCACGAGCACCACCGCCAGGACACCGAGGTCGTGCGCGGACAAGAACATCGCCCATGCCGCCACGGCCACACCCGCAGCGGTTGCAGCGACCGCCCCCAGGGCCACGACCAGGAGCTGCACTCTGAGGTCGCGCCGGCGGACGCGCGCCAGGATGGCCACCGTGGCTACCACGGCCGCGACCGCGCCACCGCCGGCGAGGCCGACCAGCGTCGCCGTGTCACGAGGTCCGACGCCAGCCAGCGCGGCCGCGACCAGCGCGGCGAACACGCCGGTAACGAGAATGGCGAGCGGCACCGACCCCATCCGTTCTGGCACCAGCACCTCCGGTCGCCGTCGGGGGTTCGTTGGCCCCGAACGGTGGGGGGCAGGGCTCACGGGTCGAACCGGTAGCCGACGCCACGCACGGTCGCGAGGTGGCGCGGCGAGCGCGGGTCGATCTCGGCCTTTTCGCGCAGGCGCTGCACGTGCACGGTCACCGTTGCCGTGTCACCCACGTCGTAGCCCCACACGGCCCCCAGCAGCTCGCGCCGGGTGAAGGCCTGGCGCGGGTGGGCCATCAGGTAGCCGAGCAGGTCCAGCTCGCGGGCGGTCAGAGCGAGCGGCTCGCCACCTCGTCGGGCCTCGTGGGCGACCATGTCCACCTCGAGCTCACCAGCCTGGAGCACCGAGGATCCCTGGACCTCCATCGCCCCGGATGCCCGCCGCAGCACCGCCCGCACCCGGGCGGTGAGCTCCCGTGGCGAGAAGGGCTTGGCCACGTAGTCATCCGCGCCCAGCTCCAGACCCGTGACCCGGTCTTCCTCCGAGCCGCGTGCCGTGAGCATCACCACCGGGATGGGGGCGACCTGGCGCAATCGGCGGAACAGCTCGATGCCGTCGAGACGGGGCAACATCAGGTCGAGCACCACGAGATCGGGGAGCGAGTCCAGCGCTCGGCGGAGGCCGTCGACGCCGTCATGGACCACCTCGACGGCGAAGCCCTCACGCTCGAGGTAGCGCTCGACCACGTCGGCCAGGTGGGAGTCGTCCTCGATGACCAGCACCCGCGGAGCGGTCGTCTCCACGCCCGGGGCAGGGTTCGAGGACCGGGGTTCCATGGGGTGAAAGTACGCCGGGCATCCGGCTCCGTGGTCCGCACCCCCCGAATGTTTCGCCACTCGTTATCTCGATCGGGGGGTGTTGCCGCGGAGGAGGCAGGCTGCGTAGACCGCATCGAGCGAAGGCGACGAACTCGTCCAGCGTCTGGACCGCCTCGCGAACGCAGAGCACACAAGTAGGTCCGAACTGCTCCGCCGAGGTGTATCCGCAGTAATCGAGGCAGCGGAACAGCTCGACGCCGACCGGATCCTCCAGGAGGCGTACCGGCGCGTGCCGCAGGATCCTGCGCTCGTCGCGACTGCGCGTCGTCTCGCGGCCGAGACTGCACCTGAGTGGTAGCCCGCGGCGACATCGTCTGGGCCGACCTCGGTGAGCCGGCAGGCCGACGACCCGTCTGCGTGCTCACACGCGACCCGGCGATCGACGTGCTCATCGCAATCACGTGCGCTCCGATCACCCGAACCATCCGCGGCATCAAGTCTGAGGTAGAGGTCGGCCCGGCCGAAGGACTTCCTCAGGTCAGTGCGATCAGCTGCGACAACCTCATCGCCGTCCCGATTGCTGTGCTCGAGCTGAAGCAGTCGGCCGCCTCGATCTCGGCGGACCTATCCGACTCGACGCCGCTCTCCGCTACGCCCTCGCCATCGAGTACTGACCAGACGTTCACGAAGATGGTCGTCCGCTCACGTTTGGTGACGCGGATCAGGGGCACCTCGGTGGCGCTCGGCACTCCGGCCGAGCGCGTGGCCGCCCCGGTCAGCGGGTTCTGGGGCGCTCGTTGTGGGACAACCGCGTCGGCATCGAGCGCGCCCCGAGCCGGCGTCGGTCGCGCTCGCGGGATGCAGCAGATGGCCGTTCGGCGAACGTCGACGGCATCACCCAGCCGGTGTTCGGTGGCACCCTGGCCGAGTCGACGCGCGGAGGGTTCTGTGACACCGATCGGTGCCCGCCGGCGGGTGCGTACGCCGAATCGGGCCCGGCGGCTGCACTATGTCGGCGAGAGCTGCCCGGTGGCGCGGATCGCCCATGTCTGTCGCCGTGTGTCAGCTGCTGGCGCCGATCTCATGGCGCAATGAGCTCCGAGCGAGCGCCCGCCTTCGTGGCATGCTCGTCTGAGTGCGAGAGCTGCTGTGCCCCGTGGTTGTCGGCCGCGAACAGGAGTGGCAGGAGCTCCGACGTGCCCTCGATCGCCTGGCCGACGGACACGGCGCGACGGCGGTCGTCGCGGGCGAGGCTGGGGTCGGCAAGTCGCGCCTGTTGAGGGAGGTGGCGGAGGAGGGCTTTCGTCGGGGAGCGCTTGTGCTGACCGGCCGGGCGGTTGAGCGCGACAGCCCGCTCCCCTTCCGGCCCGTCGCGGAGGCGCTGTTCTCACATCTTCGCAAGTCTGGACCGCCACAGGTTCGGGAGCTGGCACCTTTTCGGCCCATCCTCGGGCGGCTCGTCCCCGAGTGGCGCCTCCCCGGCGAGTCACCCGGGGAGGAGTCGCTCGTGGTCCTGGGGGAAGCCGTGCTCAGGCTGCTCGCCACCCTGGGGCAAGGCGCTGGCTGCGTGCTCGTGCTCGAGGATCTGCAATGGGCGGACGCCGAGACGATCGAGGTCGTCGAGTACCTGGCCGACAACATCGCGGGGGAACCCGTCTTCTGCTTGGTCTCGCTTCGCGGCGAGCAACCCAGCAGGGCTTTGACGTGCGTCCACGGCCTTGCCACCCGGCGCTCCGCATCCATCGTGGAGCTCCCGAGGCTGAGTGACGAGGAAGTCGTGTTGATGGCCGCGGGCTGCCTGCGGGCTTCGGTCGTCCCCCGCGAGCTTGCCGAGGTGGTCGTGGCGAGGGCCGATGGACTGCCGTTTCTCGTCGAGGAGCTGTTGGCAGGGATGGTCCAGGCCGACGAGTTGGAGAACACAGCCGACGGCTGGGTCCTCGACCGCTCTCCGGGCCTGGTCATCCCCGCTACGTTCGCGGAGACCGTTCGGCGACGACTCGGAGCAGCCCCGGGCACCCGGGGCCTTCTCGTGGCCGCGGCGCTGCTCGGCCGAAGCTTCGACTGGCGCCTGCTGGCGGACATGAGCAGCCAGGACGAAGCCACTGTGGTCGATCTCCTCGGCCGGGCTGTCGACGCCCAGCTGCTGTCCGTGGAGGCCGCCGATCCCGGCCCCCGCTTCCGGTTCCGCCATGCGCTGACTCGGGACGCCATCCTCGCGGAACTCCTTCCGCCGGAGCGAGCAACCCTGGCGGCGCGCGGTCTGCGTGCTGTCGAGACCGCTCATCCGGGCCTGCCCGGGGAGTGGTGCGAGCTGGCGGCCGAGCTCGCCGAACAGGCTGGGGAACCCGCCCGGGCGGCCGGGTTGCACCTCGAGTCGGGCCGGCGGTCGTTCGGTCGCGGCGCGCTGGCCAGCTCCGAGGCGAACCTGGAGCGGGCCCGACGACTGCCGGCGACAACCGGCAACTGGCGGTCGAGATTGACGAGGCGCTCTGCGCGGTGCTCGTCCGGGCCGGCAACGCCGAGCGGGTGGGTGAGGTCGGCCAGCGTCTGCTGTCTCAGCTGGCCGACCTGGGGGGCCCGCCGACGCGCCGGGCGCAGGTGCATTTGTGGCTGGCTCGAACGGCCATTCTGTCCGCCGATTGGGCACGAGCCCTGGATCAGCTCCACCGCGCCCGAGAGCTCGCCGCATCAGGTGGCGTTGCCGCGAGCGAGTACGAGGTCCTGGCCGCACAGGTGGCGCTCGGCGAAGGCCGCCTCGATGATGCCGTGACCCTCGCCGAGAGGGCGTTGACCACGTCTCAGACCGACGGGCGCTACGAGCTGGCGTGTGAGGCCCTCGCGGTCTTGGGCCAACGCGAACGTCAGCGTGACCTCACCTCAGCGGCCCGGGCCTTCTCCGCTGCGTTGGCACTGGCCGAGCAGCACGGCCTGACCCTGTGGCGCGTCCGGGCACTGCATGAGTTGGGCACCCTCGACCTGCTCGGCGGCGGCCCGCTCGATCGGCTCGCCCAGGCTCGTCAGGCCGCGCTCGACGCGGGGGCGCTGGCCACCG
>DASWIA010000009.1:0-19371 GCA_036397895.1 Acidimicrobiales bacterium | reverse complement strand
TCATCAGACTTGGCCACGGTCTGAACGAATGGACCCTCTCGACCGCCGCGGCGACGACGGGATTCGTCCCCTGCCTCGTCGCGGCAACTCATGCCCGTGCGATCGGTGGAGCGACGTAGACGTGCGACAACGGTTTCCGCGTCCAGCTCGGCGGATGGGGAGAGGGTCGTCCCTGCTGGGTTGGGTCCGTCTACGGCTCGCTCGTGGACTCGTCGCCCTTCCCTGGCTCACAGCATTCGCCGCGACGACGGTCGTTCTGGAGGCCCGGGTCTTCACGCTCGGCGTGTACAGCTGACAGCGCCTCGGCCTCTGTCTGGCGTGCTGGCCGCCGACAACCGGGCTCCACTCCGGATGCACCCAGGATTCAGCCGTGCCCCACGGCGGCTCGAGCCGGCCTCAGTTGATCGTGAGCCGCCGAGCGTCGTGGCCGCTCACACGCCAGTCGGCCCGCGCGCTCTACGGCGACGCGCCATATGTCGACGGGCTGTGGTGGAGCTCTCGGCAGGCGCCGCGACGTGACGCGGTGATGCTCTTCAGACGGAGTCGCGGTCGATCGGGCGGGGTTGCGAGGTCCGATCTCCGGGTCATCGAGCCGCCCGTGCCGTTCCTCGCCCCGGAAGGGTACGAACGCCTGTCACAGGTTGCGAAAAGCCTTGACGTCACCGTGCTGATCGACTGAACCGGAGTCCAACTCGGTGACACGTGGCTGGCACAGCGCGACACGGGCGTGACACGATCTGGATGCTCCAGCTCAACGTTGCAATGAGTCAGGCTGTCTCCAGTTGGCTGGCAGCGTCCGTCCGAGCAGTACCTCGAGGTCGCGGTTGTGGGGTGCGTAGTGCGCCTGGATCCGACGCGCAAGGGCTGGGGGAAGCATCTCGTACGCGACGGGTTCCTGGAGCTTGCCCCAGACCCATCGCGACAATTCTGGCGGCAGCCATTTGCCCGCGCGAATGCGGATCAGCTCCCGGTACAGCCGGGGGTAGCGAATCGTCGCACTCTCGTTGATCCGCCGCGACGCGAGCGGGAACGAGAACGAGCTGAGCTCGAGTCGGGCACACAAGCGATCGAGGAGAGCATCAGGATCGCCGACGAGATCCTCGTAGAGCTCGACATGGACTCGGTCCGCACCGAGCACGTCGATGAACCGACTCAACTGCTCGGCGTAGTGCCCACGGCCGATGTAGTCGAAGGTTCCGTCGAGGTGGTCGAGGTTGGCGATCAGCGCTTCCGTGACGGTCTTGTGCTCCGCGTTCAAGCGTCGGCGGTGTGCGACCTGCGACACCGCGCGTGCCACGGGTTCACGCAGGATCGCGATGCAGCAGAACAGTGGGTTCTCGCCGAACGTCTCCGCAATCCGCCCGGGAGCGTCAGGGCTGTACAAGTACGAGGGTGACTTCTCGCCGACAGCGACCGCATCGGAGGGCGCGGCGTCGAAGTTCACCTCGTAGGTGGCAGTCCCTTCCTCCCAGTTGCTGTCGTAGCTGAAGAAATGCGTCTCACTTCGTGCGAGGAACACCTCAGGATGGGTGCTCAGGTTCACCGCCAGCGAGGTCGTCCCCGACTTCGCCGCACCGATGATAAGGAAGTTCGGTCGCATCGAGATCACATTGTCGCGATAGCAGACCGATAGCCAGTGCCGGTGTTCACGCGCAGACGGCTCGGAGTGGTGATCTCTTCCTCGGACATCTACGCCAGCCCGTCCGCCACCCACGCCAGCTCACTCCAGCCGCAGTCGGGTCGTCGGGCCGGCCCGTGCGCGCCGGTCATCTTCGAGCTGGGGTACTGCCGTGATGACAATGAGAGACAGGAATCAGTCGTCGTGGTCGTCGTCTTGTCGATCACATCGACGAAGTCAGCAGCATTGATCTCAGGGGAGTAGTCGCCGCCGTCGCCCGGGTCGATCACGGGCGGCCGGTCGTCGTCGCCGCAGCCGGTACCGATCAGCCCGAACAGCACCAGCGTGGTGGTGCTGGCGCGCGGCGATGCCGTTCGGGCCGCCGCGACCGAGGCCGCGGTCGACCTCGATGACATCGTGCTCCACCAGGCGCGCCGCTTGCGCGACGCGAATCGCATGCGAGTGGACACTTCGATGGTGACGGCTGAGTACGGCCCAGGTGCCTGCTTCGTGCTGCGGCTGCCATTGACCCCGTCCCAGCAGGTCTCCGACTCCTGGTGAGGGCGACCCAAGTCCCCAGCTCAGTGGCCGGGGTCGATGTTCTGATTGAGGCGGAAGAGGTTGTCGGGGTCGTAGCGGCGTTTGAGCTCGAGGAGACGGTCGTAGTTGGGGCCGTAGGCGTCGCGAATGCGGTCGCTGTCGTCGTCGCCCATGTAGTTCACATAGATCCTCGGCGCCATGTAGGGCGCCAGCGCCGCGTACGTCTCACGGACCCAGGCGATGTTGGATTCGGTCTCGCTCGGGTCGAGCCACTCGCCGGCGATGAGGAGGTTGAAGCCAGGATCGCGGTGGGGGTAGGCGGTAGCGGTCGGGTCGACGCGGCACACCGCGCCATGGAAGTGCTCGATCGCGAGACCCGACATGATCGACGGTGCGTTCTCGAATGCTTCGATCATCGTCTGGATGGCGGCGTCGCTGAGCTCGGTGAAGAAGGCGGACTTCCAGTAGTTCAGTGCTCCCGGGGGAAAGCCGTCGTCCAGGAGCGTGTTGACGACCGGATAGGGCATCGCCTGCACGAGGTCTTCGACGGGCGGACCGAACTCTCGCAGCGGTCGGAGCTCGGACTCGGCCTGGGCCAGATCGCCGGCGTGGCACAGCGGGATCCCGCAGAGCTTCGTGCCGCTGCCATCGGGGGCATGGACGAGCGCGCAGAACAACGTGACGTCGTCAGAGACGCCCTTGGTGAACTGCCGGTACATGCTGATGACCTCCGCCGCCGCGGCGAGCGGATGGGCGAGCAGGCCACCTAGGACGACATCGAGCGGATGGGTTTCGAACTCGATGGACGCCGCCACGCCGAAGTTGCCGCCACCACCTCGCAGGGCCCAGAACAAGTCGGGATCGTTCTCGGCGTTCACCAGGTGCACGTGGCTGTCAGCGGTCACCAGCTCGACTTGGGTGACGTTGTCCACCGCCATGCCGTGCCTTCCCATGAGCCAGCCGAGCCCGCCACCGAGCGTCAGCCCCGCTACACCGGTGGTGGAGATCACCCCGCCCGTGGTGGCTTGGCCGTATACGGCGGTGGCCCGGTTGTACTCGTTCCAGGTGGCCCCACCCTGGGCTCGCGCCCGGCGACGGGCCGGGTCGACGTCGACGCCGCGCATGAGGGACAGGTCGATCATCAACCCGCCCTCGGTCACAGCCCGGCCGGCGACGTTGTGCCCTCCCCCTCGAGCCGAGACCTCCAAGCCGGCGTCACGACCGAAGGTCACCGCGTCACGCACGTCGGCGACGTTGTGGCATCTCGCGATCAGCCCTGGCCGCTTGTCGATCAACCCGTTGTGGACCGCTCGGACCTCGTCATACCCATCGTCACCTGGGGACACCAGGGATCCGTTGAACGTCGCCACCAACTCGTCGGGGATCGACATCTTCATCGTCTCGCCTCCGGTTCTGCTCCGATACGGCTGTGCACCCCAGACGGGGTCACACTACGACCGACGCTCAAGCAGTTCCAGGCTCGACGTTCCAGGGCGTCTGCGTCACCGGGTCGGTTG
The DNA here is from genome assembly GCA_036397895.1 of Acidimicrobiales bacterium. GTDB lineage: Bacteria > Actinomycetota > Acidimicrobiia > Acidimicrobiales > DASWIA01 > DASWIA01. The sequence continues at coordinate 15,696 of DASWIA010000009.1, read as the reverse complement.
TAGTGACGGCGTTGTCCCACCGCGTCACGTGGTAGCCGCCGCCCCCGGATCGCTTGGCCGTGTACATCGCCGCGTCTGCCTCGCGCAGCAGTCGTTCGGGGCCTTCCGCTGGAGTCTGAGCGGTGATCACGACCCCGATGCTTGCGCTGATCGAGATCTCGCCCTCATCTGTGACCATCGGAAGCGCGATCTGGTGGCGGAGACGGTCGGCGATCACCGCGGCCTCCTGCTCATTGGGGACGCTCTCGCACAGAACCGCGAACTCGTCGCCCCCGATGCGCGCCACGGTGTCGCCTGGTCGCATGGCGGACGTGAGCCGCTGCGCGGTCATGGCAAGCACGTCGTCGCCAACTCGATGGCCGAGGTCATCGTTGATCGGCTTGAACCGATCCAGGTCGATGAAGAGGACCCCGATGGGCGTCGACAGACGTGCGGCGCGGGCCAAAGCGATATCGAGCCGATCGAAGAACAGACGGCGGTTCGGCAGCTGGGTGAGCTGGTCGTGGAGGGCAAGGTGTGTGAGCTGCTGCTCCACCGCGACGCGGTCAGTGATGTCGCGGGAGATGCTCGACATGCTGTCGATCGTGCCCTCAGGGCCGCGATGGCCGACGAGCACCTGAGAGACGGGAATCTCGGCTCGACCGCCAGGAGGGACAAGCACGAGCTCGCCTCTCCACACGCCCTTCTCCTCAACGGTTGGGAGAGCCTCAAGGCGGAAGCGCTCTCGAGACGCGCCCGTGAGCAGGTCCACGAAGGTGACGTCGGGGTCGTCGTCCTGCTCGATTCCCAGAAGCTCGGCCATCGCCCGGTTCAGGTACCGGGCCCTTCCGTTCGCGTCGGTGATGGCCACGAAGTCAGTGGTCTCGTCCACGACAGCAGTAGTGCGCTGTAGCTCGTTCACTGCGTCATAGAGCTGGCCGGTCACCTTCTCGGCGATCGCCTCAGCCTCTCTCCGGGCTAGTCGTTCGCGCGTAAGCCTTCTGCGGACGTGTTCAGGCGACGGCTCGGGATGTTCGGCGGGCATCGGTGCTCATGCATTGTGAGGAGCGAACTGGCAGTGTATGAGACAGGCTCGATCGCCGCGGTGCATGCACTCCGGTTGGTCGATTGTGACGTCTTCGCCATAGTGGTGCGCGGCCCCGGCGACGAAGCCTTCGGCGAGAGCACAGAGCTGGCGGGGCGAAAGATAGGTGATCACCACTTCGGAGTCTGACGGGCTCTCGAACTCGAAGTCGGGCACAGTGGCGTCGGGGTACAGCTTCCGCACTTCGGCGTGGATGACGTCATTGAGCGTGAGGATGAACGTCCGGCTCGAGGTGTGCCCGGTGAAGAAAGACGGGAAGCGTTCCGCCAGCCTCGGCATGGCTCCCTCGCCGAGCAGCCGCAAGACGGCATCCGGCGATGAGCCCAACAGCTCCGATGCGGCCACGACCAGCCCGGTCAGCTCTTCGTCGGGATAGCTGCCGAGGGACGTGTAGGCACCCTCGAGCCCTGCCTTGTCGAGGACCGCATCCCAGACGTCCTCTCCATGGAGGGCGGTCACCACCTCCTCAGCCAGGTTGAAGATGATGCCCTTCACATCCCTACCTCTCCGACGGGGACCCCCCTGATGAGGCACTTGTCGGCAATCTAGCAACTGAGTCGATGTTCAGTCGCGTGACCCGGCGCCGACCGATGCGTCGGGGCGAGGCCCAGAGGAATGGGCTCGACCGGAGACGTAGTCGCCGTCGGATGTTGGGTCGGCCGGGGGGCGGCGCAGCGCCAGCGCGGCCGTGACCACCAGAACGATGCTGCCGACGGCGATGAGACCCAACCGGGCGGCGCCCATGCTGGCGACCCAGTTGGACATGTCGGCTGACCGTTGCGACACGAAGTCGGCCGGCCAGGCCAGATCGAAAGCCCAGGGTCCGATGTCGAGGGTGGGGTTGATGTTGCCGCGCGAGATCTGGATCTCGAACCAGCCGTAGTAGGCGACGTAGACACCGGCGAGGGCGAGGAATCCGCCCGACACCCGATTGACGTAGGGAAGGAAGCGCCGCATCCTGGCGACGATGCCCTTTCGGGCCAGCGCCAAGCCGACGGTGAGCACCATCAGCACGAGCGCCATGCCCAGCGCGTATGCGCCGAACACAGCCATGCCAGAGACGAAGTCGGCCGAGCGGAACGTGGTAGCCACCGCGGCGAGGAACACGGGCAACGTGCACGTCAGTGACACCACGGCGTAGCTCACGCCGAACACGAACATCGAGGCCGGGCTGCGACCGTCGGTGCCATGGTCGAGCGCGGGGAGGGCGATCTTGAGCTGGAACCCACGGAGCATCGCGATACCGAGAGGGATGAGAGCCAGGCCGATGACGACGGTCATCCAGGGCAGGTACTGCTGGATGCTCAGTGAGAACTGCGTGACCAGTAGCCCGACCACGCCGAACACGAGCGTGAAGCCCAGCGACACCGCTCCACCCACCGCGAGGGCGCGGCCTACTCCGGCGGCGACCGATGCATCGTCATCGTCGTGTTCCCCGCCGATGAAGAAGCTCAGATAGGCCGGCAGCATGGCGAAGCCGCACGGGTTGAAGGCGGCAACGAGGCCAGCGCCGAAGGCAAAGGCGATCGGGGCGTCGAGCAATGTCTCCTCCGGGTCGAATGGCGTCAGTGAGTTGAACCCGCTGATCCTCTCCATGATGCCCGACGACTACCAAAAACCTCGAGCGGGGTGCCGCCGGAGATTCACATATGGGTACCGTGACGGGAAGTGACGTCAACGTCGGTGCTCGAGTCCGAGGTCCAGGCGGTGGCCCGCCGCCTCGCCGAGCTCGGCGCCGACACGTCGACGCGGGTGTTCCGCATGTCGTGGTGGAGCGATCGGATGATCGCCTGGGCCATGAGCAACGACGACTTCAAGACCCAGCTCTTCCGGCTGGTCGACGTCTACCCCGGATTGGACGACGACGACGATCTCGCTCGTCACCTCGGCGAGTACTTCGAGGACGTCGATGTCTCCCGTCTGCTCGACGCCGGGATGCGCGTCGCCGACCACGTCCCGGGTGGCCACCGCCTCGAAGCGTCGGTCGTCCGTCGCAACATCGAGCGGATGGCGAGGCAGTTCATCGTGGGTGAGGACCCCCAGCAGACGGTCGACGGTCTCCATCTACTGTGGCGCGAGGGATCGGCATCGACAGTCGACCTCCTGGGCGAAAGGACCATCACGGCCAGCCAGGCCGACCGCTACGCCGGGCGAGTCGGCGAGCTGCTGAGCGCGCTCCTGTCAGCGACACCGTCGTGGGCACCCGACCCCCACCTCGAAGCCGATGATCTCGGGCCGCTGTCGCGGGTGAACGTCAGTGTGAAACCCACCGCGCTGGCCACCCACTACGAACCGTTGTCGGGCGCCGAAGGGGTGGCATCGGCGATCGACCGGCTCAAGCCGGCGCTGTTGGACGCGGCCCAGGCCGCCGCCCACATCCACCTCGACATGGAGCATCGAGACGTGCGGGATCTGACCATCGACCTTCTCGAGGCACTGGCGGGCGATTCAGCTCTCGACCACCTGTCGCTCGGCGTCGTTGTACAGGCCTACCTGCGCGATGCCGAGCGAGACCTCCGGCGCATCATCGAGATTTCGGAGGCGAGGAGCGTCCCCCTCACGGTTCGCCTCGTGAAGGGCGCCTACTGGGACACCGAGACGGTCATCGCAGCGCAGATGGGATGGCCGTCCCCGGTGTGGGCACGCAAGGCCGAGACGGACGCCAGCTACGAGCGCCTCACCCGCATCCTCCATGACCATCACGGAGACGTCCGGGCCGCGTTCGCCAGCCACAACCTCCGCTCGCTCGCCCACGCAGTGGTGAGCGCCCGCCAGTGCGACATCCCCGACCACGGCTACGAGCTCCAGATGCTCTACGGCATGGCCGAACCGGTCCACCTCGCCGTGAAGCGTCTGGGGCTGCGGCTGCGGGTCTACACCCCGGTGGGGCAACTCGTGCCCGGGATGGCGTACCTGGTGCGCCGGCTCCTCGAGAACACGTCCAACGAGAGCTTCGTACGCCACCGCTTCGCCGAAGGCGACGAGCTTGACGCCCTGCTGGAGCCGCCCGACGAGCAGGCCATCGAGGCCGTCTCGGAGGCCGGCCACGATGACGACACCCGACCAGCTGTCGGCGACGGGCGCTCGCCCACCGGCGCCACCGCGCCGAACCGCTACCACCCTGAGCCGGTCGCCGAGTGGCGCCGTCCGCCTGCCCGTCGAGCCATGGCCGGCGCCCTCGATCGCATCAGCGACCAGCTCGATACCGACATCCCGGTGGTCATCGGCGGAGAGCGACGCCGCACCGGCCGTATCCTCCCCTCCCTCGATCCGGGTTGCCCGTCCCGGGTCGTCGCTCGCCAGCATCTGGCCGGACCAGATGACGTCGCCGACGCGATCAGCGCCGCCGCCGATGCCCATCGCGGGTGGGCCGCGACACCGCCGGCTGACCGAGCGGCCGTGCTGTTCGGTGCGGCTGGGTGGATGCGGCAGCGCCGGATCGAGATCGCCGCCCTGGAGGTCTTCGAGGCCGGCAAGCCGTGGGCGGAGGCCGATGCCGACGTGTGCGAGGCCATCGACTTCTGCGAGTACTACGGACGGGAGATGCTGCGTCTCGCCGCCGGAGGCCGGGTGCAGTCCCCGCCGGGCGAGACCAACGTGCTTCGCTACGACCCGCTCGGCGTGGTCGGGGTGATCGCCCCGTGGAACTTCCCGCTGGCAATCCCCTGCGGCATGACCTCGGCCGCCCTCGTCGCCGGAAACGCGGTGGTGCTCAAGCCGGCCGAACAGACTCCGGCCACGGCATCGGTGTTGGTGGACGCCTTCGAGGCCGCCGGTCTTCCGCCGGGTGTGCTCTCCTTCCTCCCTGGCATCGGTTCCGAGATCGGGGGGCAGATGGTCGACCACCCCGGCATCTCCATGATCGCCTTCACCGGCTCGCTGCCTGTCGGGCTCGAGATCCGGCGCCGCGCCGCCGGCCTCGTCGATGGACAGCGCCAGCTCAAACGGGTGGTCTCCGAGCTCGGGGGGAAGAACGCCATCGTGGTCGGCCACGATGCTGACCTCGACCAGGTCGTCCCTGCCGTTGTGCACTCGGCCTTCGGGTTCGCCGGCCAGAAGTGCTCGGCGGCATCACGACTCATCGTGCACCGGAGGTTGTTCGACGAGTGCCTGGCCCGCGTTGCCGAAGCCACCGCCCAGCTACTGGTGGGACATCCCCAGGCGCCGTCCACGGTCGTCGGCCCGCTGATCGACGCCGAGGCCCAGGCCCGTGTCGAGCGCTACGTCGCCCACGAGGAACGCGTGGGCCATGTCGTCGCCCGGGCCCCGGCACCGCCCTCCAACGGGTTCTTCGTCGCCCCTTCCGTCATCGCCGGTGCCGACCCCGCTGACCCCATCGCCTGTGACGAGCTGTTCGGGCCGGTGCTCGCCGTGTTTCCCGCTGAGAGTCTCGAGGCAGGGATCGAGACGGCCAACTCCACCCCCTTCGCCCTCACCGCCGGGGTGTTCACTCGCTCACCGGCGGCAATCGCGTACGCCGTCGAGCGGGTGCGGGCCGGCAACCTCTACATCAACCGAGGGATCACCGGCGCGGTCGTGGGACGTCAACCCTTCGGTGGGTACGGCCACTCGGGGGCCGGTAGCAAGGCCGGCGGCCCCGATTACCTGGCTCATTTCCTCCAGGCGCGGACGATCACGGAGAACACCGTGCGGCAGGGCTTCGCCCCTCCCACCTCCGATGAGAAGACCTGATCGCCTCTGGACGATCGGCCTCAGGCGCCCTGGGCTTGCGTGGCGGTGGCCAGCCGCATCCCCTGGGCGGCGGCGCCGCCGGCGAGGACCAGGATCATGAGCCGCCGGACCAGGCCGACGTCGCGTCCGCCCGTGAGGGCCAGGAGGGCGTCGGCGGCATCGCAGGCCACGCCGAGCTGGAGGAGGCGCGACACCTGGCGGTCCTCGTCGAGTGCATCGATGATGGACATCCCGACGAACACGTCGCGTACCCCGAAGCCGCGGATGATGGCTTTCACACCTCGGTTGCCGGCGGCATCGCCGATCCAGATCCGGCCGACCAACCCGGGTAGGACGAGCATCGTCACCCCGAAGGCAATCCGGACCATCGAGAACTGTCGGGCTTCCTCACGCGCATCGTTCATGGCTGCCGATTCTGTCAGGCGAGCAGCTCGGCTGCCGCGTCGAGCAGCGCATCGACATCATCGGCCGTGTTCCACCCGTGCGGCGACACTCGAACGGCGTCGTCGCGTTCGGAGACCGCCACTCCCCGCTCGCCGATCCCCTCGACCAGCGACGCGGCACTGGCCGACCGGTGATCGAAGCAGACGATGGCTGATCTCGCGCCCGGAGAGCGATCCGACAGCACCCGCCCACCCAGACGATCGACACCCTCGACGAGCTGGTCACCCAGGGATTGGACGTGGTCCCAGATGGCATCAGGCCCGGCGGTGAGCAGCATGGCGGCGCCAGCCCCGAGACCGGCGAGACCGGGACCATTGAGTGTGCCACCCTCGAACCGGAGTGCAGTGTCATCGGGTGGACGCCGGTAGGCCGAGCTGGTCGGATCGGTCCCGAACCATCGCCACCCGTCAGCCCGAACCTCGATCTGGTCCGTGAGCTCGTCGGAGGTCCACGAGAACCCGACACCCTCGGGCGCCAACAGCCACTTGTGGGACCCGCCCACCACCGCATCGACGCCCCATGCCTCGACGTCGCAGGGAATCACCCCGAGGCCCTGGATGACGTCGGCGACGAGCGTCGCGCGTCTCTGGTGGCAGATGTGGGCGAGATCGGCGAGATCGGTGCGGTGGCCCCGGTTGGAGTGAACCCACGTGGTCACCACCATTCGCGTAGGCGCGGCGTCGAGCGCGTGGGCCCAGGCATCGAGCGGGACGCCCCCGGCGACGGGATCCGACACCACCTCGTCGACGGTCACGCCCCGTCGACCCAGGGCCAGGACCGGTAGGCGGGTGGAGGGAAAGTCGTGTGTGGCGATCAGCACCCGGTCGCCAGGCTTCCACGTCAGACCGTCGACGATCCGTGTCAACGCTGTCGTCGTGTTGGCGGCGAACGCGATGCCCTCCTCTCGTCCGCCCACCAGCGATGCCAGGTCGTCGCGCACGGGACGTACCGAGTCGACGCGATCCATGAAGCCGAGACCGCCCCGCTGGCCGGCGTCGTCGAGGAAGGACGTCACCGCGTCGATGACCGGGCGAGGCGGCGCGCAGATGGTGGCGTGATTGAGGTACGCGGTGTGTCCGGCTATGGCGAAGTGGGATCGGGCGAGGGGGGCGGTGCTGACCACACCTTCAGCGTGTCACGACTGGCCGCAAGGTCGGGCACGCCCAATGCGCAACGGGATCTCGGGGATCGTGGCCAGGAGCTCGTATGATGGTCGAACAGGCGGGCGCTCGCGCCCCACGAAGGACACATCGCATGACAGCAACTCGGCGCGACAACATCGTCGGATCGCCCGAGCGGGTCGACGCACCCCGACTGGTCGGCTTCGACCATCTCGAATGGTGGGTGGGGAATGCTCGAGTGTTCGCCGGCTTCCTGGCCTCACACTTCGGCTTCAGCGTCGAGGGGTACGCCGGGCCCGAGACCGGCGTCCGCCACCGCGCCAGCTACCTCCTGCGGCAGGGCGACATCACCTTCGTTGTCAGCGGTGGGCTCGATCCTGCATCTCCGATCGGCCACCACCAGCTCCTCCATGGCGACGGGGTACGCGACATCGCCTTGCGGGTCGACTCGGCCGCTGATGCCATCGGGTCCGCCGTGGCCCGGGGTGCGAACCCGGCGGCCCCGCTCACCGAGGAGTCCGACGGAGAGGGAACGCTGATCACCGCATCGGTGTCCACCTACGGCGATACCATCCACACCTTCGTCGAGCGACACGGTCCGCCCGGGTGGTTCGCTCCAGGCTTCGAGCCTGCCGAGCTGATCACTCCCCCCGGCCAGCGTGTGGGCCTCGCTGCGATCGACCACGTCGTCGGCAACGTCGAGCGGGGCGCGCTCGACGGCTGGGTCACGCACTACGGCACCACCTTCGGCTTCGACGAGCTCGTCCACTTCGACGACCAGCAGATCAGCACCGAGTTCACTTCGCTTCAGTCCACCGTGATGTGGGACGGCGGCGGCGTCGTGCTGCCCATCAACGAGCCGGCCGACGGCCAGCGGAAGTCCCAGATCCAGGAGTACATCGAGCACCACCAGGGCCCGGGAGTCCAACACGTGGCCATGCGGACCGACGACATCGTCGCCGCAACCGATTCCCTGCGCGATCGCGGCGTCCGGTTCCTGTCGGTCCCACCGGCGTACTACGACGACGCCAGGCGCCGGATGCAAGGGATCGACCTCCCGTGGGACGACCTGGCTCGATTGGGCATCCTCGTCGACCGCGACAAGCAGGGTCATCTGCTCCAGATCTTCACCGAGGTGCTCACCGATCGTCCCACGATCTTCTGCGAGATCATCCAGCGCGAGGGATGCCGCGGGTTCGGGGTGGGGAACTTCAGGGCCTTGTTCGAGGCGATTGAGCGAGAGCAGGAGCGACGCGGCAACCTGTAGCCGTGGGTCGACATCTGATGGCCGTGGTGGCTGCGTGCGTCATGTTGTCGGCTGCATGTGGTTCGTCGGGGGCGGGATCGTTGGCTGACGACCCGAGCGCCTCGCCGCCCGATGGGATGGCACCCGAGCGTTCCCGTGCCCTGGGGGCGCACCGGCTGTGGGATTCGCTCGCTCCGCTTCCCGGAACGGTTCCGATGGAGGCACCTCCTCCGATCACGGGACATGCGGCGGCCGACGCCCGGCTTCGGCGCCTGGCCGAACGGCGCGGGTATCGAGATCAGTCGATCGCCGTCGTCGCCAAGATGCACGACGACGTCACGCTGGCCGTCGACCGGTTGATCGCCGCCGCGGCCGGCGACGGCGTCGTGCTGAGGGTGACCTCGGGCTTTCGCTCCATCAGCGCCCAGCGGGGGATCGTGCTCGACAAGCTCGACCGCTTCTGCATCGACTGGCGGGGGAGCAGGTGCGATCCCGATCTGCTCGCGTCCGGCGCGGCCGATCCCGTCATCGAGGAGGTCCTGGCCGTGAGCTCGCTTCCCGGTCACTCCTCCCATCACACCGGTTGGGTGATGGATCTCGGCGACGACACCGAGCCTTTCATCGAGCCGGGAACGCCGGGCTATGAGTGGCTGACGGCGGATGACGACGCCAACGCTCGCCGGTTCGGATTCGCACCCCGCTACCCGATCGGCGGCCCACCGATCGGTCCGGACCCCGAGCCGTGGGAGTGGTTCTACGCCGGACGTGACGATCTGGCGCCGTTCGGCAACGATGTCGCCTCGTGAAGCTGGCGAGATATCGGAGAGGTGACGGGACAGACCAGTGCGGCCTCGTCGACGGCGATCACGTGGTGCCGGTGGGCACGGGTGACGACCTGCTCGAGCTGGCCATGCGCCGCCGGTTGCTCCCGGCCACCGGCCCGCCGGTCTCCGTCGGCGACGTCGAGCTCCTCGCTCCGGTGCCTGAACCGCCTTCGATTCGCGACTTCTACGCCTTCGAAGCCCACGTCGCCACCGCTCGTCGTGGTCGCGGCCTCGAGATGGACCCCGATTGGTATCAGATGCCGGTCTTCTACTTCTCCAATCCCGCCGCCGTGTTCGGTCCCGACGAACCGATCCCCGTGCCTCCGGGATGTCAGGCCTTCGACTTCGAGCTCGAGGTGGCGGCGGTGATCGGCCACGACGTCGATGGAGCCGATGCGTCAGCGGAGTGCATTGCCGGCTTCACGATCATGAACGACTGGTCAGCGCGCGATCTCCAGGCCCGTGAGATGCGCCAGGGCCTGGGCCCGGCCAAAGGCAAGGACTCCGCCACCTCGCTGGGACCGTGGCTCGTCACGCCCGACGAGCTCGGCGGGTGGGAGTTGGCCAAGCCCCGGGCGACCATGACGGCGCGCATCGATGGCCAGGTGGTGTCCAAGGGCGAGCTCGGTGACATCCACCACAGCTGGGACGATCTGGTGCGGCATGCCGCCAGCGGGACGCGCCTGCGTGCCGGCGACGTCATCGGCTCGGGCACCGTCGGCACCGGCTGTCTGCTCGAGCTCCGCATCAGCGCGGAGGCCGAGGGGGAGGAGCCCCCGCCGTGGCTCGACGATGGAGCGGTGGTCGAGCTCGAGGTCGAAGGCCTGGGTGTGCTCCGCAATCGCATCGGAGTTCCCGCCGGCGGCGATCGGGCCTCGACCGCCTGATCATCGCTACGATTGAACGGCTTGCTTCCTCTGCTCGCTGCTACAGTCACCGCCTCACGGGCCGTTAGCTCAGTTGGCTAGAGCACCTGCATGACGCGCAGGGGGTCAGGGGTTCAAGTCCCTTACGGCCCACCCGTAAACTTCCAGGTCAGCGGGGGTGTCGTCGCGTCCGGCCTCGGCATGGTCGAGGGGGGCCAAAGGGGAGCGTCCGTCACGGTGCGTTGCCCTCAAGGGCGAGGACCGTGCGTATCGAGTCCGGGTCGGCGACCATCGCGTCGTCTACGAGGTCCACGCCGATCGCCTCGTCGTACTCGTCATCTGGGTAGGCCATCGCCGCGACGTCTACAAGCCGTGACCGATCGCATCACGCACTGCGATCCGACCGATGGCAGCCACGCCAACCGGTCCCGCGCGATGCCGATAAGCGCGGGCCTGGCGTCCAGGCCCCGATGGGACTCGGAGCGGCTGATCGGTGCGGCGAGCGTGTCAGGCGAGGCCGAGAACCGTGGCCAGCGCCTCGTCAACGCCCCACTGTTCTTCGGGGCTCAGGTGGCCACAGAGATCTCCGAGCCGTGAGGCGTCGACAGCGCCGAGTTGTTCGACGAGCACGCGAGTCGTCTGGCCTTCGAGGTCGATCTTGGGCCGGAAGGATGCAGCGCTGGCGCTGGTGGATGTAGGAGCCACGAGCACGACGGAGCGTGGCGGGAACTCGTTGGCTTGGACGACGATGCCGTAGCGGTCGCCGTGTTGTTCGTGTCCAACGCCCTTGGGCAGCTTGAAGCGGTACACGTCACCCCGGAGCACGGAGTGATTCCATCAGGCCGACGACCGCGAGCATCTCTTCCCTGTCGTCATCGTCCGCCTCCAGCGCTGCAACCTCAGCGGCGAGTGCTGATCGTTCCCGCAGTCGTCGAGCCGACGCGATCAGTGAACTGCGGATGGCGTCAGATCTGGACATCCCGGCGGCTTCCAACGCGCGGAGCGCTTGTTCGGCTTCGTCATCGAGCCGTACAGAGATTGCTCGGGCCATGTCAGGAGTGTAGTACAGAACGTGATACATGACCGTTGGCGGAAATGACAATCGTGCCGTGGTCCTGGGGCGAGAAGAGTCCGGGGACCAGGAAGGCGCTGAGTTCGTTGCGATCGAGCCCGTTGGTTGTGGGACTCGTAGTCCAGCTTCGGGCGTCGCACGTGCACGACCGGTGAGTGCTCGATCGCCCCTTCCTCGGCGGCGGATCGGTAGAAGCCGGCAAGGGTGGAGAGGCGGCGGCCGATCGTGGCCGGGGCCTTGCCCTCGTCTTCGAGGTGGCGTGCGTACACCTCGATGTGGGTCCGAATGGGACCACCACGAGCCGATCAAGCCAGTTGGACGTGCTGCTGGGGTTTCGGCTCCGGTGTCAACGTGACCGGGCGACCGACGATGCGTGAGCGAGAAGGTCCGAGACGCTCAAGAGGCGGCCGGCCTCAGCCAACAGGATCTCGCCGCCTGTCGGGAACCGTCGCAGGGTGACCTCGGTAGTTGCGCGTTCGATGGCCGTCGAACACGCAACTCCGCGAGGCGTTCCCGACGTTGCCGGTTCTGTCCGCGGTACCCTTTGTGGCGATGGCGATGAAGGCCGAGGACCTGCTGCGCGAGGCACTCTCGCTGCCCGACGACGAGCGGGCCGGGCTCGCTGCGGAGTTGTTGGCCAGTCTTGACGAGGCTGGCGACGATCCCGACGTGGTCGAGGCCGAATGGGCTGCAGAGATCCAACGGCGCGTGGATGCCGTTGAGGCCGGTGAGGTGTCGGCGAAGAGTTGGGAGTCGGTCAGAGAACGGCTTCTCGCCAAGCGTTCCAGGTGACGCGCAGGGTCGAGTTCATCCCTGCAGCATCCCAGGAGATCGAGGACGCGGATGACTGGTTCGAGACGCGGCGCGAGGGGCGGCCCCCGCTACAGCAGCGCCTTCACGCTGCTCCCCATGAGGTCGAGGAAGTTGTGGCGGTAGAAGCGGCCGCGCACGTCGTCGCTCCGATCGCCGAGGGAGCGCTCGAACCGCTCGAAGGGCTTCCGGCCGCCCTCCACGTGGGGGTAGTCGGAGGAGAACATGCAGATCTCGGGGCCGCTGTTGTCGATGATCCAGCCCACGTCCTCGGTGGGGTAGGGCGTGACCCGAACCTGCCGGCGCACGTACTCCGTCGGGCTCAACGAGAGCGCCTGGAGGCGCTCCTCGTGCCGGCCGAATGCCTCGACGGCTGACTCCATCTGCCGTAGCCACGACGGAAGCCAGCCGGCGCCCTGCTCTATCACCCCGAGACGCAGGCCGGGGAAGCGCTCGAGCACGCCGTCGAAGATCATGGTGGCGAGCGTCTGCATCGGCGGGTGGGGGATCCCCAGGTAGTCGACCGACCGGAAGTTCTCCTCACCGCCATGGAAGTCGGGCGGGACCGGGAGCCCGTTGTTGAAGTAGCCCGGCTCGATGAGGTCGCCTGTGCCTCCCACGTGGAAGACCGTCGGCACCTCCGCCTCCTCCGCCTGCCGCCACACCGGGTCGAGACCGATGTGGCTGGGGGAGTGGCCCGGCGGGCAGCCCGACGCCACCAGCAGCGCCGCCGCACCCATCTCCAGGGCTTCTCCGGTCATGGCGCCGGCCCGCTCGAAGTCGGCGAGCGGCACGTAGCAGGTCGGCAGCAGCCGGGGGTCTACCGAGCAGAACTCCACCATCCCGCGGTTGTGAGCGCGGGCGGCGCCGTAGGCGAGGTCGAGGTCTCCGGAGTGCTCCATGTCGCGCAGGCGCCGGTTGTGGAACGTGTTGAACATCAGCTGGCTGGAGAAGCCGAGGAGGTCGAGCGCCCGGGGCCGGTCTTCGGCGATGAACCCCCCGGTGGCGGCGAAGTTCTTCCGGGTCATGATCTCGGCCTGTTCGTCCCGGCGGTGCTCGGGTGAGGCGTGCTTGGCCGCCAGCCGCTCGAACGCGGCGGCGAGATCCCGTTGCTGCTCCTCCACGTCGCCGGTCTGGCGAAGCTCGTTGCCCCCGGGGTAGCGAAGCGGCTCGATCCGTTCCCTGATCCCGGGATCGGCGTGGTCGGCCAGCCAGGTGGGTGTCTCCATGAGGTGGGCGTCGGCGTCATGCACCACCCGACCCTCAACGTACGGCATAGACCCTCCTCCGCTGAGCGCGGTCCTGCGCCATGTTGGCATCCCGCGTCGTCTCATGGTGGAAGATGGTCACAGCCGACGAGGGAGATTGGGACATGGTCGACGTGATCGAGACACCCATGCCGGGCGTGGGCGTGCGGTATGGCATGACGGCTCGCAGTGGCCGGGCCCTGGGAGTCGTGTCCCACCACACCGGTCGTCGGGACCTCATCGTCTACGACGCTGCTGATCCCGATGCCGCGCTCGTGGCCGTCGAGCTCACCGAAGACGAGGGGAAGGCTTTGGGTGAGCTCCTCGGTGGCAGTCGAATCGTGGAGCAGATCCAGGACCTCGTCCACCAGGTGGAGGGTCTGATGATCGACTGGGTGCGGGTGGGGGAAGACGCCGAGCTCGCCCATGAGACCCTCGGCAACGCAGCGGTGCGCACCAAGACAGGAGCGAGCGTGGTGGCTCTGGTCCGGGGTGATGAAGCGATCCCGGCCCCCGGCCCCGACGACCAGCTCCTACCCGGGGACACCGCGGTGGTGGTGGGAACTCCACACGCGGTGAGGGCGCTGGCTCAGCTGCTTCACTCCGAACGCTAGAGCTCGACCGCCGTGGACACTGCGTCCTCGACGCTGCTGCTCGAGCTCGGCGTCGTCGTGCTGGCCCTGGCGATCGTGGCGCGCCTGGCCCGGCGGGTGGGTCTTCCGGCGATCCCCTTCTACCTCCTCGCCGGGCTCGCCTTCGGCCAGGGTGGCATTGCCGATGTGGGCGCAGCGGAGCAGTTCATCGAAGTCGGGGCCGAGATCGGCGTGATCCTCATGCTGCTGATGTTGGGGCTCGAGTACTCGGCCGAGGAGCTGGTCACGAACCTGCGCCGGTCGGTGGGAGCTGGTGTGGTCGACATGGTGCTGAACTTCGTGCCGGGTCTGGCCGCCGGCCTTCTGCTCGGGTGGGACCTCCTCCCTTCCGTGTTGCTCGGTGGCGTCACCTACATCTCGTCGTCGGGAGTGGTGGCCAAGCTGCTCGCGGACCTCGACCGGGTGGGAAACCGCGAGACGCCCGTGGTGCTCACGTTGCTCGTGATCGAGGACCTGGCCATGGCGGCGTACCTGCCGATCGTGGGTGGGATCCTGTTCGGCGGATCCCCCGCCAAGACCGTCGTCACGGTGGTGGGTGCGATGGTCGTGGTGGCAGCGGTGCTCGGGATGGCGCTCCGCTGGGGCGACAGGGTGAGCAGCCTGGCGCTGAGCGGATCGAGCGAAGTCCTGATGCTCACGCTGCTCGGGGTCACACTCGTGGTGGCGGGTCTGGCCGAGCGGATCCAGCTCTCCGCGGCGGTCGGAGCGTTTCTCGTGGGCATCGCCCTCTCTGGTGAGGTGGCCTCGTTGGGGCGGGGCCTCCTCTTGCCCCTCCGCAACCTGTTCGCCGCCGTGTTCTTCATGTTCTTCGGGCTCAGCGTGGACCCCACCCTCATCCCCGAGGTGGCCCTCGTTGCCGGAAGCCTTGCTCTCGTGACGACCGTGACCAAGGTGGCCACCGGGTGGTGGGCGGCTGGGCGCGAGGGGATCGGCAAGCGGGGCCGGATGAGGGCGGGAACAGCGTTGGTTGCTCGCGGGGAGTTCTCCATCGTGATCGCCACACTCGGCGTGCAGCGAGAGGCCGACCTGGGCGCCTTGGCGGCGGCCTATGTGATCTCGCTGGCGGTGATCGGTCCGCTGCTGAGCCGCTTCGCCGACTCGCTGGCCACCCTCACCGACGGCCGCGCCGGCTACCCCCGCGCCGGCCACTCCCGCCCGAGCGTCTAACTAAGGACGTGAGCGGATAGGTGCCATGTCAGGTGGTTGCTGGGCCCCATCGGTTGCGGTAGTCGATGAGTCGGCCGATGATGAGCACAGCGGTGGCGAGGCGGAGAGCGGCGTGGCGGTGGCGGTTGCTTCGGTCGGTGCTGCGGCGGAGCTGGCCGTAGTTCGACCACCAGGTGTTGGTGGCCTCGACTATCCAGCGCAGCCCGAGTGTGAGCCGGTGTGGCTCGCCGGGCTTGGGCTTGGTCCCTCGCCGTTGGATGTCGAGATCGTTCATGCCGCGGTCTTCGAGCCGGTCGCGCACGGCGGGGTAGTCGTAGCCGCGGTCGAGGGACAGGGTGCCGATGTCGTCGAGCAGGCCGGTGGTGTCGATGGCATCGATGGTTGGTCCGAGCAAGTGGATGTCGTTGCGGTTCGCGCCGTCGATCGCGACGCCGACGGGGATGCCGGCGCGGTCGGAGGCTACGGACCAC
>DASWIA010000008.1:0-21288 GCA_036397895.1 Acidimicrobiales bacterium | reverse complement strand
GCCAGCAGCTCGTCGATCAGATCGTTGAGCTCGGACCTGCTGACGATCCCGCCGCGGATCCGCACCACGTTGCCCTCGGCGTCGATGAGCACGGTGGTGGGCATGGCGAAGGCTCCCAGCTCGCCGAACAAGTCGCCGGTGTCGTCGCGCAGGATCCGGTACGTGACACCGGTGGCCTCGACGATGCGCTGCCCATCCGATGGTCGATCGTCGGCGGTGTTCACCCCCACGATCGTCACCTCGTCACCGCGGGCCCGGTGAACCTCGTCGAACTCCGGCATCTCCGACACGCAGGGGGCACACCACGACGCGAAGAAGTTGAGGACCACCGGACCGCCGCGAAGGCTGGCCAGGGTCGTCGTCTCGCTGCCGTCGAGGGTGATCAGCGGGATGGCGGCGATGCGGGCCGCGTCACCCTCGTCCGGCGGATCTGACGAGGGCTCCAGATCTCCGGGCTCGAGGTCGTCGCTGATCCGAACGATCTCGCGGTCGTCGCCTCCGCCGAACCCGACCACCCCCGCCACCAGCGCGCCCAGGCCCACCACGGCAAGGGCGGCGAGCGAGACCAGGCGACGAGGATCGCGGCGAACCAGTGGGTTGGAGGTAGGTGAGGAGTCAGTCATGGCGTTCGGTGTCAAGGGAAGTGGTCAGGGGAAGTGGTCAGGGGAAGTGGTGGTTGTGGAACCCGTCAGGTGGCTCTCGACTTCCCAGTCTGGCCCACCGCCCCCAACCGGTGGCGTCGCCCCCTGGTGCCGCGTCGAGACGCACACCGGGCGACGGCACGTGAACGAAGCGTGGTAGCAACTGCCTCATGGACGGCGAGGTGCTCTGGGAACCGTCGGCCGGCGCGGTGGCCAAGACCGCCACCATGGGTTTCGCTCGGCGGTTGGCCGCCCGGCTGGGCGAGCCCATCGACGGTGGAGCGGCGCTGTGGCTGGCATCGGTGGAGCACCCCGGCGCCTTCTGGGACGAGGTCTGGGAGTGGGCCGTCATCGGCGACCGCGGCGACGGAGCTGCCATCGAACCCCAGCCTCACCCCAAGGACACCCGCTTCTTCCCCGGCTCGCGACTGAACCTGGCGGAGAACCTGCTGCGCAAGGGCGGCACCGATAAGGCGGTCATCGTCACCGACGAGACCGGCCGGCGGTCGGTCCACTCGTGGGACGACCTGGCCCATCGGGTGGGTGCAGTGCAGGGGGCGCTCGCCGCTGAGGGGGTGACGGCCGGTGACACCGTGGCCGCCTGGCTGCCCAACGCCGCAGAGGCGCTGGTGGTGATGCTGGCCGCCACTGGGCTGGGCGCGGTCTTCTCCTCGACGTCACCCGACTTCGGGGCAGCGGGCGTGCTCGACCGCTTCAGCCAGATCGAACCCACCGTGGTGGTGACCTGCGACGGCTACCACTACGGCGGCCGCCCCCATTCGCTCACCGACCGTGTGGTCGAGGTGGCGGCGGCGCTGGGTTCGGTGCGCCGGGTGGTGGTTGTGCCGTTCCTGGCCCCCGGCAGTGGCCAGCCCGACGCCGACGACGTGGCGCGGCGAGTCGACGGCGACCGGGGCGTGGTGTGGTCGGACTGGCTCGCCCACCACGACGGTCGTGCCCCCACCTTCGAGCGGGTGCCGTTCGACCATCCGGTCTACGTCCTGTACTCCTCGGGTACCACCGGGACGCCGAAGGCCATCGTCCATCGCACCGGCGGCGTCGTCCTCAAGCATCTCGTCGAGCACCGGCTCCACTGCGACGTGCGACCCGGAGATCGCGTCTTCTACTTCTCGACCTGCGGGTGGATGATGTGGAACTGGTTGGTGTCGGCACTGGCATCGGAGGCCGCCATCGTCTGTCACGACGGCAACCCGCTCCACCCTCGCCCCGCCGCCCTGTTCGACGTGGCCGAGCGGGAGCAAGTGACCCTGCTCGGCGTGTCGGCCAAGTTCCTCGACGCCGCGGCCAAGGCCGGCGTCGTCCCCGTCGACACCCACGACCTGTCATCGGTGCGCACCATCTGCTCGACCGGGTCGCCGCTGTCGCCCGAGGGGTTCGAGTACGTGTACCGGAAGGTGGCGCCCCATGTGCACCTGGCGTCGATCAGCGGTGGCACCGATCTGTGTGGGTGCCTGGTGGCCGGCGATCCCACCCGCCCGGTCCGGGCGGGCGAGATCCAGACGGCCGGTTTCGGCCTGCGAACCCAGGTGTTCGCTGACGACGGCACTCCACTCGGCGCCGGCGCCGGCACCGGCGAGCTGGTCTGCACCAACCCCTTCCCCTCCATGCCCCTCGGCTTCTGGGGGGACACATCGGGCGAGCGCTACCAGTCCGCCTACTGGGATCGGTTCGACGGTGTGTGGGCCCACGGCGACTGGGCGTCGCGCACCGAGGGCGGCGGGTTCGTGATCCACGGTCGAAGTGATGCCACCCTCAACCCTGGCGGGGTGCGAATCGGCACGGCCGAGATCTACCGCCAGGTCGAGCAGATGGACGAGGTGGCCGAAGCGGTTGCCATCGGCCAAGCCTGGGACGGCGATACCCGCGTCGTGCTGTTCCTGCGTCTGGCTGACGACGTCACCTTCGATGACGACCTCATCGCCCGGGTGAAGTGCCGGCTGCGCGAGCAGTGCTCCCCCCGTCACGTCCCCGGTGTGGTGGCCAGCGTGGACGACATCCCCCGCACCCGCAGCGGCAAGATCGCCGAGCTGGCCGTGGCCGACGTGGTGGCCGGTCGCCCGGTCCGCAACGTCGAAGCGCTGGCCAACCCCGAAGCCCTCGACCTGTTCGCCGACCGGCCCGAGCTGGCATGACCGGCGCCCGACCCACAGCCCTCGATCCGGAGCTCTTCCTGCCCGAACCCGCGCCCCGCGAGGTGTGGGCCACGATCATCTCCGTCGACGACCACGTGGTCGAGCCGCCGCACATGTTCGAAGGGCGCCTGCCTTCCAGGCTTGCCGAGCGGGCTCCCAAGATCGTCGAGTTCCCCAACGGCCAGCAGATCTGGGAGTTCGACGGCGGCTACTACAGCCAGGTCGGCATGAACGCGGTGGCCGGCCGCCGTCCCGAGACGGTCGAGATCGAGCCGTTCCGTTTCGACCAGATGCGGCCCGGGTGCTTCGACATCGAGGCCCGCATCGCCGACATGGACCTCAACGGGGTGTGGGGGTCGCTCAACTTCCCCAGCCAGATCACCGGGTTCTGCGGCCGGGTGTTCTTCGATTGCTCCGATCCCGATCTCGGGAAGGCGACCATCCGGGCTTGGAACGACTGGATCCACGACGAGTGGTACGAACCCCACCCCGACCGCATCATCGCCTGCGGCGTCGCCTACCTCACCGATCCCGTCGAGGCGGCCGCCGAGATCCGCCGCAACGCCGGGCGCGGGTTCCGTTCGGTGTCGTTGCCGGAGCGTCCCCACAAGGTGGGGCTCCCACCGATCTTCGATCGCCAGCACTGGGGACCGATCATCGACGCCTGCGTCGAGACCGACACCGTCATCTCACTGCACGTCGGGTCATCGGGTGTGGTCGACCTGCCTGAAGGTTCGCCGGCCGTGCCGCTGGCCGCCAGCCTGTTCGGCCAGCTGTCGCTCACCTCGTGCGCCGAGTGGCTGTGGTCGGCCTGGCCCCTCGAGCAACCGGATCTCAAGATCTGCATGAGCGAGGGCGGGATCGGGTGGGTGGCCATGCTCATCGATCGGCTCGACAACGTCGTCGACCGCTCCGGCTACGGGAAGGGTTGGGAGGTGCGTCCGGCCGAGGTGCTGCGCCGCAACTTCTGGTTCTGCACGATCGACGACCCCTCGACCATCGACACCCGCGACGTGATCGGCGTCGAGAACATCTGCGTCGAGACCGACTACCCCCACGGCGACAGCACCTGGCCCGACACCCAGCAGGTCCTCCGCGAGGCGTGGGGCCATCTGGGAGCCGCCGAGCTGCGAGCGATCTGTTCGGAGAACGCCGCCACCTTGTTCCGCCACCCCCTACCCGCCGACGTGCTGCCCGCCGGCTAGCCCAACAGCGCGGCGCGAAAGCGGCGCACCACCCCATTAGCGCGCCGCGCTGCGCGCTCTGCCGGGGGAGCGGGCGGCGGGCGGCCGGAGCATGGCGGGTGGCGGAAGCCGTTCAGCCGAGGTGGGCGGCGGCGAGCTCGATGGCGGCGTCGGCCAGGGCTTGGTTGGCGGCCGTGATGACGAACCCGCCGTCAGCCGGGTTGGTGCGGCTGGATCCGGCCAGACCGATCACCACCCCACCCGCCGCTTCGATGATGGGGATGTGGGCGGCGATGTCATAGGGGTGGAGCCCTCCTTCGATCACCAGATCCATGGTTCCCAGCGCCACCAGCCCGTAGTTGGCGCAGTCACCACCGAAGCGCACCATCCGCACGGCGTCGGCGATCGCACCGAACGCCGATCGCTCGTTGGGGGTGGGAAACATCGCTGGGTGGGTGCAACCGACGATGGCCTGCGACAGATCGGCGGTGGCGCTGGTGGCGAGCGAGCGGCGGGAGCCGTCGCGCTCGAGGAGCTGTGCGGTGCCGTCGGCGGCGACGTAGGTCTCGCCGAGGGCGGGGAGGTGGTTCCACCCTGCGACCACGTCATCGCCGACGCGGAGCCCGACCAGCGTCCCCCACAAGGGCTGGCCCGACACGAAGGACCGGGTGCCGTCGATGGGGTCGATGATCCAGCAGCGATCACCGCTCCCCGTCAGTCCCTCCTCTTCGCCCAAGATGGCGTCGCCGGGATAGCGGGCCCCGATCTCGCGGCGGAGGATGGCCTCGACCGTACGGTCGGCGTCGGTCACCGGATCGAAGCGGTGGCCGGTGCCCTTGTCGTCGATGTCAAGCGGTCGCCGGAACCAGCCGAGAGCCCGGTCGCCGGCGGCGCGGATGGCGCGGGTGAGCTCGTCGACCGGGGTCGATCCGAGGGCGGACATCAGGCGGCGCGGCGGCGGGGTTCGGCCAGCCGGACTCCAGGACGCTCGCCCTGATCGACCAGCACGCAGTGCGTCCCCCGGTAGATGGTGGGCATGCACTTGTTGCAGTGCACGCACAACGACTCGTCGGTAGCTCCGGCGGCCATGCGATTGGGGAGATCGGGTTCGCGCAACAGCGCCCGACCCATGGCCACGAACTCGAACCCCTCGGCCATGGCGGCGTCGATGGTTGAGCGGCGGTTGATGCCGCCCAGCAGCACGAGCGGAAGGTCGAGCGCGTCGCGGAACTGGCGGGCGTAGGGCAGGAAGTACGCCTCCTCGTAGGGGTACTCGGTGAGGAACCGGCGGCCGACCAATCGCATGCCCACACTCATGACCCCACCCATGGTGGCGGCCATCTCCCGGATCGGTGCCTCGCCCCGGAACAGGTACATCGGGTTCTCGAGGGAGGAGCCGCCGGTGAGCTCGATGGCGTGGAGGGCACCGTCGGCTTCGAGCATCCGGGCCACCTCGACGCTCTCGTCGAGCCACAGCCCGCCGGGAACCCCGTCGGCCATGTTGAGCTTGGCGATGACGGCCAGCCGGTCGCCCACCGCGTCGCGCACGGCGGTGACGACCTGGCGGGGGAAGCGGGCGCGATTGGCGAGCGATCCGCCCCAGCGGTCGGTCCGGCGGTTCAGCTTGGGGCTCAGGAACTCGCTCAGCAGGTAGCCATGGCCGAGATGCACCTCCACCGCGTCGAACCCGGCGTCCGCGACCCGTCGGGCGGCAGATGCGAACTCGCCGGTGATTCGGGAGATGTCGGCATCGTCTACCGGTCGCGTCCGGCGCATGGCGAGGGGGGAGAAGTACGGCGATGGCGATCGACCCCGGTGCCCGGTGGCGGCGGCCACCGCACCGGCGTGCCCGATCTGCGCCGAAACCGCGGCACCCTCGGCGTTCACGGCCTCGGCCATCGCCGCCAGGCCCGGGACGGCATCGTCGGTGAGCACGATCTCGTTGGGCGTGCCGCAGCCCTCGGCACTCACGGCCAGGTAGGCGACGGTGGTCATGCCGACACCGCCGGCGGCCATGGAGCGGTGGAAGTCGATCAGGCCGTCAGACACGACGTGATCAGGTGTGAGGCCTTCGAACGTGGCGGCCTTGATGATGCGGTTGCGCAAGGTGGCCGGGCCCAGCGTCGCCGGTGCGAAGGGATCGGGCACCGCGTGGTCGACCATGGTGGCGCGACGGTAGCCGTGCGCCGGTCGGCTCAGAAGATGCCGAGCAGCCGTCCGGCGTTGTCGACCCGGCTCAGGTCGCCGAGGAAGCGGATCTCGGGGCCGGGCTCGTGGCGGATGACGGTGGGCGTGGCCAGTACTTGATGCTCCCGCGCCTTCTCGGGGTTCGCGATGACATCGACGATGGCGATCTCGTAGCCCCCGTCGCGGAGGTGTTCGCGGCAGAGTCGCTCGAGCGTGGTGCCAGCAGCGTGGCCTCGCTCTGCATCTCCGGCCACGAACACCGAGAACCGGAAATGGGGGTGGTCGAGGCCGTCGGTGCCCCACTCGACGGTTGCGGGAGCTTGGTCGTTTCGCACTCCGCTGCCCTCTGCGGCACGGTGCAGTGCGGTCATGGACGTGCTCCTCGGTTCGGTCACTCAACTACTCAGATACTGGATGGTACTGAACAGATGACTACAGCATGTCAATGGTCAGTCACGCATGCCTCGCCGAATCGGTGAGGTTTGGAGGACGGGGATCTCATCTATACATTGACGAAGGTAAATATATTGGTGTAGCCTATCGACGCTCATCGATCCAATTCCGAGCCGGTTCTGAGCCGATTCCGAGTTGGATCACCGAGCTAGACAACGCACCTCGATCACCGGGAGCACTCATGCGCCTTCAGCTTGCCCTCAACGTGTCCGACCTCGATGCCGCCGTCGGCTTCTACAGCCGGCTCTTCGCGGCCCAACCGGCCAAGACCAAGCCCGGATACGCCAACTTCGAGATCGCTGATCCCCCCCTCAAGCTCGTGCTGTTCGAGCACCCCACACAAGGCGGCACCATCAACCACCTCGGCGTCGAGGCGGAGACGGCCGCCGAGGTGGTGGCCGCCGAGGCGCGTCTGCGTGACGAGGGTCTCGACCCCAGCGGTGTCGATGACACGGTGTGCTGCTTCGCGGAGAAGACCGAGACGTGGATCGAGGGTCCCGACGGCGCCCGGTGGGAGTGGTACGTCAAGCGCGGCGACGCCGACACGTTGCTACCGGTCCCCTAGGCATCGAAGGGGAGCGGATCAACCAGCTCGCCGTAAGGTGAGGGCGTGCCCGACTTGGCCGAGCTGGTCGATCCTGCCCACACCGCAGTGGTGACCCAGGAGTGCCAGGTGGGTGTCATCGGGGACGCCGCCGTGCTCGGTGAGCTCTCCGCCGAGGCCCAGCGCCAGATGGTGCCCAACGGAGCCCGACTCCTCGCAGGTGCCCGGGCGGCGGGGGTGCACGTCGTGCATTGCCTCGCAGTTCGACGCGCCGACGACCGGGGCTCCAACCACAACGGCCGCCTCTTCGCCGCCACCCGCAAGCTCGGGATCCGCATCGAGCCGGGCAGCCCTGAGGCCGAGCTGATCCCTGAGTTCGACCGCCAGCCCGATGATCTCGTGCTCCAGCGATATCACGGGCTGGGCCCGATGGGCGGAACAGATCTCGACGCCGTCCTCCGAAACCTCGGGGTCACCACCATCGTGGGAGTGGGAGTGTCGGTGAACGTGGCCATGACCAACTTCGCCATGGATGCCGTCAACGCCGCCTACCGGTTTGTGCTCCCCCGCGACGCGGTGGCCGGGGTGCCCGTCGATTACGCCGATGCCATGATCGACAACACCCTGTCGCTCTTCTCCACCGTCACCACTGCCGACGAGATCCTGTCGACGTGGTCGAGCCCACGAGGCTGACCATCTACCGATCGCGAACTCCGGTCGGTAGTGTCGCTGCGATCCCACCCTCGGAAGGATGTCGTCGTGGTTCGTGGCACCCGGTTTGTCGCACCGCTGCTCACGCTGGCGTTGGTCGCCGCCGCGTGCTCCTCGGATCGGACATCTGACGGTTCGGGCGGGGTGGCCGACCCCACCGC
Source organism: Acidimicrobiales bacterium (assembly GCA_036397895.1). Taxonomy (GTDB): domain Bacteria; phylum Actinomycetota; class Acidimicrobiia; order Acidimicrobiales; family DASWIA01; genus DASWIA01. Next base: position 13,254 of record DASWIA010000008.1, on the reverse strand, counting down.
GGTCAACGAGGCCGGTCTGCCCACCACCTTCGGCACCATCGAGTGGCCCTGCCGTCCCAGCGAGGCGACGGCTGACGACGACGCGGTCCGCGGGGTCAGCGGCGACACGATCACCATCGGGGTGGGCGACGATCGAGGTCTGGCCTCCAACCCCGGGCTGAACAAGGAGCTGACCGACGCGGTGCTGGCCATGGTCGATCGGTGCAACGAGCTCGGCGGGATCGCCGGCCGTACCGTCGAGGCAGAGGTCTATGACGCCGCCATCTTCAACATCGCGGCCGTGATGACCGAGGCATGCGGCGAAGTCTTCATGCTCGTGGGCCAAGGGTTCGCCCTCGACGACCAGGGTGAGGAGATCCGCCTCGACTGCGACCTCGCCTCGGTGCCCGGCTTCACGGTCAGTGCGGCCGCCGCCCACGCCCCGCTCATGCGCCAGTCGGCACCGAATCCCGCCGATCAGCACAACGTCGTGCAGGGTGTGCAGCTGGCCGAGCTGTTCCCCGACGCCATCGACCGCACCGCCAACGTGGTCGGCAACTTCGGTGCCGCCACCCAGACCGGCGACAAGGTGCAAGCCGCGTTCGAGACGGTGGGCTTCGAGTTCACGACCGAGCTGCTCTACAACATCTTGGGAGAAGAGGACTGGACGCCGTTCATCCTCGACCTCAAGCGTCAGGACATCGAAGCGGTGCACTTCGTCGGCAGCTGCGACGGCTACCAGCAGCTGCGCCAGGCGGGTGTGAACAACGGGTACGAGGCCGTGTGGTTCACGCAGCCCAACTTCTACAGCGATGTATGCACCGAGCTGAACACCGACGGGGCCCTCGACGGCACCTACATCTTCATGTCCTACACCCCGGTCGAAGAAGCCGATGTGAACGACGCCGTCGCCGACTTCGCCGAGGTGCTGGCCGCGGCCGGCGTCGAACCGTCGTTGTTGGGGATGCAGGCGTCGGCCTCGTTCCTGTTGTGGGCCACGGCTGCTGATCGATGCGGACGCGATCTCACCACCCAGTGCGTCCTCGACGAGATCGACCGGATCGACGAGTGGACGGCGGGCGGTCTCCACGCGCCAACGACGCCCCGAAACAACGAGACCAGCAGCTGCGGTGTGCTGCTGGTGATCGACGGCCAAGCGTTCGAACGAGTACTGCCCACCGAGCGAGGGTCGTTCCAGTGCGACGACGACTACCGGGTCGCCATCGACACCGACGCCGCACGTGCCGCCCGGCTCGACGAGAACCGCATCTCCACCCTGTACAGCATCGACACCTCGGCCTGAGCGCGGCGATGGAGGCCTTTGGCGCCTACACGCTGCTGGGGTTGGCCCTCGGTGCTGCCTATGCCGTGGCCGCCGCCGGGCTGGTCGTCACCTACACGACGTCGGGCATCTTCAACTTCGCTCACGGGGCGGTGGCGATGATGGCCGCCTACCTCTACTGGCAGCTCCGATGGAGCGACGGTTGGGGCGGCCGGTGGCCCGCGCCGCTGGCGCTCCTCGTCGTCGTGTTCATCGCCGGCCCGCTGTTCGGCGCCCTCATCGAGCTGTTGGTCATGCGCCGGCTGCGCAACACGTCTGACACCACCCGCGTTGTGATGACCATCGCCCTGCTGCTGGCCCTCACCGGCCTGGCCAGCTGGGTCTGGGGATCGCCGCAGGCCCGGCGACCGGTCGAGTTCTTCGGGGCCACCAACCTCGTGTCGGATTCGTTCCCGGTGGCCGTTCTGTGGCACGACGTGGCGGTGCTTGTGACCGCCGGTGGCCTGGCCGCCGCGCTGTACGTGGCCTTGTTCCGGACACGGTTCGGCATCGTCATGCGAGCCGTGGTCGACAGCCGCTCGCTGTCTCAGCTCAACGGCGTCCACCCCGATCGGACGTCGCAGGTGGCCTGGGCCCTCGGCACCGCCATCGCTGCCCTGGCCGGGGTGATGCTGTCACCGAACCTGGGTTCGCTGAACCCACTCGCCCTCACCCTCTTCGTGGCCAACGTGTTCGCGGCGGCGGTGTTCGGGCGGTTGCGCAGCCTCCCGCTCACCTTCGCCGGTGCCATCGTGGTCGGGCTGGCCGTCAACTATTGGACCTGGTTCCAGAGCGAGGCGGGCAGCGACTGGACCTGGCTCTCCAACCTGCGTCCGTCGCTGCCGATGGTCCTGCTCATCGTGTTCCTGCTGGTGTTGCCCCAGGAACGGCTTCGGGGCGCCAACGTCGAGCGGAGCCGTGAGCGATTCCGCGTTCCGACCGTTCGCCAAGCGGTGCTGTGGGGAGCAGTGCTGGTTGCGGTCATCGCCGCGCTGGGGTCGATCATGGAGGCGGCCCCGCAGGTGCTGCTGGCCCGGGGCCTTTCGTTCGCCATCATCGCTCTGTCGGTCGTGCTGCTCAGCGGCTACTCCGGCGAGCTCAACCTGGCTCCCATGGCCTTCGCCGGCCTGGGCGCCATCGTGGCCTTCCAGGTCGATGTCGGTCCCGACGGGCGAGCCTTGGTCGAATCGCTCAGCGTCGGCGCGCTGGTGGCCGCCGCGGTCGTGTGCGCGATGGTGGGCGTGCTGGTGGCGCTACCGGCTGTTCGCCTCCGCGGGCTCTACCTGGCGCTGGCCACCTACGCCTTCGCGGTGGTGGTGTCGAACATGGTGTTCAAGCAGGCGAGCTCACTTCAGCTCAACATCCCCTTCGTCGGTGACGGCGAGGACATCGAGGTCAACTTGTTCACGAGCGGTGTGCTCGGCGTGCCCCGCCCTCGCTGGTTCGGCATCGACCTCACCCGGAGCGACGACCTCACCCAGACGGCGTGGCTGGTCTTCCTGGCCGCGGCCTTCGCGCTGCTCGGCGTGATGCTCGTTGCCCTCCGGCGGAGCAGCTATGGGCTTCGGCTGGCGGCGCTGCGTGACTCGCCGGCCGCGGCGGCAACTCTCGGCATGAACCTGGTGAGGCTCAAGACTTCGGTCTTCGCGCTCTCGGCCGCCATCGCTGGGATCGGTGGAGCGCTGATGGCTGCCAACCAAGGGTCGGTGCGGGAAGGCGACTTCGACGTCTTCATCGGGCTCGGTCTGTTCATGCTGGTGGCGGTGGGCGGCGTCGGCTACGTCACCGGCGCGCTGTTGGGCGGCCTGCTGTTCGGCGCCGGGTTCGTCGTGATCGGCGACCTGTGGGCCAAGCTGGCCGACGAGATCACCACCTTGGGGCCGGTGTTGCGGTTCCTTGAGGACTGGTTCTTGTTCCTGGGCCCGGCAATGGCCGGCATCGGGCTCGGCGGCAACCCGTCGGGCATCGCCGCTCGACTGTTCGAGCCTTACGCAGTGCTCAAGCGGCGCGACGCCAGAGGGGCGGTGGCCATCGGCGGGTCCCTGCTCGCTGGTTGGTACGTCCTCGCCGTGCTGGGCGTCATTGGCAACTGGATCTTCGTGATCGGCGCAGCGCTGATCCTCGTGGCCATGCCTCGCTGGTACTTCACCCGTCACCCCGAGCTCGACCCGACCCGCCGACCGCGTCCTGCCGACGTCGAGGCTCTCGATCGAGTCGGTCTCACCGACGACATAGACGACGCTCAGGCCGGGGCGATCGACCGGCTGCTCGAGCTCGACCGTCTCCGAGCTCGGGTCGGGGTCGGCTCGTGACCTTGCTGAGCGTTGACGACGTCGCCGTCACGTTCGGAGGGAGCACCGCGCTCGCCGGGCTCTCCTTCGATGTCGGGTTCGGGTCGCTCGCCGGGTTGATCGGACCCAACGGTGCGGGCAAGACCACCTTGTTCAACGTGGTGTGCGGACTGCTCGCTCCCGACCGCGGCAGCGTCGTCTTCGACGGGCGTGACCTTCACCGGCTGCCACCTCATCGCAGGACGCAGCTCGGACTCGCTCGCACGTTCCAGCAGCTCGAGCTGTTCGGTTCGCTCACCGTCCTCGAGAACGTCAAGGTGGCCGGGGACATCCGAGACCGCTGGTCGTGGCGCTCAGCCCGCCGGAGCGACACTGCATCGGAGGCCCGGCACGTGCTCGAGCTCGTCGGCCTAGCCGCCATGGCCGACGTCGAGGTCTCGTCGTTGCCCACGGGGCAGGCCCGCAGCGTCGAGCTCGGCCGGGCCCTCATGACCCACCCGCAGCTGCTGCTCCTCGACGAGCCGGCATCGGGACAGGACGACGGCGAGACCGAGGTCTTCGGACGCCTGCTGCGGCGGCTGGTCGACGATGGCGTGACCGTGCTCCTCGTCGAGCACGACATGAGCCTGGTCATGTCGGTGTGCGACACGGTGCACGTCCTCGACCTCGGCACGCTGAGCGCGTCGGGATCGCCACAACAGATCCAGCGCGATCCGAGCGTGCTGGCCGCGTACCTGGGGGCGGACCGATGACGGCACCGGCGTTGGAGCTCGTCGGGGTCCGAGCCGGATACGGGCCCATCGAGGTGCTCCACGGTGTCGATCTCAGTGTGGGCGCCGGCGAGGTGTTCGGTCTGCTCGGTCCCAACGGTGCTGGGAAGTCCACCACCGTCTCGGTGTGCGCAGGCCTCATCGATCCGACGCAGGGGGACGTCCGCGTGGCCGGTCGGCGCGCCAACGGCATGCGCCCCGATCTGTTGGCCCGGGCTGGCATGTGCACGGTGCCCGAGGGACGCGGCGTCTTCCCGAACCTCACGGTGGCCGAGAACCTCACAGTGGCGACCGTCGTCGGCACCCCGCTCGACGAGATCGAAGACGACGCCTACCGGCGCTTCCCGGCGCTCGCCGACCGGTCGAAGCAGCTGGCGGGAAGGCTCTCGGGCGGTGAGCAGCAGATGCTGGCGATGGCGCGGGCACTCGCCACCAACCCGTCGGTGCTCGTGCTCGACGAGCTGTCGATGGGGTTGGCCCCCATGGTCGTCGCTGAGCTCTACGAGGCGGTTGCCGCCATCGCCGCCGAGGGCGTGTCGATGCTCATCGTCGAGCAGTTCGCCCGCCATGTACTCGGCATCTGCGACCGGGCCGCCATCATGTTGGGTGGCACCATCGCTCAGGTTGGTACGCCGTCCCAGCTCGACGCCGAGCTCTCGGCGGCCTACCTCGGCAAGAGGTCGCCCACCAGAGAGGAGCATGCGTGAACGACATCAACCGCATCGACCAGCTCGGAGCCGAGATGGATGCGCTCATTGCTTCGTCCGCCGGGCCGGGACGGGAGCGTTCCCTCCTCGTCGCGGGGGTGGTGCTGATGGCGACGGGCATCGCCATCACTCTGGTCACCTACCTGGCGGCCGGCAACCAGGACAGTGGCGACCTCAGCGTGGACAACCTCGAGCACAACGAGTTGCTCATCCTGGCCGTGGGCGGCGTGGCCACCAGCATCGTGGGCGGGTTCGTGTTCCTGCGCTACTCGCTGGGCCGGCTGCTCCGCCTGTGGTTGCTGCGCCAGGTTCACGAGAGCCGCCGGCTCGCCCAGCGGCTGGAACAAGGCGGCGGCTGAGCCATGACCTACTACCGGCAGGTGGGAGAGGTGCCCCCCAAGCGGCACACCCAGTTCCGGCGTCCCGATGGTGGGCTGTATGCCGAGGAGCTCATGAGCGTGGCGGGGTTCTCGGGACCGACCTCGCTCCTCTACCACCGGCGCCCGCCTACCGCAGTGGTTGCCGCCGTGGCCGATCCCCGCCCCGACTCGCCGTTGCACGACCCCAACCCCCATGTCCCCCGTCATCTCCTCGGCGGCGGGATGGCGCCCGCCGGCGATCTGCTCTCGGGTCGGCGGCTCATGCTGGGCAACGGTGACGTGCTCCTCCACCTGGTTGCCGCCGAGGGAACGAGCCAGCTCTACCGGAACGCTCTGGGTGACGAGGTGGTCTTCGTGCGGTCGGGGACCGCACGGTTGGAGTCGGTCTTTGGCAGCGTCGACTGCGAGCCGGGTGACTACGTCGTGGTGCCGCGCTCGACCACCCATCGCTGGACGGTCACGTCGACGGATCCGGTGCAGGCGCTGGTCATCGAGGCCGCCGGTCAGGTCACCCCTCCGGCGCGCTACCGCTCGTCGACCGGGCAGTTCCTCGAGCACTCGCCCTACTGCGAGCGTGATCTGCACGGCCCCGCCGAGGTGCTCGTCATCGAGGAAGCCGACGACGCCGAGACCGAGGTGGTGGTTCGCCACCACGGCGGCCACACCACCTACACCTACGCCCACCATCCGTTCGACGTCGTGGGCTGGGCCGGATGCGTGTACCCCTACCGGTTCAACGTGCGCGACTTCGAACCCATCACCGGACGCGTCCACCAGCCGCCGCCTGTCCACCAGACCTTCGCGGGCCCGTCGTTCGTGGTGTGCACCTTCGTGCCTCGGTTGTTCGACTACCACCCCGAGGCCATCCCGGCGCCCTACAACCACAGCAACGTAGACAGCGACGAGGTCCTCTACTACGTGGAGGGCAACTTCATGTCCCGCGCCGGCGCCGGCATAGGGGCCGGATCCATCTCGTTGCACCCGGCAGGGTTCGTCCACGGTCCCCAGCCCGGTTCGGTGGAGCGATCGATCGGGGCCACCGCCACCGAGGAGCTGGCGGTGATGGTGGACACGTTCGCTCCGCTCCAGATGACCGACGATGCCGCCGCCATGGACGACCCCGACTACCTTCGGAGCTGGCTCAGCGACTGACGGTCACGCCGCATGGTGATGGTGGACGAGCCGGAGATGCATCTCGTCGTCGAAGGCGGCGAAGAGCTCACCGACCCGATCGACGATCTCGGCGTGGTCGGCCATGGCGAACAGCAGCGGCTGGTAGTGGGTGATGTCGTAGTCCTGGGTACCCATGGCCACCAGGTCATAGGAGCGGATCTCGGCGTTGCGGAACTCCTCGATCTCGCCGTAGCTGCTGGCCAGACCGGCGCCGTAGGCCTTCAGATCACCGCTCTCCCACACGACGCCGAACTCCAGCGTGTACCAGAAGACTCGGCTGAAGAACTCGTGGGCCGCGTCCGTCTCGCAACGTCGTGACGTCTCGCCGGCGAGCCGGTGCAGGTCGGCGAAATCGCGGTTGGCCAGCATGTTCAGGTGACCGGCGACCTCGTGGAGTATGTCGGGTTCGGGTGTGTAGAACGGCACCGACGTGTGGCGGACGTACTGCGTCGACTTGAACGTCCCATCAGCCAGCCGACCGTAGAACTCGCGGGCGGGGACCAGACCGGGTACGGGCTCCACTGCGAACCCGCTCAGCTCCCGGAGCCGTTGATCCAGCTCGCCGAGCTGAGGGATGTGGTCGATGGGGAGGTCGAGCGCGTGCGCACCGTCTCGGAACTGCCGGCTGGTGAGCCGCTCGTGCTTCTCCTTCAGCTCACCGATGACGGTGGCCCACACCGCGTGCTCCTCGTCGGTGTAGCCGACGGTCGGGATCGGCTGGCCTGGCATCCACGTCTCAGCGGCGGCGGCGATCTCGGCCCGGCGACGGCGATAGTCGGGATCAGCGACTCCCGGGTGGTCGTCGGGCAACTCGAACATGGACGAGACCATGTCTCCATCGTCCACGCTGCCCGTGGCTCTGGCAAGGAGGGGGGAGGTTCGTCACCCTTGCGCAGTCATTGCGCGCCTCGGCCTCAAGGCCGGGCCTCGACGTCAGACGAGGTCGGGGAGCTCGAGAGGGACGTCGCGGGTGCGCTTGAGCTCGTAGAAGCCAGGGGTCCGAATGAGGACGACGGTGGCATCCCACACCTCGCCTGCGGTGGGTCCAGTGACGCGGTGATCGATGATCGGACCGAAGTAGCCCCGCCACCCTTCGTCCGTCTCTATGGCGATGATCGGTGTGCCGACGTCGTCGCCGGCGATCGCCTCCGCTTCGTCGGTGGACTCACGTATGGCGGCATCCCAGCTGTCGTCGGTGGCGGCCTCTGCCAGCTCGGGTTCCAGGTTCGCGGCCGTCAGCGCGGCAGCGAGATCGACTGGATGCTGGCGTTGGTGGTGGATGCGGAGCCCGAGCTCGCGGTAGAGCGTCGCGACATCGTCGTTGCGGCCGTCGGCACGCAACGCCTCGATAACTCGCATCACGGGGACGGTCGACCGGTGGGCCTCGCGGTGCGCCGGCTCGAAGTCGCGCCCGAGGTTGCGGAAGTACAGGCTGATCGTTCGCCAGTCGATGACGAGCCCGCGTTCGGGGGCCACGTTGTCGGTGAGCCAGCGGCTGGTGACCCAGCACCACGGGCAGATCGGATCGAGGTAGAAGCGGACGTCCACGTCAGCGGTCAACCCACTGGGACGGGTGGCGTGTTCCCAGAGCCCCGGTGCTCACCCCGTGGGCTCACAGGCCTCAAGCCGGGACCGAGGCGTGGGGCGCCTCTTCAGCGCGCGCTTGGGTGCCGTGGTCGGCGTGGTGCTGGTAGGCCCACCCGGGGCCCCGGAACACGAACGACAGCCGGTCGCGCCACGTAGTAGAGCGGGCGACGTCGCGGCCGATGTCGTTCCACTCGTGGGTACCGATCACCACGGGGTTGTAGCTCTCGATGTTCTTGGTCAACCCGTAGACGACCGGCTCCTCCTCACGCTGGAAGGTGGCGAACAGCCGGTCCCAGATGATGAGGATGCTGCCGTGGTTGCGATCGATGTACTTCGGGTTGGCGCCGTGATGGACCCGATGGTGCGAGGGGGTGTTCAGTACCTCTTCGCCTCGACCGAGCGAGCGGATGGCGTCGGTGTGGATCCAGTACTGATAGAGCAGGTTGATGGCGCGGGCCTGCTCGACGAGCGTCGGCCTCACTCCCATGCGAGACAGCCAGCCATAGGGGACCCACACCCCGAGCACATCGGCGATGGGCTGCCGCAGCGCGGTCGAGAGGTTGTAGCGCTCACTCGAGTGGTGGACCACGTGGTGGGCCCACATGAAGCGCGTCTCGTGCATCATCCGATGGTTCCAGTAGTAGATGAAGTCCCAACCGGCGATGGCGACCGTCCACGCCAGCGGCCCGTTGCCGAGGTCGCGGTCTCTGCCTCCCAGCTCCCATTGGCGTTGGGGATCGGTGAGACGGTGGAAGGTGGTGGTGACGGCCAGCCCACCGCTCAGCATGGCGGCGGGGCCGCTGATGCGCCGAACGTGGCCGGCGATCCTTCGCCACCGCCGACGGCGCTGGCGCCGGCAATCGGGTGTCGCGGCGCCGCTGGCGTCGTCTCGATCGCGGTCGAGGGCATCGGCCACACGATCGGCGATGGTCGTGACCGCCACCGCGGCCACGGCCGTTCCCACCAGCGCGGTGCCGTACTTGCTCTTGCCCGGCGTCAGGTGACGCGCCAGACGATGGGTGACGAGGGGGATGACCAGGCTGCCCACACCCATGGCCAGCGATCCGAGCGTGTCCGGCTTGGTGTAGTCGGATTGGCTGGGGCCGCCGCCGGCGGCGCGTCGCTCCAGCCATTTGCGCTCGGCGGCCATGGTCCCGAAGTAGACGGGTACGGCGGCGACGGTGAGATCCACGTTTCCCTCCTGGCGGTCGTTCAGCGACACAGTGACGACCACCGACCAACCAAGTGTGTCAGCACGCCGCAGGCGGAGTCACACGGCTGGGCGTACCGTTGTTGGGGTGAGCGGTCACGATCACGGCCACCCCCACGGGGCCGGTGCACGTCGTGCCGGTGCCCGTCATCAGCGCCGGCTGGGGCTTGCCTTCGCCATCACCTCGGTGTTCCTGGTCGTCGAGGTCGTGGCTGGGTTCTGGACGAACTCGCTCGCTCTGCTCTCCGACGCTGGCCACATGTTCACCGACGTCCTGGGATTGGGGATGGCGCTCGCCGCCATCTCGCTCGCCAACCAGATGGAGGCACGACACCGATCGTCGGGCGAGCGGGGGCCGCACACCTTCGGCTTGTACCGGCTCGAGATCCTGGCAGCGTTCGTGAACGCGATGCTGCTCTTCGGTGTCGCCATCTGGGTGATCGCCGAGGCCATCCAACGCATCACCGAAACCCCAGAGGTGCTCGGAAGGCCCATGCTCGCGGTTGCCGTGCTCGGTCTCCTGGCCAACCTGGTCGCCTTCGCGCTGTTGCGCGACGGCGCCGCCGAGAGCGTCAACGTGGAAGGCGCCTACCTCGAGGTGCTGGCCGACGCGCTGGGCTCGGTGGGGGTCATCGTGGCCGCAGTGCTGCTCGAGGTGTTCGGCTGGGCTTGGGTCGACCCCCTCATCGCCGCGGTCATCGGTCTTTGGATCTTGCCCCGAACGTGGCGCCTCGGCCGGCGATCGGTTCGCATCCTCATCCAGGCCGCCCCGCCTCACATCGACCCCGAGGAGGTGGCTGGCCGGCTGGGGGCCATCGCCGGCGTCATCGATGTCCACGACCTGCACCTGTGGACCCTCACGTCCGACATGGAGTCGGCATCGGCCCACCTCACCGTGGGATCGGAATCCGACATCGGCGACGTGCTCATCGCCGCTCGCCGGGTCCTGCACGATGGCTACGGCGTGTCCCACGCCACCCTCCAGGTCGCTCCCCTCAGCGGCGAGTGCTGCGAAGAGCTGGAGTGGTGACACGCACCCGCCGACCGCCGGCAACACTACGCCCGTCCTGCCACCTTCTCGATGGATGCGCCTACCGTCGGCCACACTCGATGTAAGAACGCACCGAAACGGTCAGATTTTCGGAGGATGTTGCCGCGTTCAAGCGGCGCAGATTCAGATTCTGTACCGCCACGCACCGCATGCGAGGAGCACCAACAAGTCCGTGAACGTCGCCAAGAACGCTGGGACGAATGGAAGTACGACCAGCGGGGCGACGAGCGCGACGATGCGCCGCGGGGATACGAGTCGGGCTCGCAGTTCGACATCGACGAGTTCTTCGCCGATCTCTAGCTGTGGCGGCAGCGTGATCCGCGGGACCAAGAAGCTGCGCGGCCGGGTCAAGGGCCCAGCTGCTGCCGACGACGACCACTCGACGACGGAGCTGGGCGACTGGTTCGCCACGGCGCTCTTCTGGCGACCTCAGGTCGTGCTACTCGTCAACACCCGCACGTTCCTGCGCGTCTTCATGGAGCTGGCGCCCGCGGCGACACTGCTCGACCGAGCGCCGGCCGCTATCGAGGAGGTACTCCTCCGCCACGGCGTCAACGACGGGTTCCTCGCCGGCGAGCGCGAGGCGATGTCGGAGGTGCGGATCGGACCCACGAATGACCGCAGCGTGCTCGGGGTGATGAACGAGTTCGCGATCCACGGTGAGCAGCACCAGTGGATGGAGCCGGCCGACTTGGTACAGCTCTCGGTGGACCTCGCGAGTACGCTGCTCGGCCCGCTGGACAAGCGCGGCGGCTCGCCAGACCGCGAGCTGGCCTCACTCGTCGGCGGAACCGACGAGTTCGCGAAGGTCATCCCGCTGCGCCCGGGGCAGGGGATCGAAGCTCCAGCGGCAGCCACGCCTGCGCGGACCGGCGACCTGTACCAACTCAAGGTCACGCTCCACGACACCAAGCCGCCGATCTGGCGTCGAGTGCTCATCGACGGCGCCAGCACGCTGGACCAGGTCCACGAGGTCATCCAGGCCGCCTTCGGCTGGTGGAACTACCACCTCCACGAGTTCGAGATCGGCAACACAAGGTATGGCGTCCCCGATCCCGACGAGGACCGGGGGCCACTAACACGGCCCGAATCACGCTGCGGTGAGACACTCGCTAGGGTAAGTGGAAAGCAAGTGGAAAGTTAGGTGGAAAGTCTGTGGATAACCGTCGAGGCGGAGGCCTGTCCGGTGCCCCTGTTTGATCTTCCCGAGTCCCCGGACTACATGCTGTCCAACGCGCCGCTCGCCCAAGCGCTGGCGCAGGTCCGATTTCCCCTCATTGCGTCGTTCGAGACGATGGCGGGCATAGCTCCGCTCCAGGACGCCCTGCGGTCCCGGTTCCCGTACATGGAACAGCAGCGCGTCCAAGAACTGTCCTTCGTGGTGGGCCCCGCCGGGCCCGCCGCGGGACCCGCAGCGGACTCGGTCACTTGGAACCTCACGAATGATGACGGACTCACCGCTGTCATCGGAGCCGGTACGGCGACCCTGTCGGCTGGCACCTCATACACAGGAGTAGAGGACTTCGCTGCCGTCTTCGAGGAGCTCCTTGCGGCGCTGTTGAAGGTCGGCGTTCCTCGTTGTGATCGGCTTGGCGTTCGGTACCTCTCAATCGCGGAGGATCTTCCCGGAGAGCCGTGTTCGTGGAAGCGGTGGTTCCGCGGCGAAGTTCTCGGATGGGCTGGCTCTGAGATCGTGCCCGATGACGCGCTCGTCTCGTCGCTCACACAGACAAGGCTGTCGCACGCCCCAGTCGACGACCTCGCCGGACCGCCTGCTGACGTCCAGGCGGCGATCCGCCACGGCTCGGTCCCCAAGGACACGGCGGTCCCTGGGATCCCGCCCCTTCAGGTGGAGCACCCGTCGTTTCTCCTCGATCTCGACGTCTTCGTTGAAGGACACCAGCCATTCGACGTCGACTCACTGCTTGAGGGATTCCAGCTGTTCCACACCCAGATCGATCGATTCTTCTATTGGTCGCTGACAGAAGAGGGAAAGACACACTTCGGACTCGAGGTTCGATCATGAGCGAGTTCCAAGCACTGATGCTCTCGCCCTGGGGAGCACAACCCGGGGCGTCCGACGCGACAGTCACCTTCGCTCCCTCGACAGATCGCTTCCACGTTTCCCTGTTCGACCCGTGGGTCAGAGTTCCCGAGCGCACCCCCACACCTGCGCCTCGCACTCAAGTCCTCGCGCGGTCGCTCCGTCGGCAGACAGGCTGGTCCCAGCGCAATCTTGCGAGTGTCCTTCGATCGACCCATCCGACAGTTCGTGCGCTCGAGGAGGGACGCTCGAGTGCTCAACAGGACGAGCTCTATGACCAGCTCGTCGGCGTACATGAGGTCGTCGACCGAGTCTTCGAGCTCGCGGGTCGCGACAGCCGAGAGACCAACCGCCTGCTGAAAGCCGCGACTCCTCAATCGACGACAGCACTCGATCTTCTGACGGCAGGCGATTTCCCCGCGGCGTATCTGGCCGCTCTCGACGCTGCGCGACCGCGTCGAAGCTCACGCATGATGCAGAGCATCTGGAAGAGCAGTCCCGGAACGGCGACTCATAGCCTCGAACCGGCCGACTCGCACTGAGCCTCGATCCACCGACTGGTGTCGGTGACGGCGCGGCTGGTGGGTGGGGTGTCGTCGGGCGGCGGATCGGGCCGCTCAGGCGCGGTCGGGGCGCGTTGAAGTAGGCGTCGTGGGTGGTGTGGTTGTCAGCGCGAGTGTTCGTCGTGCGGTGCGCCCGCCCGCAGACGGACGGCTAGACGGGCACGGGTGGCAGGGCGCG
>DASWIA010000007.1:0-1647 GCA_036397895.1 Acidimicrobiales bacterium | reverse complement strand
CCGTTCCCGGACGTAATGGCCCAGCACCCGTGGGAAGGTCCCGAACGTTCTGGGGTGCGGTCGCCCGCGACTCAGCGGTCCCTCGTGGCCCCGACATCCGGAGTCTGACCCGATCATGGCGTACGGCTTCGCGAGGATCGCATCCAGGTTGTCTTCAGACATGGTGAAGAAAATGGCATCGACCTGCATCCTCTCAGCGATTAAGAGATCGAGGACGAAATCGATCGGGGCCTTCGCGGCTAACGTCGCTGCCTCGGCCACCCGCGACCCCTCGTAGCGCCGGTGCTCCTCCCGGGTCACCTCGGAGATCAGCAGGCGGGACCAGTAGTCGGCGGCGTAGTGCGTCGTCAGTTCCTGTGCGATCCGGGCGCGGGGCGCTGAATCTCGAAGACGCTCGACTCGCTCCTGTTGCCCGCCCTCCAGAGCCCAGGTCGGCAGGACGGCCTGAAGTCCGGTATTGGACGCGGTGTAGGGATAGCGATCACACGAGACGTCGAGACCGCCGGACCGCGCCTCTTCGATGAGTAGCAATGCGTGGGCAAGCTTCGGCCAGTTCCGCTCGCCGGAGGTCTTGAGGTGGGAGATCTGAAGCGGGATCGCAGCCAGGGACGCCACATCGATGATCTCCTCGATCGCCTCGAGCAGCCCGTCGCCCTCGCTACGCATGTGGCAGGTGAGGATGCCGCCGCTCTTCTGCACCTCAACCGCGATCGCGGCGAGCTCATCAGGCTTGGAGAAACAGGCCGGGGCATAGACCAAGCCGGTGGACAGGCCGAGGGCGCCCTCCGCCATCCCGCGCCGCGCCCCCGCGACCATCGCCTCCAGCTCCACCGAGGAAGGGGAGCGGTTGGCACCGCCCATGGCCGAGCCGCGCAACGTATTGTGCCCCATCAGGAGGCCGAAGTTCTCAGAGATTCCACCCGCCTCCAGCCGATCGAGGTAGTCCGCCACACTTTGCCACGGATGATCTAGGCCGTAGAGGTCACGGTAGGCGGCCGCGCGCTCCTCGAGCCACGGTCCCCAGATCGGCGCCGCCGCGTAGCCGCAATTGCCGCCGATCTCGAGCGTGACCCCTTGCCTGACCGCGCTGTCGGCCGTCGGTTGGATCAAGAGGTGATAATCGGAGTGCGAGTGGATGTCCACGAAGCCGGGCGCGAGCGCGAGGCCGGTCGCCTCAATCATCCGCCGTCCTCGGGAGCGGTCGATCTGACCAACCTCCGCGATCCGGTCGCCGGCCACGGCGAGGTCGGCCCGCCGGAGCTGTGCTCCGGTTCCGTCGATCAGGTCGGCCCCGCGGATCACCAAGTCGTACATGGTGGTCACAGTGGACAGTGGACGGTTGACAGTTGACGGAGGGACGCATCCATGCCTCCGGGACCGTGAACCGTGAACAGTAAACCGTCAACAGCATCAGTCTCCCGGATGCAGGCGCGTGCGGCGTGTTCCCACCTTGTACTCGAACCTGTCCACGACCTCCCCCTTTGGATCTCTGAGGTAGGCGGTGTCTCCCCGATCGTTCCACACCCCTGCTCGACGGCTCCAGTAGAGTGTCACCGGTCCCGCGTGATCACGTCGATCCTGTCCCTCTCCTGTTACCAGCGTCAGCACATAGCCGGGTCGAAGCTGAGCGGAAGGAAACGCGTAGCG
>DASWIA010000006.1:0-61695 GCA_036397895.1 Acidimicrobiales bacterium | reverse complement strand
GCCAGCGCCGCGGCGGCCGCACCGAGCCACCGCAGATGCTGGCCCGTCGGGCGCCGCCACCGGCGCGCTGTGGCCAGGTTGGTGACCGATGCGCCCGTTCCGCCGGCGGCACCGCCCGCTGTCCCGATCAGACCGCTCTGGCGGGCTTCGTCCATCGCCGCGGCGATGGCCATCTCGCGCTGCTCGGCGGTGGGTGGCTGGGGGGTGGTGGAGAGGGCATGGCGTGCGGCCCCCAGCGCGGCCAGGCGGAGCTCGGCCCGGTTGCGGGCTTCTCCGCTCAGCGCCTCCAGGCCGGCGAGGGACACGGCGTCGTCGTCGAGCACGAGGCTGAGCGTCTCGTCGTCGAGGGGGCGGTCGGGTACAGAATCCATGTCAGCTGGTTGGACGAGTCCGGGAGGGGTCTGGGTTCCCGAGGCGGTCGGCCAGCGCGGCGCGGCCGCGAGCGATGCGCGACTTCACGGTGCCGGGGGCAACATCGAGAATGTCGGCGATCTCGGAGTAGTCGAGGTCGCAGAGGTCGCGCAGCACCACCGCGGCCCGGAAGTCGAGCGGTACGACCGCCAGCGCGGCGTCGACATCGATGCGAGCCGTCACCGCGTCCTCGGGGGAGCCGGTGCTGGTGGTCGTGGCCGAGGTGACGGCGCCGGGGTCGTCGGTGGGCATCGGCCGGCGGGAGCGGCGGCGAAGCTCGTCGAGGCAGGCGTTGGTGGCCACCCGGTACACCCAGGTACCGAACGCGGCCCGGCCGTCGTAGCGATCGAGCCGCTTCACGATGGTGATGAGGGCTTCCTGGGTGGCGTCGGCGGCGTCGGCGTCGTTGCCGGCGAGACGGCGACAGACGTTCCAGACCCGATCGTGATGGCGCTCCAGGAGCAGGTTGAGTGACTCGGCGTCACCGTTGCGGGCGGCGGCCAGCAGCGTGTCATCGTCGGCCCGGGCAGCGATGAGCCGGAGGTTAGAGCGCGGGGGCCGGCTGGAGTGGCTGCGGGCCCGAGGCCGACGACAGCGACGGGGCGGTGCCGGTCATCGGCTGGCGGTGAGGGAGACCTCCTCCACCTCGACGGTGTAGCCGGTTCCCGATGAGGCGAGTCGGGTGAACCACACCAGCACCGCTTGGCCCCGGGCGCCGTTCAACGCCACCGTGCTGTCTTCGGTGCCGGCGTTGATGCGAGCGACAGGGTTTCCCCAGCCGGCCAGCGTCGGGGGCACGCTGGCGTCGACGTAGACCGATGCCGCCCACCCACCGGTTCGGGTGAGCAGCCGGATCTGGTCGAGCGGGCCGGCATCGGACAGCCGGAGGATCAATCCCACGCCGTCCTTGGTGCCGAGGTCGGCGCTCCGGTAGCGCTCGGTGCGCCAGGCGGTGGCGGGGTTGCCGTCGATGGCGGACTCGGCCTCGACGTCGTGCTCGGAGCGGTCGCCCTGAGGATCGAACGTGGCCACGCCGATCAGCGGCACCGGCTCGCTGCCGCCACCGACGACGGCGTCACGGGTGGCATCGAACAGCTCGCGGCCGGCCTCGGTGCTGGCGACCAGCACCCCGGCCAGGACCAGGCTGCCGATGGCCAGGGCGATGAGGGCGGCCGGTAGGAGCCAGCGACGCTTGGTCTCCCGGACGCCGGGAGCATCGCCACCGGTGGGTGTGGGTGGATCGAGCACCGGGCTGGGGCCGACCGACGGGGCGCGCATCGCCGAGCTTGTGGCATCGACGCTCGAGAGCTCGGCGGGGCCCAGATCGGCCTCGAGATCGCTGAGGGCTCGCACCAGGGTGGCGGCATCGGGGTAGCGGTCCTCGGGCTCGCGTCGCAGGCAGCGGGCGAGGATGTCGTCGACCCGGCGCGGGACGTCGGCCCTCACCTCCCGGGCCCGCATCGGTTCGCGGTGCAGACGCGACACCGCGGCCGCCGCTTCGGTGTCGCCGTCGAAGGGATGGCGGCCGCACACCAGCTCGAAGAGGACGAGCCCAAGCGAGTACAGGTCGCTGCGGGCGTCGCCCTCGCTCCCGGTGAGCTGCTCGGGAGCCAGGTAGCGGGCGGTACCGGCGGCGGAGTGATCGGGGACGGTGAGGTCGGTGCCCTCGACGACGCGGGCCGCGCCGAGATCCGACAGCAGCACCCGCCCGTCGTCGGCCACCATCACGTTGGACGGCTTGAGATCGCCGTGGTGGATGCCCTTGCGGTGGATGTGGTCGAGCGCCTCGGCCGCCGTCCGCCCGATTCGCGCCGTGGCGGGCAGCGGTGGCACGCCCAGACGGATGACGTCGTGAACGGTGCGGCCGCGGACCAGCTCGAGGACCAGCACAGGGACGCCGTCGTCATCGCAGGTGTCGTAGGCGGCCACGATGCCGGGGTGCTGGAGGCGGGCGGCGATCATGGCTTCCCGCCGGAAGCGCCCGACGACGTCGGGGTCGCCGGCCAGGTGGGGATGGAGGCGCTTGAGCGCGACGGGGCGCGTCAGCACCTCGTCGCGGGCCTCCCACACCTCGGCGGTCCCACCCACACCGATCCGATGCGTGGCGCGGTAGCGTCCACCAACCAGCCGTGTGGAGAGATCAGAGGAGCGTGCATCGGCCACGGTGGTGGTCAGGCTACATGGCGGCTTTGACGTGATCACCGGTGGAAGGCGATGCCCACCACACCCTTGCCGCCGTGGGTCCCGACGACGGGCCCCAGCTTGGCCACCAGCAGATCGGAGGTGTCGATGACGTCGCCCAGCAGCTCGATGAACCTCTCACAGGCCTCGGGGTCGTCACCGTGCACGACGGCGGCCCGCCCGATCGGGAGCGACGCTGACACCTTGTCGACGACGAACTTCAGGCTCTTGATGCGGGTGCGGGGCTTTCCCGCCTCGTGAACCTCGCCGTTGACGCGGATCACGGGCTTGAAGTTGAGGAGCGACCCCAACATCGCCTGGGCCGCGCCGATGCGCCCGCCCTTCTTCAGGTTGTCGAGCGTGTCGAGCGCGGCGTACACCTCGAGGGTCTCGACCACGGGTGCGACGGTGGCCATCACCGCGTCGAGGTCGGCCCCGGTGGCGGCCTTCTCCGCCGCTGCCAGCACCACCAGGCCCAGGCCCACGCTGACGCTGCGACTGTCGACGACCTCGACTCGGATCGTGCCGGCCACGGATTCGGCGGCGAGTCGGGCGGATTGGATGGTGGCGGAGAGGTCGCCGGACAGCATGATGCAGACGATCCCGTCGGCTCCGTTGGCGGCCGCCTGCTCGAACACCTCCTGGAAGTTGCCGGCGCTCGGTGCCGCCGTCTCGGGGAGCGTCTGTGACGCCGCCGAGCGAGCCCAGAACTGGTCGAGGCTGAGGTCGACGCGATCGGTGAAGGTCTCGTCGCCGAAGCGGATCGACAAGGGGACGACGTCGATGCCGTACTTGGCGATGAGCTCGTCGGGCAGGTCATTCGAGCTGTCG
This sequence comes from Acidimicrobiales bacterium, assembly GCA_036397895.1. Lineage (GTDB taxonomy): Bacteria > Actinomycetota > Acidimicrobiia > Acidimicrobiales > DASWIA01 > DASWIA01. Next base: position 58,272 of record DASWIA010000006.1, on the reverse strand, counting down.
GTGACGACGCGGACGGTCATGGTGCTCCTCGGTGGTCGGGCGGCGTCTCCATCTGTAGCAGGGGGAGAGGGTGGCCGGAAGAGGCGGTCCCATCAATCGCCTGCTCGCACAGCCCTCACCTCGCTGCGCAGCAGGTACCGGTCGGCCAGCGGCCCGATGCTGTCGAGCACGTAGGCGTTGACGCGCTTGGTCAACGCCATCCGGATCCGGCCCTCGCGATCGACCTCGAACATCACCAGGTCGGCGCCGATGGCCTCCGCTGCCCGCTCGACCCGGTCGCGGGCCGCGCTGAGGTCACGGCTTCTGTCGAGGAACCGCTGGGCGTCATCGGCGGCGGCGTGGGTGTCGTCGTCGAGGTTGATGGCCGTGAAGATGGGAACGCCCACATCGAAGGTGAGGATGAACAGCACGGCGACGATCGCCGACAACCGCAGCCCGTACCGCAACGTCGGGTTCACCGGCGCAACACCCGATTTCTGAGGTCGACGGCGTCGGGGAGGTCGCGCCGGGCGCACCAGGTGACGTACACGGGCGCCGCCGCCAGCCCGACACCGGCCAGGGTGACCACCGCCGGAGCGCCGTCCAGCCCGACGCGGGCCACCGTTCCCGCGATGGTGGCGAGCCCCACGCCCGCCGCGATGGTGGCCAGACGACCGCCGCCGACGGCGAGCCGTCCGAGTCGCTGGCGCACCCGCCGGCGTAGGAGGGCCAGCTCGACCCACGCTGCCACTGCCGCGCCCAGGCCCAGTCCCACTGCGCCGAGCCGGAGGGCTCCGGCCGGATCCGAGCGCGTCGCTTCGGCGAGCGGGCTGAGCGTCGGGGACATGTCGCGGAGCCCGGTGATCGAGCCGCCGGCGTCGATGAGGACGCGATCGAGGGGAAACATGAGCGCCACACCCACCAGGATGCCGATGACGACCCGGCCGGCGGCGATGGCCGCCGGCCCGGCGGTGTCACCCGCCGCGTAGCACGCGCTCTGGAGGAGCCGCGAGGCCGTGGCTGCGAGCAGACCCAGAGCCATGGCCCCGGTGACCGCCCACACCAGCACCACCTCGGCCCGGCCGAACTGGCCGGCGCCGAACAGGGTCTCGACGACGAGGTCTCCGACCAGCACGTAGCCCACCGCGGTGGGTACCACGAAGAAGGCGATGCGCGTGAGCCCGGTGCGCACGCGTTCGGCCGCGGGGGACGCGGCTTCGAGCCGTGACAGCTCGGGCAGCTCGGCCGCGGCCACGCTCATCCCGAACAGGCTGATGGGGAGCAGGTGGAGCACCTGGGCGAACCCCAGCGCCGCCACCGCGCCGGTGGCCAGCAGTGAGGCCAGCATCAGATCGACGTACGCCGACAGCTGCACCACACCCCGCCCCGCCACCACCGGCACGAACCGCCGCCGGACCTCGGCCACATCGGGCGCCGACCAGGCCGGAGCGAACCGCAACCGGCCCTCCGAGAGGCGGATCACCGTGGGCACTTGCACCGCGAGCTGGAGCAACCCACCCACCAACGTGCCCCAGGCCAACGCCAGGGCCAGGTCGTCGGTGGCCCAGCCCCGCACGCCGGCGGTGACGAGCACGGTGATCTGAGCCACGTTCCACAGGACCGGCGCCACGTAGGAGAGAAAGAACCGGCGATGGCTGTTGAGGATGCCGAGGCACCACGCCGACAGCACCAACAGCCCAACCCCAGGGGTGATGATTCGCACCAGCCGCACGGTGAGGTCGAGGCGCTCGCCTCCGAAGCCGGGGGCCAGCACCACCGTGATCGGCCGGGCGAAGAGCACGGCGAGCACGGCCACGGCGCCGGTGAGCAGGGTGAGCAGCGAAGCCACGGCGCCAGCCGTGCGCCCGGCGCGATCAGGGTCCTCGTCGACCAGCCGCGACTGCACAGGGATGAACGAGGCTGACAGGACGCCTTCACCGAGGAGGTTCTGGAGCAGGTTGGGGATCCGCATCGCGGCGCGGAAGGCGTCGGTGGCGGGTCCGACCCCCAGGTACTGGGCGATGACCCGCTCGCGGATGAGCCCGCTGAGACGGGACAGGGCGATGCCGGCGGCCACCAGCGACGCCCCTCGCGTCCTGCGCCCGGCCGACACCGATGGTCCCGTAGGGCCCGCCGTTGCTTCGTCGGTCACGATGGGTCCCCGGGATCGGACGCTCCGTCGCGCTCGTCGGTTTCGACCCCGAGGTCAGCCCTGCCGTCGGAGGGGGTTCGGCGCAGGTGGGTGCTCCACCACCCGATGAGGAAGATGAGCGATCCGGCGGTGAGGATGATCCCGACCCCCGACACCGCGGTGCTGCGGATCGTGTAGCGCGAGACCCCCAGGTCGAGGACCCCGTCGGGTGAGGCGACGCTCACCAGCAGCGGGAACGTGCCCGAGGTCCGAGCCTCGACGGTGAAGCGGGCGGTGGTGTTGCCCGGGGCAAGCACCAGGGTCCGCTCGCTGCCATCAGGGAATTCGAGCTTGTCGGCGTCGAGGCTGATGAGCACCTCCACGGGGTAGGCGGCGTTGTTGCGCAGGGTCACGGGGATCTCGCCGGTGCGTGCCGTGAGGGTGATCGAGCGGACGTCGGCGGTGCCCACCGCAGCCAGCTCCGATTCGAGAGCGTCGGCGACGGCGGCGACCTCCGCCGAAGAGGACGCCCCGTGGTCGATGGACAGCGCGCTGAGAAGCGCCCGCTCGAACTGCTCGATCGGACCGGCATCGGGCGCAACCATCGTGGTGAAGCTGGCCACTCGCTCGAGGAGCTCCCCGATGCCGCTCGGTATCGGTCGGAGGGGTGCGTCCACGGGAGCCAGCACGAGGGGGTCCCCGAGTGCATCGGTGGCGGGGTCGAGGGCGTCGAACCACTCGTTGATCGAGGCTGGTCGCACGATCGGCGAGTCGGACAAGCCGCCCAGCAGCGTGTCGAGGAGCTGGGGATCGGGGTCCCAGCCAACGGGGGCGAGCACCATCACCCCACGGGTTCGGCCAGGCTCGTCGAACAGCAGCATGGCCAGGTCGGCGAGGAACCGATGGGCGCTGAGGACCGGTGCCGACGCGGCATCTGGTCCCGACAGGTGTGCGGCCAGCCCGTCGTCGGCCAGCGCGGCGCGGATCCGCCGGCCGGACGTCCCTTCCAGCTGGAGCGGCTCGGCGAGGGTGAGCGACCGACCCGTGGACTGCACCGCACTGGATGTCGTGACCAGCTGGTCGACCCCCACCCCTCGGAGTGCCGTGACCGTGGCCGCGTCGATCGGGCGATCGGTCAGCCAGGTCCGGGTGCCGGGTCGAGCTCCGAGATGGTCGGCCACCGCGTCGGCGCCGGTGGTCAGCGCGGTGCCGATGACGGACTCGAACCCGCCGGCCACCAGCGAACGAGCGTCGAGCGGCACGTAGGGGCGGACCAGGACGTGATCAGTGGCCGCCCGCTCCGCGAGCCGGGTGAGCGCCTCCGGTTCCGTGGCCGCGAGGGCGGCGAGGGTCTCCGGCGTGGGGGCCAGGACCACTGGGATGCTCGGTGCCGACGCCAACGACGACACCAGCCGGTCGATCCGCGCCGTCGTCCGCTCGGTGAGTGCCGGCTCGCCGACCGCCGTCGTCGCCGGTCGGGCATGGACGGGGACGATCACGGCCAGCTCGAGGGGATCGGTGTCGGGATCGGGCGCTCGCACCAGGTGGGTGACGAGCAGGGCCGACCGCTCGCCCTGCCGAAGCTCGACGGTGACGGGGTACACGCCTTCGCGAGGCAGCGACAGCAGCGCCCCAGCGTCGGGATCAGGGGGGCGGCCGCCACCGGCCAGGGGCAAGCGCACCACCAGGGCGCCGGTCGAGTCGCGGCCGAGCTGGCCGATGTCGGCGGCGATGTCGGCCACCGCGGCGTCGAGGCCGACACCCTGGATCGACGTCTCGAACGCGGAGCGCGAGGTGAGTCGGCCGTGCACCCGGATCCGAACCTGTGCCCTTTCACCTTGGGGCTCGTCGGGGCCGGGATCGGGGGCATCGTCGCCGGCGGGATCGCTGGGAGGTTCGGCCGGCGGGGTCGGCCCCAGACCCTCGGGGTGGATGCGCAGCACCCAGGTTCCGCCCGGTCGGACCACCGCCGTCTGGCTGGCCAGGTCGATGGTGAGGGGATCGGCGACGTCGGGATCGTCGGTCTGGGCTCGCCCGACCGGATGGTGTGCGGCGCCGGTCGTGGGGGGCAGGGTGTTGATAGCCGCGGTGTCGATGGCCGCGGCGGCGCCCGCCACCAAAACCGGGATCGCCATGGCCACGACGCCAAACGGAGCGTTGGCCACGGCGAACCGCCTACGGCGCCGGATCCGGCGGCCAGCTCGCATCAGGCGTGGTCCCCGTCGTGAACGCTCCGGCGGAGGACAGCGAGCCCCTTGGCCTCGGCGACGAACCCCACCGACCGGTAGAGGTCGAAGGCACCCTGGTTCCGCTCCTGGGTGTTCACCAGCGCGCTGGCGGCACCCTGGCCGCGCATCCATCTCAGCCCGTCGAGGGTTAGGGCTCGACCGAGCCCGGTGCCGTGATGGGTGGGATCCACCGCCAGGCGTTGCAGGTAGCCGCGGGGTCCGGCCACGCCGGACACCGCGTAGGCCACGGCGCCCTCGCCGTGGTCGGCAACCCGGAACCAGGTGTGCGGCGTGGCGCGGAGTGCCTCGCCGAGGCCGGCCCGGTCGAGACGCCAGAAGTCGTCGAAAGCGGTGGCGTCGAGGCGAAGGACGGCGGGTATGTCGTCGGAGGAGGCGCGGCGCAGCACCGACGCGATCTCGGGAGGGCCGGCCAGATCAACCAGGTCGTGGGAGAGCAGATGGAGCCGCTCAGCCAGCTCGAAGCCGCACGCCAGGAACGCCGGCTGCTCGCGCGCGGCCAGGGCGCCTGTGACGACCTCGGAGAAGCCTTCCTTCCGGGCTCGGTCGATGCACCGGGAGATCAGCGTGGACGACGGGGGAGGGGCGTCGGGCACCGGTGTGAGATAGGCGATCTGCTCGCTGTCGCGCCACGGACCGAGCCGCACCCGCTCCCGTCCCCGGCGGAGCAGGAGCCGTCGCCGGCTCGGGTCGTTCCGAAGCCGGATCAACGGATGATGATCTGGGCCTCGGCGCCACGCGCCGGACGGGCAGGGACCAACTGGCTCACTGGGGCGAAGGGTACGACGTACCGTCTCCACCGTGACGGTGCTGGTCGTGTCCGATCCGAGGTGTCTCGATCACGACTCGGGGCCGGGCCATCCCGAGCGCCCCGGCCGGCTCACCGCGGTGCTCGACGGCGTGGCCGCACTGGGGGGCGACGCCCCCATCCTCGAGGCCGTTCCCCGCCCGGCGCCGGCCGAGCTGATCGGGGCGGTGCACACCGACGATCACGTGACCCATCTCGATCACCTGGCCGGCTCGGGGGGAGGCTGGGTCGACGCCGACACCCACGTCGGTCCGGACTCGATGGAGGCGGCCCGGGTGGCGGCCGGGGCCGGGCTCGAGGCTGTCCATCGGCTCCGGGCCGGCGATGCCGACGCCGCCTTCTGCGCGGTGCGACCACCCGGCCATCACGCCCGGCCGGCGCAAGCCATGGGGTTCTGCCTGCTCAACAACGTGGCCGTGACCGCCCGGGCCCTGGCCGCCGCCGGCGAGCGGGTGCTCATCGTCGATTGGGATGCCCATCACGGCAACGGAGCCCAGGACGTGTTCTGGGATGACCCCGCCGTGCTCGTGGCATCGATCCACCAGTGGCCGCTGTATCCCGGCACCGGGTCGGTTGAGGAGACCGGAGGGCCGGCGGCGCCAGGCGGCATCATCAACGTGCCGGTTCCCGCCGGCACCACCGGCGAGCACTACCTCGCCGCGCTCGACCAGCTCGTGGCCCCGGCCAGCGAAGCGCACGGCACCACCTGGGTGCTGGTGTCGGCTGGGTTCGACAGCCACCGTCTCGATCCGCTCACCAACCTCGGTCTCACCGCGGGGGACTACGCAGCGATGACGCGAATGGTCATGGATCTGGCCCCGCCCCGACGGCACATCCTCGTCCTCGAGGGCGGCTACGACCTGGGGGCGGTCCAGCACTCGACGACGGCGGTGGTCGCCACGCTGGCCGACGTGCCACTGGCCGCCGCCGGGCTGGCTGGGCCCGATGCCGGGCCCAGCCACGGCGGACCCGGCGACGCGTCAGTGCGCGCCGCCACGGAGGCGCACCGCCGAGCGACCGGCGGCTGATCCCCTCGACACGACCCGTTCGCTCCCATCCGTCTGCTTTGCTCTCACGTCTGCTTCGTTCTCATCCTGATGTTCAGGTCTCGGCTTCGCGCGCCGATGGAACCGGAGGAGGTATGGGAATGTCAGTCGATCTCAGCGCGCTACTGCAGTACTTGGTGGAGCACCGCGGCTCCGACCTGCACGTCAAGGCGGGAAGCCCGCCACACGTGCGGATCGACGGCCATCTCACGCCCACCCCCCACGAGGCGGTCACCGCCGCCGACACCGAACGCATCGCCTTCTCGATCTCTCCCCCCGACCGGGCCGCCGAGTTCGAGAAGATCAACGAGGCCGACTTTGCCCACACGGTGAGTGGTCTGGGGCGCTTCCGGGTGAACGTCTTCCGTCAGCGGGGATCGGTGGCACTGGTGTTCCGTCTGGTGTCGCCGGGCACGCCGTCGTTCGAGTCGCTGGGCCTGCCAGCAGTGGTGCAGCGCCTCGCCGAGGAGCCCCGTGGGCTGGTGCTGGTCACCGGCCCCACCGGCTCGGGCAAGACCACGACCATCGCCTCGATGATCGATCACATCAACGAGACGCGCTCCGTCAACATCGTGACCATCGAGGATCCCATCGAGGTGCTCCACACTGACAAGATGTCGCTGGTATCCCAGCGCGAGATCGGTACCGACACCGAGAACTACAGCCAGGCCATGCGCCGAGTGCTGCGCCAGGACCCCGACGTCATCTTCGTGGGTGAGATGCGCGACCCCGAGACGGTGTGGGCGGCTCTGTCGGCTGCGGAGACCGGTCACATGGTGCTGTCGACGTTGCACACGACCAACGCCACCGAGACCGTCAACCGAATCGTCGACTTCTTCCCACCGTTCCAGCAGAAGCAGGTCCGCTACTCGCTCGGCTCTGCGCTGCGGGGCGTGGTGTCCCAGCGGTTGCTCGAACGGGCTGACGGCAAGGGGCGGATCCCTGCCATCGAGGCCCTGGTGATGACCGGCCGCATCTTTGACCGCGTGGTCGATCCCGACAGCCACAACGAGAGCATCGAGGAGCTCATCGCCGACGGCGAGTACTACGGGATGCAGACCTTCGACCAGAGCCTGCTGTCGCTCTACAAGGACGGGCTCGTCTCTCTCCGCGATGCCATGTCGGTGTCGTCGAATCCTCAAGACCTGCGGGTCGCGCTTCAGACCGAAGGTCTCATCGCCGTCAGCTGACCGCTCGCCGACCCCGCGTCGCCCAGCCTCCGGTCGGCCTCCCCCGGTCGGCCACCCAGTCGGCCCTCAGGACCTGGATTTCGCTTCGCCCTGGTCGCCGGTCGCCTCCTACGCTCCCGACATCGTGGTCCCCGAACGCTTCCGGCCCGTGATCGACGCGGTGGAGCCGGTGGCGGCTCGCCTTCGCGACGGCGGGTACCGCACCTATCTCGTCGGCGGTGTGGTTCGCGACCTGTTCATGGATGAGGCCGGCGGCCGGACCGCCGAGGGCGACCTCGACCTCACCACGGACGCTCACCCCAGCCAGGTCAAGGCGGCGATCGGCGACATCGTCGACGCCCTGTGGACCCAGGGGGAGACGTTCGGCACCATCGGCTGCCGTCTCGGGGGGCACACCTTCGAGATCACGACTCACCGGGCCGAGATCTACCGCGGCGACTCCCGCAAGCCCGACGTGACGTTCGGCGATGACGTCGACCACGATCTGTCGCGCCGAGACTTCACCATCAACGCCATGGCGCTCGAGGTCACCGCCCATGGCCACGCCGAGCTGATCGACCCCCACGGCGGGCTGGCCGATCTCACGGCCCGCCGGCTGCGAACACCCCTCGACCCGGCGTTGTCGTTCGGCGACGATCCGTTGCGGATGATGCGGGCCGCCCGGTTCATCGCCCGGTTCGGTCTCACCCCTGATGACGCCCTGGTCGACGCCGTGAAGGAGATGGCCGATCGATTGTCGATCGTGTCGGCCGAGCGGGTTCGCGACGAGCTCGACAAGCTGGTGGTGGTCGGCGACCCCCGCGATGGGATGTGGTTCCTCGTGCGCACGGGCCTGACCGATCACTTCCTGCCCGAGCTGCCTGCCCTCGAGGTGGAACAGGATCCCATCCACCGTCACAAGGACGTGCTTGCGCACACCATCGCCGTGGTCAACAACGTGCGGCCCGGTGCCGTGGCCGCGGGGCGCGAGATCGACCTGCGGCTCACCCGGCTGGCGGCTCTGTTCCACGACGTGGCCAAGCCCGCCACCCGTGCTGTGGGACCCGACGGCGTGTCGTTCCATCACCACGAGGTGGTGGGGGCGCGCATGACCCGCAACAGGATGCGGGCCCTCAAGTACAGCAACGACGACGTCAGCGCGGTGAGCGAGCTGGTCTACCTCCACCTTCGATTCCACACCTACCGCATGGGCTGGTCCGACCGGGCGGTGCGCCGCTACGTGCGCGACGCCGGCGACCTGCTGCCCGAGCTCAACGTGCTGACGCGCTGCGATTGCACCACCAGGAACAGGCGCAAGGCCGAGGCGCTGTCCCTCCGGATGGACGAGCTCGAGGACCGCATCGTGGCGCTGGCCTCCCAGGAGGAGCTCGATGCCATGCGGCCCGATCTCGACGGGAACCAGATCATGTCCCACCTCTCGATCGGTCCGGGCCGCGAGGTGGGCGAGGCGCTCCAGTTCCTGTTGGATCTCCGTCTCGACGAGGGCCCGCTGGGCCCCGAGGAGGCCACCCGCCGCCTCGACGCCTGGTGGGCGGAGCGCGGCGAGGCCTGAGTTGGCCTCAGAGTCAGCTCCCGAGCTTGCGGGCCCGCCAGATTATGGTGCGGGGTACGAGCTCCATGGCCGGTTGCCAGCCCGACGAGCGCGGTGTGTTGGGGAGCGGCTCGGGTTCGAGGATGGTGTCGGTGTCGAACCCGGCGCGATGCAAGCCGGTGAAGATGTCGGCGACGGTGTGGTGGAAGTCGGTGAACCCGACGCCGTCGATGACGTACTCGATGGGGGAGCGGTCGAAGTAGCTGCGTTCGATGGTGGGGCTGGCCGTCTCGGCGCCGAGCATGCGGTAGGCCGGGTGGGGCAGTGAGAACACCAGCGGCGCGCCCACCTTCAGCACCCGGTGAACCTGGCGGAACACCCGGTTGAGATCCTCGACGTAGCCGAAGGCCCATGCGCTGAACACGACGTCGAAGCTGGCGGGACGGAAGGGGGCGAGGTCGGCCAGGTCGCCATGGTGCAGCTCGAGCTTCACCTTCTCCTTGGCGGCCAGGCGCCGAGCGAACGCCAGCTGCTCGGAGGAGAAGTCGATGCCGAAGGCGTGCGCCCCGGCCTTGGCGAAGGCGATCGAGCACTGGGCTCCGCCGCACCCCAGCTCGAGCACACGCTTGTCGCGGAGGTCGCCGATGAGGCGCAGGTGGTCTTCGTTGGGGATGTCGGGGCCGTAGTGGGCGACATCGGTGGGAAGGCGCGCCCCCGCCTGGTAGCCGGCGGCGTGTCGGTCCCAGGCTTCGGCGTTGTTCACAGGCATGGCGGCCCATTCTGCACGATCCCCAGCGCGTGGTCGTCCGCGACGGCGTCGCGGCGCACCGCGCCGCCCGCCCGGCCATCGGCAGGGGATCGAGTGGGAGACCGTCGCTCGGTGGGATGGCCCCACCCTCTAGCCTTGGCGCCGTGAGCGCGCCGGGTGTGATCAGAGGGCTGGGGCCGGGAGGCCGCCCCGGGCTGGTCGATTACCGGTTGGCCCGGCGCAACCTCATCGATGGGTTCCGCAAGGGGCGTGTGGCCCGCAACGACGTGTGCGACGCCCACCCTGAGCTGATCCGGGCGGCTACCAACATCGGTGACCCGATCGACGGCGAGCCATGCCCCATCTGCGAGGAAGTCGACCTGGTGCACGTGCGCTACGTCTTCGGTCCCCGGCTTCCCAAGCACGGCCGTTGTGTTGCCGACCAGGCAGAGATGGCCAAGCTCGCGGCCCGCGCTGGCGACGTCACCTGCTACGTGGTCGAGGTGTGCCGGTCGTGTCACTGGAACCATCTCGCTCGCAGCCACGAGCTCACATCGGTGGCGTCGAAGCCCACCCGCCGCCGGCGGTGACCGCGGCCGAACCCGGCGTGCTCGCTCGATTGGTCGCCCTGGCGGCTCCCACTCGGGTTCCTGCCGTCGCCATCGCCGTGGCCCTGGGCGTGCTCATCGACCGCGGGTGGGTGCTCGTCCCCATGGTGGCGGCGCTAGGTCTGGGAGCGGTGCCCGGCGTCGCCGTGGCCGGCGCACTAACCGGTGCCGCGCTGCGCTTCGGCACGCCCGACCTCGCGGCCGTGGCCGGTGACCAGTCCGTTCTGGGCCCGGCAGTGCTGAACGGCGACGCAGCCTCCATCGGCGCGACGGCGACGGCGGCAGCGGCCATCCTCGCCGTCGCCATCTCCACCGGGGGAGCCATCTCCAGCGGGGGAGCCATGTCGGCCCGGAACGAGCCCATGGGCTGGCACCCGTTGGCGGTGGTCGCTCCGGCAGCCCTCGGGACTGCGAGCGCCTCGCTGCTCGCCGGCCCGGACTGGGGTGCGAGACCCATCATCCGACTTGGATCCCTCCTGATCGGCCTGTCGGTGGCGGTGCTGGGTCACGAGGCCCTCCTCAGGCGGCCGGCCCTGCGGACACGCGTCCGCGTCGCCGGTCTCGTCGCCGGGATCGTGGCCGCTACGGCCGGCATGGCGGCGCGGCCCGACGGGTCGCCAGTAGCAGTGCTCACCTACGTCTCCGAGGTCGGCGATGCTGCCGTCGCGTCGCTGGCCGCAGTGGCGGCCGGTCTGGTGGTTGCCGCGGGCGCGATCGCGCTCCACGTCGCCGACTTGGCCCGTACCCCCTCGGACCCTCATCCGACCGAGCCGTCGGCGGCCTCGTGACAACGCGTCGACGGGGTCCGCTGTGGAGGTGGCGGCGGCTGCTGCTGTTGTTGGGGCTGGCCGCCATCACGCTCGCATCGGGCGCTGGGGTGCTGCTGGCCAACGTGGGACTCCCACCGGAAGCGTTCCAGCCCGAGAGCACCATCATCTTCGACGCCCAGGGTCGGCGGATGGGCGTGCTGCACGCCGGCGAGAACCGCACCGCGGTCGAGCTCGGCGAGGTGCCGCGCATCGTGCGCGACGCCATCCTGGCGACCGAGGACCGGTCGTTCTATGCCCACAGCGGGCTCGACCCGTGGGGGATCGCCCGAGCCACCGTCGCCGATCTGCGGGCCGGATCTGCTGTGCAGGGCGGCTCCACCATCACCCAGCAGTACGTGAAGAACGTCTACGTGGGCTCTGATCGGACACTGTGGCGAAAGCTGCGCGAGGCGGCGCTCTCGGTGAAGCTCGAGCGGAAGCTGTCGAAGGACGAGATCCTCGAGCGCTACCTCAACACCATCTACTGGGGGCGAGGCGCCTATGGCATCCAAGCGGCAGCCAAGGCGTGGTTCGACCGTGACGTGACCCAGCTCGGCCTGCCGGAGGCCGCCTACCTGGCCGGGCTCATCCGCGCTCCCGAGACGGCCGACGTGTCGCGCCATCCCGAGAGGGCCGAGGACCGCCGGGAGTCGGCGCTGGATGCCATGGTGGACGCCGGGGTCATCACCGCTGATGACCGCATCGCAGTCCTCGAGATCCCCCTCACCGACTCCGTGGTCGACCGTGCGTCGTCGGCACCCCAGGTCGTGGGATCGGAGTGGGGTACCGACTACATCGTCGAGTGGGTGCGCCAAGAGCTCGGCGAGCGCTTCAGCGCTGCCACCGTCACCGGGGGTGGGCTCCGGGTCTTCACCACCATCGACCTCGACCTCCAGCGCCACGCCGCCGCTGCGGTCGGCGGGGTGCTGGACCAGCCCGACGATCCCGACGCCGCGCTGGTCTCGCTCGACGGGGAGGGACGGGTGGTGGCCCTCATCGGTGGCCGCGACTGGGAGGCATCGAAGGTCAACCTGGCACTGGGAACGGACGGCGGTGGTGCCGGCCGTCAGGCCGGCTCAGCGTTCAAGCCGTTCGCCCTGGCCGAGGCCCTCCGCCAGGGTTGGTCGGTCGAGTCGACGTTCGGGTCGCCGACCTCGATCGTGCTGCCCGGTGCCGACGATGGTCGGGACTGGACGGTCAACAACTACGACGACGCCAGCCACGGCACCATCAACCTGGTGGAAGCGACGCGGGTGTCGTCCAACACCGTCTACGCCCAGCTGGTCGACCTGATCGGTGCTGATGAGGTCACCGAGTTCGCCGGGTTGGCGGGCGTCACCGCCGAGCTGCCGCCGGTGTCATCGATCGCCTTGGGAACCGGCTCGGTCTCGGTGCTCGACATGGCATCGGGGTACTCGACCTTCGCACGCGGCGGCGTGGCCATCGCCCCCAGTGTGATCGAACGGGTCGAGACAGCCGATGGTGGCGTGATCTTCCAGCGTCGCCCGCAGGCCACCCAGGTGCTCACCGCAAACGAGGCCGACACCGTCACCTGGGTGCTGGAGCAGGCTGTTCGCTCCGGCACCGGGCGGGGCGCTGCCCTCGACGATCAGGTGGTGGCGGGCAAGACCGGAACCACCCAGGGGTACGGCGACGCCTGGTTCATCGGCTACACCCGCCACCTCACCACCGCAGTGTGGATGGGCTACGCCGAGGGACAGTCCCGCGCCATGACGTCGGTGCGAGGCCGAGCGGTCACCGGCGGATCGTTCCCCGCCCAGATCTTCCAACGCTTCATGGCGGTGGCCACCCAGCGATTCGAACCACGAGCGTTCCCCACTCCCGAGCTCGGGGGACGGGTGCACGGCGAGGCCCAGCCCTACGTCGATCCCTCCCAGCGCACGACGACCACCACCGAACCACCCACCACCACAACGCTGGTTCCGCCACCGTCCCCCCCCACCTCGTCCACCTCGGTCGCGCCGACCGGCTCGTCGGCGACCACGTCGTCTTCATCACCGACGTCCCAGCCCGTGCCGACGAGCACGCCAACGGGCGACCCTCCCGAAGGCTGACGGGTGCCGACCGCTGACGCTGCGCTTTGGGTTGGGGGACGGGTCGGGGGAGGGTTGGGGTTGGGTTGGGGTTGGGGATCGACGGGTTGGTGGGGTCAGGGATCGACGGGTTGGTGGGGGTACTGGCTTCGGCAGGCGAAGCACCAGCACTCGACGTCGCCGCGCACGTCGATGTCGCCCTCGTCGACCGCTTCGGGCACATCTCGCCACGACTCGGCCCGTATGTAGACGCGGCGAACCGAGATCAGCTCTTCGGCCGGCTCCTCCCGCCCACACGAATCGCAGGAGCCGGTCGTCACGCGGCGAAACCTAGTGCGGGACAGCCCGATTCGTCGGGTGCCCATTGGTCCGCCTTGGTCCGCCCGCCGCATCTGCGGCATCGGTCGTTCTTTCCACCGACGGAGACAGCGGCCTACACTTGACGACACCGCTGGCACCCAACTTGGGGCTGGACGGGAAGGAGGAATGCCATGGCTCCCGCTGTGACCGCGCCCGCCATCGCGGCGCGAAAGCGCACACCCCAGTCCGATCCCATCGTGATGGTGACGGCCTACGACGCACCCGGCGCCCGCATCGCCGACGAGGCCGGTGTCGACATCATCCTTGTCGGCGATTCGGTCGCCATGGTCGTGCTGGGCTACGACGACACCCTGCAAGTCACCGTCGACGACATCGCCCACCACACAGCGGCGGTGGCCCGGGCCAACCCCCGGCCGCTCGTCGTGGGCGACATGCCGTGGATGAGCTACCACACGTCCGTCGAGTCCGCCGTGGACAACGCCGCACGTCTGGTGCGGGCCGGAGCCCAGGCCGTGAAGCTCGAGGGCGGCCGCAAGCGGCTGCCGGTGATCGAGGCGATCCTCGCCGCCGAGATGCCGGTCATGGGCCACCTCGGCCTCACCCCGCAGTCGGTGCATGCGATGGGTGGCTACAAGGTGCAGGGCAAGGCGGTTGACGCCGCAGAAGAGCTGGTGGCCGACGCACGGGCGCTGGCCGAGGCCGGTTGCTTCTCCATCGTGTTGGAGGGTGTACCCGACCAGGTCGCGGCCATGATCACCGACGCGGTGCCGGTGCCCACCATCGGCATCGGCGCTGGACCCTCCTGTGACGGCCAGGTCCTGGTGTTCCATGATCTGTTGGGCATCGAGGACCGCATCAGGCCCAAGTTCGTCCGTCGTTACGCGACGCTCAAGGCCGATGCAGTCGAGGCGATGGCGGCGTTTGCCCACGACGTGCGCACCCACCAGTTTCCCGCCGACGGCGAGAGCTACCACCTCAGCGACGATGTTGCCGAGGCCCTGGGTCTCTACGGCTCCGAGTCGCCCGGCGCCCGCTCAGCGTAGACCCCACCTCCCCGATCGTTCGCGGCAACGCCGCTCGGAGTCGCCCGGCGCTCGGTCGCCGTAGCGCCATCGCGCGTCGCCGATCGCTGGCGCCGTGGCTCGGCATCCATGACAGCGCGGCGCGTTATTGGGTCATGGAGTCGCTGGCGCGCCTCGCTGTCGGGGGCAGCTGTCGGGGGCTGCTGGGAGGTGCTGCGGCGGAGGTGTCACGATGGCGCTCGTGACTCGACCGAGCATCAGGGAGCGACGTGGCCAGACCATCCGTCGACGATGAGACGCCCGCGCCCAAGTGGGGCGTGCCCGAAGCCCTGCCGCCGGCGCTGGCCCGGTGGATGCCCGATCTCACCGACGAGGTGACGTGGCATCGCTGGGTTCGAATCGTGGTCGTTCTGATCATCGCCGGGGTCATCGGGTTCCTGGTCACCGGAGGCCAGCGGCCCCCCGACCCGGTTGTCGTCGAATCTTCGGCGGCGTCCTCGGTGGAGCCATTCGACCAGATGGCGTTTCGGATCCGGCCGCCGGCCACCCGCGCCGATGCCGTGGAGCTGGCTGATCTCCTCCGTTGCGCGCTCTTGGCCGACACGCCCGAGCTTCGCTCACAGGGGTTGGGTGGCCGAAGCGATCTGGCTGGATACGACGGGATGCTCTTCGTGTTCGACGCCGACACTTCGGCCGGCTTCCACATGCGTGACGTGCACGTTCCCCTGTCGATCGGGTTCTTCGACGCCGACGGGTTCTTCGTGTCATCTACCACGATGGACCCCTGCCCTGCCGACGCCGCCGATTGTCCCACGCACACCGCCGAGGGGCCGTTTCGGTATGCACTCGAGGCTTCCCGAGGCAGGCTCGGCGCCATGGGTGTCGAGCCTGGGAGCCGCCTGCATCTTGCGGGAGCGTGCACGGCTCGACCCGCCGGGTGACGGCCAGGGAGATGTGGCTGTCACAGGGCTGACCTACGGTAGGGGTCGTGGACGTCGCCCCCCTCACTGCTTTCGCCGAGGCCAACGGCGTTCACCTTGTCGACGGCTCGTCGGGTTCGACTACCATGCACCGACCCCCCGGGGGTCACACACACCCTGCTCCGGACCGTCCGGAGCCCCGAGCGCATCGCCGGGACCACAGGGAGGAGACGGCTCGCACCATGCGGCCCTATGAAGTCATGGTCATCCTCGATCCCGACCTCGAGGACGACGCGATCCAGGCCACGCTGGACAAAGCAGCCAAGACGCTGACCGACGCCGGCGCCGTCATCAACCGGCTCGATCCGTGGGGTCTGCGCCGGCTGGCCTACGAGATCCGCCACAAGTCGAGCGGCTACTACGCCCTCTTCGAGGTGACGGCACCCCCGGCCGCAGTGGCCGAGGTCGATCGCGTCCTCCGACTGGAGAAGGACAACGTGCTGCGCCACAAGGTGATCCGCATCCCCGAGGAGGTCGCGGGGCGTCGCCTTGCCGGCCCCCCCGAGGAGATCACCTCGGTGCCAAACACTGGAGAATGACCAATGGCCCCAGGAAACAACATCACCATCGTCGGCAACCTCACCCGAGATCCCGAGCTGCGCTTCACCCAGTCGGGTCAGGCCAAGGCCGGGTTGGGCATCGCCGTCAACCGACGCTGGCAGAACCGCGCTTCAGGCGAGTGGGAGGAAGCCACCAGCTTCTTCAACGTCGTCGCCTGGGCTGATCTCGGCGAGAACGCCTCCGAGTCGCTCACCAAGGGCGACCGCGTCATCGTCACTGGTCGCCTCGATCAGCGCTCGTGGGAGACCGAACAGGGCGACAAGCGCAGCGTGGTGGAAGTGATCGCCGACGAGATCGGTCCCAGCCTTCGCTGGGCCACCGCTGAGGTCACCAAGGTCGACCGTCGAGAGGGCGGCGGCTCGGGCGGCGGTAGCTCCTCCAACGCCAACCCTCCGGCCGCGGCGACGGTTGGCGGCGGAGACGACGGGTACAACGAGGGCGAGGAGCCCTTCTAGCCCTCTCAACGACTCACCAACCGAGTCACCGACGAGGTGGCCCGGCCCTACATCCGATCGACCACACCCCGGCGCCAGCGGTGACGGGGTCCGGGCTTCGAGGCCCGGCGATGCAGGAGGCATCCCATGGCCAAGAAGAAGCGCGACCCACGTCGCGACAAGCGAGACAGCGGCAAGCGAACCAAGAAGAAGGTGTCGGTTCTGAACCGGGACAGTGTCGACTGGGTCGACTACAAAGACGTCCCTCTGCTCAAGACCTTCATCTCCGAGCGAGGCAAGATCCGCGCCCGCCGGGTGACCGGCAACGACGCCCAACAGCAGCGGGCGGTGGCCACCGCCATCAAGACGGCGCGCGAGCTGGCACTATTGCCCTACAACGTGCGCATCGCCACCGGAGCGAAGGGTCGGCGTCGCCGCGATCGCGACGACGAGGGCGGCGATCGCGGCGATCGCGGTGAACGCGGTGATCGCTTCCCACGTGACGACCGTGGCGACAACGGCGGTTCCGAAGGATTGAGCGAGGCGCCGCCGATCACCGATGTCACCAGCGGTGTGCGAAGCCCTGATGCTCCGCCGTCTGCGGAGGCAGCCGAGTCTGGGCTGACCGAGGCCGGTGAGTCTCCAGCGCCGAACGACGCGATCGACGCCCCCGAGGCGTCCGCCCACGACGAGGAGGATTGAGCATGCAGGTCATCCTCCGCAGCGATGTCGACGGTCTCGGCTTCAAGGGAGACCTCGTCGACGTGGCCGATGGCTATGCACGCAACTACTTGGTGCCCAACGGCTTGGTATTTCTCGCCACCAAGGGGGCCATTGCTCAAGCCGAGTCGATGCGTCGGGCTCGCGAGGTGCGCGACGCCGCCGCCCGCACCGAGTCTGAGGAGCTGGCGCGGCGTCTGGTGTCCACCCCGATCACCATCACCGTGCGCGCCGGCGCCGACGGCAAGCTGTTCGGCTCGGTCACGGCTGCCGACGTTGCCACGGCAGTTGTCGAGCAGGCCGGCGTCGAGCTCGACCGCAAGGCGGTGCTGCTCGACGACCACCTCAAGGAGGTGGGCTCGGCCATGGTGCAGGTTCGACTTCACCGCGACGTCGAGTTCCCGCTCACGGTCAACGTAGTCAGCGAGTAGCCGTTCGGGCGTCGTGGCCCCGCAAGCCAGACGCCGTCCACAGCGCAGCGACGATGTCCACACCTGGCGGCCCGCTATCCACCGGCCACGGTCGCGAAATACCCAGGTTGCTCCCCTGTCGATCCCCAGGGCACTGGGGCCACAATCACCCCTGCGGTACCACCCCATCGTCACACTGGCCGCGGAAGCGCTGACACCCCCGAGCCCCCGACCTGAGGTCGCATGGTCCAGTCCATCGAGGACGTACGTCGTCGCCAACAGCGCGAT
Source organism: Acidimicrobiales bacterium (assembly GCA_036397895.1). Lineage (GTDB taxonomy): Bacteria > Actinomycetota > Acidimicrobiia > Acidimicrobiales > DASWIA01 > DASWIA01. Next base: position 40,386 of record DASWIA010000006.1, on the reverse strand, counting down.
GCCGCGCCCCGCGTCCCGCCTCACAGCCTCGATGCCGAGGAGTCGCTGCTCGGTGCGATGATGCTGTCGGCCGACGCCGTGTCCGACGCCCTCGGTGCCGTGCAGGCCGAGCACTTCTACAAGCCGGCCCACCGCCACATCTACTCGGCCATTGGTGCGCTCACCGAGGTGGGCGAGCCGGTCGACAGTGTGACGGTTGCTGAGGAGCTCCGCCGTCAGGATCTGCTCGAGGCGATCGGCGGCGACTCCACCATCGTCGGTCTGCTGTCGGCCGCACCATCGATTCGCAACGCCGAGAAGTACGCCCGCATCGTCCATGACCACGCACTCCTGCGGCGACTCATTGCGGTGGGGAGCGAGCTGTCCGACATCGGCTACTCGATGCCGAGCGACGTCATTGCCGCCCTTGACGAGGCGGAAGGGCTGGTCTACGACGTTGCCCAGGGCAAGGTCAGCTCCACCGTCGGCTCGCTGGACGATTTCGTCGGTGCCGTCTGCGAGGACATCCAGCGACGCTACGACGCCAAGAGCGAGCTCACCGGCACCGCCAGCGGATTCCATGACCTCGACCGGAAGCTGCTGGGACTCCAGCCCCAGGCGCTGTTGGTGCTGGGCGCCCGCCCTGCCATGGGCAAGTCGGCGTTCGCCCTCAACATCGCCGCTCATGTGGCCATCCGAGAACAGAAGCCGGCCCTCTTCTTCAGCCTCGAGATGGGTGCGGTGGAGCTCACCAAGCGTCTGCTCGCCGCCGAGGCCCGCATCGACTCCACCCGCATGCGCAACGGCAAGTTCGAAGAGACCGACTGGACCCGTTTCCAGACCGCCATGAGCCACGTCGGCGGAGCTCCGTTGTTCATCGACGAGAACCCAGGGCTCACGATCATGGAGATCCGAGCCAAGGCCCGCCGGCTTCAGGCCCAGGTACACCGCGAGTACGGCGAGCTCGGCCTGATCGTGGTCGACTATCTCCAGCTCATGTCCGGACGCAGCTCGGCGGAGAACCGCCAGGTCGAGGTGGCCGAGATCAGCCGAGGGCTCAAGATCCTGGCCCGCGAGCTCAAGGTACCGGTGCTGGCGCTGTCCCAGCTCAGCCGCGGCATCGAGCAGCGCCCCAACAAGCATCCCCAGCTGTCGGACCTGCGCGAGTCGGGTGCCATCGAGCAGGACGCCGACGTCGTCATGTTCATCCACCGCGAGGAGCAGGTCGACCCCGACAACATCGAAGTGAAAGGTCTGGCCGAGATCCTCATCGCCAAGCACCGCAGCGGCCCCACGGGCAAGGTCCAGCTGGCGTTCATCGAGCGCTACACCAAGTTCGAGAACATCGCCCGAACCTGAAGCCTGCGATCCCTACCGTGATGGGCGTGTTGCGGAACGGTCACGTGTCGCCGGCGCCCCGCAGGTGCGAGCCGATGTGGCCCACCACGCATCGGCGTGTGGTCCCATCGAGATCGACGTAGGCCCGGCACAGGGCGTCGCCAGCAGCATGGCCCGCCCCCCAGGCCAGGTGCGGCCCCAGGAGGATGGTGCGACCGTCGTAGCGGCGTTCGTAGTCGGAGCGGAACCGGAGGCGGGCGGTGCGCGAGATCCCGCTTCGCCATGGCAGGCCGGCCTCGAGCGCCATGGTGGCAAACCTCCGACCCAGGTCGGGCTGGTCAGCCCATCGACCGACCAGCTCGTTCAGGATGACGAGGTCATCGAGCACTCGAGTGGGGTCGCGGTACTCCCATCCGGCGGCGGAAGACACCGCCTCGGGAAGGAACACCAGGTCCGAGCAGTGCCGGGCCGCCAACTCGACAGCTTCGGACAAGGTGGACGCGCGAGGCCCACGGCGCTCCTCGGCATCTCCGGCCACACCCTGCCGCCTCCGCACGGCGCGGTCGACAGCAACCGCAAACGCCCCCTCGATCTGGGCCAGGTCGCCTCGGAGCTGCTCGTTCTCCTCGGTCAGCTCCACCAGACGGTCGAGGACCTCCTGGTGCAGCAGCAGGTCCCGCTCGTAGCTCTCCAGCACCTCGGTGAGCTCGACGGTCTCCTCGTCACCCTCCGTAGAGCGGAGCACCCGCTCTCGCATGGCATCCCGCTCGACGAGAGCGAACAGCGGAGGGATGAGGAGGCGGAGCGTGGCCGCGCCGCTGATCTCGCGGATGATGGCGTCGCCCGGTGTTCCCCATTGAGTGGGTCCCAGCTCATGGTGGAGGCGGGTGGTGCACAGCGCCTTGTCGCCCGGTGACCAGCCCGGCCACCACACGGCGGCAGCAACGTCGGGCGGCACGTCGAGGTATCCGACAGGCGCGAGCTCGGCGGCCACCCCCGGTCCGCACACCACGACGTGGGCCAACCCGGCCAGCTCGCGGGCGAACTGCTCGGCGCCGGCGGGGCCACCGATGTGGTGGGCTCCGGTGATGGCGACGACGGGAAGCCGTCGGGCCGGATGGGTGCACAAGCGAGAGAGCGACGTCACACCCGACGTGTCGCTGATCAGTTCGGGTCTCGTGGTGACCTGATGGCGGGCGTCCAGCGTGGCCAGGCCGTCGACGAGCGCGGCAACCACGGTCGGCGGAGGCCGTCGTGCTCCCACCGAGGGAGCCAGGATTCCGGTGCTGGCCGCCTCGTGCTGTTCGATTCCGACGAACGACCGGTCGCCGTCATCGCCGACGGTGACCGCGGTGATCACGATCTGGTCGGGATCACGGCCGGGCTCGGTGCGGCGGAGGAACCAGACCCGACGCTGTCCCGACGTTGCCGACCGCCACCGCACCTCGACATCGGGTTGGGGTTCCCACGTACCGGCGTCGGGATCCGCATCGGCGGGCCATCCGCCGTAGGGGGCAGCGGCCCAGAATCGGCTGATGGCGCGAGCCCGGGCGTACCAGCGCTCGCCGGCTGCGGCGTCAATGGGGAGGATGACGCAGTGAACCGCACGCACCCAGCCAGGATCGCGCTCGGGACCATGCCCCTGTCGACCCGGCCTCGACACCGGCATCGGCATCGGCCCTGCCCCGGTGGCGTCCGCGGGAGCGCGGCGCGTTGGTGGGCTCTGGGGTCACTGGCGCGCCGCGCTGTCTGAGCGGTGGCCAGTGCCTGCCGCCGGTCCTGGCGAGATCCACAGGACGGCCCGGCACGATGCGTCCCTACACAACTACGCCGCGAGACCGTATCCTCGTGACGAGCGTCACCTGTGAAGGGAAGCCCCCGTGTTCCACTCTGCGTTCCGTCCCTACTCCCGGCCGAACGACGCGCCGAACGAGGGGCCCCACTCCCGTCCCGACTCGCGGCCCGTCCGACGGCTGGCTGCCATCATTGGCCTCGTCGCCCTCGTTGCGGCGGCGTGCTCGTCGAGCGACGACGGAGACTCCACCGGCAACGGTGGCAACGGTGGCAACGGGTCGAGCGACTACGCGCTGGTCCGCACCACGGTTCCCGAGCCTGAAGGACCGCCGGTCCGCGGCGGACGTCTGGTCTACGCCGTCGAGTCCGACACCTCCTCACCGTGGACGCCGCAGGCCGCGGTGTGCGCCATCTCCTGCCACGTGGTGATGCGCTCGGTGTTCGACCCGCTCACCGTGGTGAATGCCGATGGTGAGATCGAGCCCTTCCTGGCCGAGTCCTTCGACGCCAACGACGACTTCACCGAGTGGACGTTCACGGCACGTGACGGCGTGACCTTCCACGACGGCACCCCGCTCGACGGCGCCGCCATCGCCACCAACCTCGAGGGCCACATCCAGAGCGTGCTCACCGGCACGGTGCTGCGCGACGCCACCGGTGTCACCTCCGACGGCATGACCGCCACCATCACCTTTTCGAGTCCGTGGGCTGACTTCCCCCGTCAGGTGACGGGCCAGATCGGCTACATCGCATCGCCCACCTGGCTCGCCGAAGCTGCCACCGACACCGAGGTGGCGGCCAAGCCGATCGGCACCGGCCCCTTCAAGTTCAAGAGCTACGACGCGGGGATCCAGGCCGTGTACGTCGGGGAGGCGAACCCTGATTACTGGATCGAAGGGCTGCCGTATCTCGAGGAGATCGAGGTTCGGGCGCTACCCAATGCCGCGCAGCGCATCGAGGGCGTCCGTAGCGGCCAGATCGACATCACACACAGCTCGGGCGGCATCGACATCGCCGAAGTCCGTGACGACGAGTCCATCACCCTGATCGAGACCCGCGACTTCTCCGAGACGGACTACCTCCTGCTCAACGTGTCCAATCCCGGATCAGCCCTCTTCGATGTGCGGGTCCGGCGGGCTCTCGCCATGGCCACCGACCGCGAGCTCTACACCGAGACCCGCGAGGACAGTGTGGCCGAGCCGGCCAACGGTCCCTTCAACCCCACCCAGCCCGGCTACCTCCCCGACACCGGCTACCCCGACTACGACCCCGACGGTGCCCGCCAGCTCGTCGAGGAGTACGAGGCAGAGAACGGTCCCATCAACATCGTGGTCAAGACCACCACCGATCCCCGCAACCAGCAGACGATTGAGCAGCTCCGGTCGGGATGGAGCGACGTGGGCATCGACACCTCCACCGACGAGGTGCCGCAGAACGCCTTCATCGTGCAGGCGCTCACCGGCAACTTCGAGGCCTTCCTGTGGCGGAACCACGGAGGCGCATCGCCCGACGCCCAGAACCACTGGTGGCATGGCGACGTGGCCAACGCCGACAGCCCGCTCGGCATCAACTTCGGTCGAATCGACGACGAGGTCATCAACGAACAGCTCGACCTGATCCGGTCCAGCGACGATCCCGACGTCGTGCGCGAGGGTGGCGAGGCGATCAACCGAAGGTTCGCCGAGCAGGTGTACAACCTGTGGGCCGGTTGGACGGTGTGGGGCATCTTCGCCGACCCCTCGGTGCAGAACATCACCCAGATGGAGTTGCCCTCGGGCAACCTCATCCGTCCCTTCGGCATGGGCATCGGCGGCACCCACTGGCTTGCCCAGATCTGGAAGACCGCCTGAGTGAGCGTGCCGTGCCTGCCGGCGTCGGGGTACACGGCGGCTCGGTACGGCGCGACCGGTCGGCGCCCATGACCCATGCCCCGCCCGGCGCACGGGAGGCCGATGCGTGCTGATCGTTCGCAAGCTCGGTCCGCTCGCGGCGGTGCTGGTGCTCGTCACCTTCTTCGCCACATTGTTGCTCCGCCTCGTTCCCGGCGATCCGGTCATCACCATCGGCGGGTTCGACGCCCGCAACGATCCTGAGCGAGCGGCCGCGATCGAGGCGGAGATCGGGCTCGACCGCAATGTCTTCGGCCAGTACGCCAAGTGGGTGGGCAATGCAGTGAGCGGGGATCTCGGGAGGTCGTTCCAGGACGGCCAGAAGGTCACCACCAAGATCGCCGACAAGCTGCCGGTCAGCCTGATGCTTCTCGTCTACGCCCAGATGCTCGCCCTGCTCATCGCCGTGCCGTTGGGGGTTGCGATGGCGTACCGGCTCGACTCGTGGATCGACAGGTACGGAAGTCTTGCTCTCTTCGGGCTGCTCGCCATGCCGGCCTACATCGTCGGGATCCTGCTCAAGATCATCTTCGTCGAGTGGCTCGACGTGCTCCAGCCGTTGTCGCTGCGCACGCCGTCGCTGCTCGACGCGCCGGGTGCCCACATCGAATCGATGATCCTTCCGGCGTTCACGCTGGCGCTGGGACTGGTCCCCATCTACGCCCGGGTGCTGCGGACGGATCTCATCGCCACGCTCAAGGAGGATTTCATCGACGTGGCCCGGGCCAAGGGTCTCCCGCCGCGGCGCATCCTGTTCCGCCACGCGCTGCGACCGTCGTCGTTCTCGCTGCTCACCGTGGCCGGCCTGGCCACCGGCAACCTCATCGGCGGGGCGGTGGTCGTCGAGTTCCTCTTCGCCGTGGACGGGTTCGGCCAGCTGCTGGTGTCGGCGCTCACTCGTGACGACTACGTGGTGCTCCAGGCCGGGATCGTCGTGTTGGCGGTCGGGTTCGTGGTCGTGAACTTCTGCATCGACCTGCTGTACGCCGCGGCCGATCCACGGCTGAGGAGGCACGGTGCCTGAGCCGGTCATGCCCGGCTACGGCGCCATCGACGATGGCGGCGACGTCGATGTCGCTCCGGATCCCGGGGCCATGACGCCCACCCGGCGACTCGGCGGTGCGCTCGGTCTTGGGTTCTGGCTCTCGGTTGGGTGGCTCGTCGCCATCGCCACCGCCGCGGTGTTCGCCGATGCCCTCCCGTTCGTCGGCGACCCGGATTCACCCATTCGCGATGTGGCCCGCAAGTCGGGACCTAGCCTCGAGTACCCCTTCGGAGTGGACTCCAACAAGTTCGACGTGTTCGCCCGTTCGATCTATGGCGCCCGGGTTTCGCTGATGGTCGGTTTCGCCACGATCTTGGTCGGGTTCGTCGTCGGCGGTGGGCTGGGCCTACTGGCCGGCTACTTCCGGGGCCGGCTGGAGACGGGACTCGTTGCCGGCGCCGACGCCATGCTGGCCTTCCCCCAGCTGGTCGCGGCGCTGGCCATCGTGGCCTTCCTCGGCGCTTCGGTGGTCAACCTCATCCTCGCCCTCTCCCTGCTTGCCGTGCCGGCGCTGTTTCGCGTCACCCGCGCCGCCACCCTGGCCATGGCTGAGCGCGACTTCGTCACCGCTGCCCGCATGGTGGGTGCTACCCACCGCCGCATCCTGTGGCGAGAGATCCTGCCCAACGTCGTTCCGCCCATGCTGTCGTTCGGGCTGTTGGCGGTGGCCATCGTGATCGTGGGCGAGGGCGCGCTGGCCTTCCTCGGCCTCTCCGTCTCGGCCCCGACCCCGTCCTGGGGTGCCCTCATCGAGCGGGGCCGCGACTCGTTGGGGGACGCCGCCCACATCTCGTTGGGACCGGCCTTCATGATGTTCCTCACGCTCGTCGCCCTGAACCACGTCGGCGATCGGCTGAGCCGCCGTTTCGACATCCGGGAGGCGGCGATGTGACCGGATCGGCCCAACCCACGCTGGCGGGCGTCGACGACCACTTCCCCATCGGCGATCCATCAGCCCCCGTCGTCGAAGCCGACGATCTGGTCACCTGGCTTCGGACCCCTCGCGGCCCGGCTCGGGCCGTAGACGGAATCTCGTTGCGCATCGCTGCCGGCCAGACCCTGGGGGTGGTGGGGGAGAGTGGTTCTGGCAAGACGATGCTGTCGCGCTCGGTGATGGGGCTGCTGCCCCGACGCATCGTCGAGCGGCTCGACGGCACCGTGCGCTATCGAGGGGTCGAGGTCCCCCGCCACGACGAGACGGCGCTGCGGCGGCTGTGGGGTCGTGAGATGGCGATGGTGTTCCAGAATCCGCTGACATCGCTCAACCCTGTCGTCCCGATCGGGCGTCAGATCAGCGAGTCGCTGGCCCATCACTACGACATGGGGCGCGACGAGCGGCGGGAGCACGCACTGGAGCTGCTCCGGTCGGTCGGTCTCCCCGAGGCCGAGCACCGTCTCGGCAGCTTCCCCCACGAGCTGTCGGGCGGGATGCGTCAGCGAGTCGTCATCGCCATCGCGCTGGCTTGCGGGCCGGGGCTGCTCATCGCCGATGAGCCCACGACCGCGCTCGACGTCACCGTCCAGCGCCAGATCCTCGATCTCCTCGACCAGCAGCGACGCGAGCGCAGCATGGCCATGATGCTCATCACCCACGACCTCGCCGTCGTGGCCGGTCGCGCTGACGAGGTGGCGGTGGTGTACGCCGGGCAGGTGGTGGAGCGGGCGCCGGCAGCCGAGCTGTTCGCCTCGCCCCGTCATCCCTACACCAGGGCGCTGTTGGATTCCATCCCCTCACCGGTCCAACCGTCGCACGCGCGCCTCGACGCCATCGCCGGCCGGCCGCCCGACCTCGTCGCTCCGCCCGACGGGTGCCGGTTCGCACCGAGATGTGCCTACGTCACCGACGCCTGCCGTGTCGCCGTCCCCGAGCTCGTCGAGGCCCAGGGCTCGGTCGCTGGAGTGGGTGGCCGCCCGACCCGCGAGGTTCGTTGCATCCATCCGGTGGCGTCATCGGAAGGCCTCTCCTGATGGCGGGATCGGGCACTGCACACCTGCGCGATCGTCATGACCTGGTGCTGACCGTCGAACATCTGACCGTCGAGTACCGGACCCGTCGCGGAACGGTGTCGGCCAACTCAGATGTGAGCATCGATCTCGCGCTGGGCGAGACGCTCGGTGTGGTCGGCGAGTCGGGGTGCGGCAAGAGCACGTTCGGACGAGCGATCTGCCGTCTCACACCGGTGAGGTCAGGGCGCGTGCTCTTTGCCGGGTCCGATCTCGTCAGACTGAGGGGCGAGGAGCTGCGGCGCAAGCGATCAGCCATTCAGCTCGTGTTCCAGGATCCGAAGAGCTCGCTCAACCCTCGTCGCCCGGTCGCCGACATCATCGCCGAACCCCTCGACATCTGGAAGATCGCCACCGGCCGCGATCGTCAGGCCAAGGTCGACGAGCTGCTCGAGGCCGTCGGCCTGGACCCCTCAGCCGGCGATCGGCGGCCCCATGAGTTCAGTGGGGGTCAGGCGCAGCGCATCTCGATCGCTCGGGCCTTGGCTCCCGACCCCAGGATGCTGATCTGCGACGAGCCGGTGTCGGCGCTCGACATGTCGGTGCAGGCCCAGATCCTGAACCTGTTGGAGGATCTGAAGGAGCGCTACGGGCTCACGATGATGTTCATCGCCCACGATTTGGCGGTCGTGAAGCACGTGTCGGACCGGGTGATGGTGATGTATCTCGGGAAGGTGTGCGAGGTGGCCCCGTCGGAGACGTTGTACCGACGCCCAGCCCACCCCTACACGGCCGCCCTGTTGAGCTCGATCCCCGTCGTCGATCCGGCCGCCACTCAGCCGGAGATGCCCCCGCTCGAGGGCGATCTGCCCAGCCCGCTCAACCCGCCGTCGGGCTGCCGGTTCCGGACCCGTTGCCCCCGCGCCACCGAGGTGTGCGCCACCGACGAACCCCAGATCGCCGACGTCGGGGCCGGCCAGTACGTGGCCTGCCACCACCCGTTGGTGGAGACCTCTGTCGCTGTCGGTCGGCCCTGATCCCGATTCAGGACGTCTTCGGTGGGAGTCCCCAAGCGGTGGTGTCGACGCCGAGCTTGCGGACGATCTTGATGACGGTCACGGGGTCGATCTGTCCCGGAGGCCAGTGGTAGTCGTGCATCCGGTTCTCGGCTGTCGCCGACGTGAACCACTGCGCCTGCTGCAGGGTGAACAGCACACCGGCCGCACCCGTCTGCTGCTCGTAGCGGCGAGCGTGCTCGGCGTCGAGCACGAAGTTCATCGAGTCGCACATGGTGCTGATGTTCACGTTGTTCCAGAAGTGAGGGCTGCGACTCACGTGCACGAAGAACTCATCCGGCGTCCGTGAGGTGATCTCGCCATCAGTTGCGTGGAAGGTGATCGGTTCGAAGCAGCACGCACACCAGCTCTCGACCGCGACGTCGCGTCCGGAGAAGGGTGGCATCTGGTTGAACGCCATGGCCTCCATGGCACACCCGACGAAGCTGTGGAACGCTCCGTCGACGTACCCCTTCACCTGAGAGGGGAACGAGCTGAACGGCTGGAACTTGATCAGGTTGCAGTTGTGCGTGTCGGGGTCGACCACACAGATCAAGCCGAGCTCGAGCTCGTGGTAGGCGGCGGCGATCTCGAACCGGTCCAGGTCGAGTGCGTCATGGGCGTCGCCCAACGTGGGCCCCCGCCCGCGTTCGCACCAGTGCTCGTACACGTACTGGCGGAGACGGAGCGCGTTGTCGCTCCACTCGAACGGTGGGACGTTGTGCGGCATGCGGTTCTCGCTTTCGGGGAGGAAGGAACGAATCCTCCATAGGGAATCAGTCGTCGTCGAAGCGGACGGCGCGCATATCGGCAGGTCGCAGCTCTCTTCGAAGCAGGGCGATGACGGCGGCCACGATCAGTGCCGAGGTGGCGATGATGAGGACGATTCGCCACGCCGAGGTCCCATCTGCACCGGCGGTGGAGACCGGGGTGGTGCTGTCGATGGGCTGCCACCGCGACTCACCCCCCACCTCGAGCTGCTGGTCGCCGATCAGCATGGGGATGCTCCAGCGGGCGATGGTGGTGGCGAAGGTGGGATCGTCGGGCGGCTTGGTCGGGTAGCGGATGCGGGGATCGAGCCACCCGAAGCGGTCGACGGCCGCCACCTCGTGCCAGTCGGCATCGGCGACGGCACTGGCAGTGGTGTAAGGAGTGGGCTGGGTGGACATGGCCCGTGCCGTCTCGTGCCAGGTCGGGCTGGCCCAGTTTGCGTCGACACCACCGTCGCGGAAGCGAAGCATCGGCTCGTCGAATCCGCCGAGCACGATCACCTCGCCAGCTGTTCGCCGTTCAGCGAACAAGCCGGGGGCGGGACCCTCGAGCACCGTGGCGGCGAGGGGCTCGGGGCTCACCAGCACCAGCGTGAGGTAGGTGCCGACGGGTGGACGGAACTCGATGACCCCGCGGACCTCGACATCGACATCACCGACGATGATGGGCACCGTCCACCTTCCCAGGACCGCCGGACCTTCCGAAGCAGAGGTGTTGCCGGGGACCGCGATGGTCTCGGGGTGGAGTCGGTGGTCGAACCACCCCCAACGGTCGCCTTCGGCGACCTGGATCCACACGTCGTCGACGAAGCCGTCGACGGCGCGTGGTGGGAGATCGGAGACCTCTCCCACCGGATCGTTGGAGAGGAACCAGGCGGCGACATCGACGTTGGCCTCGATCACACCCCCACCGATTCGGAGGAAGGCCCGCCCCGCGTCGTCGAGAACCGACGCCGTATCCTCCGTCTCGTTGGTCAGGACCAGCTGGGTGGAGACCGACTGGACGACCTGGACAGTGAGCCCCTCGACGGAGGGCTCGATCTCCGACACCAGCGTGACGACCTCGGTCGGCGTCTCGTGAGCCGCGGCGGGGCGCGTCGCGGGCCCTAGCGTCGTGACCGCTACGAGGGCGACCAGCATCGTGGCGCGAGCGGTCACTCCCCTGAGGATGCCAGATCCAGACGGCCTATTCCGGGTCTCCGGCGACGTTGACGGGGATGCCCATCGAGGGGATGCCGTTGTTGTCACGGATGAAGAGCAGGTACGGCCCATCGGGCACCACGTTGGCATCCTCGGGGACCTTGACGCTGATGCCGCCGTCCGACGCCGCCGCGTCGACGACCACCGCCCGCTGATCCCCGTCGACGAGGTGGGTGATCGAGGTGCGGCGGATCAGGACGGCATCGGCGATGTCGTTGGGGAGGACTCCGAACGCATCGATGGTGGAGCCCCGGGCTGCCTTGGCGTCGAGGCCTAGATCGGTGCTCGTCACCTCGGGTCGCGCGCCGTACATGTAGGGCGGGCGGTAGATCTCGAAGGTGGGATCGCGGCCGTCCTGTGGTGAGAAGAGGCCGTCGTCGGGCCCGCCGTCGTTGGCGCCGTCGAGCAGCGAGTAGTTGAAGCCGTACAGCGTGGTGATCGGTGCGTGGCCGCCGATGAGCACGGACCCGTCGGGGAGAAGCGATGCCGTGTTGTGGTAGGTGCGGGCGCGGTTGGCGGTGGCCATCGTGGTCCACACGCCCGTGGCCGGATCGAAGCGCTCGGCGGTGAGGATCGGGGTGCCGGTTCCCGGGCCCACCACCTCGTCGCGATTGGCGCCGTTGAAGACCATGACCGTGTCGTCGGGGAGCAGCACGCCGGTGCCGTACCAGCGGGATGTGTTGAGCGGCCCGGTCTCGTGGGTGGAGAAGGTGTCGACCTCGCCGCCATCGAAGGTCAACGTCGTGACCGCCGATTGATCGGTGGAGAGGTAGGAACCCGGCGTGACCCCGATCACCCCGCCGGCGGCCAGGAACGACGCCTCCGAGTAGCTGCCGTCGGCGTCGGCGCGCAGCGGCAGCATGATCGAGAACGTCGAACCACGAAACCCGATCACCGTTGAGGTTCCGCCGAGCTCGCCGTCCTCGGTGGTGCCCTCGAGCACGGCGTCGGCGGCGTCGACGGCCAGGGCAACACCGGGGACGCCCAGATCGGTCCAGGACTGCGTGGTGGGGTCGTAGGTGGCGGCGATGTTCCACAGCGCCTGGTCGTAGGCCTGGCCGAAGGGGTTGAAGACCTGTCCCGCGGCCGCGTAGTACACCTCGCCGTTGGGCAGCAGGTGCAGGCGGGGGAAGAGCGGAAGCGATCGGTTGGCGGTGGCCTCGCTCTCGGTGACGAACCGATCGTCGGTGCCTGCCGCGCTCTCAGACCCGGGGACGCCGGGCACGAAGCGCTCGACCTGGGGGACGTTGCGACCGGAGTTGGTGATCTCCTGATCGGGGTACAGCGGCTTGAGCAGCTTCTGCACGCCGGAGAACACCAGCTTGTCGCCCGACCCGATCGAGATCGACGAGGGGTACCAGCGGCCGTACTCCATGTCGGCCGAGGTCACAACGGTCACGTTGCCGTCGGCATCCTGCTCGAAGATCCGGGCCTGGGTGGTTCCCTCGAGCTCGCCAAGACCCCACGTCTTGCCGCCGAACACGGGTGATTCCTCGGGCACGGTACCGAAGACGGGATCGAAGTAGTAGTCGGTACCGCCCACCACCAGCAGGCGGCCGTCGCCCAGGAAGTCGAGATCAGCGCAGAACAACGCCTGGGCGGCGGCACCGGCATCGTGGCCCTGGTTGTGGAGGCCGTCGGGGACGAGCGGCCCAGCCGAGCCACGGGCGGTGTCGGCGCCGGGGTCGGCGCGGACAGGGTCGGGCTGACTCCACTCGGTGCCGTCGCCTCGCAGGGCACCGGCCAGATCGGTGCCGACAGGCTCCACGCCGAGCGTCATCACCCGGCTTTGATCGTTGACGAACACCGTCCCCACCTCGTTGGCGATCGATGCCTCGAGGTCCTCGGTCGCCTCCAGGGCGTTGAAGTACAGGACATCACCTGAGGGCAGCACCGCCAACGATCCGGCAGCGGGAGCGCATTCGAGGAGACCATCGGCGTCGTCGTCGGGGCGGCAGTAGTCGGGCTGGCTTCGCAGGGGGTTGTCGCCGCGTAGATCCTCATCCGGTTGGCGCAGGTAGCCGCCCTCCACGAATGGGGCGCTGAAGTCGCCGACCTCGGCGGGCGAGGGTGGATCACCGTGGGCGATGGGTGCGATGAGCGGTGATGCCAGCAGAACCCCGAGTCCGGTGGCGACGATGCGGTGGGGCCGAGAGGATGAGCGAACCATGGTGGGCACCGACTTCGACGTCGCTGTCCCAGATCCCTTCCCCCTCAGCCTCCCCTTCAGCGTGGCGACCGATCGGGCCGACCCGCTGGCTACCGTTGCTCCGTGTCCCCCGCGGAGCCGCCCCGCCTCCGGATCGCCGTCGGCGCGGGGTTCATGGTCGGACTCCTCGGCGTCGTCGCGGTGTGGGATGTCGACACCGTCGCCACTGGCGGTCCCAGCCCAGCCTCCGGCGGCCCAACCACCACGACGACCGGGCCGCCTCCCCAGACCGACGTTGCGGCGGCCCGTGCGTTCCTCGTGGCCTGGGAGCACAGCCGGTCATCGACCTACGCCGTCACCGTTGACTTCGAGCGCATCGTCGACGACGTCGGTCAGCTGGCAGCCACCAACCGCATAGCGCAGCGCCCGCCAGATCGACTGGTGATCGGATCGGGTAGCGCTCACCGCCGTGATGCCACCCAGCTCGAAGTCTGCGACCTCGCTGGCGACGGGTCACTGGTGTGCAGCCCCCCCGAGCCCGCATCGCCCTACTCCGACGAGGTGGCCGAGGCGGTGGCCGCCGTGGCCGTGCTCGTCTCCGACGACCCGCCAGAAGCCATCGCTCCCTATGCCGTGGCGCGGGAGGGTGACGACTGCTTCGCGTTGACCCTGCGCATCGGTCTTCCGGCCCCACCGTTCGGTGACCGGGCCCGGTTCTGCTTCGACGGCGCCACCGGAGCGATGATCAGCAGCGAGATCCGCCGGCAGGGTTCCCGCGACGTCACCGTGGCGCGGGAGCTGACCGCCGTCGTGACCGATGCCGACCTCGAGCTGCCGGATCGTCTCGATCCTCCCGCCACCGATCTGGAACGGTGAAGGGATGTTCCTCGGCGAGAACCTCCTGGCCTGGTTGGTTCTGGCACTGGGCGCTGCCCTGGCTGTCGGAAACGCCCTTGCTCTGCTGCGACCGCCCGACGTGCACCGCGACGAAGAGGATCTCGAACGGGCACCGCTGCGTCGGAGCCTGATGATGATCGCGGTGGGTGCGATCGCCGCCGTCTGGGCGCTGGCCAGCCTGGTTGCCGGATGACGCTGCCGTTCGTCTGCTGACCACCGGGGTGAGGAGACGGCGAAGGCGGGGACTCATGCGATGGTCCATTCATGCCGATGGGCTTCTCAAGGTGAAGAAGCGCACCAACGGTTCAACCCGCACACTCACTTCTCGATCGGCACCCCCGCGGAGAAGACGTGAAGCACTCCAGGACAGTCTGGATCACGATTCTGGTCACCGTCGTCGCTGGCACCGTGTCGGCTGGGGTGGCCTTCGTGTGGACGGCCCACCACGGCACCGGGTCGACCGCCACCCTGCTGCCTCTCGCCCTCCTGTTCGCCCTCTACTGGGCGTTCCCGGTGCTCGTGCTGCGCGACAACGAGACCGAAGGCATCCACGTCGACGAAGCCTTCCTCGTCATGTCGCTTCTGCTACTTCCCGATGCGGCAGTCATCTTGGTGTTCGCCACGGTGCCCTTCGTCGTCCAGATCGTGCAACGGGTCGCGTTGCCCAAGGTGTTGTTCAACACCGGCCAGATCGCGCTGTCGGCGACCGCCGCGGTGGCGGTCGCCTCCCTTGCCGGCCACCACGATCCATCGACGATAGGGCTCGGTGGCGTCCTCGCGGTGGTGCTGGGTGTGGCGGCCTTCTTCGTGGTGAACACGGCGATGATCGCACTCATCATGTCGGTCAGCGACAGCGCGTCGTTCCTGCGGGCCACGACCGACGGCCTCGGCTTCAACTCGTTGGTGTTCGCCGCCACGACGTCGCTCGGTCTGCTTGCTGCCCTGGCCGCGTCCGCGTTCAGCTGGGCGCTGATCGTCGCCATGATCCCGCTCGCCGTGTTGCAGGTCGTGTTCGCCCGATCCATCGCCACCCGACGTGAGCGGGAGCGCATCGATGGCCTGCTCAAGGCCGCCCTCGACGCACACGCGTCGGTGCATCGCTCTGACGTCGAGCGATCCCTGGCGGCCACCGCCGCTGAGCTGCTGGCATGCCGCGACGCCCGCATCGAGAGCTCCCCACCGGGCGACGATGAGCTCGGAGTGCGACTGCCGGGAGACGACGGCCGCTGGTTGGTCGCCTTCGACAAGCGCGGCGTCGAGAAGTTCGGAGTGGCCGACCGGCGCTTGCTGGACGCCTTGGCCACCATCGGGGCCGGCGCCCTCGACAACGCCAGCCTGGTCGACCAGATCCATCACCAGGCGTTCCACGACAGCCTCACCGGTCTTCCCAACCGCCTGCTGTTCGAAGAGCGCCTGGGCTACGCGGCGGAGCAGGCCCGCCGGAACGCCGAGCCGCTTGCCGTGATGTTCGTCGACCTGGACCGCTTCAAGAAGGTCAACGACAGCCTTGGACACGGTGCCGGCAACGAGCTGCTGTGCGACGTGGCCGGGCGCCTTCGCCAGTGCGTTCGCGACGGTGACACGGTGGCCCGCAACGGAGGCGACGAGTTCACGATCCTGCTCCCTGGGTTGCGTTCGGTCACCGACGCGGTCGGCATCGCCGAGAACCTCCTCGCCGCTTTCGAGAACCCGTTCGATCTGGATAATCACCAGTTGTTCGTCAGCCCCTCGATCGGCATCGCCACCATGCCTGAGGACGGCAACGATCCTGCCATCTTGCTCAAGCACGCCGACATGGCGATGTACCGAGCGAAGGCCCGGGGTCGCAACACCTACGCATTCCATGTCGACGGCCAGTCGTCCTCGGCCTACAACCACCTCACGCTCGAGGCCAGCCTGCACCAGGCCATCGACCGGGAGGAGCTGTCGGTCCTCTACCAACCGCAAGTCGACATGGCGACGGGCCGGATCGTCGGCGTGGAGGCGCTGGTGCGCTGGCCGCATCCCACCCTGGGAATGGTGAGTCCGGCCCAGTTCATCCCCCTCGCTGAGGAGACCGGCCTCATCCGCCCCATCGACCGGTGGGTGCTGCACACCGCATGCAGCCAGGCCCGGGCCTGGATCGACGCCGGCCTGCCTCCCATCGGGGTCGCCGTGAACCTGTCCGGTCACGACTTCCAGCATCCACGGCTGGTCGAGTCCGTTGCCGAAGCACTCGCCTCGAGCGGACTGGAACCCCGGCACCTCGAGTTGGAGGTCACCGAGAGCGTCGCCATCGACTACGGCGACGCCGATGACGTGTTCAACCGGCTCAAGGAGCTCGGCTGCCACCTCGCCATCGACGACTTCGGCACCGGCTACTCGATCCTGTCGCGACTCCAGCGCCTGCCGCTCGACAAGTTGAAGATCGACAAGTCCTTCATTGATGTCATCGGGTCGATCAACGACGATGCACCGATCGTCGAGGCTCTCATCCAGATGGCCCACGGCCTTGGCCTCCAGGTCACCGCCGAGGGTGTCGAGAAGCCCGAGCAGTGGGATTGGCTGGAGAGTCACCACTGCGACCTCGTTCAGGGCTACTTCTTCAGCCGTCCGGTACCCGCCGACGACATCGGTGCCATGGTGCGTCAGCGGATGCTTACCCAGGCGGCGACCAGCGGCGGATGATCCGGGTTGGGTGTCAGCTCCGACTCACGCCGCCCCTCGCCGGCAAGGTCAGGTCGACGGGTTGTCGGGCCCCAGCGCCGCGGTGAGCGGCGGCCGCGCACGGTGCACCACACGGAGGTCGTCGGGGGCGGCGACCTCGACTTGGTCACCATCGACGGTGACGGTGAGGGGCTTGCCAGCCACAGTGATGCCATCGACTTGGATGCGGCGAATCGACGGTGGCAGCTCGGGGTGGATCCAGACCTCACCGTGGGGCGTCCACGGGTCGAGGCGGAGCATCGTGCGCAGCCACAGGAGCGGTGACGCCGCCGCCCACGCCTGCGGCGAGCAGGAGGTTGGGTAGGCGGCGGGCACCGAGAGGTCGGCCCGATCGAAGCCGGCGAACAGCTCGGGAAGGGCTCCTTCGCTGGTCGAGGCCACATCGATCTGGGCCTCGATGATCCGCTGGGCGTGGCCGGTGAACCCGTAGCGGGCCAGACCGGCGGCGCAGATGGCGTTGTCGTGCGGCCACACCGAGCCGTTGTGGTAGCTGACCGGGTTGTAGGCGGCCATCGAGGTGGCCAAGGTGCGAACTCCGAAGCCGGAGAACATGTCGGGAGCGAGCAGCCGATCAGCTACCAGGCCGGCCCGCTCGGGGTCCACGATGCCCGTCCACAGGCAGTGCCCGACGTTGGAGACCACTGCGTCGATGGGCTTCTTGTCGGCATCGAGTCCTAGGGCGTAGGAACCATGCTCGTCGAGCCAGAAGTCCTCGTTGAACCGGCGGCGGAGCTCCCGTGCCTTCGTCGCCCACCGTTCGTAGCCGCCGGTGTCGCCGGCTTCGCGAGCGAAGTGGGCACGCGCCACGTACGCGGCGTAGACGTAGCCCTGAACCTCGCAGAGTGCGATCGGAGTCTGGGCCAGGGTGCCGTCGGCGAATCGGATTGCGTCCCAGGAGTCCTTCCATCCCTGGTTGGCGAGCCCGTGGTCGGTAGCCCGCTGGTACTCGACGTAGCCGTCTCCGTCACGGTCCCCGAAGGCCTCGATCCACTCCAGCGCACGGTCGGCATGGGGCAGCAGGCGGTCGACGACGGCATCGCTCGGGTCCCAGCGCCGCAGCTCGCCCAGGAGCATCACGAAGAGGGGGGTGGCGTCGATCGAGCCGTAGTAGACGTCGCCACCGCCGAGGGAGAGGCTGCGGGTCTCTCCGAAGCGCATCTCGTGGAGGATCTTCCCTGGCTCTTCCTCGGTGCTCGCGTTGACCTCGGTCCCTTGGAAGCGGGCGAGTGTCTCCAGGACCCCTCGAGCGAGCGAGGGGTCGGCGATCAGCGTCATCCAGGCCGTCAACAGGGAGTCACGACCGAACACGGTCATGAACCACGGGGCGCCAGCCGCCAGGATGGGCAGGTCGGGATGCTCAGGGTCGAAGATGCGCAACGCCCCGAGGTCGGAGCCCGACCGGCGCAGCGTCTGAGTCAACCCACTGTGGTCGGTGTCGATGACGGGCAGGCGGGCCCGCCACTCGTCCAAGCGACGAGCGGGAACGGCATCGGCGTCGTCGCCCCGGCATCGAAAGCGCGGCTCGATCGCCCGTCCATCGAGGCCGACCGTCACCTCGAGGCAGCACTCCCAGGTCGCGCCGGGCGCGAGAGTGGTCGTCCACATCGCGACGCCCGGCTCGACCGTCGCCTCCTGGGAGAGAGTGACAGTGACGTCCTTGTCGATGACCTCGCCGCGGTGGCCGAAGCGCAGCGCGCGGCTGTCGAACTCTCGGAGGTGGTGGCCGCGGCGACGGACCCGGCTCTCCTTCACCTCGAAGAGGTCGGCGAAGTCGACGTCGCAGACCACTTCGACGGAGAGAGGGGTTGGCGCCATCCCGTGGTTGGTGATGATGATGCGCTCGCGCATGCCCCGACCCACGTGGCGGCGCCGGAACACGACCAGGTCGGCATCGGCGTGGCCCGGCGGCGGAGCTCCTCGGGCCACGAAGGCGGCGGCGAAGGGCTCCACCACCTCGACGGCGAGGGGCTCGATGCGGTGGCCGTTGGCGCGAAGCTCCCAGCGCGACAGGATCCGGGTGTCGAGGACGAACAGCCCGTGGGGGAGGTCGCTGCTCATGTCGCCCGTCCGGCCCGAGAGGGCGAAGGTCTGGCCTTGGACGAGGGTGACGGCTCCGTCAGCGTGGGCCAGCGAGGCGATTGGGGTCGTTCCCGCGAACGGCGACGGGCTGTCGCTCACTTCGGCGAGCCTCCGAGCACCCGGGTGAACAGCTCGAGGTGGTCAGCCACCATCCGCTCGGTGGTGAACCGCACCTCGGCCGCGTCTCGACAGTCGCTCCGATCCAGCGTCGTGACCTCCCCCATCTTTCGGGCCAGGTCGTCGACGTCGTCGCAGATGAACCCGGTGACGCCGTCGTCGACGAGCTCGGGAGCGGAACCCTCGTGGAACGCCAGCACCGGCGTGGCGCAGGCCAGCGCCTCGATCATCACCAGACCGAACGGCTCGGGCCACAGGATGGGGTTGACCAGAGCGGTCGCCCGCTGGAGCAGGGGCACCTTCTCCTCGTGGCTCACCTCACCCACGAACACGATGTCGTCGTCGAGGAGTGGTTGGACCTGATCAGCAAAGAACATGTGCTCCCAGGGCTCGCGCATCTTGGCGGCGATGATGAGCCGCACGCCGGCTTGCTTGGCCGCCTGGGCGGCGCGGCGGGCCCCTTTCTCGGGGGCCATGCGGCCCAGGAACAGGAAGTACTCGCCCCGCTCGTCGCCGCTACCGTCGCCGGCGGGGAACTGGTCGAGGTCGAGTCCGTGGTGGATGACGGCCGCGATGGGGATCTGCCTGGCTTGGGCAGCCCGGGCTGCATGGTCGTGGCTGATGGCGATGATCGGAACGTCCCGAGCAATGACCCGGTACAGGTCGGTGACGTCGTCGTTGAACGGCCCGTGGTTGGTGGTGACCACGGGCAGGTCGCCAGCGCGATGGCCGTACACCGGACCTATGAGCGTGTGGTCGTGGACGATGTCGGCGCCCCATTCCAGGAAGGCCTCGTAGCCCCCGATGAGATGGCGAAGCTCGATGGCGCTGATGCCGATGCGATCGCCTTCCGCCCACTTCAGCACGTGGCCTCGTGGCACCGGGCAGGTGGAGTCGCCGGTGGTCCACAGCAGCACGTCATGGCCGGCGGCGACGAAACCCCGGGCCAGGCGGTCCACGATGGCTTCGGTCCCGCCGTAGAACGGTGGGGGCACAGGGACCCACGGCGGGGCCATGATGCCGATCCGCATCCTTCGTCCTCCTCGGTTGCTCGCAGGGCAGTAGCTCGCAGGAG
This sequence comes from Acidimicrobiales bacterium, assembly GCA_036397895.1. Lineage (GTDB taxonomy): Bacteria > Actinomycetota > Acidimicrobiia > Acidimicrobiales > DASWIA01 > DASWIA01. The sequence continues at coordinate 20,349 of DASWIA010000006.1, read as the reverse complement.
CCGAGCGTCAGCCACTCACTACCACGACCGGAACGAGGGGTCGTTCGTCCCGGCCGGCGCTGGCGGTCAAAGACCAGATCGAACGGGTGACATCCTGACCCGCGGACCTGGAGACGGCGGTCGGCGATCTCACGACGGTCCCACCCGCGGTCAGGTTGCGTCGACGGTGATCCAGACGAGAGCTTCGGCATCGAGCACCCCGGGCAAGACGCCGCTTGCGGCTTCAGTGGACAACAGCACGGTCGCACCGAGTACTCGGGCCGTTGCCTCGAGGTTCAAGAGATTGAGCCGCGGATGTCGCTCGCGGAGCTCCGCCCGTTTGCCAACTAGGCGACATGTCCGAAGGCGATCCAGGCTTGCTCGCCGGCGGCCTGCCTGCCTGTCTCGGGCGCGTCTCCCGGTCGGATACGCTCGCACGAACGCACCTCCACGGGGACGACACGAGGACGACCAATAGAGGTGCGTTCCTAGAAGACGAGAGGAGTTCGGAGATGGCTCTCGATCCCACCAGCGTCATGGCCGGCGGGGGGCTGAGGGGCAGACGAGCGCGTCTCGACATCCCAGCGGTGTTGGTGTTTCTCGCTGCCGCAGGCTGGTGGTGGAGCGTGCGGATGGCCGGCGAGATGAGCGGGATGGCCGCGAGCGGCATGGAGTCGATGGCCGACATTGGTGCAACGTCGGTGGCTGGGCACTCAGTGACGTTCGTGGCCTTCGTTGTCGCCTGGGTGGCGATGATGGCGGCGATGATGTTCCCGGCGATCTCACCCGTCGTCCGGTTGTATGCGCTTGCCGCCGCCCGCGGCCGGGTGGCCCCGCTGCCCTTCTTCGTCGTCGCGTATCTCGTCGTGTGGGGCGTACTGGGCGTTCCGGCCTACGTCGCGTGGCGAGCGCTCGACGAGCCGCTCGCGAACGGCGCGACCTCGGCGGGCCGACTGGCCGCGATCGTCCTGCTCGCGGCAGCCGCCTGGCAGCTCACGCCACTGAAGTCGGTCTGTCTCCGGCACTGCCGGTCACCGTTGTCGTTCTTCATGGAGCACGGCGGGAACGCCAGGTGGCGGCTCGGCGCGTTCCGAATGGGGGCAGCCCACGGCTTGTTCTGCCTGGGGTGCTGCTGGGCGCTCATGGCCGTCCTCGTGGCGATGGGCACGATGAACCTGGCCTGGATGGCCGCACTTGCCGGGCTCATCTTCTTCGAGAAGAACGCTGCCTGGGGCGAGCGACTGGCCACCATCGGAGCGGGCGCCTTCGCTGTGCTCGGCGCCGTGCTCCTCCTGCACCCGCAATGGATCAGTTCCCTGACATGAAAGGAAACCGATGACGACCACCGAGACCAGAACCGAGTGGAGACTGAAGGGCAACGGCTACGAGTTCTGCAACTGCCAGCCCGGTTGCACGTGCAACTTCTCCGGCTTCCCCACCTCCGCCGACGGCAGCTGCAAGGCCGCCGTCGCCACCCGGATCAGTGAGGGACACTGCGGCGAGCTCGACCTCTCCGGGATCGACGCCGTCGCCATCCTCGACTGGCCCAGCGCTATCCATGACGGCGGCGGCAAGGCGATCTTCGTGGTGCCACCCGAGGTCTCCGACGAGCAGCTCGGGGCCATGGCCCAGATCTTCACCGGTGAGCTCGGCGGAATGCCCTGGGAGATCCTCGGCACAACCTTCGAAGTGGCGGGGGTCGTGCGCGCGCCCGTGAACATCACCGACGATGGCATCAACAGCGGGTTCTCGATCCCCGGGGTGGGCGAAGCAAAAGGGACTACCTTGAAGAACCCCGTCACCGACGAACCGCACGGTGTCTCGATTGTGCTCGACGAGGGCTTCATCTGGAAGAAGGGCGACTGCGGACAGGGAAGCTTCAACGTCGAAGCCGAGGGCATCAGCATGTCGTTCGAGAACAGCAACTGGATCTACTACGAATTCGACTGGACCAACTAGGGCTGAGCCGCCCACCTGGGCAACCGCCAGAGACGCGAGGCGAGTCGTCCTGCACCGGCCGCATCTCGTGAAGACGATCGTGATTGCCGGTGTGGTGGGCACCGTCCTCTTCGCCATCAACCACCTCGATGTCGTCCTACGCGGCGATGCGACCGGTGCCGTCTGGGTGAAGGCGGCGGTGACCTACCTCGTCCCGTTCACCGTCGCCAACCTCGGCATCCTCGTCGCTACCCGGCACCGCTCGTGACATCTTCCGGTCCTGCATCGAGTCTTCGCAGAGTACGTCGAGTTGCGCGGCGAACTCGCTGGTGTCGGGAGATTCGAGTTCGCCGTCGCGTCTTCGTAGGACGGGTACTCGACTATCTGCACGTAGGTGTTCTCTCGTCGCGACTACCTCTGCGGGGATGAAGACCAGCGCGGTCGCGGTCCGCCGCCGCTCGACGCCAGCCGACCAGCGGCGACGATCTCGACCGTGGGGAGGTCGTCAGGCGTGGGCAACCACCTCGTACACCTCGATCGAGACGATCTCGACTGGGCCATCGGCAGGGATATTGGCCCGGGCGTTCTCGGCGGCGGCCTTGGCCTGCTCTTCGGTGTCGAACACGATCATGCTCCGGCCATGGTTGCCGTCGGCAGAGCGGGCGAACGAGCCGGTCACGAAGCCGGGTGCGCCGCTGAGGTTGGACAGGATGCCGTTGGCCATCTGGGCCCCGTCGTCAGGGTTCTCGAAATTGAGCTTGCTCGTACCCACCATCGCATACATGAGCGCCGCCTCTCGTCCCGTAGAGAATAGAGAAAATGGGGGAAGCTAGCTTGACGGTACTGCCGCCCGACGGCCCGCGCAACGGTCTGTCGAAGGCGATGGCCCACACCCGCAAGCGGCGATCCGTGCACGACCCCGGCGAGGTGGCATCGGACCCGACGGTGTTCCGGGTGCTCGACTCGATCCACTCCGAAGGGCTGCGCGGCATCAACACCGCACGTGCTGCGGCGAGGAAGGCGGTGTGGGAAGGCCGATCTACCCGCGTTGGTGAAGTCGGCACAGAAGGCCCTCTAGCTCCACCCGGAGACGCTGGCGCCGACGGCTGCCGGACGCGAGACGGTCATCAGGATTCTCTCGAACCTGTCCCAACTGGCGATCGGCGTCGCCGAGCTCCGAAACGAGTACGGACCCGACCATGGAAGGTCGAGGCCGGCCGTCGGCCTCGGGCCCAGGCATGCTCACCTTGCAGTTGGGGCGGCCTCGACTTACGTCAGGATGCTCTTGGAGACGCTGGAGGCCAGGCACGTGGCGGAGAATCGAGCTTCTGTTTCATCAAAGTGAGGTCTAGAGTAACTTTGATGAAACGGACTGACTTCGAAGCGCTCTGGGATCGGCTCCAAGCCGAGGGCCGGGGCTCGATCACGTCCGCCCAGATCCTCGAAGAGACTGGCGCGAGTGCAGGCGCGGTGCGAGCGGCGGCAGCCAACGCCATCGCCAAGGGACTGCTGTTCTCACCTACCAAGGGGCTGTACGTCCCCGTGCCCCCTCAGTACCGGAGCTGGTGCGTCGTTCCCGCTGATCACTTCATCGACACCATGATGAGCCACCTCGGCTGCGACTACTACGTCGGCTTCCTGTCCGCAGCCGCGCACTGGGGTGCCGCCCATCAAGCGGTCCAGGAGTACCAGGTCGTCGTCAACCGGCACGTACTCGACCGCGACATCGAGCGCGTGCGCCTCCGCTTCCACCAGACCCGACAGCTCGACGAGCGCGACACCGTTCGAGCCGCGGGTACTGAAGCGATGCTCACCGTCGCTACCCCCAGCCAATGCGCGGTCGATCTCGTCGGCTCTCCTTCGTGGGGTGGTGGATTCTCCAACGTGGCGACGGTGCTGGCTGAACTCCCTGACCTCGACGGTGCGCAGCTCGCTCAGCTGGCTGAACGTCGGGCCCGGCCCATCGCTCAGCGACTCGGGTGGCTGCTCGAACACGTCGAGGCTGACGTCGACCTCGGACCTCTCGGTGCTCTCGTTCGATCCCGGAAGCGCGCCGTCCTGCTCGATGCCCGTCAGGACCGCCAAGGCAAGCGCGACAAGCGCTGGGGCGTCGTTGTCAATACACATGTGGAGGCAGACGTTTGATACCTGCACAGGTCATCGCTGCGTGGCGGACCACTCACCCATGGATCAACGATCGCCAGGTCGAACAGGATCTGATCTTGACGCGCCTCGCCGTCGAGATCGCTGGACACCCCGAGCTTCGGGACCGCCTCGTGTGGCGAGGTGGGACCTGCCTCCACAAGATCGTCATGCCCGAGCCGCTGCGCTACATCGACGAGGTCGAGTCGCTGCTAGCCCTCGAACGACGAGCGTTGCGCGTCGACACCGGATGGTGGCGCGGCGAGACCGACGTGCTTACGTTCCACCCTGCTGAGATGATCGGCACGAAGTTCCGCGCTCTCGCACAGCGGAGCAAGGGCCGCGACCTCAACGACCTGGAGCTGGCTCGCCTCCGCCTCGGCCTGGATGACGAGCAGTTGGCCGCATGCGCCGCGCACTACCTCCACCACGAGGGCATCAGCTCGAATGAGTTCAAGGCTCGGCTCTTCGCACACCTCGGCGACCCCAACTTCGTCGACGATGTCGCTCGGTTCATCACCGACCCGTCGCATACGTTCGAGCCCGACCGACTTGTCGAGCGATGGATCTGGTGGAGCGACGAGTTTCTGGACCCTGCCATGGTGCTGCTCCGCACAGCCGGGATCGATGGCATCGATGCTGAGGGTCTCATCCGTCAGAGCGATCTACTGAGCGACGGCCTCGTCTAGTGCGCCGCGTGGATTGAAGAGAGCGGCACCGCTCGCCGGTGCGTCAACACCTGCGGGGTTATGTCTGAGCGGGTGAGGGGAATCGAACCCCCGTATTCAGCTTGGGAAGCTGATGTTCTGCCATTGAACTACACCCGCGAGTTGGGGCCGAACGGTAGCACCGGGGGCCGTCGCGACATCCACGGATCGCCCACTGACGACAGCCCGATGTGCGCCTCGGGCGCCGCTAGTGTCGCCAGCGTGATCCTCTCCGATGTCTCGATCCGCAAGGAGCTCGCTGACGGGCGCATCGTGATCGACCCGATCGGCGATGGGTGCATCCAGCCCTCGTCGGTCGACCTGCGCCTCGATCGGTTCTTCCGGGTCTTCCTCAATCACACGCTGACCCACATCGACCCCCGCGCCGATCTCAGTGACCTGACCGAGGAGGTCGAGGTCAGCATCGACGATGCCTTCGTGCTTCATCCCGGCGAGTTCGTGTTGGCCTCCACCCTGGAGCGGGTGGCGGTGCCCGACGACCTGGTCGCCCGCCTCGAAGGCAAGTCGTCGCTGGGTCGTCTGGGCCTGCTGATCCACACCACCGCTGGCTTTGTGGACGCCGGCTTCGACGGCTATCTGACGCTCGAGCTCAGCAACGTTGCCAACCTCCCGATCATGCTCTACCCGGGCATGAAGATCGGCCAGATCAGCTTCATCCAGATGACCACCTCTGCCGAGAGTCCCTACGGCTCAGGTGTCCTCGGCTCCAAGTACCAGAACCAGCGTGGCCCCACCGCCAGCCGCTACTGGGAGAACTTCGAGGACTGAACTTCGAGGACTGAACTTCGAGGACTTGGGCACTGGCGGACGACCCGCCAAAGTCGGGTCAGCGGTCGACGCGCTTGGACTCGGCGATGGCGCGGCGGGTCGCCTCGAACTGGTCCTGTCGGTACTGCTCGCGTTGCTTGGGGCTCCGGCCCCGGGCGTCGCGTATCGCCGTGACCAGCTCCTCGATGTGGTGAGGTCGAGGTACCCACCCATCGGCTCCCTGCTCCCACGCCCGAAGCCGGTCGACGGGCTTGGATCGCTCCGACGAGAACACCACCGGGATCTCGGCGACCGGTTCGGCCCCCTGCCGGATCGTCCTCAGCAGCGCGAACGAGCCCTCGTGGTGTGGGTTGATGTCGATGACCACGACATCGATGCCACCCTCGATCAGGCGATCAACCGCGGCCGTCTCACTGGCCGCAGCCTCGAGCTCGAAGCCCCGGGCGCCCAGCAAGGCGGCGAGCAGCTCGCGTCGGTCGGTGTCCCGGCCGACCAGCAGCAGCCCGTTGCCCTTCTCCACCATGCGACCTTATGTCGCGCCGGCTACGACGGCTGTCGAGTCATGGGCCGCACCGGGACCCAAGGCGACGACCGCGCTCGACTCGCCAGTCACTCCGAGACCGACGGCGTCGACCCGGTCGCCGGCGCGGTGGCGGAGGCCCCGTCGCCGGAATGGCCGTTCGATCCAGCTTCCCCAGCTTCCCCGGCTTCCCCGGCCTCGATGGCCTCGAGCAGGTGGAGGGAGATGTCACCCACCCGCACCGTGTCGTCGTCGGCTCCGTGCTCCTTTGCGCCATCGTCGATCATCACGTAGCAGAAGGGGCAGGCGGTGGCGATGCGGGTGGCACCAGTGGCCAGCAGCTCGCCCGAGCGCTCGGTGTTGATCTTCTTGCCGACGTGCTCCTCCATCCACATGCGGGCCCCTCCGGCGCCACAGCACATGCCGTTGGTGCCGTTGCGGGGTGCCTCGACCAGCTCGAGACCGGCGATGGAGCCCACAACCTTGCGGGGGCTTCCGTACACGTCGTTGTGGCGACCGAGGTAGCAGCTGTCGTGGTACACCAGCCGCTCGTCCAACCGGGCCCCAGACACGTCGAGCTCGCCGGTCTCGACCAGGTGCTCAAGCAGCTGGCTGTGGTGCAGCACCTGCCACTCGCCGCCGAGCTGGGGGTATTCGTTCCGCAAGGTGTTGAAGCAGTGCGGACACTGGGTGATGATCTTCGTGACACCCATGCCGTTGAGCGTCTCGACGTTCTGCATGGCCAGCATCTGGAAGATGTACTCGTTGCCCGAGCGCCGGGCCGGATCGCCGGTGCACTTCTCGGACGGGCCCAGGATGGAGAAGCTGACCCCGGCGCGGGTCAGCAGCTTGGCCATGGCCTGGGTGACTCTCTTGTTTTTGTCGTCGAAGCTGCCGGCGCAACCGACCCAGTAGAGGTACTCGGTCTCCAGCGGTTTGCTGCCGTCGACGATGGGGACGTCGACATCGATGCCGTCGGCCCAGTCGGCCCGCTCGCCCTGGGCCATGCCCCACGGGTTCTCCTGGTTCTCCATGGCCCGGTAGGCCGACCCCAGCTCGGTGGGGAAGTCGGACTCCATGAGCGACAGGTAGCGCCGCATGTCGAGGATCTTGTCGAGGATCTCGATGTCCACCGGGCAGATCTCGTCGCAGGCCTTGCACGACACACACGACCAGATCTCCTCGGAGGAGATGCGACCGAAGACCGCGTCGGTCGGAAGGGTGATGTCGCGATCGACGCCCACCGGTGGACTCACCGGACCGTGCGGCGCCGAGGCGGCCATCACCTCGCCTACCTTGAGCACGATCTCGCGCGGATCGAGGGGCTTGCCGGTGGCGTGGGCGGGGCACACCGAGGTGCAGCGCCCGCAGATGGTGCAGGCGTCGGTGTCCATGAGCTGCTTCCAGGTGAAGTCCTCGACGACGGCCGCACCGAAGGACTCCATCCCGGTCTCCATCAGGTTCGGCATCGGCTTCATCGCGCCCTTCGGACGCTCACGCGGTCCGAGGTACATGTTCATCGGGCTGGTCACCATGTGACGCAGCTTGGTGGTGGGCAGCACGACCAAGAACAGCACGAAGCACAGCACGTGGACGACCCAGCTGACCTGGTGAAGCGTCGACAGCGAGGTCCAGCCCTCGAAGATCCCCGACAGCGGGTAGCCGATGAAGCTGTACCGCTCGAAGTCGGGACGGCCGTCGAGGGCGATGCGGAAGGCCTCGGCCGCGAACCCCGACACGCCGAGCACGAAGAACATGGCGAGGATCACCGCGTCCTCGGCCTTGGTCTTGATGCGGATCCGATAGGGCCGCTGGATGTAGCGCCGGCCGATGGCCCATGCGATGCCGATGACGAAGGCCAGCCCGGCAGTGTCACCCACTGCCGCGTAGGCCCGGTAGACGTCCCCGTGGAGGAACTTGAGGCTCTCGGGCATCTGGTGGTCGATCTCGAGCACCACGGTGACGGCGAACAGGACGATGAAGCCGAAGTAGATGAGGCTGTGCATCACCCCGGCGGCGGGATCGCGCATCAGCGTCTGCATGTAGACGCCCTTGCGCATGGACTCCATGCGATCCTTCGCGTTCGCCTTGGTGGTGCGCCGGCGATCGGGCTGGCCCCGCTCCCAGTTCCGCACCCGAACGCTGAACAGGTAGGCGCTCATGACGAACACGACCGGCAACGTGATGTAGAAGACCCCGACCATGGCGGAGGGGATGTTGCCGAACACCTCGCGGGTGATGGGGCTGTCGCCGTGCCACTGGAACACCGTGGCGGCGATGCCTGATCCACCTACGACAACCGCGAGCACCACGCCCAGCATGACGACGATCTGGTGCGGTTTGATGCGACCGTTACCCATGGCCGCCGACGCTACTGAACCCGGACCACGCGGCTGTAGTTGTCCGCCGCCGCTCCAGCCGAGTCAGTGGCTGAGGCTCGTGGCAGTCCTGCGTTGCCGAGGCGACCGGTCAGTGGCTGAAGGCTCGGGCGTCGGCTTCCCGGAGGCGGTGCGCCATGGCCTGGAGCAGCTTGTGACCGAGGCCGGGCACCTCGTCGATCACACCACCGAACTCGCGCCGGCCGATGACGAGCAGACGCATGTCGGTGTCGGCGATCACCGATGCCGAGCGTGGCAGGCGATCGAGCAGTGCCATCTCACCGAAGAAGCCACCGGAGCCGAGCGTGGCGACGTCCTCGCCGTCGCGCCGCACTGTTGCCTTGCCGTCGAGGATGAGGAAGAACTCGTGGCCCGTGTCGCCCTCGCGCACGAGCTCCTTGCCGGCGGGCGCGGTCACCTCGTCGGCCACGCGCGCGATCGTCGAGAGGTCCTTCTTGGCGCAGGCGGAGAACAGCGGCACGGTGGCCAGCACGTCCTCTCGCTTCCGCGTCCCCCGGCTCATGCGGCGCAGGCTACGACATCGGTTGACGCGTGGAAAGCCGCACTTCGCGGCAGTTCGTGGATGTCATTCACACGGACGTAACACAGCGCCGGTCAGTTCACCGGGACGAAACAGTTGAGCAACGAAGCGCGAACGTGGCGAGCGTACCGTCGCCGACGATGTCGCTCGCCCCCGTACCCGACGACAGATCCGAGCCCGGGTCCGCATCACGTTCCTCCAACGTCCCCACCGACGTCCTCACCGAGGTCACCTCCGACGCTCCCACGGAGGTCACCACCGAGGTCACCAGCGGCGTCACCGAATCGGAGGAGCAAGGCGCCTCCGTTCCCCCCACAGCCGAGCGGGCGATGGTCGTCCTCGTCGACCACCCCGCCGAGGCCGGCCGCCTCGCCGAGCTCCGCGACGAAAACGCGTTGCGACTCGTCCTCGTCGAGGACGATGCCGTGCCCCCGATTCCGACTGATGCCCGTGAGGACTGGGTTCGGAAGTCGGCACCCGGCGACGAGGTGGACGCTCGTATCGCCACCCTGATCCACCGGGCCCGCACCGCCGGGCTCCCGCCGGGCCCGTCCGGCTCGATCCCTGAACCCGGGTCCTCCAACGTGTCGTTCAGCGTGTCCTCGAACGTGCCCGAGGGTCCACCCACCATCGACGACGACGGCATCGTCCGTGTCGGTGACAGTTGGGTTGCGGTCCCCCCGGTCGAGTCACGCCTGCTGCGTGCGCTCATCGATCGCTTCGGTGCTGTCGTGTCCCGCGAGTCGTTGGGGACCGCCGGATGGACCGACGGGATCCCGGGCCGCAACGCCCTTGACGTCCACATCCTCCGGCTCCGGCGCCGGGTCGCCGGCGTTGGCCTCGCCATCCGCACCATTCGCAGCCGGGGATACCTCCTCGAACACGACCTGACGGGCCCCTCTTCGCCACGCCCGCCAGGTCCCCGCTCGTCAGATTGGGGTCAGGAATCCGTGCAGAACCCGTAACCAACGGCACACGAAGGGGAAACCCTCGCTTCGTACGGTCTGGGAAACCGAGTGGGACACCCGTGGCGTGCCCCTCATCGATCACCACCGATCACCACCGATCACCACATACCCAACATCCAACGATTCCCTGGAGGAACAGTGAAGCGACGATTGCTCATCGGAGGCGGGCTCTGTGCCCTGCTCCTGGTCGGTCTGGCCGCACCGGCCGGCGCCCAAGAGGAGGTGATCGAGGTCGTCCCCGCGACGCAGTTCGTGCTCGACAACCTCTGGGTCTTCATCGCCGGCGTCCTGGTCTTCTTGATGCAGGCCGGGTTTGCCCTGGTCGAGGCCGGACTCACGCGGGCCAAGAACGTGGCCAACATCATGATGAAGAACCTGATGGACATGAGCGCCGGCGTGCTGGCATTCGGTCTGGTCGGCTTCGGCATCGGCTTTGCTGGCTCCGAGCAGATCGGCGGCTGGTTCGGCTGGGGCGACTTCTTCTTCTCGGGCTTCGACAACCTGGCCGAGGGCTCGTCGGGTTACGGAACCCTCAGCACCCCGACCTTCTTCTTCTTCCAGGCCGCCTTCGCCGCCACCGCCGCCACCATCGTGTCGGGGGCCATGGCGGAGCGGACCAAGTTCAAGAGCTACTTCATCTACAGCTTCGTCCTCACCGCGCTCATCTACCCGGTGGTGTTGCGGTGGACATGGGGTGGCGGCTGGCTCGCCCAGCTCGACACTCCGTTCTCGGACTTCGCCGGCTCCACCATCGTGCACGGCACCGGCGGCTGGGCTGCCCTCATGGGTGCCATCGTGCTGGGTCCCCGCATCGGCAAGTACGGCAAGGACGGCAAGCCCCGGGCCCTCCCCGGGCACAGCATCCCCTTCGTGGTCCTGGGTGCCATGATCCTCTTCATCGGCTGGTTCGGGTTCAACCCCGGCTCCGAGCTCGCCGCCGACGACTGGATCGCCTGGCTCGCGCTCAAGACGCTGGTTGCCGCCTGCGCCGGTGCCGTGGGTGCGATGGCCATCAACTGGTTGCTGAGCGGCAAGCCCGATGTGTCGATGGCGGCCAACGGCCTGCTGGCCGGACTGGTGGCCGTCACCGCTCCCGTGGGTGCCGTCTACACCTGGTCGGCGGCGGTCATCGGACTCATCGGCGGCATCATCGTGGTGTTCTCGGTGCGATTCTTCGATCGCATCCGGGTCGATGATCCAGTCGGTGCCATCTCGGTGCATGGCGTGGTCGGCACTTGGGGCACCCTGTCGATCGGGATCTTCGCCGCCGTCGATGACGCCTTCTTGGGTCGCGACAACGCCGGCCTCCTCTACGGCGGAGGCATCGAACAGCTGGTCACCCAGCTCATCATGGTGACCACCCACTTCGTGTTCGTCGCCGGAGCCGCCGGTCTGCTGTTCCTAGCCATCAAGCACACCGTCGGTCTTCGGGTGAGCCCCGAAGAGGAGCTGGCTGGACTCGACATCGAGGAGCACGGGGCTCCGGGCTACGGCATCGACACCGGCTTCGCCGGAACGGCAGGCAGCAGCTCGTCCGTCAACCTGACCGGCGCCTCAACCGGCGCCGGCATCTGAGGAGGTCGAGGTGCTGCATCTCGTCACCGCCATCATCAAGCCGCACAAGGTCGATGACGTGAAGGAGGCCCTCAAGGGCATCGGCGTCACCGGCATGACGCTCAGCGAGGTCAAGGGCTTCGGTCGCCAAGGCGGCCACACCGAGACCTATCGCGGGGCTGAGTACGAGGTGGACTTCGTTCCGAAGGCCCGCCTCGAGGTCCTGATCGGATCCGACGACGCCGAGAAGGTGGCCGACGCCATCGTGGCGGCGGCCAACACCGGCAAGATCGGTGACGGCAAGATCTGGATCACGCCCGTCGACCGTGCCGTGCGCATCCGAACCGGAGAGAGGGGTGCTGACGCCATCTAGGTGATCGCCATCCGCGGTCGCTCCGACCGAACAACGACAGGGCGGGCCTTTGGGCCCGCCCTCGTCGCGCGCCCCGGCGGGTGATCAGGCGGTGGGACCCCCCTGGGCGGCAACCTCGGCGGCACCGGCCGCGGCAGCGGCGGGATCGAGGTAGCGCCCGCGCAACGGCGGCGCCGCGCCGGTGGTGGTGGCCGGGCGCATGGTGGCGGGGTCGATCTCGTAGACGAGCGGGATCCCGGTGGGGATGTTGATGCCGGCGATGGTGTCGCTGTCGATGTCGTCGAGATGCTTCACGAGCGCCCGCAGCGAGTTGCCATGGGCCGAGATCAGCACCGTCCGGCCGGCTCGGAGATCGGGCACCACCGAGTCGACCCAATACGGCACCACCCGCTCGACCACGTCGGCGAGGCACTCGGTGGTGGGGAGCACGGCGGGGTCGAGGTCGGCGTAGCGGGGATCGTCGCCGGGGTCGTGCTCGCTGTCGGGCCCGATCGGCGGTGGCCGCACGTCGTAGCTGCGGCGCCACTGGTGAAGCTGGTCGGCGCCGTACTTCTCGCTGGTCTCGGTCTTGTCGAGGCCGGTGAGACCGCCGTAGTGCCGTTCGTTGAGACGCCATGACCTCCGGACCGGGATCCAGGACCGACCGGCGGCGGTGAGGGCGATGTCGGCGGTGCGGATGGCCCGCACCTGGACCGACGTGTGCACGACATCGGGAAGCACGCCGTGCTCGGCCAGCAGCTCCCCGCTGCGCCGGGCTTCGACCTCGCCCCGTTCGGTCAGGTCGACGTCGACCCAGCCCGTGAACAGGTTGCGCTCGTTCCAAGTCGACTGGCCGTGGCGGACCAGCACCAGCGTCGGGCTCATCGGTTCGCAATGTACCCGTCGCCGGCCCCTCGCTGGCCCTCGGCGGGACCCGGCCTACTAGCCGTAGGAAATTGGAAGATAACTTGAGTCGAAGCCACTCATGTTCGATACACTCGCCCTGCAACAGCGCGACGAGGTGCCAGCCGGCCCCGACGTCATGCCACGACAACCCCCCGCCCTCGCTCCGGCCCGATGCCGGGGCTCGTCCTGTGAGGAGGACTCACCATGGCCAAGGCCGTCGGAATCGACCTCGGAACCACCAACTCCGTCATCTCGGCTATGGAAGGTGGCGAACCCACCGTCATCCCCAACACCGAGGGCAGCCGCACCACCCCCTCCGTCGTCGCCTTCGCCAAGGACGGCGAGGTGCTGGTGGGCGAGGTCGCCAAGCGGCAGGCCATCACCAACCCCGGCCGTACCATCCGCTCGGTCAAGCGCCACATGGGGACCACCTGGAGCATCGACATCGACGGCAAGGGCTACACCGCCCAGGAGATCTCGGCCCGCACGCTCCAAAAGCTCAAGCGAGACGCCGAGGAGTACCTCGGCACCGAGGTCACCCAGGCCGTCATCACCGTCCCCGCCTACTTCGACGATGCCCAGCGCACGGCCACCAAGGAGGCCGGCGCGATCGCCGGCCTCGAAGTGCTGCGCATCATCAACGAGCCCACCGCGGCCGCGCTGGCCTACGGGCTCGACAAGGACCAGGCCGACCAGACGGTGCTGGTGTTCGACCTCGGCGGCGGCACCTTCGACGTGTCCATCCTCGAGATCGGCGATGGCGTGTTCGAGGTGAAGTCCACCCACGGTGACACCAACCTCGGCGGCGACGATTGGGATCAGGCTGTCATCGACTGGCTCGTCGAATCGTTCAAGGGCGATCACGGAGTCGACCTGTCGGCCGACGCCATGGCCCTCCAGCGCCTCAAGGAGGCGGCAGAGAAGGCGAAGATCGAGCTCAGCCAGAACCAGAAGTCGCAGATCAACCTGCCCTTCGTCACCGCCACCGACGCCGGTCCGCTCCACCTCGACTACGAGCTGACCCGGGCCAAGTTCCAGGACCTCACCGCCTCACTGGTCGACCGGTGCCGCAAGCCCTTCGAGCAGGCCATCGAGGACGCCGGTGTGCCCACCGCCGAGATCGACCACGTGATCCTGGTCGGCGGCTCCACCCGGATGCCGGCGATCCAAGAGCTGGCCAAGACCATCACCGGCAAGGATCCCCACAAGGGGGTGAACCCTGACGAGGTCGTGGCCGTGGGCGCCGCCGTCCAGGCCGGCGTGCTCAAGGGCGACGTCAAGGACGTCTTGCTTCTCGACGTCACCCCGCTGTCGCTGGGGATCGAGACCAAGGGCGGGGTGATGACCAAGCTCATCGAGCGCAACACCACCATCCCCACCAAGCGCTCCCAGGTGTTCACCACCGCCGACGACCACCAGCCGTCGGTGGAGATCCACGTGCTCCAGGGCGAACGCGAGATGGCGTCGTTCAACAAGACGCTGGGCAAGTTCCAGCTCGTCGACCTGCCTCCCGCACCGAGGGGCGTTCCCCAGATCGAGGTCACTTTCGACATCGACGCCAACGGCATCGTCCACGTGTCGGCCAAGGACCGCGCCACCGGCAAGGAGCAGTCGATCACCATCACGGGCCAGTCATCGTTGTCGCCTGACGACATCGATCGCATGATCAAAGACGCCGACGCCCACGCCGAGGAGGACCGCCGCCGCAAGGAGGAGGCTGAGATCCGCAACAACGCGGATTCGCTCGTCTACTCGACCGAGAAGCTGGTGCAGGAGCAGGGCGAGAAGATGTCCGACGACGAGAAGTCCGCCGTCGACGGCGCCCTGAGCGAGCTGAAGTCGGCCCTCGAGGGCTCCGACGTCGAAGCCATCAAGGACAAGACCGAGGCGCTCATGACGGCGTCGCAGTCGTTCGCCGAGAAGCTGTATCAGCAGGCGTCGGCCGAGGACGGCGCTGCGGGTACCGCCGGCGATCCGGCGGCGGCCGATGACGACGTCGTGGATGCCGAGATCGTCGATGACGACTCGGATGTGGCGTGATGTCTGGTGGTTCGGCGGCTGGCGATGCGGGACACGAACCCGCTGACCCTCGGCCCTATGGGCCAGCGGAACCGGCCCCGCATCGCCAGCCGCCTGGCGCGGTTGTGCCTTCGGCGGGGCCGGGGGATTCCTACGACGACGATGGTTCGTTGGGGGCGCTCGACTCCGAGCTGGTGGACCTCGATGTCGATGCCGCGATCGCCGATCCGGTACCTCCCGATGTGCATGCCAAGGTGCTCGGCGACCTCGAGGAGTTCAGGGATCTCGCCCTCCGGGTGCAGGCCGACTTCGAGAACTTCCGCAAGCAGCAGTCGAAGCGGCAGGCCGAAGCGATGGCGCGGGCCAACGAGTCGCTCGTCGAGCAGCTTCTCCCGGTGCTCGACGCCTTCGACGCCGCCCGTTCCCACCACCCCGACGACGAGGCGCTGCATGCCTTGGGCAGCTCGCTGTGGTCGGTGCTCGAGGCCGTAGGCCTCGAACGGGTAGCCGATGAGGGCGCGCCGTTCGATCCCAACCTCCACGATGCCGTCCAGACCGTCCCTCCCCCCGACGTCGACGGCGCACCAGAGCAACCCGTCGTCGCCTCGATCATGCGCAGCGGGTACCTCTTCAAGGGCCGGGTCCTGCGCCCCGCCATGGTTGCCGTCACCGGGTAGCCACCACCGGGCAAGGGGAGGTGACCCATGACCGACGTCCAGCGTGAATGGCTCGAGACCGACTACTACCGGGTCCTCGGCGTGCCCGCCGACGCCGACGCCAAGACCATCACCAAGGCCTACCGGAAGCTGGCGAGGGAGAACCACCCCGACCAGAACCCCGGCGACGCCAAGGCGGAGGACCGCTTCAAGGAGGCGTCGGCTGCCTACGACGTGCTCGGTGACGCCGAGAAGCGCAAGCGTTACGACGAGGTCCGGACCATGGCCGCCAACGGCTTCGGCGGCTTCGGCGGTGCCGGTGGCTTCGGTGGCCCCGCCGGAGCGGGCGGCTTCACCTTCGATGGGGACGCTGGCGGCTTCGGCGACATCCTCTCCGATCTGTTCGGTAGCGGCGGCCGGGGCCGAGCGGCCCGGCGGGCCGGGCCCGCCGCCCGTCGTGGCGCTGATCTCGAGGCGTCGCTCCACCTCGGGTTCGCTGATGCCGTGCGTGGTGTGACCACGTCGGTGCACCTCTCGGGCGAGGCCGCCTGCACCACGTGCAAGGGCACGGGTGCCAAGCCGGGCACCGCGCCACGGGTCTGCCCGACCTGTGGTGGGCGCGGCGTCACCAGCGACGACCAGGGGCCGTTCTCGTTCAGCACCCTCTGCGCCCAGTGCCAGGGACGGGGCCAGGTCGTCGACGACCCGTGCCCCACCTGTCGGGGGACGGGGACTGCCCTCCGGCGCCGCGAGGTCAAGGTCCGGATTCCATCCGGCGTCACCAACGGCCAGCGGGTTCGGCTGAAGGGCCGGGGCGGGCCCGGGATCAACGGTGGTCCCGCCGGCGACCTCTACGTCGTGGTGTCGGTCGACTCCGACCCGATCTTCGGTCGTCGTGGTCGTGATCTCACCATCGACCTGCCGGTCACCTTCGCCGAGGCGGCCCTGGGCACCGACGTCGAGGTCCCCGTTCTCGACGGCGACCGGGTCCGGATCCGCATCCCGGCTGGAACCCCGTCGGGGAAGGTGCTGCGGGTGAAGGGTCGGGGAGTTCCCGCCGACGGACGTCGCAAGGCCGGCGACCTGCGGGTCACGGTGGCGGTGTCGGTCCCCTCCACGCTCGATCGCCGCCAGCGCAAGGCGGTCGAAGCCCTGGCCGAGGTGCTCGACGAGAGCCCCCGGAGCCACCTGTCATGACCGGCAACGTCAGCAACGAGCAACGAGCAGCGAGCGAGGTGAGACTTGATGGCTGAGCAGTCAGGCCAGCAGCGTGATGAAGGCCGGCGTCGGACGAGCCCGGGGAGGGCGGTGTATGTCATCTCCGTGGCCGCCGAGCTGGCCGGCATGCATCCCCAGACCCTGCGCACCTACGAGCGGCGTGGGCTCGTCGATCCCGCCCGCACCACCGGCGGTAGCCGCCGCTACAGCGACAACGACATCGACCAGCTCCAACGCATCCAGACCCTGACCGACGAGGGGCTGAATCTGGAGGGTGTCCGGCGGGTGATCGAGCTGGAGGCTGAGGTCGACCGGCTCGAGCGCGAGGCGGCCAAGGCCCGCGACCAAGCGCGCCGGGTCGCCGCTGACATCCACCGTCAGTACCGCCGCGACCTCGTCCCGGTGAACCAGGAGATCGTCGTCTACCGCCGCGGCAACCGGCCAGGGGGTTGATCCCATGAGCAGCTTCGACCCGAACCGGTGGACGCACAAGACCCAGGAGGCGGTGCAGGCCGCGGCATCGGAGGCGGCGCGACGGGCCAACCCCGAGGTCACCCCCCATCACCTGCTGGCCGCCATGCTGGGCCAGGACGGGACAGTCGTCGTGCCCGTGCTCCAGCGCATCGGGGTCGAGCTGCCCGCCGCCCGCAACCAGGTGAGCGCTGCCCTGGACAAGCTGCCCCAGGCTCATGGCGGGGCCCAACCGCAGATGTCGGCTGGGTTGCGTCAGGCGTTCGAGGACGCCGACGCCCATCGCACCAACCTGGGCGACGATTACCTCTCCATCGAGCACCTGCTGCTGGTGCTCGGCGGCCACATCGGAGCCGACCGCGATGCCGTGCTCAGCGCCCTGGCTGAGGTGCGGGGCAGCCATCGCGTCGACAGCCAGGATCCAGAGTCGAAGTTCCAGGCCCTCGAGAGGTACGGCCGGGATCTCACCGAAGAAGCCCGCCACGGTCACCTCGACCCCGTCATCGGCCGCGACGACGAGATCCGCCGCGTCATCCAGGTCCTGAACCGGCGCACCAAGAACAACCCGGTGCTGATCGGCGAGCCTGGCGTGGGCAAGACGGCGATCGTCGAGGGCCTGGCCCGTCGCATAGTCGAGGGCGACGTTCCCGAGAGCCTCAAGCGCAAGCGGTTGGTCGCACTCGACCTGGCTTCGATGCTCGCCGGTGCCAAGTACCGCGGCGAGTTCGAGGAGCGCCTCCAGGCGGTGCTGAAGGAGATCACCGATGCCGAGGGCGAGGTGATCACCTTCGTCGACGAGATGCACACCATCGTCGGCGCGGGCAAGGCCGAGGGCGCCATGGACGCCGGCAACATGATCAAGCCGTTGCTGGCCCGCGGAGCGCTCCGCATGATCGGCGCTACCACCCTCGACGAGTTCCGCAACCACGTCGAGAAGGACCCCGCCCTGGAGCGTCGCTTCCAGCAGGTGTTCGTCGGCCAGCCGTCGGTGAACGACACCATCGCCATCCTGCGCGGACTCAAGGAGCGCTACGAGGTCCACCACGGCGTCCGCATCCAGGACTCGGCGCTCGTCGCCGCGGCCGTGCTCTCCGATCGCTACATCACGGCCCGCTTTCTCCCGGACAAAGCCATCGACCTCGTCGATGAGGCAGCCAGCCGGCTGCGCATCGAGATCGATTCCATGCCGACCGAGATCGACGTGATCGATCGTCGCATCCGCCAGCTCGAGATCGAGCGGGTGGCCCTCGAGAAGGAGATCGACGAGGCGTCGGTCGAACGGCTGGCGGCGCTGGACCGCGAGCTGGCTGACCTGCGCGAGCAGATGGGTGCCATGGCCGCGCACTGGGAGTCGGAGAAGGAGGCCATCGGTGTCATCCGCTCGGCGAAGGAGGCGTTGGAAGAGGCCAGGGAGGAGGCGGCCCGGGTCGAGCGCCAGGGCGATCTCCAAGCCGCCAGCGAGATCCGCTACGGCCGCATCCCCGATCTCGAGCGAGCGGTGGCCGGCGCCACCGAACGCCTCGAGGCGCTTCAGTCCGACCAGCGGATGCTCAAGGAGGAGGTGGACGACGAGGACGTGGCCGAGGTCGTCAGCCGCTGGACGGGGGTGCCGGTCAGCCGGCTGATGGAGGGCGAGGTCCACAAGCTGGTGCGGATGGAAGAGGTTCTGCACCAGCGGGTGGTCGGACAGGAGGATGCGGTCAAGGTGGTGGCCAACGCCATCCGCCGCAACCGGGCCGGGCTGTCCGAACCCGGCCGGCCGATCGGCACGTTCCTGTTCATCGGCCCCACCGGCGTGGGCAAGACCGAGCTGGGCCGCACGCTGGCCGACTTCCTCTTCGACGACGAGCGGGCGATGGTCCGCATCGACATGGGCGAGTACCAGGAGCGGCACTCTGTGGCCCGGCTGGTGGGGTCGCCACCGGGCTATGTCGGCCACGACGAGGGCGGCCAGCTCACCGAGGCCGTTCGCCGGCGCCCTTACAGCGTGGTGCTGCTCGACGAGATCGAGAAGGCCCATCCCGACGTGTTCAACATCTTGTTGCAGGTTCTCGACGACGGTCGCCTCACCGACGGGCAGGGCCGCACGGTGGACTTCGCCAACACCGTGCTGATCATGACGTCGAACCTGGCCGTCGAGCCTCGGGACTTCTTCAAACCGGAGTTCGTGAACCGCATCGACGAGATCGTCCGCTTCAACCAGCTCGACGAGGCGGCGGTCGCCGCCGTGGCCGACATCCAGCTCGAACGGCTGGCCAGGCGCGTCGAGGATCGCCGCCTCAAGCTCGATGTCACGCCCGCGGCCCGATCGATCATCGCTCGGCACGGGTACGACCCCGACTACGGGGCCCGTCCGCTCAAGCGGGTCATCCAGCGCGAAGTGGCCGACCCGCTGGCCCTCCTCCTGCTCGAGGGCCGTTACGGCGACGGCGACACCGTCACCGTCGATGCCGAGGGCGACGACCTCGTCCTGGGCTGACACCGAGGATGGGGGCCGAGGCGTCTTGTCATCGAGGCTGTGGGGGCGGATGATCGACGCTGCGGGTCACCGCCCGTGTGACCCGCAGAGGAGGCAGCGATGTTCGTCCAGATCATCGAAGGTCGGGTGACAGACCGCGACGCACTCAGGCGTCGGTTCGATCTGTGGGCCACCGAGCTACGCCCCGCGGCGGAGGGCTTCCTGGGTAGCACCGGAGGGATCACCGCCGACGGCCGGGCGATCGTCATGGCCCGCTTCGCGTCGGCCGAGGCCGCAGCGGCCAACAGTGCCCGCCCTGAGCAGGGGGCGTGGTGGGCCGACACCGAGGTGTGCTTCGACGGATCGCCGACCTTCGCCGAGAGCACCGATGTCGATCTGTTCCTGAAAGGGGGCGACGACAGCGCCGCCTTCGTGCAGGTGATGAAGGTGCCCGACGCCGACCGGGTGCGCACCGCCGAGCTCGATGAGCTGCTGGAGACGGAAATGACCACCATCCGCCCCGAGGTCATGGGTGGGCTGAGGGCCTGGACCGGTCCCAACAGATATGTGGAGGCCGTCTACTTCACCTCCGAGGCCGCGGCCCGGGCCGGCGAAGCCAAGGAGCTGCCCCACAAGCTTCAGGAGGCCTTCGCCGAGGTCGGTGCGATGATGGAGAGCGCTGAGTACCTCGACCTCACCGATCCGTGGATCCGCTCCTGAGCAACGGTCCCAAGCGGCTGACCGCCGGGCCTT
>DASWIA010000005.1:0-132004 GCA_036397895.1 Acidimicrobiales bacterium | reverse complement strand
CGACTCGGCGAGGTGGCGTCGATGACGGCGCCGAGGTCACCGATCAGGTGCTCGATGCGGTAGGAGGCGGTATCAGTCGGCCGGTCGCTGGCGCCTGCCCCTCGCACGTCGGGCCGTATCACATGAAACCGACGCTGGAGGACGGCCGTCATCTCCTCCCATACGGCCCCCGTGTCGGGGTAGCCGTGGACGAGGACGATGGTGGGCATCGTCTGATCGCCGGCCACACGGGTGTTCAGGGCGACGCCACCAGAGCCGGTCACCGAGAGGGTTGGGTCCATGCCGGCACTGTCGCACCCGCCCGGTGGGTGAGCAAGAACCGCCCAGACCACCACAGCCCGTACCCTTGGAACGACTGAGAGTGTTGCGAACGCGTGACAACACAGTGACAAGAACGTGGCAGAGCATGACCAGGGACGACATCGCGATCATCCTGTGTTGCACGGGTTGAACGGCCAGGGACCCCAGGCAGAATCGGGGAAGACGATGACGACGAACGCGGAGGCGGCCAGCGTCGCCGCGAACCGCGCCCAACCGGCCGTCGTCCCACTCACTGGAGAGCGCGCCGGTGATCGTGATCTCGTCGGGTCGAAGGCGGCCAACCTGGTTCGGGCCGGCCGAGCCGGTCTGCCAATCGTCGACGGGTTCGTCCTCACCGTTGACGCGTCCCCGTCGGCGCCGATCGGTTCGCCCGAAGCGCACGATGAGCTACAGCGCGCCTGGACGGAGTTGACCAACCAGGGTGCCCACCGGCTGGTCGTCCGTTCCTCGTCGCCGAACGAGGACACCGAAGGCACGTCGATGGCGGGGGTGTTCGACAGCGTGATCGGCGTCGGTGGCTGGCCCGACTTCATCGCTGCCATCGCCACCGTGAAGGCTTCGGCCCGCGGCGCGCCGATGGCCGTGCTCGTCCAGCGTCACGTCGACCCCCGGCTCGGTGGAGTGTTCTTCGGAGTCGACCCGATCAGTGGTCGAACCGATCGCCGGGTGATCGCAACCGTCGCCGGCGGGCCGTGGGCGCTCGTCAGCGGTACGACATCTGGTCGCCGGCTCACCGTCTCGCCGAGCGGCCGAGTCGTCGATGCCGGCGGCGACGAGACGCCTGATCTTTCGGCCCACGACCGACAGCGCCTCCTGCGGCTCGCCCGCCGAGCCGCACGCCTGTTCGGCGGTCCCCAGGACATCGAGTGGGCGATCGACACCGACGGCACGCTGTTGCTGCTCCAGTCGCGGCCGGTCACCGCCGTCGGCGCACGTGCCCAGGGCCCGTTGCTCGGTGCGGGGCCGATCGCCGAGACGTTCCCCGAACCTCTGCCACGACTGGCCATCGATCTCTGGGTCCCACCGCTTCGCACCGCCATCGCCGAGGTGCTGCGCTTGACTGGTGCTGCGTCCCGCCACCGGCTGGAGCGATCTCCTCTGGTGACCGTGGTCGACTCCCAGGTCGTGGTGGATCTCGAGCTGGTGGGTGGTGCACCGGGCCGCACCGGCGTGCTCCACCGGCTCGACCCCCGTCCGGCGTTTCGGCGACTAGGCGCCGCTTGGCGGGTAGGACGGCTCCGGGCCGCGCTGGGTTCGCTGGCATCGGAGCTGGTCGAGAGAGTCGATCGCGATCTCTGCGCCCTCGCACCGCCAGGCGATCTCTCTGACGAGTGCCTCCTCGACGTCCTGGCCAACATCGAGAGCTACCTCGTTGCGCTCCACGGCCACGAGATGCTGGCCGGCGCGCTCAGCGAGGAGGACACTCCCTCGGGTGCGGCGGCCGCGCTCACCGCACTGACGTCGGGTCGAGCGGCGGGATGGAGCGACGCTGACATCGTGGCGCGATCGCCAGAGGTTCTTGGTCTGCTCCCGCCGGGACTCGGCGACCGTGGGGCGCTTCCCGATGCGGCCGACCTGTGGACCCGTCGGGTCGTCGTCGGCGACCTCGGTCCTCGCGAGCAGCTACGCCTCCGGGTGCGATGGGTTCACGAGCTGACGCGCTCGGTCAGCCAGGAGCTCGGGCGGCGACTGGCGGATCGACGGGTGATCGCTTCATCCGCCAACGTCGTGGACCTGACACGTACCGAATTGAGGGCCGCCGTTCGGGGTGAGCCCATCGTCGTGGACGTCGCCGCGGTTCGAGCGCCGTCGGCTCCGCTTCCGGCTGCGTTCCGCCTGACCAGCGACGGCCAGGTCGTAGCGGCCACCGCGGTGGCAGGCGCCGGCGAGGGTGCGGGGGGCGGCCGCGGAGTCGGAGCGGTGGCCCACACCGATCCCGGCCAGGGTGACGTGCTCGTAGTGGAGCATCTGACGCCCGATCTCGCTCCCGTCCTCCGCCGGCTTGCCGGTCTGGTCGCCGAGACGGGCAGTGTCTTGAGCCACCTCGCCATCCTCGCCAGGGAGTCCGGCGTACCTGTCGTCGTCGGCGTTCCCGACGCCCGGAACCGCTTCCCCGAAGGAGCTCGGATCGTGGTTGACGGGTCGAACGGCCAAGTCGATGTGGTCGATGTGGTTGGGCGCGATTCGACTCAGGAACCACTGATCAGATGAGGCGCCTGGCCGTGGCAATCGGGGTGGGCATGGCTGGGGTGACGGGCGCCTACACGCTCATCTACCTCTACCGGTGGGAGTGGAACAGGGCCATCATCGTCGGCCTGTTCTTCGTGGCCACCGAGGTCGCGGTCGTGGCCGGGCTCCTCACGTCCCGCCTCCGGAACCTTGATCGCCGCCTCGATGAGCTGATCGAAGGGCCGCCCGCCCCTCCCCAACCGCCCGAACCGATTGACATCCTCCGTGCCGAGCGCCCCGAGCCCGCTGACCGTTTCGGTTGGTTGCGAGAACAGCCGGAGTCCATGAACGTGTTTCTTCCCGTTCTGCTCGGGGCGGGCGTCCTGGCGTCGATCGTGGCGTGGGCGGTCGAGCACCTCGCCCGGCTCTCAGCCGGTCCGTTGCTCGAAGTTCGCCTCGCCGACCGACTGGGTGCGATCGCACCACCGAGCGGTGGGTTCCTCGGCTCCCCGATCAGGCCCGATGTCGTCCGGCGATCGGCGTGGCCGAGAGTGGCAGCTCTGGTCGCGGTGGTGGCCCTGCTGGCGGGGGCGGCGATCGGAATCGACGAGCTGGCCGATCAGATTCAGACCCGGCCGGAGTCGTTGAGCGACGATGTCACGACGACGGTGGAGATCGTGCTCCGGGGCGAGGTGGCTAGCCAGGCCCCCGAGTACGTCGCCGAGGTTCTTTGGGCCGCGTGCACCGGGCCCGATGTGTTCTCCGGGCAGGTGCTTCCGGAGGCGTCGGTCGCACATCACCCTGGGAACCGGGCGACGTTCGTCGTCGCGGCCGACCTCGGTCGTCAGGGCCGGGCTCGGCTCAGCGGCTGCCTCAACGACGTGACGCTGCACCGGGTGCAGGCGGCGGTCGTAGGGATGACGACCGGCTGAGCCACCCGCCGGAGTGCAGTCAGTAGCCCGTCGCTCAGGTGAGGTTGTGCCAGATCCGGCGGGGGCTGTCGAGCAGGCGACTGGCCGCGGTGATGAGCACTCCTGGACGGTCGTAGTCGCCGCCGCTGGTGGACATCGAGAAGACGATCTGCTCGAGCGAGGGTGGACCCACGGACAAGTTGTGGCGTAGCGCCCCAGTTCCTCCGGCCTGGCCCGTCGCGTTCAGGTAGAAGGCAGTCATGGCTCCGCTCCGTCCGATGCCTGCGCCACAGTGCAGGAAGACCGGGCCATCGGAGTTGGCGACGATGTCGAGGAACGCAGCTGCCTGGTCGGCGCTGGGGAGCTGTCCGTCACGGACGGGGAGGCTGTAGCGGGTCAGTCCCAGGTCGCGGATCAGTGTGTCGTTGACGTCGAGAGCGTCCTCCGATCGTAGATCGACGATGGTGGTGGCCCCCAGGGCCGCCACCTCTCGCAGGCCCTGGTCGCCCGGGGCCGCCCCCCGCCACACGTGATCGTCGACGATCCTGAAGTTGTCGATGGACACGCCCGCAGGGCTGGCCCCAGCGTCGGTCCAGCGAAACCAGAGCACGGAACCCATTATGAGGGCGTTACCGGCGATGATGAGGACGAGGAAGGCGGCGAAGGCGGTCACCACGCGCTTGGCGATCCTACGCCGGCGGGTCCGGTTCTCAAGGTCCTCGAAGACGGACTCGACGGACTCGATGAGCGCATCAGCGCGCGCGAACTCGTCGATGGTGTCGGTTGGCAACTGGATCCTCCCAAGAAGCGAGTGCTCTTGTTTGGGTGTCGGCGACTGCACCCTAGGGCTTGAGCCTCCCCCTGGGGAATCGGGGTGGCGCCGCCCTCGAGGATCACCCACTTCGCAGCCAGTCAAGATCGATCGCTGATCGGCCGATGAAGATGAAGTCCGGCCTGCTGGAGTGACCGGTGACTCAACTGCTTTAGGAGGTATCCGGTGGAGGCCCAACCTGCCCCGTCGCGACGACAAGGAATCGACGTTTCCGCGACGGCACGGCGTGCCGGCTTGGCTCGCACGGTTCCGACCCGTGCCGACATCGATCACCGTAGGGCTCAGCTCCTGGGGACACTGCTCTTCGTCGTGCTGGCCCTCGGCCTGAGCCTGACGGCGATGTCCGTCCAGACCAGTGACGAGAGCATCCGCGACCTGATCGTGCGCCAACCGGGGTTCCGTTATGGACTCATCGCAGCGTTGGTGGCCTTTGGCGCCTATGTCTTTGACACCGAGCGTGCCCTCCGCCGTCTGGCCGTGGCCATCTCCGAAGCCGAGACCTCGGTCACCACGCACCAGGCCAAGGTCCAGTGGCTCGCCACGCTGGACCACGTGAAGTCGGCGTCGGTGACCGCCATCGACGCTGCCCTGTCGCGCCAGCTGAGCACGATCTCCGATCTCGTGGCTGAGCTCGAGACCGACGACGCATTGAGTCGAACTCTCGCCTTCGAAGTTCGGGTCGCCGAATCGGAGCTCCAGCGGATCATCCAGGACCATGACGCGTCGATCGTCGAGCTGAGCCGCGTCGAACCCACCGCAGCGATCACCACCTGACCGACCTCGACCTGACAGGTCTCGCCGGGAACATCGAGCGCGGGAACATCGAGCGGGTGGGCCGCAATCGTGGTCCCATTGCGCGAGATGCACCGGAACGGTCCGAAGCTCTCTAGAAGAGCGCAGTGAACCCATTGACCTTCTCGCGCGACGTGCGTAGGTTGCACAGGCGGACGCGGGGTTCGATGGTCAGCGGGGAAGGGGCGGCTGTTGAGCAAGCCCACGACGGCGGTGTCATCGGCGGGTGTGTTCGCCGTGGCGGTGCTGGTCGCTTCGGTCACGGCGATTCCCGTACTCCATGCGCAGACGGACCGGCTCGGCACCCCCCGACCCTTTGACGTCGATCTCACTGGTGACGCCGGACCCGGCCGTATCGAATCTGGCCGCTCGTGCGCCAGCGGCGGCGATGGCGCCTACTGGCACTACGACTACGAATCGCCGCTTCCTGCCGGGGTGATCACGGGACCGGCGAACCCGCTCCCCGGAGCCGCCCGCCTGCATCTCGATCTCCACAGCGAGGATCACGACATCCGCGCCACCGGCGGGGAAGTCGATGACGATGAGGGGGGCGACGAGCGCATAGAACCAGGCTCCGCTTGGCTCCAGGGCACTGACAGCACCGTCACGCTCAGCAACCAGCGGGGCACGGTCACGATGCGTGTCCGATCCGTCACCAATGAAGACGGGGCGGGCTGTACCGATCCGCGACTGCTCGACTTCGACGGCATCGCGGCCAGCGGCAATGGGCTCCCCTGGGAGATCACCGCGGCCACCGGCAGCTACCGCGGCGCCGTCGGAACCGGTGTTGCCGACCTGGTCGCCGACGTGGCACCAGGGGCCGACAACCCCTTCACTGTCGGCGTCCGCGGTGACATCGCCGTACTGCAGCCCACGCTCGAACTCGAGGTCGTCGACACCTATTGGGCGTTTCTCGGCGCCCACTACCTCGTGCGCTGGGTCACCGTGATCTACCGCGTCACCAACAACGGTCCCGGTGATGCGTTCGGAGTTCGTCTGGTCGACGCCACGTCGCCGACCGCCGGCATGAAGCTAGTGGGGCCGATCCCGTTCGACACTGCCACCACCAACCTCGGTCCGGTGCCGCAGTTCCTGGCCGACATCCCGGCCGGAAGAAGCGAGATCGTCCGGTTGCGCTGGGAGCTGCCGTTCCCCGCCGGTGACCCACCCTGTGAGACGGTCATCCTGGGATGCGAGTTCGAATCAACCCTGACATTCGAGCTTCCTGACGCGCTCGACGAGGTCGAGGAACCACAGTCATCCACGGTGCTGGCGAGGGCGCCAGACTTCCCGCCGCCGGTGGTCGACTGATGAGCGCGCTGACCTCCCGTCTCGAGCTTCTGTGGCATCGGAAGTACTCGTCGCTCCAACTATCGGTCCTCTTCGTCGTCGGCATCGCGATCGCTCTGGCTGGGGGAGCGGCGGCGGTGCGGGTTCTAACGCAGCCGGTCGCCGTGCCCTACCTCCTCCCCGTCTACGACATCGAGGCCGTCTCCGGCGACTGCGAGGCCTCGATCGCCAACACCGGGCTCGGATGGGTCGGGGCACCACAGGTGCCGGTTCCGGTCGACGTCGACTGCGACCTCATCCCCGACATCACCGTTGCGGTGAACCTCGTCGACATCGAGGGTCCCCTCGACGATCCGCTCGCCACCGACAGCACGACCTACGAGGAGTTCCTCGCCGACCGCACCGGTCGCACGATCGCTCCCAACGTGGAGATCAACCGCTACCCGCTCGACGTTCTCTCAACGATCCTCGAAAAGGACTCGCCGCCCGTCCGCGTCAACGTGAAGTTCACCGTCTCCGACCTGGAGATGAACGAGCCGGACACCATCGTCCGCTTCGGCTACGACACCGGCGAGGGTGGGAGCATCCCCACCCACTTCAAGGCGCTAGTCCGCGGTCTCGAGGACTTCTTCAATCCCCTCGAAGCGGTCGTCGACACCAAAGGCGGCCTCCAGGGCGGTGACGAGGTCCCCATCTGGTACGAGGGCCCTCTCGTGCTGTTCGGCGGGGTGGAGACCGACGGCGGCCAGTTCGTGGCCGGCGTGGACATCGCCTACTCGCCCTTCCCTGACGTGGTGAACGTCCGGTACCAGTCTGATGACGCCGGGCATCACATCGACTACGCGCATGGGGTCGGCGAGCGCATCCTGCTCAACTACGGCACCGCGCTCCCCGACGGGACGTTCGAGTTGCACGTCCCCGGCGAGCTCCCCGAGGTCGACGTGGCCACCACGCTGGCGGTCGTCGATCACGGCGACACCCTCGACGTGGGCGCCGACGTCGACCGGCTGCCCCGGCGGTTCGGCATTGACATCGCCACCACCGACGAGACCGGTAGCTTCGACTACGAGGCCACCACCGACGGGCGCCTCCCCGACGTTCGGGTAGACCTCGAGTCGATCGTCGACGGCGAGCTGGTCAGGGCCGACGCCATCATCGAAGAGCTCCCACCCGAGCTGCACGCGCGGTGGCAGCTCTCCGACGGTGACATCGAGGCGCTGTTCACGACCTCCGACCCCGATGCTCCGGGGTTCGACCTCGACACCATCGGCGACGGACCCGGCATCGGAGCCATCGAGGTCAGCTACACCAACGTCGAGACTCCCAGCGCGTTCACGCCGTTCGTCCCCACAGAGCAGCAGTTCCTGAGCATGCAGGCTGTCGGGGGTGAGCAGCTCGTCACCGGCCGGATCGAGCGCATCCGCGGGTTGAGGTTCGCCAGCTCGGCGGAGGGTGTCGACGTGATCTCACGCGTCGGGGACGGCGCCCTCCCCCTCGAGACCCACGTCGAGCTCGATGATCTGCCCGACATCGGCCTGTTCACTGCTGGCGCCACCATCGCACCGCTGCCCGCCGAGATCGACACGCTGCTGCGGCCCGGTGACAAGAACGACGGTAGCGAGCCCTTCCGGTTCGTGTACCGGGCCAGCGAGACGGTCGACATCGACGCCAACGCCGAGCTGCGTGAGCCCGCCGCCATCACGGCTGAGTGTGGTGAGCCTGGTACCACGTGCGCCGAGCTGGCCGTGCGGCACGTTCCGGCCGAGATCGAGGTTCGCATCGAGGAGGACGGCGCCACCGGAGTCGGAGCCACCACCGACGTGGCCGTCGACATGGTTCCGCGGCCGGGGTCAGCCGAGCCCGACGTGCTGCTCAACGCCCTCGTGGGAAAGCCCGACTCCAGCGACAACCCCGACGCTCTCGCCGCCGCCGGCCCGATCCTGCTCGACGCTCACGCCGAGCTGTTGGGCATCCCCGGCACCGTGCGGATCCGCTTCGTCGAGGGCGCCGACGAGACCCTCGAGCGCCTCGACGTCACCACATGCGAGCTCGACGGCACGTTCGCCTGCCCGGCGGGGACCGATCCCATCGGCCGGGCCGAGGTGGTCATCAGAAACTTCACCGAGGACGAGCGCGACGGGGCCGGCATCGCCCGACCCGAGGGGATCGCTCCCCAGTTCGCCACCTTGACGGCGAAGGGGCTCGAAGATCCGCCCGACCCTGACAACCAACCCGTCCGATTCGAGGCGTCGGCCCGTGTCCACGACATCACCGAGGTCCGCTACGCCAACGTCGCCGGCCTGTTCGGTCTCCGCTCCGTGGTCGGCGACGACCGCGACCTCCAGGTCCTCCTCGACGCCGAGAACGTCTTCTTCGCCGACGACCCCGACGTCGGACCCGTCGACCTCACCGCCCGCGCCCTCGTGCAGCCGCTCCCCGCTCAGATCGACCTCTGCGTCCGCGAGTCGGGCAACGACCTGTCGCTTGCCCACGCCGTGCCGTTCACCGATCCATGTGAGTCGGCCGACCCGTTCGGTGATGGCTCGTTGACGGAGACGCCGCTCACCTTCGCCTACGACGCCAGCACCGGCTTCGACGTCCACGCCGATCTCAGCTACACCGCGCACGGCCCCACCGATGGCGTGGCCGACAACCACGACATCGATGCCAGCCTCGATCTGCTGCGCGTTCCGGCGGGCCTCACCGTTCACATTACCGAACCGGTCGTGGGCGACGACCCCGCCGACAACGTGCCGATGCGGATACTGACCTCGGCCGCACCCCCTCCCACCGACTTCGATGCCGACCTCAGCTACGAGAACCGCCTGGCCGGCGCCGACTGCGACGAGCCTGATCCCGCCGGCGACATACAGTGCATCCGGGCCGGCATCGACAACCTCCCCGAGCACATCGCCATCCTTGCCGGCGAGACGGGTGACGGTGTCGCCGCCCACGCGTGGGCGTGTGACCGGGACTTCCCCGGCGAGTCGTGCAACGGCATCCCCGACGGCGACCCGCTTCCGGCCATCGGCGCCATCGATGCGTGGGTCCGAATGGTCACCGGCTCACCCGACGGTGTCCGTCCCTTCGTCGAGGACGAGTTCCCGTTGCCGTCGGCCGACCCTGATCCCTACCTGCTCGAGTTCCGGATGGACCAGCCCAACGACGATGACCGAGAGCTGGTGGCCTCGGGGAGGATCGAGCACATCAGCGGGATCTCCTTCGCGCAGACGTCACAGGGCTTCGACATCCTCACTCGTCTCGGTGACGGTGACACCCCACTCCTGTCTCACGTCGAGCTCGACACCCGCAACGCGGCAGGTGACGACGGCCTGCTGGTCGTGGGTGATGCCCGCGTCGTCAATCTTCCCGACTTCATCCGCATCGTGCAGGAAGGCCCGGCCGCCGAGGGCCAACCGATGTCGTTCCACTACGAGTCGAGCGAGGGTCCCGCCGGCCCCGTCGACATCGACGCCTTCGGCCAGGTGTTGCAGGCCGAGGCGTCCGAGGGAGCCCGCTGCGGCGATCAGGGGACGTTCTGCGCCTCGTTGGATCTCGACCGTCTGCCCGCCACCCTCGATGCCCAGCTGACGCAGTCCGAGACCGATCATCCCGACATCGCCGATCGGGCGCTGACCGACGTCACCCTGGCCCTCGACGCCATCCCGCACGCTGGCCAGCTCAAGCCTGATCTGCTTCTCGAAGCGATCCTGGGTGAAGGTCTCATCGCCCTTCCCGACTTGTTGGGAGAGGACGTTCCGTTGGTGGCGTCCGCCGATCTCGACGGGTTCCCCCGCCGCACCCGGATCAGCCTGCGCGGGTACGAGGACTACGGGCTGGTCCCCGATCCCGAAAACACCGGCGAGTTCCTCCGCCAGCCCATCGATGAGACGGTCGAGCGCTTCGAGATACACGCCTGCGACCGCGACTTCGTCAGCGGCGCCTGCCTGCCCGATCCCGACGATCCCGACCTCGACGCCGACAACTACGGCCAGGTCGACAGCCTCACCGTCGGGTTCCGCAACTTCCACCTCCGTCCGGCTGCCTTCCCGCCACCCGCCGACGGCATCACCGCACCCAACTACGCCTCGGTGGTGGGTCGCGGCACCGCCTTCGAGGCCGAGGCCAAGCTCATCGAGATCAAAGAAGCGCAGTACGTCCACCACGAGACGGATGGCGTCATCGGCATCCGCGGCCAGATCGGCGGAGGAGGTGAGCTGCTGGCCCGGGCCGACATCAAGGACCTGGCCCTCGGCGACGTGTCGATCCTCGACGCTGACCTGACCGATGCCACGCTCGACGCCTTCGCCGAGGCCCGAGTGGTCACGCTGCCCGAGGATCTGACGATCTGCTTCCGCACCGGTGGCAGCGGTCCGCTGGTCGCTCCGAGCGACGACTTCACCCGGCCCTGCGAGAACGTGAACCCCTTCGATGGCAACCCCAGCGAAGATGACACGTCCGACCCGCTCACCTCGGCGCCGATGAGCCTGGCTTACCGGTCAGTACCCCCCATCCCCTTCAACGTCTTCACCGAGGCCCGGGCCACCATCAACGGCAACGACGCCAGCACCGGCAACCCCATCCCCTCCCGCAACCTCGACGGCCGCGTCGACATCACCGACCTTCCCGGCGAGCTCACCGTCCACGTGCTCACGCCCGGCGACGGCGATGGGAACCAGCAGGGCGACATGAAGATGTTCGTCGACGCCCCCACGGCGCCGTCGGGCGACGCCCCCGGCCCCGGCGGGGTGACCGTCGATTTCGAGGGCTCCTACACCCTGGGCGATTCGATCTGTCGCGACCCGCGGGCCGAAGTCGACGTTGAGGCGTACTGCGCGGCGGGCATCCTCCGGCACCTGCCCGAGCGGTTCGAGATGGACTTCGCCCCCGACCAGCGCTTCGACAACCTCCACGTGACCACGTTGGGCTCGGGAAAGATGGACTTCGACGATCTCTCCCTCTCCTACGTGCGTCCGGTGCTCGACAACGCCGGGGCTGTTGTGGTCGAGAACGGTGTTGCCCAGGCCGATGTCCTCATCGTCGACGGTGAGATCCTCGGCATCGACAAGGACATCACTGTCGAGGGTTCGTTGGCCTTGCCCAAAGGCGAGGGACAGGCACCGTTCATCGATCTGAACGCCGACATCTCGATCGACTCCATCGACGCCGAGATTCGCAACTTCGTCGCCCCTGACCCCATCGGCGATATCGCACCCCAGCGCGCTTCGACGGTGGTGCCCGGTGCCATCGACCAGATCGCCACGTTCCAGCAGCGCGGCAAGTTCTTCAAGGCCACGGCCCACATCGAAGACGTGCGGGGCGTCGGGTTCCGCACGGTCGGCTCCACCAACGACGACACCGCCATCCCCCTCGACACCAAGGCGCTCAACGTCCAGTTCGGCGAGAACCAGTCGCTGCGGGCCTACGTCGACATCGCTGATGACGCCGCCGATCCCGCCAAGCGCATTCTGGCCGACGTCATGCTGGGCGAGATCCCTGCCGGACTCGAGTTGTGCTTCCGGGGCTCCAAGACCACCGCGCTCGCTCCCGCCGCCGGCCAGGGAACGTTCTGCGACGATCTCGACCCCGACACCGGGCTTCCATTGAACCTGGTCGAGGACGACGAGGGAGCCATCCAGCTGGTCGGCACACCAGCCGCCGGTACCTCCGTCGAGCTCGATGTCGACGCCTTCTTCCGCATGGCCTCCGGCGGCGGTGCCGACATCATCGCCGCCCGAGCCGAGATCACCAACATCCCCAACGTGGTCCAGGGCACGATCCCCGCCGGCAGCGACGACCCGATGTCCTCCGGTGGCGATCTCGACATCCGGGCCTTCAACCTCGACGGCTCCGAAGCCGGCATCGACGAGATCCGATTCAACGTCGCCAGCTTCGACCTCGACACGGCCGACACCGGCTGGACCGCACCCGATCAGCCCTACCAGCCGTTCATCGTCACCAACGACCCGTTCCCGGCTGAGATCCCCGACGACGAGTCTTCACCGGGCACCCCGACGTCGAACCAGTACCTCAGCGCATCGTTCGGCAACGGGATGTTCCAGGCCCGCGGCCGCATCGGTGAGCCGGGCACCTCCGCCGCGTCGCGTCTGCACCGCGTCCGCTTC
The DNA here is from genome assembly GCA_036397895.1 of Acidimicrobiales bacterium. Lineage (GTDB taxonomy): Bacteria > Actinomycetota > Acidimicrobiia > Acidimicrobiales > DASWIA01 > DASWIA01. Next base: position 119,564 of record DASWIA010000005.1, on the reverse strand, counting down.
GGCAAGGAGTCATGTCCACGTCCCGAGTCGGTCCCCGACACCGCCTACCCGCACTACCCGCCGGGTCGCTACGAGGTCGGTGGCGATGAGGACGTCGAGTACATGTGCATCGGTGCCGGGTTCAAGGAGCACAACGGGATCGACCCGCTCGACCTCCGGGTCCTCGGGGCGCTCGAATCCGGTGAGCGCATCGAGATCACCGATGCCGGGCTCACCAACGTGCCCGAATCGTTCCAGGTCGGCATCGCCAAGGCCCCCGCCACCGAGCTCGAGGAAGGCTTCGGCGGTGGCTCCGATCTCGAGAGGGCCAAGGCCACCAGCATCCGGCGCCCGTGTCGCAGCGAGGCCGAGGAGGGGGAGGGCGCCGACTGCGTGCCGCCGCTCATCCGCTTCGACCAGCCCGACAACCCCGGGGTCACCAAGCTGTTCGCCAAGGTGGGCTACGGCACCAGGGCACGCCTGGACGAGCTCGCCGGGGTCGGTCCGCACGCCGGTGCCACCCTCGTCGACCTCGAGCAGGCACCGAAGTCGGACGGATCGGGCTGGCACGACCACTGGACCGACGAGCCACAGGGAGTCCGGGCCAAGGTCGGGGTGTTCGACCCCGACCACCAGGACGACACCGCCACCACCGCCCTGCGCCTGGGCATCCGCCTCGGCGTCCCACAGTCTCTCACCGTGGACACACCGGCGAGCTGGGAGCTGCCCGAGCCGCTCGAGGTCAAGCCGGACAGCATGTCGATCGCTGACTTCAGGGCGCAGTGGATCAAGGCCAGCGACATGCGGTTCCGCTACATCGTGCGAGATGCCGAAGGCGAGCCGGTGGGACGGCTCGGTCAGGCCGCCGCCCTCGTTCACCTGGAGGGTGACGACCTCCAGATCCTCGCCCACGGTGCCTGCGACCTCGAGACCGACATCATCAACATCTTCGAGAACATCCCCGCTGCCAGCCTGGCCCCGGCGACGGACCTCGACAACTTCGTCGACAACATCGCGCCCGCTCGCATCGAGCAGCAGTGCGCGGGTGACGCTCACCACACTGACGGGTTCCCGATCCCCGGTGAGTTCGGCATCAACCTGAACATCCGCGAGAACGTCGGCGAGGCCCGCAAGCTGTTCCAGATCGATGGCAGGGCCAGCCATCCCGGCGAGCCGCTCTCGGTCGGCACTCGGCTGCTGTTCACCGAGGGCACCATCGGGGTGGTCGACGCCCAGGTCCTCAACGTGCCCACCACGCAGGGACTCGTCTCGCCCGCGGCCGAGGAGGACTCCACGTTCCGGCTGCGCATGGAGCTGGGCGGTGAGAAGGTCGAGGACGAGGACATCCCCAAGCCCGCGGAGCCGCCGGATCCGAAGCCTGGTTCGTTCTTCGAGCCACTCTGCGAGGACATCATCTGCTTCGACGCCAAGGTGGGCGTCCCGCACATCTTCGCGGCCATCGACTTCAAGCCCACGGGCGAGGACTTCGCCCGCCGCACCGATCTCGCCGTGCACCTGGCTGGGACCGTGGACCAAGGGATCGAGCTGGCCGGCTACGACTCCATCGTCGGCGGCAACGAGGTTCCGATCGGCCTCGCGGCATCGGTCGAGGTCGACCCGCTCGACCTCAAGATGCGTGACAACTTCGGCAAGTTCATCAGCGACCTCGGCGACGACGTCGCCGACTGGGCGGTCGACAACCTCGGGATCATCGGCGACCTCTTCGGATGGGCCATCCGGGTCGTGTTCGACGCCATCGCCGAATTCGTCAACCAGGTCGTCCAGCTCAACCTGGACATGCGATCCGATCTCGACGTCCAGGTCAACATGCCTGCCACTCGCCACCTGTCCCTCAAGCACAGCCTGATGCACGTGGCCGTGCAGAACGGTGGCCCCGAGCCGGCCTACATCGGCCCCATCGACCTCCACGTCGACGAGTTCCAGGCCATCGCCAACGTCGGGTTCACCGTGCCGCTGCCGTGGCCCCTCCCCGACATACCGATCGGCATCACCCTGCTGGACGCCTGGTACGTCCCCGGTACGTCCTTCGTTCCACTCGACCTCGACTTCAGGGAGTGCGACGACGGAGTCGGCATCGCCGGTGAGATCGCGGCCGAGCTCTTCCTTGGAGCGGTCACCGGCTTCGATCAGCTGTTGTTCCCCAACGTCATCGGCGTCGAAGCCGGCGACTCCGGCGGCAATCCCGAGCGCGACATCGTGATCTGGCCGCTCAACGACGGCCGCATCCTGTGGGGCGGTGTCTTCGGACCGCTGATCCAGAGCGAGCTCGTCCAGGCCATCGTCCCGCACTTCTTCTGCCTGTCGGGCCACGACGACCTGAAGCTGTTCAACGACGGACGCCCGTCGGACCCAGTCCAGCTGATGAACCAGCCGGTCAACACCACCTCGCTGTTCATCCCACCCGCTGATCCCGGCCCCGCCCCCAACTCCGCTCCGACCGTCGACATCACCGCACCAGCCGCCCACTCGTCGGTGAGCGGCAACCCCGTGACGGTGCAGATCGATGCCACCGACGTGCAGGACGCGGCCGGCACGCTCACCGTCGACGTCGAGGTGTTCGAGGGTGGCGGCGGTCCGTCCGTCGCCGCTGGAGTGGCCACCTGGAACGGTGGAGCCAACCGCTACGAGTTCGACTTCGACAGCACCGTGCTAGCCAACGGGCCCTACACCGTCACCGCTCAGAGCACTGACAGCGGCCCGCTGTCGTCCCCACAGGACGCCATCCAGATCCAGGTCTCCAACGTCATGCCCGAGCCGCCTCCGGTGCTCGATCTGGGCGACTTGGGAACCGACATCGCCCTGTGCGGCTCCCACACGTTCTCCGAGCTGATCGTCCCGGCCGGATTCACCTTGTCGGTCGCCACGGCGGCCGACGCCTCGGCAGTGGTGCCGGGAGTCATCGACGAGCCCCGCTGCCCGGCCACCACGCCGAACCCCGGCGGTGGGCCCGACATCGACGCCACCGGGCACCTCCTGATCCTGGCCGAGAACGTCACCATCGCGGGGACGGTCGAGGCCGATGCCATCAACGAAGCCTCGGCGGCCGACGATCCGCCCGCCGACAACAGCGGCGCCGGGCACGGTGGCGCCGGTGGCGTGGGCAGCGAGGGCGGTGCGGGCGGTCTGCCCTTCGGCGACACCTCCACCGCCGTCGTGACCGAGCCCGGCGAGCCAGCGGCGGAGCACGGGACCGACGGCGGCCGGGGCGGTGGCGACATCGTGATCAACGCCGTCGATACCATGACCATCAGCGGAACTGTCTCAGCCAGCGGCGACCCCGGTGTCGACCACTTCACCGACGGCGACTGCGGCCTGCCCGACGACGAGTCCACCCTCTTCGTCGACGAGTCCACGCCGTCGACCGGAAGCCACGGCGGTGGCGGTGGCGCCGGTGGCGGTGTGGCGCTGGCGGCGACGGTCCTCGATCTCCGGGACGGCCAGGTGTTCGCCCGGGGCGGCGACGGCGGGCCGGGCAAGCTCGGATACGGTGGCGGCGCCGGTGGCGGCGTCGTCAAGCTGGCCGCTCCCGTTCTGCTGCGCGACGGCTCGAGCGGCCCCCATGCCGATGGTGGCGATGGTGGTCCCGTCGGCGATGACCCCACGTGCCCCGACACCGTGAGCGGCGCCAACGGCGGGGCGGGCGTCGTCGTGCTCGCCACTGCTCCTCGCAGCATCCTCGTGGAGCCCGAAGCGTTCGAGCCCTACCGCGGCGCCGACCTCGAGCCGACCTTCGACGCCCGGGCCGCGCTCGACAGCGCCAAGGGCTTCAACGTGGTGCTGTGCGGTGTGTACGAGGCGGCGGGGACCACGCTGCCCGCCGGTGTCACCGACCCCAGTGATGCGTCGTTCGCCGACGTGCTGTTCAGCGATGTCACCACCCTCACCAACAGCGCATCGGATCCTTGCGGTCCCGGTGAGCTCCTCGACTCCACCCACATAACCGATGCGCACTCGTTGCTTGCCCCCGACCCGGCCGCGGTTCTCCAGAGCGGTCTGACGTCGCAGTCCAGCAACGGCTGGTGGGGCCTCTACAGCGTGGTGGTGCGGCCCGGATCGGCCCTGGCCGCCAATCACGACTGCGTTGATGATCCGGCGGGGTGTGACGTCGAGTCGATCGATGCGCGGCCGGAGAACACGATGCCGCCGGCGGGGTACGTTGCGGGCTCCATCCAACCCGACCGGATCTACCTGGTCGACAACCGTGCGCCTCATCTCGACGTGACGGCCGTCGCCGTCGACCCTCTGGCAACCGTCGTCGGCGGGGTCATCCACACCAAGGTCGGCACCGTGAAGCTGACGGTGGCGGCCAACGACCTCGACCTCAACGCCCCGGGCACAGCCTCGAGCCAGCTCTCGGGCCTAGAGGCCGTCCAGTGCCGCAACGAGAGCACGAACACGTTCGTGGCGTGCCAGACGGGGACGTTCAACTGGAACACCACCGATGGTGAGGGCAGCAAGACCATCACCGTCCGTGCCGTTGACCGGGCCGGCAACTTCACCGAGCAGGAGATCGAGGTCGAGGTCGACCAGACGGCCGATCCGGTGACGGCCGATATCTCTGCCCCCGACGGCAACGCCGGGTGGTATCTCACCTCGCCCTCCATCTCGGTGATGGAGGGTCCCGGCGGCGACGCCGCGTCGTTCCGCTACCGCTTCAACGAGGGAAGCGAGCGCATCTGCCCCACCCCGGCCTCCTGCTCGATCCCGTCCGATGAGGTCGACGCGCTGGTCACCGCGGTGCACACCTTCCACTTCACCGGCGTGGACCCCGCCGGCAACCGCTGGTTCGACGACAGCGACCCGGCCACGCCGGGGCCGATGCCCGACGAGCTCGATGTCGCCGGCGGTGGCACCACCACCGAGATCCCCATCGACCGCGACGACCCGCTCTCGGTGCTCCTGACCGTGCCCGCGGAGCCCGACCAGGTGATCGGCACCGATGACTGGTTCTCTACGCGGCCGTTCCTCGTGCTGTCCGCCATCGATCCCTTCGGTGGTTCCGGTCTCCCCCTCACTGATGCCATCTCTTACGACCTCAACGGCGCCGGCTTCGTTCCCTACACCGGTCCGATCCGCAGCGAGCTGGTGCCGGGAGTCAACACGATCACCTGGACGGTCACCGACATCGCGGGTCGCGACGTGTCGTTCGGTCCTGAGGTCGTTCGCTTCGACGATGACGCACCCACGGCCAGTGTCGCTGTCGTGGCGGCAGCACCCGACGGCGACAACGATTGGTACGTAACCGATCCCACCGTCACCGTCTCGGGCTACTCCGATGGCGCGGGTGTGGGCGCCCCCGTCGCGTTCAGCGGAATCCAGACCCGCGTCGACAACGCCAGCCGGGTAGACCAGCCCGCCGACCCCGCCGAGGTCAACACGTTCGGCGACGGCGAACACCGGTTCAGCTGGCAGGTTGTCGACCGGTTCGGGAACCTTCGACCCGAGACGGCAACCGACCCCGACGGCTCGTTCCTGCTCGACGTCGACCTCACCGATCCACGTTCCTACCTGCTGGCCGGTCCGCCGGGGCCAGATGGGAGCAACGACTGGTACGTGCAGGAACCCTGGGTCACGCTCTCCGCGGCCGACGCCCTGATCGAGCGCGGGCTCCGGCCACCAGGATCAGGCATCGATCACATCGAATACGACCTTGGCGCCGGTCCCGTTACCTACACGGGTCCGTTCTCGTTGGGCGCCGGGATCCACGAGGTGTGCCACAGGGCGGTCGACGTCGCCGGCCGCTCGAGTGAACGGGTGTGCGAGACGCTCCACGTCGACCGCGCCGATCCCGGTACCGACGTTCTCGACGGCGGCACCTTGATGCCGAGCAACGATGGCGACAACGGCTGGTATGTCCTCGACCCCGCCGTGATCACGCAGCTGACCGTCGACCCGTTGCCCGGTTCGGGAATCGTGCAGAGCTTCTTGCCGACCCTCTGCGACCACGTAGGCGATGACGACCCAGCGCCGGCGGGGGTGTGCATCTCTGTCGACGGTCGGGCACCGGGCGTACCCATGGACGGACCCGAGTTCGGACCTTACGCCGGAGCGATCGAGCTCGGCGAGGGTGAGCACACCATCCGTGCATTCTCCGTCGACGTTGCCGGTCGCCGCAGCCCGATGGCCCACAAGGTGGTCGTGGTCGATCGATCCAACCCGGTGTCGGTCGCCCGACTCCGTGCCCCCAGCGCCAGTCGAGACGGGCTCGTGCAGCCGTGGTGGCGCCATGAGCCCACCCTGGTGCTCCGCGGTGTCGACGGTGACCACAACGCCGGTCTCCGTCGCCTCGAGCTCCGGATCGACAGCGGCGCCGTCCAGACCTACACCGGCCCGGTGTCCATTCCCGAGGGGGTGCACACCATCGAGCACCGTGCCGTCGACGAGTCCGGCCGCATCAGCGACTTCCGCAGGCTGTCGGTGGCGGTCGATCTGACGCCGCCGGGGGTCGAGGCGCTCAGTCCCGACCCCGCGATCTGGCTGTACGTCAAGCTCCTCGGCATCATCACCTTGGGACCCGCCGAGGCCGATCTCACCTGGGAGATCTCCGACAACCTGTCGGGGCCGGTACGGGTGCGGGTCATCGTCTACGACGAGACCGGATTCGCCGTCCGCCACCTCGATGGCGGGGTGCACAACACGGTGCCGGGCGTGCCGCTGGTGGGCTCTACCAAGTGGGACGGCACCGATGACGGTCTCATCGGCTTCGTCGGCGCTGGCGTGTACTACTACCGTGTAGTCGCCATCGACGACGCCGGCAACGTTGCCATGAGTGGCGAATCCGACGAGCTCCAGATCAAGTTGAAGGTTTCCCTTCGCTTGTTCTGATCGTTCGCCGGTGTGTCCATCGTCTCATCACGCCTCGACCCCATCCCGGAGGTGACGTCGCCGTGAACCTTCAATCGCCCCAGGGGACTGCGCTGGTGGCCGCGGCCGGGGTGATCGTTGGGCTCGCGGTGGGCATCCCGCTCGGCATCGGGCTCGACGTCGATCCCGTCGAGCGGAGCGGTGTCGTCGCCACCGGTCCCGACGACGAGACCGGGGAGCAGAGCGATCCTGACGACGAATCCCGTCCCGCGGCTACGGGCGAACCGCGCCAGGTGCTGTCCATCGACGGGCTCGAGGGTCCGGCCCGAGAGCTTGTCGAGCTCTTGCGGTCGGGGGCAGAGACGACGTTCTACGGGCGGTGGGAGTCCGATGTGATGCGCGGCGACGAGCCGCAGATCGTGATGGAGATCTGGAACAGCCCGCCCAACGTTCGGCGCGACAACGTCCTGCGCTCCGAGGGCAGCGAGATCCAGACCAGCGAGTACGACACCGGTGGCGACGTCATCGTGCGCTGCGCCCGCTTCGATACCGATTGGCAGTGCGCACCGTCGCCCTACGAGTCGGGAACTCCGGTGCCCGGTGACCTGTCGCTCGGCGCCATCGGCGAGGACCTCGGCGACCGCGAAGTGAGGGTTCGCGACGCCGAGATCGATGGTCGGGCCGCTCGTTGCTTCGAGATCACCGAGGACCGGGGGACCTTCGATCTGTGTGTGTCGACCAGCGGGATCCCCTTGCTCATCGATTCTCCCGAGGCCGAGCTCCGGTTGGTTCTCCTGGAGAACGATGTCGACTCGTCCGTGTTCGTGCCGCCGGGCGCGGCGTTGAACGGCTAGACCGCGGCATCATGGGGATCGGTGATCGCACGGTGCCTTGGTGGGTTGTCGCCGCGGTGGCTGGGGTCGTGGTGGTGGCGCTGGTGATCTGGCTGCGTGACGGAGCCAGCGATGTTGACGAGGCCACCGCCGGAGGTCCGTTCGCGCTGAGCGAGGGTGTCACCGACCAGACCATGGCCGAGCTGATCGACCTGGCCACGGCGGGCACCCGTGGTCGGTATCACGCCCGATACGAGCAGTCCGACGGCACGGTGATGGAGGTGTGGCGGCGCGACGACGATGTACGGCAGGACGTCATCGCGGCCGACGGCCATACCGTGCGCGTCGTGCGTCGGGACGGCATGACGACGCGCTGCGACCAACCCGTCGGCGGCCAGTGGCGTTGCATCGACGTCGTGAACGACAGCGAGGCCGATGTGACAGCACGTCTCATCCGAGACCTTCGAGGAGCTGGACTCGAGGTGGCGGACGACGAGATAGCCGGGGCCACCGCTCGCTGCTTCTCGAGCCGACCCGGGGGTGACGGGGGAATGGAGTCCGTCGCGATCTGTCTCACCGAGCACGGAGTGCTGGCGCGCTTGGTGGCCGACGACCAGCTACTGGAGATGAGCAGCCTCGATGGTGATATCCCCGGCGACGTGTTCGCTCTTCCGGCCGAGAGCACGTCCTGACGGTGGGGGAGCTACGCCCGTAGTCTGCGCTGATGCACGACGCGGTGGTGGTGGGATCTGGGCCCAACGGATTGGCCGCCGCCGTCGAGCTGGCCCGCTCCGGGCTCAGCGTGACCGTGCTCGAGGGGTCCGATGAGATCGGCGGTGGCACCCGCACTCGCGAGCTCACCTTGCCCGGGGTCAGCCACGACGTCTGCTCGGCGGTCCACCCCTTCGGAATCGCCTCCCCGTACTTCCGGTCGCTGCCCCTGGAGGCTCACGGGTTGCGTTGGGCCCATGCGCCCATCGAGCTCGCCCATCCTCTCGACGAAGGGCGAGCCGGCATCATCGTTCGCTCCCTGGACGCGACGGCAACGGGGCTCGGCGCTGATGGGGACTCGTGGCGACGGCTCATGGGGCCGCTGGCTGAGCGGTTCGACGACCTCATCGCCGAGCTGCAACAACCGATCGTGCACGTCCCGGCCGGGCGTCGGGTGGGATCGCTGCTGCGATTCGGCACCCGAGCGCTGCTTCCGGCCACCCGCGTGGCGCACCGGTGGTCCACCGACGAGGCCCGGGCGCTGTTCGCCGGGATGGCGGCGCACTCCTTCGCCCCGCTGACCAATCCGGCCACGGCGGCCGTCGGCCTCCTGTTCGGGGCTTCAGCCCACTCGCATGGGTGGCCGGTGGCTGTCGGGGGTTCGCGAGCGATCACCGATGCCCTGGCGTCGCTGCTGGCAGAGCACGGCGGGACGATCGAGACGGGCGTCATGGTCCGCTCAGCAACCGACATCCCCGAGTCAAGGGTCACCCTGTTGGATCTCGCCCCACGCCACGCCCTCGACGTGGTCGGCACCGATCTGGCGCCGAGCGTGCGCAGGGGTCTGGAGCGGTGGCGTCACGGACCGGCCGCCTTCAAGGTCGACTTGGCGGTCGAGGGCGGAGTCCCATGGACCAACGAGGCATGCTCGCGGGCCGGCACCGTCCATGTTGGTGGAACCATGGAGGAGCTCGTCGCCGCTGAGGCCGATGTGTCGGCGGGGCGGATGCCTGATCGCCCGCTGGTGCTGGTGGCCCAGCAGTACGTCGCTGACCCGTCGCGATCGAACGGCAACATCCACCCGGTGTGGAGCTACGCTCACGTCCCGGCCGGATTCGACAGTGACGCCACCGGCGCCGTCCTTGCTCAGATCGAGCGATTTGCTCCGGGCATCGGGGATCGGATCGTGGGCGTGGTGTCTACGGCTCCCAGGGAGCTCGAGGCGTACAACCCGTCCTACATCGGTGGCGACATCGCCCACGGCTCGTCACGAGGTCGGCAGATGCTGTTCCGCCCCCGCATTGCTCTGGACCCCTACCGGCTCACGGACCGCACGTTCCTGTGCTCGGCCGCCACCCCGCCGGGCGCCGGTGTGCACGGCATGTGCGGCTACCACGCCGCTCGCCGCGCCCTGCGGTCACTCGGCGTTGACGGACGCGTCCAGCGCCCCAGCCACGGCGGACCGGAGTGAGCTGGATGAGACCGGGAAGCGCACAACGATGGTTCCGGCGAACCGATCGGGGTCGTCACGCATCTCAGGCTGGGTCGCCTCCACGATCACCGGGGTGTCGGGAACGTGCTCCCGTAGTGCATCGAGCACCTGCCGGTTGCCGAGGAGGCGCTGTCGAAGGTTGTGGACGATGACGTCGGCGTTCTCGGCCAGGTCGCAATGGCCGTCGCGCACCAGCGGGCACACTCCCCGGGGGAGGTCGTCGGGGCCCGCGCAGGTGACCACGTCGTAGCCGTCGCGCTTGAGCAGCTCGGACTCTGCCCACCGGACGGCGGGGTCGGATTCTTCGATTAGCACGAGCGGCGGCGTACCGCCCCCCGGCGTTTCACGCAGATCGATGGCCATCGCGGTCTCCTCACAAGCGTCGTTGCACTCCCATTGTCTGCGGCACCAGCTCACCCGAACAGGGCCAGAGGTCCCGGCCGGCGCCACCCCGAACGTCCCAAGGTACCGATGACCGGATTGCCGGGTTCCATCGGGTTTGTTCAATGCGACCGTTGCTGGGGGAGGCCGCTGGCTACCCGGCGCGTGGGTCGAGCTCTTCCCGGATTCGCTGGGCGGCCGCCCCGAGGTCGTCGGGGTCGACCGAGCGAGCAGCGTTGGCGAAGTCGAGGTCGTGGACGCCCGAGATGGGGACGACGTGGAGGTGCACGTGAGGCACCTCCAAGCCGGCGATCATGAGACCCACCCGCACGGGGTTGAAGGCAGCCTGGATAGCTCGACCCACCCGTTGGGACACCTGGGTGAGGTGGGCAGCGAGATCAGGCTCGAGGTCGAGCCAGTGGTCAACCTCGGCCACGGGGACAACCAGGGTGTGTCCGGTGGCGAGTGGGTTGATCGACATGAAGGCCACCGCTCGGTCGTCGCGCCACACGAACGCGCCGGGCAGCTCGCCATCGATGATGCGGGTGAAGATCGTCGGCATGTCCAGAGCCTAGGAAGTTCCGTTCTCGCATCCCATCACGCGGAAGAGACCCGAAAGAGCAGCGCAGCCATCGATATCATGACCACGCCGGCCAGAATCTGGTCGCTGAGGCGCCATTGAGGGAACTCGCCGGTGATCACCGCCACACCGACGATGGTCACCGCGAACCAGAGGACGGTCTGGAGACCCGGTGACACGATCCCAAGCTGACGGGCCCAATAGAGAGCGAGCCAATAGAGGCCAATTCCCCCCGAAAACCACAGCCCCGAATGAGCGATCTCGCGCAAGGGCGACCGCCCTCCCTCCCAGACGCGGGCGGCGTGGACGAAACCCAGCGAGTCCCCAATACCCGAGCCGATCAGGAGGATGACGAGGGCGACCGCACCTCCTGCGCTGCTCAACGGAACATCACCTCGTCCAACACCATTCGTCCAACACCATGTCCGGTTGTGTCTGATCGATTTCAGGAGCGATTTTCGTAAAGGTACTCAATGTCCGGCCGATGTTGGGTGCATGATGTCTGGGGAGAATGTCTCGACGCGACTGATGAACGACGCGCCCCAGGGCGCCCAGGAGCCCCGCTTGGGGTCCCGAAGGTTGCGATCTCGGAGGCGGATGCGCCTCATCGAAGCTGGGCTCGCCGTTGGTTCCACCGTGGTGTTCACCCTGTGGTTGGTCCGGGGATGGGGCGGCGAGTGGACGACGTTGGTGATGGATGATCTGGCCACCATCCTGGCGCCCGGCCTGGCCACGGCGGCCTGCCTCGGCGCGGCACGACGTTCCCATGGCAGGGCTCGGCTATCGTGGTACCTGTTCGCGGCGTCCGCTCTCTCCTGGGGGCTCGGACAGGTGGCGTGGAGCTACTTCGAGCTCGTGCTCCGGGAGGCGCCGTTTCCGTCGATCGCCGACGTCGGGTTCCTCGGGGCAATCCCCTTTGCCATCGGTGCACTGCTGGTGCGGGTCAGTTCCATCCAGCGACGCGCAACGTTCGCCCGTGCCATCCTCGACGGTCTCATCATCTCGCTCTCGATCCTGTTCATCAGCTGGGACCTCGTGCTGGGACCGATCGTCCGAGCGGGTGGCGACTCCCTGTTGGTGCAGTCATTGACGCTGGCCTACCCACTGGGTGACGTGGTGCTGCTGGCCGTCGTCATCTTCACGCTCACCCGCGGGTTCAGCGGGCCGCGTGCCTCGTTGCTCCTGGTCGGGGGTGGTCTGGCCGCCATCTCATTCGCCGACAGCGTCTTCGCCTACTTCAGCCTCACCGGCAACTACGAGACGGGCCTCTACGCCGACAGCGGTTGGTTCCTCGGCTACCTGCTGGTCGCAATGGGGGCCCGCGCTTTCGCCGGCAACGCCAGGGTTTCGGTCGAAGCCCACGCACCCACCCGACTGAGTGTCGCCCTGCCCTACATCCCCGTCGGGCTCAGCTTGGTGCTGGCGGTGTTGCAGATCGTCCGCGAGCGAGTCCTTGACCCTGTGCTCTGGGGTGTGGGGGTCACGCTGTGGATCGCGGTGATCGGACGTCAGCTCGCCACCCTCTTCGAGGACATCGCGCTGGTGCGCTCGCTCGAGGACAAGGTCGACGAACGCACCACTGAGCTTCGGGACGCCGGCATCGCCCTCGAACGCAGGGAGCGGCACTTCCGGTCACTCGTCCAGAACGCCTCCGACCTCATCCTGGTGACCGACCGTGAGGGGTTCATCTCCTACGCCAGCCCGAGCGTGGGAACGCTCCTGGGCCGCGATCCGGACGATCTGCTCGGAGAGAACCTGTCCCTCATCGTCCATCCCAACGACGTCGACAAGATCACCGACGTGCTCATCGCGGCCGAGGTTCGTCCGACCGACGCCCTCTCGGTGGAGTGGCGGTTCCTCCACGCCGAGCGCGACAGCCGCGTGATGCAGACCGCGGTCACGGCTCAGGTGGTCGAAGGAGCCATCAACGGCTTGGTGCTCAACAGCCGTGACGTGACCGAGCGACGCCAGCTCGAGGAGCGCTTGCGCTACGAGGCGTTGCACGACGCGCTGACCGGGCTTCCGAACCGATCGCTCTTCCGTGACCGGCTCGACCACGCCATCGCCTCTCAGAATCGCATCGAGAGCCACATGGGCCTGCTGTTCATCGACATCGACGACTTCAAGACGATCAACGACACCGCCGACCACTCGGTTGGCGATTCCGTTCTCGGTGCCGTCGGGGAGCGGCTTGGCGACGCGATTCGTCCGGGCGACACGGTGGCCCGCCTCGGAGGCGACGAGTTCGCCGTGCTGCTGGCCAACCTCGACAACGCCGACGAGAGCGTCGTCATCGCCGAGCGAATCCTCGAGCGGCTCAGCGACCCGTTCAACATCGATGGTCGAGAGATCCGTATCTCGGCCAGCATCGGGATCAGCACCGCGTTCGGCTCGGGGGTCACCGCCGACGAGGTGCTCCGCCACTCCGATCTGGCCATGTACATCGCCAAGGGGAAGGGCAAGGCGACCTATCAGATCTTCGAACCTGACATGCACGACGCCTTGGTGGAGCGGATGGCGCTGAAGTCCGAGCTTGCCCGTGGCGTCGAGGCAGACGAGTTCCTCCTCCACTACCAACCGCTTGTCGATCTAAACACCGGATCCATCAAGGGCGTCGAAGCGCTCATGCGCTGGATGCACCCACGGCTTGGCCTAGTGCCACCGGCGTCGTTCATCCCGTTGGCCGAGGAGTCGGGTGCCATCATCGCCATGGGCAAATGGGCACTCAGCGAGGCGTGCCGCCAGACCGTGGCTTGGGATCGCGGCGATCGCTGCGCCGGGCTGGACGTCTCAGTGAACCTGTCAGCCCGCCAGCTTGCGGCGCCCGGCCTGCTGGCGACGGTCAGTGAGGTTCTCGATGAGACTGGCATCGAGCCGAGCCGGGTGATCCTCGAGATCACTGAGTCGGTGCTCATGGAGGACATCGAAGCCATCGTCGAGGTGCTGCACGACCTACGTGCGCTGGGAGTGCGACTGGCCATCGACGACTTCGGCACCGGCTACTCGTCGCTGGCCTACCTGGCCCGATTGCCGGTACAGATCATGAAGATCGACCGCACCTTCGTCAATGACCTCGCCGAGGAAGGGCGCACCGCCCTCGTGCGCTCGATCCGTCAGCTGGCCACCGAGCTCGACATGGAGGTGGTGGCCGAAGGCATCGAAAGTGACGAGGTTGCCCTCGAGCTCCAAGCCCTGGGCTGCGAGTACGGCCAGGGGTACTGGATGTCACGGCCGCTTCCTCCCGTCGAGCTGGAGTCGTTCATCGGGCGTCTGGTGCATCCCGGAGCGGAGCTGTCCCCGATGGGCCGGAGGTAACGCCCGGACCTATCGACGTGCGTGCTCTCGGCGGGCGCTGGCGAAGAGGAGACCGGTGTAGCCTTCGAACTGTGACGAGGTCAGGTCGAGCACTTCGGCGTCGGTGCGCTCCACGATCGACGGGGCAAACCCGAGCTCTCGGAGCATCCCGACCAGGGTGTCGATGCTGAGCTCGACGGCAGGGAAGTGCTGAGTACCGACCTTCCAGCCGCGAGCACCTTCCAGCGCCGACATGATCAAGCGGCCCCCGGGGGCAACAAGGCCGCAGATGTTGGTCATCGCCCGCCGCCACTCGTCGTGGTCGGCGGTGATCGACTCGGCAACGAAGTTCACGCCAACGACGTCGTACGGCCGACCCTGGCCCATCAGTGGGTCCAGATCGAAGGCGTCGCACAACAGCAGGCGGCGGATCCGCTGCCGGATGAGGCCTTCCCGGGTCTCGACGTCGCCCGCAGCGGGATCAAGGCCTTCCAGCTCGAGCCCTCGGCGGATGAAGGGCGTCCAGTCCCAGGCTCCTGGCCCTTGGGCCTTCCACGTCTCGATGGTGCGGAGGTTCTCGAACAGGCGATCGGCGACGTCGATGAAGGCCACTCGCGATGCGGCTGAGACGAGCTGGTACAGCGTAGGGCCGCACCCGAACTCGAGCATCGATGCCCCGTCGGGGATCTCCGCCGATGCCTCGGCTAGGAAACGTAGGAGGGAATCGTTCTCGGGACCGACGGTCGTGTAGTACTCAGCCAGGTAGTCGTCGGGAGCGAAGTTCCAGAAGTCGAGCGACCCGAATGCGCCCAGCGAGAGATCTTGGCCATGGGTGGTCATCGAGTGAGATTCGATGTCGGGGTCGACGACGACATGGGACCAGCCTTCTGATTCGAAGGCAGCGATGACCAGAGCGCACACCGGGGTGTCGACACAGGTCGCCCCTTCGACGACCATCTGGATCGGACCGAACGACTCGCGGCGTCCCGCGCACAACGACCGGAGGCTGGCTTCGATGTCGGCCTCGACCTCCTCACGGGAATGGCCCTCGTGCTCCACGAACAGGCCCTTGCCGCTGGTGTCCTGGACCCAGCCGATGCCCGCCCACGCCTCGATCCCAGGCTCAGAAGCACGCATCTGCGCCATCACGACGTAGAGACGGTCGCCCCAGCTGCCTTCGGCCAGCTTGGAGGGACCTGGTCTGACGTCGAGCACCGCGCCTGGCGGGATGACTGACGACAGGGCGATCAGGTTGAAGTTGGCCACGCCCGTCGCCCGGAGCGCGGCGTCGAAGGCCGAAAGCTCAGTTGGCCCCTCGCCGACACCGGCGGCCAGGTTGATGGCCAGGTGGAGGTTGGCATCGCGGGCGCGTCGGTCCGAGCGGGTCGAGCGTCGGTCCGAGCCCCGGACGCGTCTGTCCGAATCGGTTCTCCCAGCGTTAGGCATCCAACGATTTTGACACCGGACGGTGTCGATGTGGTGGAAATCCGCCTTGGTGCGTTCGGCCGGCCGTGGGGATTCAGGTCCCGGATCTGGGGCTCGCATCCGGGGTTATCGTGTACGGGGAGGGCGCGTCTCGGGGAATGCGCCGGCCATGAGCAGGAGGTGTGTCGTGTCGGTTGACTACCCAGCCATGCACGCGGAGGTCGCGCAGGTGTTCCTCGACGGCGCGGTGATGGTCGATGAGTCCCAGTGGGATTCGCCCACTCCGTGTGAGGGGTGGACGGTTAGAGACCTGGTGAATCACGTTGTCGCCGGGAACTTCTGGGCGGCCGAGCTGGTCGGCGGCCGCACCATCGGCGATGTGGGTGACGCCTACGACGGCGACGTGCTCGGGGACCAGCCCTCGTCCGTGGTCGAGAAGTCGACGGCGTCGGCGGTCTCGGCCTTCCGTGCTCCGGGGGCCATGACGGCGAGCTGCGCAGTGTCGTACGGACCGGTGCCCGGCAAGGTGTACTGCGGGCACCGCATCGTCGATCTGGTCGGCCACGCCTGGGACCTGGCCACCGCCACCGGTCAGGACGCGACACGGGAAGCCGCGCACGTGGCCGCGTGCCTGGAGATCTTGGAGCCCCAGTTCGAGCTACTGGCCGCCTCGGGTCTCTTCGGCGGGGCCACCGACCCGGGTGCCTCAGCCGAGCCCCAGGCCCGGCTGCTCTCCATGCTCGGTCGTGGAAGCGGGTGAGCGGTGGCGCCGCCGATGTATCACGACGGGTCGCGAGCGCTTCAGGACCGCTTCGACAGCCGGCGCATCGCTGACCGGTTGGAGCAGATCACAGTCCATTCCGAGTTCAGCGCCGACGACTCGGCGTTCATCGAGCAGTGCTCGATGTTCTTCCTGGCCACCTCGGATGCGGGGGGCTGGCCCGACTGCTCCTACAAGGGCGGGATGCCGGGGTTCATCCGGGTCGCCGACCCCACGACCCTGGTGTTCCCCAGCTACGACGGCAACGGGATGTTCCGCAGCCTCGGCAACATCACGGTGAACCCCAAGGTCGGGCTCCTCTTCATTGACTTCGAGCAACCGAACCGGATGCGTGTGCAGGGCACGGCCACGCTGCACGATGATGACGACCTCCTCGACGCCTTCGAGGGTGCCCAGCTCATCGTGCGCGTCGCGGCCGAGGCGATCTTCCCCAACTGCCCCCGTTACATCCACCGGATGCACCTTGGCGAGCACTCCGAATTCGCTCCGCGGCCCGATCATGTCCCGCCGGTTCCCGAGTGGAAGCGGATGGATGTCTTCCGGGACCACCTGCCACGACCGGACGCCCAACACTGAGGCCGCAGCACGCCCGGGCGCATCGGTGGTGGTCCGCGAACTGCGAACCACGACGTGTGAACATCGGGCACGATGAAGTCGTGCATCTCGAGATGGGCGCCCACCGCGGTCGGAGCAGTGGCGGTACTCACGCTGTTGGGTGTCGTGGGTGCGGTCGCGGCTGAGAGCGCCGTCAGCGAGGGTGCCGTGGCCGGGGTACGGGCCAGCCAGTGGATCGTCGTCGATGCCGACAGCGGGGCGGTCCTGGCGGCCCACGACGAGCGCACACCCGTCCGACCGGCGAGCACCATCAAGCTGCTCACCGCGTTGCTTGCCGTCGGGCAGCTCGATCCGGCGGTTCCGATCACCATCAGTCCCGTCGCCAAGTCGATGCCGGCCCGACGCATGGGCATGCCGATCGGCGAGCAGTGGACACGCGACGACCTGGTTCACGCCGCCCTCATGGCCTCGGCCAACGACGCTGCCGTGGCGCTGGCGGAGGCCGTCGGCCAGGGTTCCCTCATGCGCTACGCCGTCGTCGCGCAATCCGTCGGTGAGCGGATGGGGCTCGAGGACCAGCCCTTCCTGGCTGAGCCGGCGGGCCTCGACGACGAGCATGCCTTCGCCGGCGGATCGCTGATCTCGGCCCGTGACCTTGCCATCATCGCCCGCGCCGTGCTCGCCGACGATCTCCTCGCACCCATCCTCACTCTCGATCGGTACGACATGGCGGGCCTTGACGGGGTCGGCCACTACGTCCTGGGCCACAATCGGCTACTCGATCGCTATCCCGGAGCCGTCGGCATGAAGACCGGCGGTACTCGCGCGGCCGGCTCCACGCTGGTGGCTGCCGCCCGTCGCGACGGTCGCACGATCATCGCCGTGCTGCTCCGTTCGCCCGACATGTACACCGAGGCCGCCATGCTTCTCGATCTTGGCTTCGCCTCGCCGCAGGGGCCACCACTCGCGGGGGACGTCCTGCCCGCCGTCGTTCCCGGTGTTGCCACCACCATCGCCATTCCCGACGTCGGCGAAGCTGAACGATCGACGGACCACGCCTCCGACCGACCGCTGTCGATCGGCGACGTGCCGCAGAACCGTGACCAGGCGGTGCTGATGGCGCTCGTGACGATCGCGGTCACGCAGAGTCGTCGCCCGATGACGCGACGGCATGCACCCAGGGAGATGGCACTGCCGCGTTAGGGAGCCTAGATGCCGCCCACGATCGGCGGGGCTGGCGAGGAGTGGGGAGCTCGACCCGCAAGGGTCGACAGATCACCCGGCGCGTCATAGGGTTGACATAAACGACATCACTTCGTAACAGGATGGGGGCAGCCCCCGACATGGACCTTCAGTGCCCGCGATCGGCGACGTGGTGAGTCGGTTCGAGGAGCCGGGCGGGGCCCGATTCGTCGCTCACCACCGGGAGAACGGTGTCGCCGTCGTCGAGGTCAGCGGCGCGCTCGATCGCCCGTCCCTCGATGACCTGACCACCGTCGTCTGTGGGCTCGGGGCGAGCTGTGAACACGTTGTGGTCGATCTCGATCTCGCCACCATCATCGATGCCCGGACCACTTTGCGCTCCGTAGTCCGCCTAGCCCTCGACGACACCACACCCAAGGTGTGTCTCGTGTGCGGTCGTGTCACCGCTCGGATCCTTCTCGACCGCGCCGGCGTGTCGGCAGTGGTTCCTGTCTTCCAGAGCGTGGGAGACGCCCTGCAGGCGGTGGTGATGGAGCGCGAGGGATTCGGCCGCGGTTGGCAGGCCGAGCCATGATCGCTGGCACGCTGACGCGGTGATGAGAGCCGGCGGCGTGCGGAGGGTTAGCGTTCTGCCGGTGCTCCGGAGACTGGTGATTGCGCCGTGGCTGGCGGTTGTTGTGGCCGTCGGGGCGACGGCCTGCGGTGACGGGGAGCCGGGGCAGACAGAGCGAGCGGCAGGCATCTACTCCGCGGTGGTGAGGGCTGCGGTCGGCGACGAGCCGTTCGTGGGACTCGCCGACCCGCTTCGTCTCGTGGTGTGGATCTACCCGTTGGAGGATCGGAGCATCGAGCTCGCGGTGCAGGTCAAGGTTCTGGAGCAACTCGAGGATTTCGCCACCGTGCGGTTCGTCGACGCCTTCGACGAGGCCGTGGACGGCAACGGGCCGGATCGTCCGGTGCTGGAGGACGGCATCGCGGTGGGACTGGGTCCGGTCGGGGATAGCCCGCGCCCGCAGATCGATGCGGCGATCCATGGCATTGGCGCCGACGCCGAGATGGTGATCTTCACGGTCCAACGCAGCGGCCAGAGCTGGCGAGCGGTGAGCGAGGGCGACGGCTGACGGCGCTGAAGAGCGGGTGGGATTGCTTGAGGCTCACTCTTCCAGACGCTCGATGACGGTCTGCACCGTGGCGACGGCCGACAGTGCCTCGTCGGGCGAGATGGGCTGACCACGAACGGCTGCGGTACGAAGGGCAACGACGTCGTGGCATCGTCGCCACAGGTCGGGATCGTCGGTCGGTGACCAGCCGGTTGCGGCTCGGAGTGGCTCGCCGAGCCGCAGCAGGAGCATGGCCGGCGCATTGTCGGGAAGGTGCTGGTCAACGGCCACCTCCAGGGCGGCGACTGCCTCGACGGCGGCGCGGGGAGGTGATGGTCCGGAGGCCAGGCGTTCAGCGGCGGCCAGCAGCTCGCGGGGGAGGTGCTTCGACGCGGGCGCCGGAGACTCGTCGAGAAGACCGGCGCGTAGGTACCGCAGGCCCTCGTCGAGGCGGACGGCTCCACGCCGAGAGATCGCGAACCACACGGCGCCGGCGGCCAGGGTCCCGCCGAGAGCGCCGAGACCGAGCCGGGCATCGGCACCGGTCACCACAGGAACGAGCGCGCCGAGCACCCAGGCGAGCTGGAACATGGTCTCGAAGCGGGCAAAGGCACGCCCCCGGCTGGCCGCTGGGGCGTGGCCTTGCACGAGAGCGTCGAAGGCTTGGCGGCCCCCGGCCGCGGCGGCGCCGAGGCCGACGGGGACGATCACCAAAGCGACCCGCCCGAACCGGATGGCGCCACCGAGAGCGAGGATGGCGGGCAGCGCCAGAGCGGCGGCGAGCATCCCTTCCTCCCGGAGCCGGCGGCGCAACGCGGGTGCGGCAACGGAACCGATGAGCGCGCCGACTCCGCTGGCCGCGAACAGGAGGCCGTAGACCCACGCGGGTTCCCCCTCGCGGCGAAGGGCGAAGCCGAGCAGGAACAGCAAGAAGCCAACCCCGGCTCGCAGCAGCCCGATGGCGACGGCACCCAGCTGGATCACGGGGGTATGAAGAGACTCGTACTCGATCACCGCCGAGTCCGGTGGCGCCGCTGCCGCTCGGGGCACCCGCAGGGCGGCGAGGGCGGCGGCGACGAACACGAATGCCCCGAGCCGCAACGCCCACGGCGCACTGAAGATGCCGACCAGCCCGCTGCCCAGGGCACCCGCTACTGCCCCGCCGGCGAGGCCGAGAAGCGTGAGCCGTGAGTTCGCCTGCACCAGCTCGGTGTCGTCATCGACGAGGTGGGGGACCAGGGCGTTCTTCGACACCGAGTAGGTCTTGCCGAGGACAAGGAGCGCGAATGCTTCGGGATAGAGGAACAGGCTGCGCAGGTCACCCGCGAGCAGCCAGCACACAATCCCTCGACTGACGCACGCCACGGCCACGACGGCTCGGTGTCCACCCCGGAATCGGTCGCTCAGAGGACCGATGAGCGGTGCCACGATGGCGAACGGCGCCATGGTGAGCGCCAGGTAGAGGATGACCTGGGGGCGGGCCGCGTCGAGTGAGACGTTGAAGAACAACGAGCCGGCCAGCGATACCGCGAAGAGGGCGTCGCCCGCGGCGCTGACCGCATGGACGACGGCCAACCGCCCGAACGGTGTCGAAGGTGAGCCGGTTCGGATCCAAGAAACGAGCCCCTGTGCGGTCACGGAGCACACATTGTGTCACTACGTCGGTCCGTGCCGAACGCCCGATCTCCAATCCACCGATCGTCGCCGTGCCCGCGACGTTCGGGAAGAGGAGGACATCCACCCGTTCGAGTCGAATGCCTCCACGAAGGCTCCATCGAGAGCTTTGAGCCCTGGAGACGCCTGTGAGCCCCACGCACATCATTCGAACACGGTCACGCGCCGCCATCCGGCGCGTGGTCGTCGCGGGAGGAGTGCTGGGGTTGTCGGCTCTGTCGGGCCTCGCCGCTAGAGCCGTCGACCCCTCGCCGTGCACCGCGATCGGGCTTGGCGGGGGGGAGTGGAGCACGTACGGCGGCGACCTCCACGGCACCCAGCGCCAGGACGCCGAACACACCATCGGTGTTGAGAACGTCGGGAGCCTGACCCGGGCCTGGATCACCGACGACACCGGCTACCAGTCGCCGGCCCCGATCGTGTCCGGCGGTTGTGTCTTCATCAACACCGGGGGACACATCGACGCGCTCCACCTGGAGACCGGCGAGACGGTGTGGCAGTCGGCGGGGGCGGACACCTCCGGCACCTTCGCGGTCACGGTCGTCGAGGGCCGGGTGCACGTCGGTCTGAACAACGGAGGCAAGCCGAAGGCGGCCGCCTTCGACGTCACCGACGGACACCTGCTGTGGGAGAGCGACGAGGTCTGGTTCGGCTACCGGACCAGCCAGCAGGCGAGCGCCATCGTCCACGACGGCATCCAGGTGCTGTTCACCACCGGCCCCGACTTCGATCCCGATGCCCGACAGGGCTACGCCCTCATCGACGCCGCCACCGGGGACATCCTCCATTCGTCGACCACTGTCCCCCCCGACGACCTCGAGGCGGGATACGCCGGGGGCGGCGTGTGGGGCACTCCCACGGTGGATCCGGACACCGGCTACCTGTACGTCGGCACCTCCAACCCCGAGTCCAAGACCAAGGAGCACGCCTACGACAACGCCATCATCAAGGTTGACCTCGATCGCGATCGCCCGACGTTCGGGCGGATCGTCGGGTCGTTCAAGGGCACCCCCGACAGCGTTACCGGTTACGACAACCCGGTGTGCCAGACGGCGGGTGACACGCTGTGGGTCAACGCTGGCATCTACGGATCATCGCCGACCTGCGGCCAGCTCGATGTCGACTTCGGTTCCGGCCCGACGCTGTGGCGCGACGCCAGTGGCCGCCTGCTGGGCGCGGCCACGCAGAAGTCGGGATGGCTGCATGTGTTCGACGCCGAGACGATGACGAGGGTCTGGGATCGCCAGCTGTTCGTGACCACGTCCTTTGCCGGCGGGAACATCGGTCGCATCGCCACCGATGGCCAGACGCTGTATGTGGCGGCGAACCCAGGGATCTTGCACGCGTTCGACGCCGAGGACGGCACGGCGCGGTGGCGAGCCCCCCTCACCGGTCTTCCCATGAAGGGCGGCAACGTGGCCCTCGCCAACGGCGTCGTCTACTACGTGGACGAGCCAGCGGTGAAGGCCTGGGACGCCGCCACCGGCGATGCCCTGTGGATCTCGCCGGTGACTCCGGCTGCCAGCATCGGCAGCGGTGTTGCCGTCGCCGGCCACCACGTGGTGGTCAACCACTTCGGCACCATCGCCGCCTATCGCCTGCCGAGCCTGGCGGTCGCCGGCTCCACCAGCCTCCCGGAGCTTCCCGCTCCGGGCCAACCGACGGAGAGCGCACCATGAGCCTGCCAACTCGACCCATCCTGCGGGGCGCCCTCGCCCTCGGTCTCGCTGGCGCCGCCGTGGCCGTCCCGGCGCTTGCCGTCGAGCCGGACCCGCCGCCGCACTATCTCGTCTACACCGCCACCTACGGCTTCCGCCACGACGGCATCCAGGAGGGTGTCGCCGAGATCCAGCGCCAGGCGGCCGAGACGAAGGCGTTCACCGTGGAGGTGAGCAACGATGCCTCAGTACTCGCGCCCGCAACCTACGAGCGCATCGATGGCGTGATCCTCGTGAACACCACCGGCCTCGGCGGCGGATCATCGCCCCTGACCGACGCCCAGAAGACCGACTTCATCGACTTCTTCGACTGCGGCGCGGGGCTGGTCGGCATCCACGCGGCGGCTGACTCGGGCGGTGGGTGGCCGGAGTTCGACGAGCTGTTGGGCTCGTACGGCTTCGACTTCCATCCGCACCTCTCGCTCGAAGCCCGCGAGAACCCCGCCGGACGCAGCGCCTTCAACCCGGCCGTGATCACCGACGTCATCATCCAGGTCGAGGATCAGGACCACGTCACCACCCGACCTTGGCAGGGCTTCGACACGTTCCGGATCACCGAGGAGCTCTACCGCTACGAAGGCGACCCTCGTGCCGACCCAGACTTGGACGTCGTCCTGTCCCTCGACGAGGAGTCGCACTACTGGAGGTCCGAGCTCGGCCTCGGGCCGTCGGCCGGCGGGCTGGCGCCGTCGGTCGCCAACCCCATCTCCAACCCCGTCAACGTTGTGCCGGTGACGGCGATGCCCAACGACAACCCGGTGGCGTGGGTGAAGACCCATGGCAGCCACGACGGCCGGGTCTTCTACACCAACCTCGGTCACAGCATGGCCACCTGGGAGCGCTCGGACTTCCGTGGCCATCTTCTGGGCGGAATCGAGTGGGTGTCCGAGGCGCGGCCCGACCGGTCCTGCACCGCCGAGCGATTCGCTTCGTAGGCCGTCTCGAGGCTGCGTCCTCGTCCGCCGTTGCTGGGCGCTACCCGGCGGTGTCGGTGGCGTAGTTGCGTTGTTCGCGCTCGAGGACGATGTCATCGACGTCGGCGAGCAGATAGGCGCTCGCGCCGTGCGACACGACCCCGATGCCCCACCCGAGGAGTGGGTAGATGAACCACGGGTGGCCGCCTCCGGTGCTTGCCCAGACCGAGACCAACATGGCGTTCACCGCAGCCCAGATGGCGGCGTGCACGAGGAACGCTCGTCGACGCCGGATCTGGCGCGCCTCCCGTTCACGGAAGGCCGCTCGCGCAAAGTCGTCACTCATTGTTCTCTCCTTGTTCGAGAACGGACGCGAGAGCGCGTCCGGTGGTTGTGAGGATCGCGTCGATGTCTCGCTCCTGGGTGGGGTCGAGTGGCACCGAACGATTGGTGGCTTGCCTGGCGAACGTGTCGAGCACCGCTCCGAGGGTCGTTCGGCGTTCGTAGTTCGACGCTCGTCGGGCGATCTTGTCGAGTAGGTCGGATCGGTCGTCGCAGGCACGGCGCCCCGATTCGGTCACGCGGTAGAGGCGAGAGCCGTTCTCGTCGTGGCCGGTGATGAGGGCGAGGTCTTCGAGGGCGAGCAACGCCGGGTAGACCGCACCGGGGCTCGCTTGCCAGCCGGCGCCGACCGTCTCGTTCAGGTGTTGCATGATCGCGTAGCCGTTGGTGGGTCCGGTGGTGGTCACCACTTGGAGCAGCGCGGCGGTGAGCTCACCTCGTCGAAAGATCCGTGTCATGACCGCGCCGACCACCGGATCGCGACGGGGTCGACGAGCCGGCCGCGTTCGGCGAGGGCTCGCAACACGTCGGTGCCCTGGGGTCGGCTCATAGTTACCTACCGTAACGTAATATTACGATATGGGTCAAGCGCTGGCCGGCGCCGAATGTCCCTCCTCCCTCGCCGATGGTCAGACTCTGAGAAGATCCGGCTTGGCGAAGATCGGATCAGGTAGGACACGGAGGACGGAGAGGTCGAATGGCCGAGCCAGCGGGGGACCACGTGGGGGACCAGGTGTCGGTGGAGATCGTGGCCACACCGGAGAAGGTGTGGGCGGTTGTCAGCGACGTCACGCGCATGGGCGAGTGGAGTCCGGTGTGTCGGAGATGCGAGTGGCTCGAGGGGTGGGTAGGACCCGAGGTCGGCGCCCGCTTCGTTGGCCACAACCGCCAGATGGGCGTTCGGTGGTCACGGGAGTGCGTGATCACGACGTTCGAACCGGGCCGCGAGCTCGCCTTTGAGACGTTGTTCCGCGGCGCTCCGTCGACGCTGTGGCGGTACCAGCTGGAACCCACCGAATCGGGCACCCGAGTTGCCGAGTCCTATGAGGTCCTGGCAATGCCTCAGTGGGTGCGGGCCGTTCGGCGAGTCCCGGGGATGCGCCATCGCTCGCAGGTCCAAGGCCGTCGGGGCATGCAGGTGACGATGGAGCGGATCAAAGCCACGGTGGAGGCGCCATGAGGGCGGGGGATGTGCCGCGACCGCACCCGAACGATGAGGAGATCAACTCGGTCGGGAGTCGCCGCCGACCGGTCAGCTGCGCACGAGCGCGTGCAGGAGCAGCGGCTGGGAGATGCCTTTGAGCTGGTGGTGGCCACGGGGTTCGCTGGACAGTCCGGCTTCGTCGGCCACGTCTGACGCCGCGATGACCTCGCCCGGCGCGGCGACCTTCACCGCCCGGGCCGCCGCGTTGACGACGGGGCCGAACACATCTCCGTCTCGCAACATCACCCGGCCTCCCGCCAATCCGCCACGAACGGCGGGGACGGTCGGGTGATCGCGGAACACGTCGGCCAGATCCAAGGCGATCGCGCAGGCGGAGGCGGCATCGGAGGTGGTGTACATGATCTCGTCGCCGATGAGCTTGACCACCCGGCCGCCCGCCGCCCTGACTGTGTCGCTGGCGAGGTTCTCGAAGGTGGTCAGCACGCCGCCCAACTCGGCCATCGTCAGCTCCTCGGCCAAGCCGGTGGATCCAACCAGGTCGACGAAACCGACGACGAGCTGCTGTGTCTCGTAGCCCGTGAGCTCGTCATCGAGCACGGTGCGTTGCGCGGTGAGCAGATGCTGGCGGAACAGAACGTCGAGGGCAGGCGCCACCATGGGCACCAGCGACGCGGCGTCGGCGTTGGCCCGGGCGACGGCCATGCCCACGGGATCCTCGAGGCGTGCCGCCGGCTCGACGTTGGCCAAAAACGCCGACACCATCGCGTCGGCGACCCGCGCCATCGCCGCACCCATCACCCGCACCAGTTGGTAGAGAACCTCCTCGCCGAAGAAGGCCTCCGCCGCCCCCAACCCCGCGGCCAGCTCCACGAACCCCTCGGTGAAGATCGGCTGATCAGAATCGGGGTCGGCGAACCCGGCGGCGCGGTTGAGCTTCCGCACCTGCTCGCTGCTCAACCCCGATCGCTCCACCGTCTCGGTCAGGGTGATGGCCGGGCCGCCTCGCACGGCGAGCGCCATGGCGAGGCCGGGCAGGCTGTCGCGGTAGGCGACGAGGTCATGGGTCGTGGCACCCAGATCCGCCAGGTACCGCAACAGCTCCAAGCGCTGCTCGGCATGCTCGTCGCCCGGGTCGTACAGACCAAGGGCGTGCAGGTCATCGGCATCAAGCATCTGACCAGTAGACACCAGGACGAGACGATGTCTCGATTTCGGCCCTCGCCGACGGCCGAGGCGACGTTGCAGTCGACCGACGGTGCGGGAAGCCACGCAGGTCGCCGGGTTCGCCGAGCGACGGGCTCACGCAGCCAGGGCGAGCGGTGGCCCATGTCGGGCTGCATGCCTTGGGCAGCTTCGCTGACCGTCTCGAGTTGGGTCATTCGTTGTCGTCGGCGATCCCGTGGGCTGGCGAACGGGTCCCGGTCCATGACCGTGGCCACTCGACGGCCAGTGGAGGACTCAGCCCGCTTAATAAAGCGATCAGCCGATTGCTTTAGGTATGCTGGCCCGACAGAAGGTCGGCTTTCGTTAGGAGTGAGCATGCAGCCGGAGGCATTCACCTCCACTGAGCGTGGCGTTGCCCGCCGGACAGTCGATGGCTACTGCGCGTTCTTCCCCGAGCCACTCCCACGCCGTATCCAGCTCCCGCAGGAGGTCATCAAGCTCCTCGACGAGGCGACCGGGGCCGTTCACCGCCTCGGTGGAGTCGGTCGCCTGATCCCCAACCCACACTTGCTGATCGGGCCCCACCTACGTCTTGAGGCCGTCCTCAGCTCGAGGATCGAGGGCACCAAGACGGACGTGAACCAGCTGCTGCGGTACGAGGCCGGACAGAAGCCGCCGCCCGACGAGGCCGACGATGCTCGCGAGGTTCGCAACTACGTCATCGCGATGGAGCACGGGCTCCGTCGCGTGCGAGATGACTTTCCGATCTCGATCCGGCTGCTGCGAGAGATGCATGAGCTACTGCTGAGCGAGGTGCGGGGCCAGCATCGACGCCCGGGTGAGCTCCGTAGTAGTCCGGTGTGGATCGGCGGCAACACGCTGACCGACGCGGTCTTCGTTCCGCCGCCACCGCAGGAGATGAGCGCTGCACTCGCAGACCTGGAGAGGTTCCTCCATGAGCACGACCTGCCGCTGCTCGTGCAGCTCGCGTTCGCGCACTACCAGTTCGAGGCGATCCATCCCTTCCTCGACGGAAACGGGCGCATCGGCCGACTGCTGATCCCACTCATGCTGGTGCTTCGCGGGGCACTTCCCGAGCCGCTGCTCTACCTGTCCGCCTACTTCGAGCAACACCGGAGCGAGTACTACGGCCACCTCCTGCTCACGAGCCAGCGGGGCGATCTGATGCCCTGGCTCACGTTCTTCTTGCACGGAGTCCGCCGGCAAGCACGTGACGCCGAGGAGAGAACAGTCCGGCTGGTCGAGCTGCAGCACCGCATGCGCAACGAGCTCCTGGAAGAGGGCAAGCCGAACTCGGTGGTTCGGCTCGCCGAGCACCTGTTCTCGACACCGATAATCACCGCCGCGAGAACAGCGGGCCTCCTCGGTGTCACCCGGCCGACGGCGCACGCCGCCATCGATGCTCTCGTCGAGCGCGGCGATCTGCAGGAGGTGACCGGTCGCGAACGAGGACGCATCTACGAGGCGCCTAGCATCTTTGCAGCCGTGTACGGACCGGTGGACATCGACTCCCCCGCACCCGACCCGCAGCTGACACTCGACCTCGGACCACAACGATGAGCACGCAGGCTTCCAATGGATCCTCTAATGGACGGCCGGGAACGAGCCACCCCGCGCCATGACGCGGCGGCACGTCCGATCGAGATGACACCGAGAACTCGCTGGTCGGGACCCCTCTGAGCAGCGATCTCGTGGCGGCCAACGCGGGCGGCCGGTCTGACTCCCGATCAGAAGGTTGGGGGTTCGAGTCCGAGCTGCGTGAGGACGCGAGCTGTGTGAGGCGATGAGTCCCACGAACGCAGCGAATCAGCCGACGCGGAGCAGGACCTTGCCTGACGTCGTCCGCGCCTCGAGTTGGCGGTGAGCCTCGGCGGCCTGATCGAGAGGAAGGGTCAGCCCTATCCTCAGCGAGAGAACGCCATCGGTGATCCAGCCGAAGATGTCGGCGGCGCGCCGCTGGAGCTCGCCGGGGGCCGCCGTGTAGTCGGCAAGTGTGGGTCGGGTCAGGAACAGCGAGCCGTTGGCCGACAGCACCAGCGGCGAGATCGGCGGTACCGGCCCCGACGCGTTGCCGTAGGTGACCATCGTCCCCCGGCGCCGCAGCAGTCCGAGGCTCTGCTCGAACGTCGATGCACCTACACCGTCGTACACGACGTCGATCGGGCGGTCGCCGGCGATCGTGCGCACGGCCTCGGCGAAGTCGACGTCACGGTAGATGATGGTGTGGTCGGCACCCGCGTCGCGGGTCAGCTCCGCCTTCCACTCCGAGCCGACGGTGGTGAACACCTCTGCACCCAGGTGCTTGGCGATCTGGATCAGCAGCAGGCCGACGCCGCCGGCTCCGGCGTGGACGAGGCAGCGGTGCCCCTCAGCAAGGGGGAAGGTGTCGGTGGTCAGATAGTGGGCAGTCATTCCCTGGAGCAGAGCGGCGGCCGCCGAGTCGATGTCGACGGCCACGGGAACCGGGACGGCGGCCCGTGCGGGCACCTTGACCAGCTCGGCGTAGGAACCCGGAACGGTCGCCCACGCCACTCGGTCGCCGATGAGTTGCTCGACGCCTTCGCCGACCGCCACCACATCGCCGGCTCCCTCGAGCCCGCAGATGTAGGGGAGCGGGACGGGGTAGAGGCCGCTGCGGTGGTAGGTGTCGATGAAGTTGACGCCCGCGGCCGCTATGCGCACGACCAGCTCTCCGGGTGCGGGATCGGGATCGGCGACGTCGACCAGGCCGAGGACGTCGGGTCCACCTGTCTCGCTGAACTGGATCGCCCGCATCGCCACTCAACCTACGCGCGGACCGCGGGCGCCGAGGTCGGCTCCGCCAGCGGGCCAGCTCAGGACTGGTCGACGATGACGTGGTAGCCCATGTCCTCGATGGCCGAGCGGAGGGTGGTCTCGTCGGTCTGGGCAGGGTCGTAGACGACCTCGACGTGTGCTGTCTGGTGGTCGGCGTGCACCTGTTCGACGCCGGCGAGGCTCGAGAGCGCGAAGCGGATGTTGTTCTCGCAGCCGGTGCAGGACATGCCTTCGACGGGCAGCGTGAGGGTGGTGGCCATGGTTCAGCTCCTCGGGGTGGCGGCCGCGGCGATCTTGATGCGCAGCGCGTCGGGTTTGGGGACGGTGGTGAAGGCGAGGGTGCCGTCGATGACGATGGCGGGCACCGACATGATGCCGTAGCAGGCGGCCAGCTCGGGTTGTTCGGTGAGGTCGATCTCCTCCCAGTCGAGCTGGGGGTAGTCGGCCAGCGCATCGGCGATCAGGTTCTTGGTTTGGGCGCACCCGGCGCAGCCGGGCGTCGACAGGATCTGGACGCGGGCCATGGGCTCAGCCTCCTGGCTGAAGGACGAAGGGGACGAGGCCGCCCCACAGCACGAGCATGAGCGCGGCGAACGCCGCGAGCCCGGTGCCGTTGATGAGCTTGGCGCGGGCCGAGTTGCCGATCAGCCAGCGGGAGATGGCCCGCTGGTCGGTCCCGGAGTAGGCGAGCCCGCCCACCACGAAGAGAGGCGCGGCCCGGCCCAGCGCGTTGGCGGCGAGCAGCGCGGCGCCGTAGAAGGGGCTGCCGACCAGGGCGGCCCAGGCCAGCACCGCCTGGTAGGTCGGGAACGGGCAGCCGACCCCGAAGCCGCCGCCGAGTGCCGCGCCCATGGCCAGCGATCGCGGGTAGGGGTTGAGCTTGGCGAGCGGCGCCGGCATCGCTCGGTGGCCGCCGACGCGTGGGAGCCGGACCCAACCGAACTCCCACAGCGCCATCAGCAGGGCCAGAACGCCGAGCAGCGAGTAGAGGATCTCGGTGACCGTGAACAGGCGCGATGGCTCAGCGAGGAACGACACGATGCCACCCCCGGCCAAGCCCACCACCGCGCCCCAGATCGCCATGACCGAAGCGATCCCCACGGTGAACAGCACGAACGGTGGTAGCCACGAGCGGCCGCGCTTGCGGCCTTCGCGGGCCATCGAGTTGAGCCCGAAGATCAGCGGCATCCCGCACGGCGTGAAGATCATCGTCACGCCCGACACGAACGCCAGCGCCAAGCCCACCGACAGCGCGGTGACGCTCGTGGTGCCGACGGTGGCGTCTTGGAGGCGCAGGGCGAACAGGTTGACCGGGTCGAAGACCTCGTAGAGCACATAGGCCATCGCCGCGCCCCCGGCGAGGCCGCCGGCCAGCAGCCGGATCTTGGGCGCCGACCCAGCGGATCGGTCCGTCTGTTCTTCCACGATGGTCATGTCGCTACCGTATGACCTTGCCCCAAGGTCAAGGTCAAGGCGGAGTACGAGAGATGCGACTTTGGTCCCGTCCAATGGCGCCGTCGGGCAGCGGAGCGAGCTGCCGTCGGAGTGTCGAGGATGAGCGGGGCGGTGCTAGCAGCATATTGCTGTGGGTACATGTAAACTGCTTGCATGCCGTCGATCACAATCCGAGACGTTCCCGGTCGAACACGGGACGAGCTGGCGGCCCGAGCTGCCCGATCCGGCCGGTCACTCCAGGAGTACCTGCGCATGGAGCTCATCGAGCTGGCCCGCCGCCCTGATCCCCAGGTTCTTGCCGCCCGGATCGTCGAGCGCAAGCGCCGCACAGGGAGTGTCCTGCCGGCGGAGAAGATCGTCGGTCACGTTGCCGGTGATCGCCGGTGACCATCGTGGCCGACGCGTCGGTCGTCGTAGCAGCCCTGGTCGACTCGGGTCCTGATGGCCGGTGGGCCGAGCAGCAGCTGACGTCGGGCGTCTTGGCCGGACCTCACCTCCTCCCAGCCGAGGTCGCGAATGTGCTCCGGCGAGCGGCTGGCGCTCAGGAGATCACGGAGGACACCGCATCCCTCGCACACGCCGACCTCCTCGATCTACGACTCGAGCTGTTCTCGTACGAGATCTTCGCTCCCCGGATCTGGGAGCTTCGCCACAACCTGACCGCCTACGACGCCTGGTACGTCGCCGTAGCGGAGCTGCTCGAGGCACCGCTGGCCACACTCGACGGGCGGCTGGCTTCCGCCCCCGGACCCCGCTGCGAGATCCGCACCATCGGCGCGTAGCCTTGCCGATCCGATGCAAGTCGGGCGATTCACGTAGCGAGTCCGTCCAAAGGGCTCGTCCAGCTCTTGGATCGAGAACGCGAAATCGCGCCTTGCGATTGCGTTGGTGGTCAGGTCACCGGTCGGGCTCGTGTTCACGGGCGAAGCGCTCGGGCTCGGCTGCGAACTGGGCCGCGCAGCCGAGGGAGCAGAACCACCAGTCGGCCTCGCAGTAGCGGAGCCGCCCGGCGGCGTCCTTGCGGTCCACGTGCATGCGGCAGACGGGATCGATGGCGCCTCCCGCCGGCGCCGAACCCACGTCGATCTCATGTAGGTTGACCGGCTCCCCGACGTTCTTGAGCTCGAATGTGCCTAGATCGACCGTCGCCACCCCGGCCTGGTGCGCCACCTTCGCCACGGGGTCGGTCCCCAGCACCTGCCCGCCGTGGGCCTGACCGGCCACGCGGGCGGCCAGGTTGACGGTCGCGCCGAACAGGTCGCCGCCCCGCTCGATCACTGGCCCGTGGTGCAGCCCGGCCCGGGGGACGGGGAAGCCCGCCGTGGCGTAGCACCCGGCGAGCAGTCGGCGCAGCAGCTCCAGCCCCGCGGCCGGGTCGGGCGCGGCCACCATCACGGCGTCGCCGATCGACTTCACGAGCCGGTCGCCAGCTCCGAGCGCCTGCTCGGCGAGGGACACGAACCGGTCCACCAGGTCGACGGCCTCACGGTCGCCGTGGACTTCGGTCAGCGCCGTGAACCCGGCCAAGTCCACGAACACGACCGTCCGATCTGCCACGACACCGTCCTCAGCTGCATCCGGCACCGAACCTGTCGCCACGGCGAACCTCCTCGAGCCGGATCGATGAGCAGCGGGACTCGACCAGATCGTAGGGCGCCGCGTCAGGCACGGCGTCGGGCGCGGCGACGGCGACGGCGACCGGCGCTCCGTCCGGCGCATGCAACCGCCGAAGGGCGCGCGGCGCCGGATACGGCCGACCTGCCAGGCTGGGAGCCATGCCCCATCCACAGAGCAGGCGCGCCAAGGAGAGGAGGGCGAAGCGAGCCAAGACCCGCGCCCACGCCGACGTGCAGGCAGAAGAGCGCAAGCGGCAGGAACGCGCCGAACGCCAAGAGCAGCAGCACCGGCAGCAGGCACGCCGCCGCAGGCTCGGCCGTACCCGCAACGCCGTTGCGGGAGGGCTCGTCGTGGCCGGTCTCGCCTACGGGTTGTGGCTGTTGGTGCGACCGGACCCCGAGCTGGCCGGGGTGACCCGGCCGCCGTACGCCGGCCAGGGTCATGTGCAGGGCGCGACCTACGACAGCGCTACGCCGACCAGTGGCCCCCACGATCCCCGCGCACCTCGCTGCGGCATCTATCGCGAGGCGCTCGACCCCGCCCTCGCGGTGCACGGCCTCGAGCACGGGGCGGTGGTGCTGTGGTACGACGCCTCGCGACCCGAGCTGGTGGAGACGCTGGCCGGGGCGACCAGGGCGTTCGACTCGCACGTGATCATCGCGCCCAACGCCCGGCTCGACGCCCCCGTGGTGGCCACCGCGTGGAACCGCCTGAAGGCCTACGAACCCGACGATGCCGAGATCACCGAGTTCGTCGACACCTACCGCCAGCGAGGCCCCGAGCGCGAGCCCTGCGACCTGTAGCGGGACGGGATGCGCTCATCCACAGCGTGAGACTGACACAGTCGGCCCCTCCACCGCCGGCAGCGGCATGGGGACGGCGGGAATCCGGGGCAGGGGACGGCGGGTTTACCCGGGCATGGAGCTGATCCTGAGCGATGACGCCGCCGAGCTGCTGGCGCGCAAGGGTGGCGTCTGCGCCATCGACTACATACCTCCCATCGGCTGAGGCGGCATCGCCGAGGTGTCGGTCGACACCTACCTCAGGGGAAAGAACACCGCCGGCTATCGCAAGGTGCGGGTCCAAGGCGACGGCGCCCAGCTGAAGGTGCTCGTGGCGCCGACGCTGGCTGGTTGGGCGCGCCTCGAGCTGTTCGCCACGCGCCGTCTGACGGGCCGCAAGCTGCGGGCGCTCCTGCAGAGGAGCTGCTGAGCGTCGCTGCGCCCGGTGCTCAGCCACCCACGACGGTGAGGCCGATGGCGCGGGCCACCTGGGCCTGTCGCACGTCATACGTCAGGATGCTCACCGATCCCAGCCGCGATGCCGCTCCGAGGTGCAGGGCATCGAGCGTGCGGACGCCGCTCTGCTCGGCGAGGGCAGCGGCGCGCTCACAGGTGTTGGCGTCGAGCTCGATGAGAGCGAGGGCCTCGAGATCTCGGCTGAACGCGTCTCGAGCGGCCAGTAGCGCCGGTCCGTCGAGCAGGCGGGCCAGGTTTCGTCGAACCTCGACGAGCGTGTGCCGGCCCGTGACGAGGTCGGGGTCGGAGGCGAGCAGCGCCTCGGCCCGGTCGGAGTCAGGTTCGTCGATGTAGCGCTTCAACAGGGCGCTGGTATCGACGTAGAGCGTCACGCGCCCCGATCCTCGCCAAGAGCTCGCTCGGTGGGGATCGCTGCGCGCTGGCGCTCGACCGGTGTCAAGCCCGACCGGGTCGGAAGAGTGATCCAGCCCTCCTCGGCACCCTGTGCGAGGCCGACGCCGGCCGCGACGGGAGCGAGCACGGCCACCGGTCGACCGTGATCGGTGATCGTGAGGACCTCCCCGGACGCAGCCCGCTTCAGGTAGGTGGAAAGCTTGGCCTTGAGCTCTCGAATCCCAACATCCATGTGGTCACAATAGCAGAAATGTGGTCACGCGGTCTGTTGCTGGTGGCAACTATGAACCTCGGTTTGACCTACTGTAAGCAAGTCTTTCCCGGGGGCCTAGACCACTTGAACGGAAAGTATCGTTGCCCGAATGGCGACTCAACGGATCGAGGGTCTCAATGTGGCGCAGGACGGCGGGGTCCTGCGCCTGCAGCTCGACCGGCCCGAGCGCAAGAACGCCCTGACCGACGAGATCGTCGCCGGGCTCATCGAGAGCTTCGACGCGGCCGGCAGTGACGAGTCGGTGCGAGCGATCGTGCTGAGCGGCACCGGCGAGCACTTCTGCTCGGGGTTCGACCTCACCACCAGGGCGCCCTCGGGACCCGAGAAGCCCCGTGTGGGTGCGATCCAGCGGCGCATGGGTCACCAGGTGAACCGACTCATCCCGGCCATGCTCGAGTGCCAGACGCCGATAGTGGCCGCCGCCCAGGGGTGGGTCATCGGCCTCGGCCTCAACCTGGTGCTGGCCTCTGACTTCGCGGTGGTGGCCGACGATGCCCGGCTGTGGGCTCCCTTCACCGAGTTCGGCTTCACCCCCGACAGTGGGGCCTCGTGGCTCATCCCGCGGCTGGTCGGGGTGGCCCGGGCCAAGGAGATGCTGCTGCTCGGGCGCAAGGTCGACGGGGCCAAGGCTGCCGAGTGGGGTTTGGTGCACGATGCCGTGCCGGCCGACGAGCTGGACCGCGCGGCCGAGGCCCTCACCACGGAAGTCGCATCAGCGCCCACGGTGGCGGTCGGGCTCTCCAAGCTGCTGGTGCACCGGGGCCTTACCGCCGATCTCCACCGCCACCTCGCCGAGGAGGGATTCGCCATGGAGGTTTCGAGCCGGTCGGAGGATTTCGCCGAGTACCACCGCGCTCGAAGGGAACGCCGACCGCCCGAGTTCCGCGGTCGTTAGGGCGAGCGAGGCGAGCGACGCTTGGGCCAGCGGGCGACCATCAGAGCTGGTCGAGGTATCGATCGGTGCCCGGCACCGTGGGGATGAAAGGGGCGATGAGGGCGGTGGTGGCGATCCCGCTGCCGTCGACGCGGCTGTTGAGCTTGTCGAACCACGGCCCCCACCACTCGCGAGGATCGCAGTCGAGGAACCCCAGCACTAGCAGACGGTCACCAACTCCTTCGGGCTCAGCCAGGTCGGCGGGCCACGCCGCCGGCTTGGGCCGGGGAGTGAACAGCAGGCTCTGACCGAGCGGCGAGCCGTCGATCACGGCCTCCAGCTCGTCGATGAGCCAGGCCTCGACTTCGGCGAGCGTCGCATCGGGCCGGCGATCCAGCCACCAGGCAACGAGCCCGTCGTAGCGGTGATCACAGGCGAGCTCGGGAGGGACGGTGTCGCGCAGCACCGCGCCGCGGAACTCGTAGGTGGCGGTGCAGACGTGGTCACGGTGGGGCAGCATCCGGCCTGCTTCGGCGAGACCTGGAAGCACTTCGGAAACCCAGGTGGCCTGTTCCTCGTGACGATCGGACTCGATCCAGAACAGTCCCAGGAACGACCCGGCCTCGACGGGATCAGCGATCGGCCCCGAGCTCGGACATCGGAGCGCCTTCAGCTCTCGGGTCGCCACCCATCGGCTGACGGCGAACACGTGGGGCCCCGCCACCCCGCAGGAGTACATGTGGTCGCGCTCGTACCAGTCGTTGAACTCACGCTCGTGTCCGGGATGGGGGTCGATCAGCGACACGATCGCCGATCCGAGCGAGACGCCGTCGGTGAGCGGGTCGGGGCTCCGGATGGTGCTCACAGGCGGCCGTCCCCGCGCAGCTCCTCGGGCACCCAGCTCGGCGGCCGCCTCTCCTTGAACGCCCGGTAGCCCTCCACGAACTCCGAGCCGGCCAGGCTGGCGTCCATCGCCATCCGGTCATAGGTGCCGTAGTACTCGTGGATCGAGCGCTTGACCGCCGCTCTCGCCTCGGGTGCCGCTCGACTCGCCAGCTCCAGGCACTCGGTCGCCGCCGCCAGCAGATCGTCATGGGGGACGACCCGCGAGACGAGACCCCACCCAGCCGCGGTCGCGGCGTCGATCTCGCGCCCGGTGAGGAGCAGGTCTCGCGCCCGGGCTGGACCGATCTGGCGGGGAAGGATCTGGCCGTAGTTGGTGTCGGCGATCCCGCGGTGAAGTTCAGGGGTTCGGAAGGTCGCCCGCTCACTCGCCAGCGACACGTCGCTCAACATGGCGATCATCAGCCCGCCCCCTTGGCACACCCCGTTCACCGCGGTGACCACAGGCTTGGGTGACCGACGAACGGCGTCGAACGGCACGTTGTCCATACCCAAGAGGGTGGGAAGATCAGCCCACCCGTCGGGGTTGCCACCACCCATGTCCCCACCGGGGATGAAGACGTCGCCGGTCCCGGTGATGATGAGCCCCGCCAGCTCTTCGGTCCGGTTGACGTGGTCGATCGCGTGGCGGACGCCGAAGTACATCGCCGGCGACATGGCGTTGCGGACCTCAGGGCGGTCGACGACCACGTGGGCGAAGGGCCCGTGGCGCTCGAACCGGAGGAACGGTGTTCCCAGCCAGTCGCCTTCCGGCGCCGTTCCCGTTCGTTCGTCAGTCATTCCTGCTCCTTCTCAGCCGAGCGCGGCTCCGTCAGCTGATTCGCTGCTCGCCCCGAAGGAGGACCTTGTCGACCTTGCCGGTGGCGTTGAGGGGCAGCTCGGAGACCACCTCGACGTAGCGCGGCACCTTGTAGTTCGCCATGTTCTCTCGGCACCAGGCGATGAGAGCCTCGGGTTCGACCGCGGCGTCGGTCCGTGGAACCACCAACGCCTTCCCCACCTCGCCCATGCGGTCGTCTGGCACACCGATGACCGCGGCGTTGGCGACAGTGGGGTTGGATGCCAGGAGCCGCTCGATCTCCGCTGGGTACACATTGAACCCCCCCATGATGAACATGTCCTTCACCCGATCGGTGATGTCCACATAGCCGTCCTCGTCCATCACCCCGATGTCGCCGGTGTGAAGCCAACCATCGCCATCGATGGCCTCTGCCGTCTGCTCGGCATCGTCGAGGTAACCCGGCATCACGTTGTATCCCCGTACGAGGATCTCGCCCTCGGTGCCAGGCGGAACCTCCTCGCCCGAAGCCGGGTCGACGAGCTTCACCTCCACGTCGGGGATCGCCCGCCCCGATGTGTTGGCGATCCGCTCGGGCGGGTCGTCGTGGCGGCACATCGTGACTATGCCCGTGGCCTCGGTGAGCCCATAACCGGTGACGATGGTCTCGAAGCCCAGCTCGTCGTACATGCGCAGGATCATCTCGGTGGAGATCGGCGCCGCCCCGGTTACCGAGAGGCGAAGTGTGGAGAGGTCGTGCTGCTCCCGCTCGGGGTGGTTCAGAATTGTCTGGAAGATTGCCGGCGCCCCCGGGAACATCGTGATCCGCTCCTCGGCCACCCGTCGCATGGCCATCGGGACGTCGAAGATCGCTTGGGGGACCATGGTCGCGCCCTTGACCAACGAAGCGATGATGCCGGCATTGAGGCCGAAGGAGTGGAAGAACGGGTTGATGATCAGGTACCGGTCGCCCGCTTCGAGGCCGACGACGCTGGCCCAGGTGTCATAGGCCCGAACCGTCGCGCCGTGCCGGAGCATCGCCCCCTTCGGGGTTCCGGTGGTGCCGGACGTGAAGAGGATGTTGGCGATGTCGGACGGGCCGATCTCGGCGGCGCGCTTGCGCGCCGCCTCGGCGTCGGCGCTGCCGGCCCGGGCGACGAAGGCGTCGAACCCGGTCGTACCGGCGGGCACGGTCCCGCGGAGGATGATCTGCTCCTCTAGTGCGTCGAGGTCGGGGCGGCCGGCCAGCAGCGCGGTGTAGTCGGTGTCGAGGAAGTCGGTGACGGTGAACAGAAGCCTCGCCTTGGTCTTGTTCAGAACGTATGCCGCTTCGGTCCCCTTCCACCGGGTGTTGATCGGGAGCAACGTCGCGCCCGCGGTGTGCACGGCGAGCGCGGTGACGGCCCACTCCCAGATGTTGGGGGCCCAGATGGCCACGACTTCACCGGGCTCGACGCCGGTGGCGATGAGCGCTCGCGCCACCCGGTCGACCTCGTGGCCCAGCTCCGCGAAGCTGAGGTGCACGTCGAGGTCGGTGAGCGCCTCCAAGTCGCCGTAGAGCGTGACAGCACGTTCCACGACCTCCGGGATCGTGGAAGGAAGATCAGCCATCAGCGGATCATAGGGTTGCAGGCTCGGACTCCGGGTTCGTTGCCGGCTGACCCCAGCTGCCGCGGATCGTTCGGCGGGGAGAGCTGCTCAGACCTTCACCGGTACCTTGGCGGGGCCGCGCACCGTGGTGGTGTGCACCATCTCCACGCGTGACTCGTCGACGTCCCACTCGGGATGGCGATCAAGCATCTCCTCTATGATCACCCGGCCCTCGAGCCGTGCAAGGGCCGCACCGAGGCAGAAGTGGGTGGAGTACCCGAAGGTCATGTGGCGGTCCATCTGGCGTTGCACGTCGAAGACGTCGGGGTTGGGGTACTCGCGCTCGTCGCGGCCAGCCGACCCGTTGAGGAGCGTCATCTTCGAGCCGGCGGGAACGCTTGCGCCGTGCCACTCGACGTCCCGGGTGACCAGCCGGGCCTGGACAGGTGACGGGGCCTCATAGCGGAGGAGCTCCTCGACGGCATTCGGGACGACGGAGAGATCCTTCACGAGAATGTCCCGTTGGTCGGGGTGGCGGGCCAGGAGGATCGCGGCCCATCCCAGCATGCGCGCCGTCGTCTCCGAGCCCGCGCTCTGGAGGAGCATGAAGAACCCGCTCACCTCGCCCACGTCGAGCTTGCGGCTCGATCCGTCGGGGAGCGGGACATCGACCTCGAGGAGGGTGGAGATCATGTCGTCGCGGGGGTTCTTCTGGCGTTCGGCGATGAGATCACCCATGTAGGTCCTCATCTTGGTGGACCCCTCGAGGCGGACGGGGTTGAACTGCATCACGCCCTGGATGGTGTCGCCCGTCTCGGCTTCGGGGTCGTAGTGCATGAACATGTCCACCCAGTGGCCGAGCTGCTCCTGGTCTTCCTCGGGAACGCCGAGCATCTCGCCGATGATCATGGGGGGCATTCGGGCCGCGAAATCGCCCAGGAAGTCGAACTCGTCTCGCCCCTCGACGTCGTCGAGGAACCGGTGGCACAGATCCCGGAGGCGCCCTTCGAGCCGGGAGATGGCGCGAGGGGTGAACGACCGATTGACGATCTTGCGGGCTACGTCGTGGTTGGGTGGGTCGCTGAAGATCATCGACCCCACGCCACTGACGCCCGCCCGCTCCTCCTCCGTCATCGGGCCCGGCTGGATCAGCTCCAGGACCGTGCCACGTGCCGAGCTGTAGGTCTCCCAGTTGACAAGCCCGTCGAGCACATCCTGGTAGCGGCTGAGCGCGTAGAACCCGTGCCGCTCGTTGTAGTACAGCGGGGCCTCGTCACGAAGCCGCTTCCACGTGGGGTGCGGGTTCTCGTCGATCTCGTAGTCGTAGGGGTCGTAGACGAGATCACCGGGCACGTCGGGGAGCGTCTTGGTCATCGCAGTCCTCGCTCGCGGTCGGTGTCAGTGGGTGGGCAGCTTGAGCGTGTTGGCCTGCCACTTCGGCCGGTAGTAGCCATCGAAGCGCAACTCCCCGCCGCGAAGCTCGCGGAAGGTGAGGAAGTCGCCCTTGTAGCCCTTGCGGTCGTTGGGGCCGAACTGGATGTAGCAGCCCGGTCCGCCGTTGGTCGCGGGCATCCAGCGGATCTGCTCGAGTCCCCGCTTGACCTCTTCGGGGATCGGGATGGTGGCGTTCGCGATGCCGTGGATCGCGGCCCGGGCTGTGTCGTAGGACAGCGCCACCACCACGTTGCGGGTGCGGCGGCCGAAGCGCGACTCCATCCGGTCGATCAGCGCCTCGTAGTTGGGGTTGGTGCCGTCCTCCCCGAGCTGGTCGATGCCGTGCCAGCCCTCCAGGCCCTCGGCCCAGGCGTTGGAGTTCGAATAGAACATGAACGCGGTGCCCATCACCCGCGGTGGGTCCCAGTCGATGGCCTTGAACGCATCGGCGAAGTGGAACGTGGAGTAGCCGTACCCCCCGTAGTAGATGCCCTCGGTGCCCATCTCGCGCATGGCCGAGAGGTGTTCGACCAGGTCGCGGGGGTTGGGTTCCAGCATCACCTCACGGGTGATCGTGAGGCCCAGTCGCATCGCCGTGTAGCGGAAGTAGTCGGCGTAGTCGCGTCCTGAAGAGCCCGCCTCCCAGAACATCCCGACCTTCTCGAACCCCTTCTGCCACAGCCAGTTGGCGCACATCACCGCTTCGGTGGGGATGTCTCCGTTGGCGACCGTGAAGCAATAGTCGCTGGCGAACCTGTGGGCACCCGTCCACCCGATGACCGGGACGCCCACCTCGTTGACGGTGTCCTGGAGCGTGATGCTGTTGTCGGAGATCAGCGGGCCGAGCACCACCACGCAGCCTTGCTCCACCAGCCACTTGTAGCCGTTGATGACCTTCAGGTAGTTCTCGCGGGGCAGGCCGCGGGCGTCGGCCACCACCAGCTCGATGGGGCCGCGGCCCCACACCCCTTCGTTCAGCGCATCCTCGATGGCCAGGATCGTGGGATCGATCCAGTCAGCCAGGAGCTGACCGAGGTCCATGTCGACGAGCACGCCGATCTTGACCGGTTCGAACGGGTCGCCCTGGGTCTTGATGCCACGGGTCGGGGGGTAGGTGACGATCGGCTGAACGGCCTTCTCGCCGACCGCGCCGCCTCCCTCGTACCACTTCTCGCCCGCGCCACTGCTGCCTCGGTGGTACGCAGTGGTGCCGAACTCGACGTTGGTGACCGCCCGCTCATCCTCGGCGATGCCCCAGTCGGTCGGCGCCGGGTACAACCTGTCGGCCGTCCCGATCTCCAGCGGATCCTTGCTCATCCTTCGCCCTCCTGAACCGTGGTTCTACCCTGATCAAGGCTGAGTCTGCGCTAGTTGCACCAGCTCAGCGTGCGGCCGTCGTCCCGAAGGCGCCGTCGACGATCGTCAGGAAGTCGTCGACGGCCATGCCTGGGCCTCCGGTCCCGTTCATCACGATGGGATCGCTGGCCTGGAAGGCTGCCACCAGTGCGCTGAAGAAGCGGGCCAGCACCGAGGTGTCGCCGTCTCGGAAGACCCCTGCCTCCTGGCCCGACGCGAACAGTTCGGCCTGGAGGCGCATGGCCTCCGAATACCGGTCGGCCACCGCGTGGTCGATCTTCGACTCCACCTCCCCGACCACGACGGCTGAGTCGCGGAGGTACAGACGGCCGAAGTTGGGGTGCTCACGCATGAACTCGATCTGGTAGGTCGCCAGCCGGTGCAGCTGATCGCGCGGGGGCCGATCGTGGCTGAGAAGGCTGCGCATGCCTTCCATGAACTCCTCGCCACGGCGCAGGTAGATCTGCACGAAGAGGTCGTCCTTGTTCTCGAAGAAGCTGTACAGCGCTCCGACCGAGAACTCGGCCAGCTCGGCGATCTCCTTGATCGTCGCCTCGTGGAAGCCCTTGGAGGCAAAGATCTCCTCGGCGGAGTCGAGGATCTGGTTGCTGCTGAGCTCCTGGTGCAGGCGCTTTCGCTCATCCCGCTTGCTGACGGCGTTGGCCACTGTCAATCCTCTCGCTGGGCTGGGTCGGCTCGACGAACGCGGCGGCCGAGAGCGCGTCAGGCGGTGGCCTGCCGGGCGAGCGCGCCAAGCGAGATCTTCTCGCGATTTGCGTGCCGGCCCTTGTCGTAGGAGCGCACCGACACGTCGTGCCCAGCGACCTCGCGCCGCAACGCGCCCACGGTGCACTGCTCCCGGGGCCGATGGGTGAAGGGATCGAACCGGTACCACCGCATCGCATTCTGGTGGGTGATCTTGTCGATCTCGTCGCGAGGGACGTCGAGCTTGGTGGCGACGGCGGCGAGCTCGTCGGGTGCGGTGGGCCACGAGGAGTCGGAGTGCGGGTAGTCCTGCTCCCAGCAGATGTTGTCGATCCCGATCTGATGCCGCAGCTCCAGACCGACCGGGTCGGCGATGAAGCAGGTCAGGATGTGCCGCCTGAACACGTCACTCGGTAGATCACCGTTGAAGGACTGGCCCGTCCACAGATGGTGCATGTCGTAGGTCCGATCGAGGCGGTCCAGGAAATAGGGGACCCATCCGGTTCCCCCCTCGGACAGCGCCACGCGCAGGTCGGGGAACTCGCGGAACACCCGTGACCACACGAGGTCGGCGGCCGCCATGCAGATGTTCATCGGCTGAAGCGTGATCATCACATCCATCGGAGCGTCGGGCGCGGTGACGGCCAGCTGGCCCGAGGAGCCGAGGTGGATGTTCAGGATCGTGCCCTCCTCCACGAGAGCCCTCCACATGGGATCCCAGTGGGCACTGTGGAAGCTGGGCAGCCCGAGGGTGGCAGGGTTCTCGGTGAAGGTGAGCGAATGACATCCCTTCTTGGCGACCCGGCGGATCTCGGCTGCGATGAGCTCGGGGTCCCACAACATGGGGATCGCCATGGGGATGTGGCGCTCCGGATAGGAGCCGCACCACTCATCGATGTGCCAGTCGTTGTAGGCCCGCACCGTCTCCTCGGCGAGCTTCTTGTCCTCGGTCGTGAGGAAGAGGCGCCCCGAGAACGACGGGAACGACGGGAAGCACATCGAGGCCAGCACGCCACCCGCGCTCAGATCCTTGACCCGCTCGTGGATGTCCCAGCAGCCCTGCCGCATCTCGTCGAAGGCGGTTGGATTGACGCCGTACTCCTCCTTCGGCCGTCCGGCGACGGCGTTCAGGCCGATGTTGGGGATCGAGCTGCCCTCGAACATCCACACGTCGGAGCCGTCGGGTGTCCGCTCGATGCGGGGGGCCCGGTCGGCCAGAGCCGCCGGCATCC
The DNA here is from genome assembly GCA_036397895.1 of Acidimicrobiales bacterium. Lineage (GTDB taxonomy): Bacteria > Actinomycetota > Acidimicrobiia > Acidimicrobiales > DASWIA01 > DASWIA01. Next base: position 76,741 of record DASWIA010000005.1, on the reverse strand, counting down.
GTCCCTCGAACATGTCCGGTGGCTCGACCACATGATCGTCAACGCTGATGCAGACCATGTCTTCAGGCGTCATAACCCCGCTCCAGTTTGCTGAACGATCCTTCAAGCATATCGAAACCAGGCGGGTGGTGTGGTCCGACGACGCGGACCGGCCACGGCGTCACCGCTTGTCGTACGTGATGCCGGAGTCGTCGACCGACCATGTGGAGAGCGTGACGCCTTCCTCCCGCAGGACCCGCTTGAGGACGCGGCCGACCGGGCTCCGCGGCAGCTCGTCGCGAAACTCGATGTACCGGGGGAGGGCGAAGTAGGGGAGCTCGTCGATGCACCACCGAAAGAGCTCCTCCTCGGTGAACGACGACGCTGCGTTCCGGGTAGCGGTGATCTTGAGGTCGTCCTCGCCGAGCTCGCTCGGGACCGCGTGGACCACGACGTCGGCGAGGCCGCCGTGGCGCATGATGATGCGCTCCACCTCGAAGCTGGCGATGTTCTCTCCCCGCCGGCGCAGGTAGTCAGCCTTGCGGTCCACGAAGAAGAGGTAGCCCTCCTGGTCGATCCGCCCGATGTCGCCGGAGTGGAACCAGAGGTTGCGGCTGGCCTCGACCGTGGCCTCGGGGCGGCCCCAGTAGCCCTCGAACATCGCATGGGGCCGCTTGGGCCGGAACACGATCTCGCCGTCGGTGCCGCGGGGGAGCTCGTGGTCGTCGTCGTCGAAGATGCGCACGTCGAAGTAGTCGGTGTTGATGACGCCTGCCGCGTTGGGCTTGTTCCTGGTGCCGGGAGGCTGCCACGAGATCAGCGAGGCTTCGGTGAGCCCGTACGCACCGCTGAAGGTGTCCACCCCGAACCTCGTGCGCAGGATCGTGTCGATCTCCTCGGGCAACGGCGCGGCGCCGATGAGCCGCAAGGTCGTGTTCGCCACGGCCGCACCGGACTTCGGCATCTCGGGGCGGTCCTCGTCGTGCGCGAGGAGGTACGCCATGGTTCCCAGGGTGGACGTGATGGTGGCTCCCGTCCGGTTCATCTCGGGCCAGAAGCCCGAGACCGAGAACTTGCGGTCGATGGCTCCCCGGCCCCCGAAGATCAGCGGCCCCAGGACCGCAGTGACCAAGGCGTTGTAGTGGAACAGGGGAAGGGGGGTCCACACCACGTCTTCCGGAGTCCGCCCCCAGCAATGACCGATCTGGCGGGCCAGCACCTCGTGGTAGTTGTGGCTCAGCATGCAGCCCTTGCTCAGCCCGGTGGTGCCGCCTGTGTAGATGAACGTGCCGAGGTCAGGGGATGCGACGTCGGCGGGGCTGGCAGGTTCGGCATCGAACAGGTCATCCCACATGTGTGTGGTCGTGGTCGGGTGCTCGGTGGGGCCATCGCCGATCACGATCACGTGCTCGAGCGCCTCGACTTCGGGCGCGATCTTCACCACACGGTCAGCGAAGTCGTCCTGGATGATCAGCGCGCGCGATCCGGAATCCGCGAGCTGGTGCCGGAGGTACTCGCCCTTGTACGCGGTGTTGATGGGCACGGCCACCGCTCCGGCCCAGATCACTCCCCACCAGGTGAGGAGCGCTTCGGGGCCGTTCTCGATCAGTGATGCCACGCGATCGCCTTTGCCGACCCCGAGCTCGGCGAGGCTGGCCGCGATCCGGCCCGCCCGGTCGGCCACGTCGGCCGCCGAGAACTGGGTGCCCACCACGTCGAGGTAGGGCTCGTCGGGCCCCGACTCGAGGCGGCGGCCGATGAGCTGGAGGAGAGTGTGCTGGTCCTCGCGTATCCAGACCGAGTCGTTCACCGGTGCACCTTTCCTCATCGCGACGTCGATCGTTCGGAGAACCGCTGGGCCAGGGCGTCGAGCACCCCTTGCGTGGAGGACGCCCCACCGGGGATGTCGGGCAGGGAGACGGGGCCGTGCTCCCGGCTGGGCAGAAGCACCGTGGCATGGCCGGGCGTGGTGATCTCTCCTCGCTGGTTCTCTCCCCTGATCTCCAGGTCGACCGCAGGACGATCCCCGACGGCCAAGTACTTCCTCGTCACCTGGCCGGTCATCCAATGGGTGTCGCCCACGTAGTTGAACCGGCGGAACTGGCAGTCCAGCTTCCACAGCCAGGCGTCGTCGCCCATCCAGTCGGTGCACAGGTGGATGAGCCAGGTCTCGCGCATCCGGCCGTAGTCGTAGACGTTGGGGTTGCCGGCCCGGCGGGCCCACTCCTGGTCCCAGTGCACCCGCTGTTGCACATCGGGGATGTTGAGGTCGTCGGGGCGGAAGAACCGCGGGACTCGTTGACGCTGCTCGTAGGCGAGCCGGAGCGCTTTGACGCCGTACAGGCCCATGCCCACGCCCACGTGCCAGCACACCATGTCGGTCACCCGGAGCGGCCCCTTCACGATCGGTCCCAGCTCGTCCCCCTCCTCCACGTCCTCGAACCACCGCGGATCCGATCCCCGACGTCGCTCGTGTTCGGTGGCGTAGACCTTGTCGATGGCTGCGAGCGCCTCTTCGCTGTAGGGCTCGGTGGTGATCTGGTCGTACTTCCCTGCCTCTTCGGCCTTCTCCCGCTCGGTGCGGATCATGAGCCGGTACTGGGCCGACAGCGGTTCGCCGTCGCGCAAGGCGAACACCTCCGCGGTCCACTCGTGCACCGCCCGTTTGGCGAACTCGCTCTCCTTGTCGTGCACGCCGACGAGGGCGTTCCTGCGGGTGATCCGGCTGTCCGGTCGCATCGGTCGCCACCACTCCCGGAAGCTCCCCGAGTAGTAGGCGTGCACCCCACGGAGCGGATCGCCCCGGACCAGCTCCCTGGTCTTCGGGTCCAACGAGGTGACCTCGTCCTCGCCGACCATGGTGTCGCCCCCCACGAGGTGGGGCGGGGCGATCACGCCTCCCCATAGGGTGCCCGCCGCGTACTCGGGGTCGCACCACAGAGGGTTGTCGTCGCCGTACGCCTCGGCGACGTGGCGGAAGGCGTCCTCGTTCGGGCGCCGGTAATGAGGTGGTTGTGGGTGGGGCCGCGGGATGCCGATTCGCTTCCGGAGTGCGGCCACCCCCTCGTCGGTGATCTCTCCGCTCATCTGGCTCCTCACATCACGTCGTGGATCATGGCAGCGGACACCTGGTCGGACAGCAGGCGGGCGCTCGCCGCCAGCGCCGCGGCGAGGTCGGCCGCCTCGCCACCACGCACCGGGCCCGCGAACCCGACCAGGTACATCCCGATCGAGGGGCCCGAAGTGGAGGACACCAGTGCGGCCACATGGGCGAGGTCGTAGCTCTGGCGACCGGAGAACGCGGTGAGGACCGACCCCGGTTCCTCGAGCGCGGCCACGGCGGAGGCCACCGCGTCTCGGGCCGAGCTGTCCGTCGGATGCGTCTGGAGGTGGCGCAGCGACCGGCGCAGCCGAGGCTGGGGAGCCTGGTCGCGCCGGGCCGCCCACCCGTTGCGGGCGATCTCGTCGAGCAGGTCGCGATAGCCCGAGCGCAGAGGGCGGGGGGCCATCTGAAGCCAGTGCTCCTGGGTTTCGGGAGGGGCGTGGGCGGCATGGATCGCGGCGACCGGTGGCACCACTGGCAGGCGCTGACCGACAGTGGCGACCGGCCCGGCGCGGTTGACCGACTCGAGGATCAGCAGCTCGTCATCGAGCAGCGTGGTCAGGAGACCTTCGAGATCGTGGTCCCGGGCCAGCTCGCCGAGTGCATCCCGTGCCCGGCCGATCAGCGGATGGCGCCTCGCAGCCGCCGCGCCGATCACAACCAGGGCGGGGCCCAGCGACCACAGGAGGTCGTCATCGCGCTGGACGTAGCCGACGCTGGCCAGGGCGTGGAGCACCGCGTGGGCCGAGGAGGTGTTGATGTCGAGCCGGCGCGCCACCTCGGTGAGAGAGAGGGGTTGGTCGGGGTTCGCCGCCAAGAGATCCAGCACCATCGTGCTGCGGGTGGCGGAGAGGGCCGGGCGCGCCATTCCTTCACTATTGCAAATAATCGTTCGACACTGCAATGATGAATCCAGTGAGCCAGCTGCCCGTCGCCTCCGACAGCACCGACGACGAGCTCCTCGATGCGGTGCGGAGCTGGATCGAGGAGCACGTGCCCGTCAAGTGGCGCCGTGCCACGGCCCGCGGCGGCCGAGACGAGCTCCGAAAGGTCCGGCCTCGTTCGAGCTACGAGGAGTGGTATCCCACCTTCGCCGAGTCGGGTTTGGTTGTCCCCACCTGGCCGGTCGCGTACGGCGGCCTCGATCTGTCTCCCCGCCAGGCTCGGCTTGTGGAGGGTGAGCTCAGCCCGTTCAACCTGGGGCGGCTCAACCCCCTCGGGCTGAACAACACCGCGCCGGCGCTGTTCGCCCACGGCACCGAGGAGCAACGTCTTCGGTTCCTTCCGCCGTTGGTGCGCAACGAGGAGCGGTGGTGCCAGCTCTTCAGCGAACCGGGGGCCGGGTCCGATCTGGCATCCCTCGCGACGCGCGCTGAGCGCGACGGCGACGAGTGGGTGATCACGGGTCAGAAGGTGTGGACCACGTGGGCCCACGAGTCGGAGTTCGGGATCTGCCTTGCCCGGACCGACGTCACCAAGCCCAAGCGTGAGGGGATCACCTACTTCCTGATCGATCTCAGATCTGCCGGAGTCGAGGTGAGGCCGCTCCGCCACATCGGGGGCGCCATCGACTTCAACGAGGTGTTCCTCGACGAGGCCAGGGTGCGTGACTTCCACCGCGTCGGTGCCGTCGACGACGGCTGGCGGGTGGCCCGCTCCACGCTGGCCGGCGAGCGCCAGATGGTGGCGGGCGCCGGATCGGGCGGGGTGGACCGGATCGGAGGCAGTGGAGCCGAACGCCTTCTCCGGTTGGCCCGCGAGCGCGGGAGGTGGTCCGACCCCCTCGTCCGCCAGCGCACGGTGCGCATGTGGAGCGAGGAGCGCATCCGGTTGTGGACGAACGAGCGGGTGAGAGCCCAGATGAAAGCGGGGGGAACCCCGGGCCCGGCGGCGTCGATCGGAAAGGTGCACCAGGGCCTGCTCAACCAGCGGATCCAGACGTTGGCCTGTGATCTCCTCGGCCCGGACGTGGTCGCATGGGAGAGTGCTGAAACGGACTACGCGCAGGCGCTGCCCTACGAGGTGAGCGGGATGCTCCGCAGCATGGCCAACACCATCGAGGGTGGGACGACAGAGGTCAACAAGAACGTCATCGGCGAGCGGGTCCTCGGCCTACCCCGCGAACCCGATCTCTACCAAGGAGCGGCATGGCAAGACATCCCCCGATCGTGAAGGGCGTGACGCCGTGACCTACGAGACCTTGCTGGTGGAGCGACACGGCCCCGTGGGCTGGTTGATCAACAACCGCCCCGACCAGCTGAACGCCATGAACAACCAGATGCGCGACGAGCTCGCCGACGCGTGGGTCGAGCTGAGGGACGATCCCGAGGTGCGGGTCATCGTGCACACCGGTGAAGGCCGCGCCTTCCAGACCGGCGTGGACGTGACGGAGATCGCCGGCGACGGCATCGGCATGGAGCGCTACCGGGAATCGCTCGAGCAGTTCGACCTCCACTTCACGGCCTGGCACCAAGAGGTGTGGAAGCCGGTCATCACCGCCGTCAACGGAATCTGCTGCGGCGGCGGGTTCCACTGGGTGGCCGACGCCGACATCGTCATCGCTGCCTCCGACGCCCAGTTCTTCGATCCCCACGTCTCGATCGGTCAGGTCGTATCGATCGAGGCCATCGGGCTCATTCGCAAGATGCCCGTCGAGGCGGTGATGCGGATGGCGTTCATGGGGCGGTACGAGCGCCTGTCGGCCGAGCGGGCCCTCGCTCTCGGCATGGTCAGCGAGGTCGTGAGTCCGCCGGAACGGCTGCGGGAGCGGGCCCAGGAGCTGGCGGAGACGATCGCCCGGAACTCTCCGGCGGCCATGGCGGCCACCAAGAAGGCGCTGTGGGGTGCGCTCGAGCACGGCCTCACCGAGGCGTGCCGGCGGGGGGCGGGCCACCTGGTGTCGATGTGGGGACACCCCGACCAGGTGGAGGGCCCGGCGGCGTTCGCCGAGAAGAGGGAGCCGGAGTGGAAGCCTCTCCACGGGTGATGAACCTTGTCGAGCTCCTCGACAAGCACCCGTTCGGCCCCGACGAACTCCTGGTGCACACCGAGGACGGATCCTGTACCCGCGCCGAGATCGAGCACCTGGTGGCCGAGCGGGTGGAGCGACTGAGCGACGCCGGGGTGGGCGAGCGCCAGCCGGTCGCGGTGGTCGCCCACAACGATCCGGCCACGGTGGCGTGGATGTTCGCGGTCTGGCGGGTGGGAGCCGTCTACGTGCCGGTCAACCCGTCCTCGCCTCCTGCCGAGCGGGAGCGTACGGTCGAGGTCACGGCGCCGGCTGTCGTCGTCGACGCCGACGGCGTCGAGCGGAGAAGTGCTGCCCGCACGCACGCCGAAGGAGCCGCATTCATCCTGTGGACCTCCGGCACGACCGGCCGCCCCAAGGCTGTCGTTCACACCCACGAGGCGTACTTCGAGCTGCTCGACCGGGTGCTCGGTCCAATGCGGGCCAAGCCCCGCGACCCGGCCCGTCCGCCGATGCCGAACCTCATCCCGATGGCTCTGGCGGTGAACGCCGGCATCTACAACTGCCTCTTCGCCCTGCGGGCCGGGACGTCGCTCGTGCTGATGGAGCGGTTTCGCCCCGAGGCTTTCGCCATGCTCGTAGCCCGGCACGGCATCCGGTCCACCGTGCTGCCCCCAGCGGCACTGGTGATGCTCGTCGATGACGACGCCGTCGAGGAGCTGGCACCGCTTCGCTACGTCAGGAGCATCACCGCGCCTCTCTCGCCGTTGCAGGCCCGCCGATTCACCGAGAGGTTCCCCGGGACGATCGTGCTGAACGGCTACGGCCAGACGGAGATCGGGGAGGTGATCGGCTGGACCGCCCAGGACGCCAAGGACCATCCCGGCAAGGTCGGCGCCGCCGGCCGGCCCCATCCCGGGGTGGAGATACGAGTAGTCGACGCCGAAGGTGCCCCGCTCGACGTCGACGACGTTGGCCACCTCGAGGTGCGGACCGCGAACCGCACCGAGGCCTACGCCACCGGAGAGTCGGTCGCCGACCGGGTCACCCCCGACGGCTTCTGGCGCACCGGCGATGTGGCCCGGCTCGACGGTGACGGCTTCGTGTGGATCGAGGGTCGGGTCACAGACGTCATCAACCGCGGGGGGAACAAGGTCTTCCCCCAACAGGTCGAGGACACCCTCCGGCTCCATCCCTCGGTGGTCGACGCCGCCGTCGTCGCCCGAATCGACGAGAGGCTCGGCGAGGTGCCGGTCGCCCATGTGGTGATGCGGCGCGGAAGCCGCCTCGACCCCGACGAGCTGGAGGCCTTGTGCCGCCGGGAGCTGACGCCCTACAAGGTGCCGGTGGCCTTCACCGAGGTGGCGGCGCTGCCCCGCAACGAGGCGGGCAAGCTGCTGCGCAAGGGGCTGGCATGAGCGGCTACACCACGCTGGAGGTCCGCCGGGAGGGCCCGGTGGGGTGGCTGGTCTTCGACCGTCCCGATGTGGGCAACGCCATCGACGCCGCCATGTTCCGCGAGCTCGAACTCGCTTGGACCGAGCTCGATCGCGACCCCGATGTGCGCGTGATCGTGAACACGGGCAACGGCCGGTCGTTCAACACCGGTCTCGACGTGGCCCAGCTCGCGCGTGACAAGAAGGCGCTCCGAGAGAGCAGCCGCCAGACCCGCGAGTTCACGCTCCGCCTGACCGCCTGGCACTGCCAGGTCTGGAAGCCGGTGATCGCCGCGGTGAACGGCTTGTGCGCGGGCGGGGGCCTGCACTTCGTGGCCGATGCCGACATCGTGATCGCCAGCTCCGCGGCGCGATTCCTCGACCCTCACGTGTCGGTGGGACAGGTGTCGGCCTTCGAGACGATCGGCCTGCTGAGGAGATCTCCGATGGAGGCGATATGCCGCATGGCCCTGATCGGACGTCACGAACGGATCGACGCCGACGGTGCGCGGCGCCTCGGCATCCTCAGCGAGGTGGTGGACCTGCCGGAGCGGTTGCGGGAGCGGGCCCAGGAGCTGGGTGAGACGATCGCCCAGAACTCACCGGCGGCGATGGCGGCCACGAAGAAGGCGCTGTGGGGTGCCCTCGAGGATGACCTGGGCGAGGACTAGTCGACCCAGTCGGTGCGGTCGTCTCGGTTCGGCTGGCGCCCGGTCCTGAACGGACTCAGCGGTGCGTCCACCAGGATCGTCCGGTGGCGCCCGGTCACCACCTCGGTGGAGAGCTGCCTCCACTTGACGAGGCCGTCGTCGTCGTCGTGCTCGGCGTTCTCGAGGGAGGCCCAGTGCTCCCAGGTGGGGATGACCCACAGGAGCAGGCACTCGTCGTCGTTGACCATCGCGGTGGTCCACGCGCCGACCAGCTCCCAGCGATGGGTCTGGTACGCGGAGATGGCGTGGTCGCGGACCAGCTCGAGGAAGTCACGATCCGACCCCGGCTGGACGCTCACCAGCTCGTGGGCGTAGCACGCGCCGCTCACTCCGTCGGCAGAGAGCTCTTCGATCGTGCGAGTCCACGGCGCGGGCCGCAGCAGCCGATCGAACCCGCCCGAGCGGAGCTCGGCGGCGTGGGCCCACCACCGCTCGAGGGCCGGGTCCTGGGCGCCCTGGCCCACTGCTTCCTCGGCGAATGACGCGGCCAGGCCGTCGAACCCGTCTTCCTCCCAGATGTTCACGACCTGGGGCCATCGCCCGGTGGAGCCGAGGGTGGCCCACACCCCGTAGCAGAGCTGGTGGCGGGTCTCCTGGGCCAGCGGGCTCCAGTTGGCCGTCATGTGGTGCATGTACTTGGCCCGATTGTGGCCGCGGACATCGATCAGCTCGTGGATGTACACCTTGTCGTTGGTCATCGGGCACATCCTCAGCTCGTGCCCAACGCCGTGCCGGCCGGCTCGTGCGCTGTCGTCTGCCTGTGTGGGTTGTCTACCAGAACGTCGCGCGCCCTTCACGAACACCTTGCGTCGTGGAGCGACGCCGTACCGTCACACGTCCGTGCGGCCACCGAGCGGTGGGTCATGCTTCGTTGCTCCGGCCCATCAGCCCCCGACGGATGATCACGATCATTGCCTCGATCGCTTCGGTCTCGTCCAGGTGCCCCAGCGTGATGACGCTGTAGGGAATCCGCTCGATCAGCGACAGCAGGACGAGGCCGTCGACCCATGGGTCACCGAAGCCACGCCTGTCCACGATGGTCACCAACTGCTCGAGCACGGTGGTGGCGGTGTGACGAGCAAGGGTCTCGAGCCGAGGATCGGAGAACTCGAGCTCTTGCCACGCGCTGAGGATGCCGCCATGGGTGCGGTAGGTGACGAACCATCGCTGGAGCCAGTCGCGGACTGTCTCGATGTGCTCGATGTCGGGTAGCTCGGCAACGAGCGCGATCATGTCGTGAGCCGCGCGTTCGGCCAGCGCCGAGAAGAGATCATCCTTGCTGTCGAAGTAGCGATAGAAGCTGCCGTGTGAGACCCCCGCGGTCTCGGCGATGTCGTCGACACGCGTCTCGTGGTAGCCGCGCGCTGGAAGGACCCTGGCCCCGGCATCCAGCAGCTTCTCGCGTGTCCGCTGCCATTGGCTGCGAGGGGGCGCCTCCTCCGTCGGCGGCACAGGCGATCGTGGGGGAGGCGCATGGGTCCGGCGGCGAAGCAGTCGAAGCTGGCTTCGTGTCTCGACGTTGACACCGGGGATGGGTCCGACGAGGGTGCGGTGCACCGTTCGGCCCAGTCCGTCCGTGAGACGATCACGGGGGATCGCGGTCGCTTGGCTGTGCCCGTAGAAGTTGGACCGGACGATGGCCGTCATGAGCACGGATGTGACGCTGTTGGTGTCAAGATCGGGATGGCCCGACCCGACGCCGCGCGCCAGTGCGGCCCCGAGTCGCTCGCCGATGCCCTTGGACCCGCTCCGGAGCACTTCGTGGTCCCGGATCGCCGCAGAGAAGGCCGTGAAGATCGGCTCGTACTCGAGGTACAGATCAGCGAAGTCGTCAAGCCAATCCCGGATGATCTCGAGCCCGGCTCGGTCCGGGGTGATCTCGTGAATCCCCGATGCCTGGTCGACCATCAGCCTCCCGAGACGACTGGCCAGAGCCAGGAAGACCTCGTCCTTGTTGGAGAAGTACTGGTAGAAGGTGGGCCGGGAGCAGCCGGCGCGCCTGGTGACGTGCTCCACCCGCGTGTCGTGAAAGCCGTTCTCGGCGAACGCCTCGAGCGCGGCAGACAGGATTCGCGTGTGCGTGTTGATGCCGCGCTCGCCGACCACGGGGTTCTGGCCGAACGGCGGTCGTCGGACTACGCCCTCGATCTCCACCGCCGGTCACCGTACCCGGCTACTTGCCGGCATTCGGGCACCCGCCGCACCCCGGCAGAGTGGTGATCCAGCGACGGCTTGCAGAGGTGCACGTGAGGAGTAATCTAACAACTCCGTCACATCCCGGCGAAAGGGAGAGCCATGCAGGTGGACGATCTGGTCCTCGTGAGCGTCGACGACCACGTCGTGGAACCCCCCGATCTCTTCGAGGGCCGGTTGTCGGCTGCGACAGCCGAGCGGGCACCACACGTGACCAAGCTGGAGAACGGGCGCGACGCCTGGATGTTCGAAGGCACCGCGCTGCCCAACGTCGGACTCAACGCGGTCGCTGGTCGAGTTCCCGAGGAGTACGGCGTAGATCCGGTGGCGTTCGACCAGATGCGGCCGGGTTGCTTCGACATCCACGAGCGCATCAGGGACATGAACGTCAACGGAGTGCTCGGTTCGCTCTGCTTCCCGAGTCTTGCCGGTTTCTCGGGTCAGCTGTTCGCGACCTGCGACGACAAGGCCATCGCTGCCGAGCTCCTCCACGCGTACAACGACTGGCACATCGAGGAGTGGTGCGGCACCTACCCGGGTCGGATGATCCCGCTCGCAGTCCCGCCGGTCTGGGATCCCGAGCTGATGGCTGGCGAGGTGCGGCGCGTGGCCGACAAGGGGTGCCACGCCATGACGTTCTCCGAGAACCCCGAGAAGCTCGGCTACCCCAGCTTCCACAGCGACCACTGGGACCCCTTCTGGGCCGCGTGCTGCGACACCGGGACCGTCGTCTGTCTGCACATCGGCTCGTCATCGCAGCTGGTCGTCACCGCGAGCGACGCGCCGATCGATGCCATGATCACGCTCCAGCCGATGAACATCATGCAGTGCGCCGCCGACCTCGTGTGGTCGCCGGTCTTCCGGAAGTTCAACGAGCTCCGTGTCGCGCTGTCCGAGGGCGGGATCGGATGGGTCCCGTACCTGCTCGAGCGCATGGACTACGTGTACCAGCACCACCATGTATGGACGAACCAAGACTTCGGCGACAAGCTGCCGAGCCAGGTGTTCAACGAGCACATCCTCACGTGCTTCATCGACGACGCCGTGGGGATGGAGATTCGCCATCACCTGAACATGGATCATGTCCACTGGGAGTGCGACTACCCGCACTCTGACTCGACGTGGCCCAACGCCCCCGAGCTGGCAGGCAAGTACCTTCAGGCCCTTCCCGACGAGGACGTCGCGCGGATCACGCACCGCAACGCCATGCGGAACTTCTCCTACGACCCGTTCGCCCACATCGCACCGGAGGATGCCACCGTCGCTGCGCTGCGGGCCAAGGCCATCGACGTAGACACCACACCGGTCAGCTACGGAACCGGGAAGTTCCAAGAGGACGGCATCGTCACCACCCTCACCCTCGCGGAGAGACTCGCGGCGCGGAAGGAGTGAGCGTCACACTCACCGCGTTGGCATTCCCGGTGCCCAGGCATCGTCATCCGGTGTCGCTGTTCGTGTGGGTGGTCCGGTGACGGAGTTCGAGCGTCGGTCGATCATCTCCGGCATCGGTCAGTCCGATGTCGGCCGTCGCCTGAACCGCTCCGGTCTCGACCTCACGGTCGACGCCGCGTTGGAGGCGATCGACGATGCCGGGCTGACCGTTGCCGATGTCGATGGCATCGCCACCTACCCAGGGGGTGGGGTGGGCGGCGCGTCGGGGTTCGCCGGACCTGGCACGCCCGAGGTGCAGGACGCGCTTCGCCTGAGCGTGAGCTGGCACACGGGTGGGCACGAGGGCGCCGCCCAGCTGGCGGCGGTGGTCAACGCGGTGATGGCGATCGGGGCCGGTCTGGCCCGCCACGTGCTCGTCTATCGCACGGTCACCGAGGCGTCAGCGCAGGGGAGCGGTGGGCGTCAGGGGCTCGGAGCCGCGGGGCCAGGCGAGGGAGTCGGAGGTTCGATGCAGTGGACGTTGCCTTTCGGGGCGTTCTCGGCCGCGAACTGGTTGGCGCTGAGCGCGCAGCGCCACTTCCACGAGTTCGGCACGACGCGCGAGCAGCTCGGCATGATCGCCCTGAACGGCCGCCGCCACGCGGCGCTCAACCCCCGCGCCGTGTACCGCGAGCCGATGACGCTCGACGACTACCTCGGTGCGCGCACGATCACCACACCGTTCGGTCTGTACGACTGCGATGTCCCCGTCGACGGATCGACGGCGCTCATCGTGTCGCGTGCCGACCATTCCGCCGACGTCGACCACCCCGTCGCCTGCGTGGAGGCGGTGGGCACGGCGCTGCGCGGCCGCCCCTCGTGGGACCAGTGGGACGACCTCACGACGATGGCGGCACGCGACGCCGGTGCGCACATGTGGACGCGCACCGACCTGCGGCCGAGCGACGTCGACGTGGCAGAGCTCTACGACGGCTTCAGCTTCTTGACTCTCGTGTGGCTCGAGGCTCTCGGCTTCTGCGGGCGCGGCGAGAGCGGATCGTACGTCGAGGGAGGTGAGCGCATCGGCGTCGGCGGTGAGCTGCCGCTGAACACGAACGGCGGCCAGCTCTCGGGCGGGCGCCTCCACGGGTTCGGCTTCCTCCACGAGGCGTGCGTGCAGCTACGGGGCGAGGGCGGTGAGCGGCAGGTGCCGGGCGAACCCGAGGTGGCCGTGGTCTCGAACGGCGGTGGCCCCATCGCGGGCGCAATGCTCCTCACCAGATCGAACGGAAGGTGACTCCACCATGAGCACAGGCGAGACGTCTGCTGCGGCTCTCCACCGTCACGTCGTCGAGTCGGGCCAACATCTCTTCTCGCGGCTGAACCTGCGCGATGCGACCGTGGACGGGGCCGACCTCGCTGTGGAGCTCGAGCTCGATCCATCCCTCTTGAACCCGCGAGGTGCCCTGCAGGGTGGACTCGTCGCCACGTTGGTCGACATCGTGGCTGGGCGTGCCGCCACCGAAGGCCTCGAACCTTCCCTGCATGCGGTCACCGCTGATCTCAACGTCCACTACATGGCCCCGATCGTCGCGGGTCCCGCGCATGCCGTAGGCACGGTGCTGCGTCGCGGTCGCCGCCTCGTGGTGGTGCGGGTGGACGTGCACGACGGCCGTGGCGGCCCGCTGGCCGCCGCCGGGACCTCCACGTTCACCGTCGTGCGCGTGTAACTCCGGATCGTCGACGCCCCATCACGTCAGGCCGCCACCTTCATCAGCTTCGCCAGGTTGCCGCCCATCACCTTGGCGACGACGTCCTGTGGGAGCCCCTCCAGCTCGTCGACGAAGCTGAGGGGATCAGCCAATCCCTCGGGATGGGGGAAGTCGGAGCCGAACACGACGTTGTCGACGCCGATGAGGTCGATCAGTCCCGCGGTGTCGTCCTCGTGGAACGGGTGGACCCAGAAGTTCCGCTTGAACACCTCGACGGGGTGCTCCTCGAAGAGCTGGGGAGCGTTGCGATACGCATGCTCCATCTGCTTGATGATGGGCCGCACCCAACCACTGCCGTTCTCGACCGGCACGATGCAGAGCTTCGGGAACCTGGTGCAGAGCCCGTGGCCCACAGCGGAGGAGACCGTGTCGAGGATCGCCCGATGGCCGCCGTGGCTGATGGCAGCGAAGCCCGAGAAGCCCTTGAACGGCCTCATCTCATCGTCGCGGACCCCTTCCCACTCGTTCATGTACCGCTGGTAGCCGCTGTCGGACGCGTGCATGCCCACGACGACACCGGCCTCCTGCACCGCTTCCCAGAACGGGTCGAACTCGGGCAGCGCGAACGAGCGCGGCCCCTGGTAGCCGGGAACGGGTGCGGGCCGGACGAGGATCACGCGGGCACCGCGCTGGAGAACCCACTCGAGCTCGGCGATGGCCCGGTCCACGATGGGCAGCGTGACGACGGGCGTCGGGAAGATGCGGTCCTCGTAGTTGAAGGTCCACTCCTCGTGCATCCACTGGTTGAGCGCATGGACCACCGCGTGCGTGGCCTCGGGGTCGTCGCTGAGTCGCTCCTCGACGAGGCTGGCCAGCGTGGGCCACATGAGCGCGCGATCGACGCCCAACTCGTCCATCAGCTCCAGCCGAGGCTCGGGCGAGCGGAACGCGGGGAGGCACTTGATGGGGTCACCCATGAGCTCCCGGCGCGACTTCCCATCCGGGTTGCCGTGCTTGAAGAACTCCTCCTGAGCGCCTGGAGCGGCAACGATGTCGAAGGTGGGGTTGGGGATGTAGTCGCTGATCTGCCCCTTCACCGCCACCTTCGTGCGGCCCCGGACCTCGACGTAGTCGATGACCCCGTCGTACTCCGGAGGGATGAACTTGGTGAGCGCATCTGGCGTCTCGTACATGTGGTTGTCGGCATCGAACACCGCGAAGTCGAGTGGACGTGTCGGCATGTGTTCCCACCTGCCTTCCGGAGATGATCGGTCGGCTTCTCGTAGCCGCCCACGGATGTGACACTGCTGTTAGAAGACTATACGCTCTGGTGACGTCCGGGGAAAGCGGCCGGCAACGCCGGCCCGAGGCGAGTTGCCGCTAGTTGCCTGCGGGGGAGCACTGCATGGATCTGGAGTTCTCGACCGAGGAAGCCGAGCTCCGTGACAACGTACGATCAGTGCTCGCAGCATCCTGCCCGCCCTCCCTCGTGCGCTCGATCTTCGAAGGCTCAGGGGACGCCGAGTCGCTCTGGAAGCAGATGGTCGATCTCTACTGGCCGGGGCTGGCCATCCCCGAGCCCCTTGGCGGCCTCGGCATGGGATACGTGGAAGTCGCCATCGTGGTCGAGGAGCTCGGTCGCGTCGTCGCTCCCGGCCCGTTCTTGCCCACGGTCACCCAGTTCGCGCCGGCGGTTCGAAGCCTCGGCGAAGACCGGCACCACGAGCACTTCTTGTCCGCCGTGGCTTCGGGGGAGCTCACCGGCTCGCTCGCGCTCGCGGAAGAGGGTGCGTGGGAGCCCGCTGCCGTCCGCACCGTGGCCCGCCACACCGGCGATGCGTGGCGACTCAGCGGCTCGAAGTCCTCGGTGCTCAGCGGAGCTCCGGCCTTCGACGAGCTCGTCGTCGTCGCCCGTGCCGAGGGAACCCACGGTCTCGATGGACTCGGGGCGTTCGTCATTCCCTGGGCGTCTGTGGAGACGACGTCTCGCCGCGTGATCGATCCGACCCTCCCGCTGGTCGACGTACGTCTCGACGACGTCGAGGTGCCCGAGGAGCGGGTGCTCGCTGCTCCCGGAGCCGAGCACGTGCCCGCAGCGTTGGCCGTCGTGCTGGAGGAGGCCACTGCGGCGGTGGCGCTCTCCACCGTGGGCACGTGCCGGTCGATCTTCGAGTCCACCCTCGACTACGCCAAGGTCCGCGAGCAGTACGGGCGGCCCATCGGATCGTTCCAGGCCCTGAAGCACCGCTTCGCCGATCTGTACCTCTCCCTCGAGCGGGCTACATCGCTCTGCTACTTCGCCGCGCTGACCATCGCCGAGGACGACCCCCGCCGATCCGAGGCGGTGTCGCTGGCCAAGGCTGCGGTCGGAGACTGCCAGCGGCTCATGGCCCAGGACGGGCTCCAGCTCCACGGCGGAATCGGGTTCACGTGGGAGAACGACCTCCACTTCCTGCTCAAACGAGCCAAGTGCGGTGATCCGCTCTTCGGCAGCGCCGCCTGGCACCGGGGGCGTCTCGCCGAGCAGCACGGCCTCCTGGAGGTGAGCGCGTGAAGTTGAGCTTCGGTCCCGAGGTGGATCAGTTCCGCCGCGAGTTCGTGTCGTGGCTCGAGGAGAACCGGCCCACCGATGAGGAGATTGCTGTTGATCCGCCCCGCTCCTCGGCAGACATCCCGGAGTGGGCACGGCGGTGGACGCGGCGGATGTTCGACGCTGGATGGCTGGTGCCGGGCTGGCCACCCGAGCGGGGTGGCCGCAACGCGGGCCCTGTCGAGACGCTCGTCTACCTCGAGGAGATGACCAAAGCTCGGGTCCCCCGCACCACGAACCCTCAGGGCCTCGGCATCGTGGCGCCCTCGCTGTTCGACTACGGCGACGAGCGCCAGATCCGCGAGTACGCGATGCCGATCCTGCTCGGCGAGCGGTCGGCCTGCCTGGGTATGAGCGAGCCAGGAGCAGGCAGCGATCTGGCGTCGCTGAGCACACGCGCCGTCATCGACGGCGACGAGCTGGTGATCAACGGCCAGAAGGTGTGGACATCGGGCGCCAACTACGCCGACTTCTGCTTCCTGTTCTGCCGCACCGATCCCAACGCACCCAAGCACAAGGGGATCAGCGTGGTGCTGGTCGACATGCAGAGGGAGGGGATCACGGTGCGGCCGCTCGCCGAGATCGTGCATCCCGATCGGCCCGACCTGAACGAGGTCTTCTTCGATGACGTGAGGGTGCCCATCGACAACCTCGTGGGTGAGGTGAACAACGGCTGGGCGATGGCGGGAGGTTCGCTCGCCCACGAGCGGGGCATGGTGTGGCTCAGCAGCGTGATGGGACTCGAGGAGAACGTCAGTCGGCTGCTCGGCGAGGCCCCCGACGCGCTCGCTCGGTTGTCGCCGCACGAACGGGGAGTGGTCGTGGATCGCATCGTCAGCTCCTACATCGACTCTCAAGCAGCTCGGTGTCTCGGCTACCGCGGCTTCGCCAAGCTCGTGCGCGGGGGATCGGCGCCCGAGCAGGCGCTCATGAAGGCCTTCTGCACCGAGTCCCAGCGCGAGCTGAGCCTCGTCGCGGCTGAGCTGACCGGCGACCGTGCGCCCGATCTCGGCGACTCCACCGACCGCACGGGACGGGGTGAGGGTTCCTGGCTCGAGCGCTACTTCGGTTCGTTCGGCGGCACGATCTCGGCCGGATCGTCGGAGATCCAGCGCAACATCATCGCCGAGCGTGTGCTCGGTCTCCCACGGGCGTGACCGCGCAGTCTGCTGAGCAGCTACGCCACGAGCTCCGCTCCTGGCTGGCGTCCAGCTTCACCAGCGAGCTGCGTCGAGCGCTCAGGGGGCCGTCCGACGAGGCGTTCGACGCCCACCGGCAGTGGAACGCGATCCTGTTCGATGCCGGCTACGCAGCGGTGTCATGGCCTGAGGAGTTCGGCGGCCGCGAGGCACCCATCCGCGAGCAGCTCGTGTGCGCCGAAGAGATGGCGCGTGCGGGAGCACCAGGTCCGGTCAACGCGATCGGCGTGGCCAACATCGCACCATCCATCATGTCCTTCGGCACCGCCGAGCAGAAGGATCGCTTTCTCCGGCCGATGCTGCGTGGCGACGAGATCTGGAGCCAGGGCATGTCAGAGCCCGAGGCCGGCTCCGACCTCGCCTCGCTACGCTGCCGAGCCGCGCAGGACGGAGACCACTACGTCGTCAACGGGCAGAAGACGTGGAACTCCATGGGCGACCGAGCCGATTGGTGCCAGCTCTACGTACGGACCGATCCCGACGCGCCCAAGCACAAGGGCATCAGCGCGCTGCTCGTCGACATGCGGACGCCAGGTATCGAGGCCCGACCCATCGTCACGATGGCCGGCGACACGAGCTTCAGCGAGCTGTTCTTCACCGAGGCCCGAGTTCCCGTCTCGTCGCTCCTCGGAGCAGCCAACGACGGCTGGAGCGTGGCCACCAAGACCCTGAGCCACGAGCGAGCGGGCGTCGCCACCCTGTATCTCAACCTGCGCAAGGAGCTCGACGACCTGGTCGCTTCAGCCAGCGATGGGAGCACCGGCGCCCGCCCGGTCCCGTCCGCGCTGACCCGAGACCAGCTGATGGCCCGCTACATCGATGTCCGGAACCTGGAGTTCCTCGCCAAGCGTGCACTCGGGGCGATGCTCAGCGGCCGCGCCCCCGGACCCGAGGGCAGCGTCATCAAGCTGGCGTGGTCGCTCACCGCCCAGTCACTCGCCCGGACGGCGGCGGATGTGCTCGGCGTCGAGGCCCTCGACGCGCCCTGGTCGTCGAGACTCCTCAGCTCGTGCTCGCTCACCATCGCCGGCGGCACCACCGAGGTGAACAAGAACATCCTCGGCGAGCGAGTGCTCGGGCTTCCCCGCGAGTCACGACACGCGCAGGGGTGAGCCCGGCCCCTCAGAGGATGGCGCCCGACTCCTTCATCTCCGCCAGCTGCTCCCACGTGTAGCCGAGGTCGACCAGCGTGGTCTCAGTGTGCTCGCCGTGCTCGGGGCAACGGGTGACGGCCACAGCGGACTCGTCGAACTGTGCCGGGCTGGCGACGAGCTGGACCTCGCTGCCGTTCCCAGCAGTCATGGTGGGCAGGTAGCCGTTGGCGATCGCCTGGGGATCGTCGTAGAGCTCGTCGAGGGTCTGGAACGGCGTCCACACGCCCTCGAAGTCGGCCAGCACCTTCCTCCAGTGGTCGAGCGGCTGGGAGCCGAACGCCTCGTCGAGGCGTGCGATGCACTCGGTGTTGTTCTCGGCCCGGGCGGCCGACGTGGCGAAGCGCTCGTCGGTGGCCAGGTCGGGCACGCCCAGCCGCTCCACGAGTCCGGGCCAGTGCTTGTCGGACTGGAGCAGGATGAGGCTGATGAAGCGGTCGTCGCCCGTCTTGTAGACGCCAACACCTGGATTGGGAGACGAGGTTCGGTCACCGGCGGGCAACTTCGACAGGCCGAACAGCTTCGAAGCCACGACCAAGGGTGAGATCTGCCACATCGCCGTTCCCAGCAGCGACACGTCGACCACGCTGGTCTCACCCGTCCGCTCACGCTTGAGCAGCGCGGCGGCAATGGCGCCGGCGGTGCTCAAGCCTGCCACCACGTCCCCGAAGGCGGGCGATGGCTGGCCAGTGGGCCAGCCATCAGGCCGCTCGGGCATGACCGACCCCACGCCGCCCCGAGCCCAGTACGACGCTCCGTCGTAGCCGCCCTTCTCGGCATCGGGTCCCTTCGGACCCTGGCCCGAACCTCGAGCGAACACGATGTCGGGGTTGCGGGCTCGGATGTCGTCGACATCGATGGACAGCTTGCGTCGGACCTGGGGGAGGTAGCTGGTGAGGAACACGTCAGCGGTCTCGACGAGCTTCATGAGGGCGTCGTGGGCGGCGGGTTGGGAGATGTCGAGCGCGACGGAGTGCTTGCCGCGGTTTGGCTGCTCCATCATGAAGTTGACCCCGCCGGGACCACCAGGGACGAGACCCGAGCTGATCAACCCCCGCTGCGGATCGCCGGAGACGGGATGCTCGATCTTGATCACCTCGGCACCCCAGTCGACGAGCACTGCACCGGCGGAAGGCACGAACATCCAGCTCGCGACCTCGATCACTCGGACGCCGTCCAATGGTCCTGACATAGAGCACTCCTTCGACACGGATCGGCCCGCGGCCGGTGACGTCAGGCAGGCCAGCCCACCGTCTTGGTCTCGGTGAAGATCTCCAGGCCCTCGATGCCGCACTGACGCCCGATGCCCGATTGCTTGTAGCCACCGAACGGTGCGTCGGCGCCGTACCACACACCCCCGTTCAGGCCGAGCGTGCCCGTGCGGATTCGGTGGGCCACCCGCTTCGCGTGGTCGAGGTCGCCGGAGGTGATGGTGCCCGAGAGCCCGTAGTCGCTGTCGTTGGCGATGCGGACGGCGTCGTCGTCGTCCTCGTAGCCGATGACGCAGAGCACCGGCCCGAAGATCTCCTCGCGGGCGATCGTCATCGAGTTGTCGACGTCGACGAAGAGCGTGGGCTCGATGAAGAACCCCTTCTCGAGGTGCGGTGGCACGCCGCCGCCGGTGACGAGCCGTGCGCCCTCCTGAACCCCGGTGTTGATGTAGTCGAGGACCCGGTCGTGCTGCTTCTTCGAGATCACCGGCCCCTGGAGGTTGGACATGTCGGTGGGATCGCCGTAGCGGACCTTCTCGAAGGCCGCCTTCGCGGCTTCGACGGCTTCGTCGTAGCGCGAGCGGGGGACGAGCAGGCGGGTGGGCATGGCGCAGCCCTGCCCGGCGTGCATGCACATGCCAGCGGAGCCGGCCGCCACGGCAGGTACGTCGGCGTCGTCGAGGATGAGGTTCACCGACTTGCCCCCGAGCTCCAAGAAGACCGGCTTGAGCGTGGCCGACGCCGCGCTCATCACCCGCCGGCCGGTGGCGGTGGAGCCGGTGAACGCAACCATGTCGACGTCGCGGGACGTGCTGAGCACCTCTCCGAGCAGATGATCGTCGGAAACGACGATGTTCACCACACCCGCAGGGATGTCGGTCTTGTCGACGATGAGGCGGGCCAGGCGGGTCGCGTTGAAGGGTGTGTCGGGAGCCGGCTTGACGATGCAGGTGTTGCCCATGGCCAGGATCGGGCCGAGCTTGTTCAGCGTGATCTCGACCGGGAAGTTCCAGGGCACGATGACCCCTACGACACCGACGGGCTCCTTCCAGATCTCACGCGCGGACTCTTGGCCCATGCCGAAGGCGTCCTTCGCTGGGAGGTGTCGTGTCCACTCAAACTGATCGATCATGTCGGCCGGCCAGGTGAGCGCCTCGCGCAACGGGGCATCGAGCTGGGGCCCGTAGGTGGTGAGCACGGGGCATCCGACCTCTGCCACGAGCTCGTGGCGGAGGTCCTCCTGCTCGGATTCGAGCGCGGCCTTCAGCTGGTGCAGGCACTCGTTGCGAAACGCGTGATCGGTGGCCCACCCCGTCGTGTCGAACGCGTCCCGCGCGGCGTGGATGGCCTCGGCCATGTCCGCAGCAGTGGCGTTGGTGACCGGACCGAGCACCTCTTCGTTGGCCGGGTTGATGTTGTCGAACGTTCCGCCCGCTTTGCTCTCTACGAGCTTGCCTCCGATGAGCATGTGACGATCGCCCATGGCGCCTCCCCTCCGTCAGCCGTGGGACCCCTTTCTAGCGCGGATCTAACGCCGGTGTCAGCGGCGGTGCCCAGGTGCGCGGGCATCGCATCTCCGGCTGCGCCGATCACGGTGTCGCGGGGGATGCCGCGGGTGCGGTCGCGGGCATCTCCGCCACCGGTTCCTCTTGACTGTCACCGTCGATGCGGAAGTGCTCGCGCCACCGGAGGAGCGCAAGGGAGAAGATCACGATCGCTGCGCCTGCGATGCCGAACGTGGCTCGCACACTCGTGAGATCGGCCAGCCAGCCGAAGACGAGGCTCGTGAACGGGAACAACCCGACGAACGCGAGGAGGAAGATGGCCATGACCCGCCCCCGCATCGCATCCGACGACGCGTGCTGGACGAGCGTCTGGAGCAAGGTGGCGTTGGCGAAGTGCGTGACACCGATCATGAACGAGATGGCGACGGCGAACACCACATGGCCGGACGCACCCAACGCGGCTAGCGCACAACCGAACGCCAGCGCGGTGCCGAAGGCCACCCCCGCCGGGCGGCGGCGACCGAGCCCGGCCAGCGAGAGCACACCCACGATGGAGCCGAGGCCGATCGCCGCCTGGATGATCCCGTAATAGCTGGATCCCAGATCCTTTGCCCCTCCGGCAAGGACATCGGTGGCGTAGACGACTCCGAGCGGCTGGTACACGAGGCCGACGGCACTGATGAAGGCCATCATCACGAGTGGCACCGCAAGGGTGGAGGTGCGGCGGACGTAGCGGATCCCATCGATCGCCGCCCGCACCGGCTGGCGTGTGGCCTCATCGGAGGCGTGGGTGATCTCCGTGCGATACCACGCCTGGATCGGGCCGAGGAACGTGATGGCGTTGACGTAGAAGGCGATGTCGACCCCCCAGATGGGGATGATCGCCCCAGCCGCGAGCGGGCCGAGGATCCGGGTGACGCTCACCGCGGTGCTCTGGAGCGACACCGCGCTGTGCAGCTCCTCCTTGGGCACCAATGACGGCAGCAGTGCCATCTGTGCCGGCCCCATCGTGGCTTGGAGGACGCCCACCACGAAGCTGATGACCATGAGGTTGGTGAGCGTCGCCGTGCCGGTGGCCGCCAGCACGCCCAACAGCACTGCGAGTGCCGCTTGGCCTGTTGCGCTGACGATGACGAGATGACGCCGGTCGAACCGGTCGGCCAGCACTCCGCCGACGAGGGCGAAGAGGAGCTGAGGCGAGTACGACGCCAGGTAGATGAGCCCGAGCGCTGAGGCTGACCCGGTGATGTCGAAGACCAGCACGGCCCTAGCGGTGATCTGCATCCACTGCCCGGTCTGGCTGATGAGGAAGGCCAACCAGATGCGCCGGTAGTCGGCGAACCCCAGGGCGCGCAGCGTAGGAAACCGCTCCAGCACGCGCGACTGGCTCGTGTAGTCGTGTGGTGCGACGGCACACCCCCGAGCTCTTGACGTCCGCGTCAGACACTAGCCCCGGGACAAGCTAGAGTGACACGACTGTTAGGTGATGTTCTCGGCGATCGTCGTACGTGGTCGCAGCCTGTCGAGGATCGTGTGTTCCGCAGGGGGGTAGGCACATGGCGCTGGTGCGAGCAGGACGTCGACCCCTCCGCGTCGTATCAAGTGGATGAGGTCTTCATGAATCGCATCCAGCATCGCTTCGGAGTCGTCACCGTCGTCATGGCCCTCGCCATGGGAGGCGTCCTTTCGACCCGTGTTGGCACAGCCGATGCCGTTGGCGATCCCGATGCCACTCGCCCGTCGGTGTGGACGGGCGCCACCGGTGTCGCCGGCGTGCAGGTGGCGTTCGATCCCGAGCCGTTCCTTCCCGTCTCAGACATCGTGAACGTGTCCGTGCCCGAGGGGTTCACCGAGTGGTCGCCAACACAGGCACGAGCACGAGCGGCACCTCTGTGGCCGGGCGGCTTCGCCACGGGCTTCCCCAACCTGCTGCTCCCGTTCCTGATAGGCACGGAGGCGCCGCCCTATCCCGTGGCTGCCGACGCCAAGCACCCTGACCAGCCCGACGCCGGGCTGCCCGGGGGGATCGCCCGTGCCCACGCGGGCCGTGACTTCGTCGAGGCCGCCGCCACCTATGTCGACATCGAGTCCCAAGGAGCCAGCTTCGTCGACGTCGGCAGCATCGAGACGCTCTCGCACCAGGAGTGGGACGACGGCATCCTCACGGCACGAGCCGAGACGCTCGCCTCGGACGTGCGGATCCTCAACGAGATCGTCATCAAGTCCGTCGAGACCGTCGCCATCGCACGCTCGAACGCCGACGGTCCCATCGACGCCCAGACCAAGGTCACCCTGGGCGAGGTGACGGTGGCAGGCGTTCCCGCGGTGATAGACGAAGACGGGATCTCCCTCGCCGGCGAGGGAGATGACGGAGCGATCCTGGGTGCCGCCGGGCCCGCGGCCCGCCAAGCGTCGGAGTTCTTGGCCGCGCTCGGCCAGGACGTGCAGATCAGCCTCGTCGGCGGACACGAGACCGTGGAGGACGCGGCCACGGCACAGGGCGCTGGCCTGTTGATCACGGTCACCTTCGAGCTGGTGTCGCCCACCGGGTCGCCGCTCCCGGGCGACCAGGTCGTGCTCACGGTGGCTGACGCCGTGTTCAGCCCGTTCCCCGACGACCTCCCCAAGACCGTGCCCCCGGGCCCCAACGTGGTGTTCCGCAACTACTTCGGCACCATAACCATCGGCAACGTGTTCGCCCGCACGTCGGCTGGCGGTGTCTCGTTCGACTTTGGCGACCTGGTTGGCTTGTTTGACGGCAGCCTGCTCGACGACCCGCTGCCCACCGCGGATGCTGGGCTCGGATCCAGGTCGCTGCTGTCATCGTCGCCGGTCGGCGTCCCGCCGGCCGCCTCGAGCCCTGCGAGTCGCTTGTCCACCGCGTTGCCCGAGTCACCGAGTGCCGCGCCGACCACCGATGCACCGTTGCCGACCGCACGATCGACCCCCGCCGATGTCGTCGACTCGTTCCTGTTCAGCGAGGCGTCGGCTGACCGGGTGACCTCGTTGTATGGCATTGCCCTGCTCGTGACCGGGGTGTTGTTCGCCTTGACCCGGCTGCGCCGAGCAGCGTCGACCTGACCAGAGATCGAGAGGGGGACCGATGAACGGGGGAGCACCAGGGCCGCCAGAGGCCCACGCCGGACACTCTGGCGACGCGGCAACGCCGCGACCGAGCCGAGCCGAGCTGTGGGCTTGGGTCGCCGACGCCATCCGTCCAGTTCTCGGTTGGGTGTTCGCCGGCATCGGGGGCTTCGTTCTGCTGTTCGGTTGGGTGGGTGTCTCACGGGAGGTGCTCGTGGCCAAGCAGCTCCCGTATCTCGTGTCGGGGGGGTTCGGCGGCGTCGCCTTGGTGTTCTTCGGCGCCAAGCTGCTGGACACGAGTGACTTCCGTCGTCACGACGAGCGCCTGGATCGGCTCGAGCGGGCAATCGATGATCTCTGCGCGTTGCTCGTGGTCGCCCGTGACGAGTCCGGGGTGTCCAACGGATCTGGCTCAGCTCGTGCCAGCACGTTCGCCGCAACGTCATCCGACGTGATCACGGTCGTGGTCTCGGAGAGCGGACAGAGCTTCCACCAGCCCGAGTGCGGTCTGGTCCGGGACCGAGCGACGGTGTCGACGATGACGCTTGAGGAGGCAGTCGACCGCGACCTGCGTCCGTGCCAGGTGTGCCGTCCCCGCGTCGCCGAGCGCGCTCGCTGAGTGCGTCGCTCGGGGGCCAAAGGAGATGAGCTCGAGGTCGACGTGGCCGGCCTGACGCTGGCCCTACGTCGCCGCAGTGCGGAGACGACCACCGGCATCGCTGCGATCGCCGTGGCGACCGTTGGTCTCGCCGTCTACCAGGCCGGCGCGCTGTCCGGCCCGGTGTTGTTGTACCTCCTTACGGCCTCCGTCGGTGTGGTCGCGGTGGCGACGAGGAGGCTGCAGGCGGCCGACCGGCACCGAGCAGTGCTCGCACTCAGCGGGATCGTGGTGTTGGCTGGAGTCCTCGCCTTCCGTCGCGACATCGGCCACGACCTGTTCATGTCGCTCACCGTGGCCGGGATCGCTCTGGGCGGGATATTCGCGCTCTCTGGGATCGGGCTCGTCGTCACCTACCGGGCTACCGGGATCTTCAACCTCTCTCACGGTGCCATCGCCATGTTCGTGGCCTACGTGCTGTGGCAGACCGATGTGCAGTGGGGTTGGCCCGTGGCCCTTGCCGCGCCCTTCACGCTCTTCGTGGTGGGTCCGGGGATCGGAGTGCTGCTCGAGCGCTACGTGTTCCGTTCGCTCGAGGTACGCGGAGCGTCGACGGCTGACAAGCTCGTGACCACGGTGGGCGTGCTCGTGCTGCTGATCGGCGCCGCCACCTTCATTTGGACCTCCCAGACCCGTACCAACCCGACGCGGCTCTTCCCCGACGAGCCCGTACGCATCGGGTTTCTCGGTGACGGGGTGGTGATCGGGTCTGACCAGCTCTTGATCATCGTGACCAGCCTGGTCCTCACCGTGCTGCTCGTTGCCCTGTTCCGCTACACGCCGCTCGGCACCCGCATCCGTGCCGTCGTCGACCGGCGCGAGCTCGCGGAGCTCACGGGCGTGAACGCCAATCGGATCTCAGCGTTGTCGTGGGCAGTCGGTGCCGGCCTCGCAGGGCTCACCGGCGTGCTGCTGGCCCCCACGACGTTCGGTCTCGATCCGGTTCGGCTCACGCTGCTGGTCATCGAGACGTTCGCGGTGGCAGTGGTGGCTCGCCTCGTGAGCATCCCGCTCGCGGTCGGCGGTGGTCTTGCGCTCGGGCTGTTGAACGCTTACTCGGTTCGCATCGAGTTCGCTCGGATGAGCGAGGCGTTGGGGCTGTCGCCCGCGCTCGCCGAAGATGTCGGTGCCTTCCTCGATCCGATCCTGCCGTACGTGTCGGTGTTCTTGCTCTTCGGCGCGCTGCTCGCCTTCTCGTCGTTGGGCGGGTCGAGTGATTCGGAAGTTGGCTTCCTCGCGCACGCCAACGGGACGCGCCCCGGTTCGCCGCGTGCCCGCTGGATCATCAACGGTGTGATCGGCGTCGCCCTCGTCCTGCTCCCATTCACGATCGGTGGCAGGACATTCAACGAGGCGCATCAGATGCTCGCGCTGGCGATCGTATTCCTCTCGATCGTCGCCGTGACAGGGTTCGCGGGGCACATCACCCTGGGGCAGGCCGCGTTCGCGGGGTTCGGCGGCTTCGCCACGGCACGCCTGGTGAACGGCACGTTCCTCGGTCTGCCCGACATGCCGGTTGTGGTGGCCATGCTGATCGCCGCGCTGAGCTGCATCCCCCTCGGGCTGGCAGCGGGCTATCCGGCGCTGCGCCGGCGCGGGTTGTTCCTCGCTCTCACGACGCTCGCCATCGGGCTCGTCATGGAGCGCTTCGTCTTCCAGAACTTCTTCTTCGTGGGCCAGTCGGCAACGACCCAGGTCGAGTCACCAGTGCTCTTCGGGCTCGACCTCGATACCAACCGATCCTTCTACTTCTTCGAGCTCCTCCTGCTCGCGGGAGCCATCTTCCTCACCCACCGGCTCCGAAGCGGTCGCCTGGGGCGAATCCTGTCCGCCATGCGCGACTCCGACACCGCCACCACCGCCATCGGCATCAACCTGCGCCGCTACAAGCTGTTCGTGTTCTCGGCGAGCGCGTTCTTGGCCGGCATCGGCGGCTCGCTGATCACGCAACGGGCGGGCACGTTCGACGGCCTGAGCTTCCTCACCCTCAACGGTCTGTTCTGGTTCGCCGTCGTGGTCGTAGCCGGCGTGACCTCGATCTATGGGGCCCTGCTGGGCGCCTTCATCTTCACGCTGTTGGGGACCTTCCTCGGGAACGAGGGCGCAGTGCTCCTCGTCGTCGGTGTCGCTGCCGTGTTGATGGGCCGCCTCCCCGGTGGCCTCGTGGGCCTGGCGCAGCGTCTGGTGATGCGCGACTGGCTTGCCGTCGCCGACCGCGTCGCGGATGCCGCCGTGCCAGCCGAGCCGAGCCAGACGACCAACAGGTTGGAACCCACGGGCCCGGTGGAGCCCTCGCCGCTAGCCCGGCGTCTCCTCGCCGATGTAGACGGTGATGGACACCAGGCTCCGTCCACCCCGCGGCCCACTCGATCGGCCAGCGCGGGCAGGGCACCATGAGCACGGCGCTCGCGATCGGGAACCTGACCAAGCGGTTCGACGGGCTGCTGGCACTCCACAACGTCACCATGGACGTCCGGGCGGGTTCGCTTACAGCCCTGATCGGCCCGAATGGGGCGGGGAAGACGACGTTGTTCAACTGCATCACCGGCCTGCTCCGCCCAGACACTGGCCGCGTCGAGCTCGATGGGCGTGACATCACGTCGGTGCCGAGCGACGCTCGGGCGCGGGCCGGCCTGGGACGGACATTTCAACGGTTGGAGGTCTTCGCCGGCATGAGTGTCCGTGACAACCTGCGCGTGGCCGCGGAGGTGGCCACCCCGGGGCGTGTGTGGCGTGACATCGTTCGCCTGCGCGACCGCGACGAGCCCGACATCGATAGAGCCGTCGATGAGGTCATCGACGCGCTCGGCCTCGGTGACGTGGCCAGGGCTCCCGCAGGGGAGCTGTCCACGGGCACGCTCCGGCTCGTCGAGCTGGGACGTGCGCTTTGCACCCAGCCTCGGGTGCTCCTGCTCGACGAGCCGGCCAGCGGTCTTGATGTCGACGAGACCCACCAGCTCGCTCGGGTGCTCGAGGGCATCGTGGCATCGGGGACGACGGTGCTGCTCGTCGAACACGACATGGACTTCGTGCTCCGCGTGTCGGACCACATCTACGTGCTGGACTTCGGGAAGGTGATCGCTGACGGCCCGCCCGATCGGATCGTCCACGACGAGTCGGTGCGCGCCGCGTACCTGGGCGGAGCAGAGGAGGAGGCCGATGCAGCCGCTGCTCGAGGTTGACCGGGTCTGCGCCGGCTACGGCCGGGTGCAGGTGCTGAACGAGCTGAGGCTCACTGTTCCCCAGGGCTCGGTGGTGGCCCTGCTCGGACCCAACGGAGTGGGGAAGACCACGGCGCTGCGCGTGATCTCGGGCACGCTCCCCGCGACGCGGGGCGAGGTTCGGTTCGAGGGTCACGTGATCTCGGGCCGGAGCACCCACGAGATCGCGCGCCGCGGCATCACGCTCGTTCCCGAAGGCCGAGGTGTGTTCCCGAACCTCTCGGTTGCCGACAACCTCGATGTCGCCGTGCGCGTCCCCGGTCGCGGGGGCCGCGAGCGACGCGCCCGCCTCGACGACGTGCTCGATCGGTTCTCGGTGCTCGCTCAGCGACGCCAGCAGCGAGCGGGAACGCTGTCCGGTGGTGAGCAGCAGATGCTGGCCGTCGCCCGAGCCTTCCTGTCCGACGCCCGGCTCCTGCTCCTCGACGAGATCTCGATGGGCTTGGCGCCGATCATCGTGGCCAATCTGTTCGAGACCATCGCCACGCTACGAGACGAAGGCATGACGATCCTGGTGGTCGAGCAGTTCCTCTCCCACGCCCTCCGGTTGGCCGATGTCTGCTACGTGATGGCCAAGGGCCGTGTCTTGGTGGCCGGCGATCCCGCAGAGATCCGCAGCCACGGACACCGCTACCTCTCACCCGCAGGGTGAGCGGTCCTCGTGGTACAGCCGATCAGGGGCTGTAGCTCGCGGCCTGGGCCAGCCAGTTGGCGGTGAAGCAGTTCCCGGCATCGTCGGCCGTCTTCCAGTTCACGAACTCACTGGACGCCTCGTCCCAGCGGACGAAGCTCACACACGTCTCGTAGGCCTGACCATCGCTGCGCAGGTCCACGGTGTAGTCCTTCGGCTCGCACAAGCCGTGGCAGTCGTAGCGGTCGAGCGCGTTGTACCAATCCATCAGGCCCTGGCGAGTGACGTTGGCGCCCATGGACTCGACGGCCTCACGGAACATGATCCCGCCGAGCCAGGCGTCGAAGGACCACTGGTGCAGCTCGTCGTCGAAGCGGCCCTGGTACAGCTTGGTCATGACCTCGCGGAAGCGTCGGGTCTCGGGGTGGTCGGTCATGAACGGTTCCGTGGTGGCTTGGATGTAGATGCTCTCGCGGCACGGGCTGGAGAAATCGTCCTTCACCCAGCGCGCCTGCACGGCGATGGTGGAGACCTTGTAGTCGAGGAGATGGTCACGGCGATCGAGCGCGCGGCACAGGTTCTGGTTGGCGACGATGTCGACGAAGTCGAACGCGGCTTGGATGCCGCGCTGCTCCATGTCGGCGGCGACGGCATCCCAGTTGGGCACCGCCGGATTGATCTCGTAGGTGGTGACGTCGATGCCCTGGTTCTCCAGGCACGCCTTCTGGTTCAGCCCTGCCTCTTTGGAGATGGGGATCGAGTAGAAGATGCTCGCCGCTCGCTCCACGCCCTGGTTCGACCAGAAGACGCACGCCCGGTTGGTCGCGAAGGTGAAGCCGTCCTGGCCCACCTCGTAGTCGCGGGGATAGCCGGAGTTGGCGGTGACCTCCATGTTGAAGATCGTCGGGAAGTACGTGTAGGAGAGACCGATCGTGTAGCCGCCGACCACCGGGACGCCGTGGTCGTCGGCGAACTTGGCAGCACCGGTGTCCCAGACCCGCGTGTTGTTGCCGAGGAACGCGAAGATCCCCTCGTCTTCCACCAGCTCCTCGGCGCAGCCGCGGTTCTCTTCCTCCAGCTCGCGGTCATCGCAGGTGACGAGCTCGATGCGCCGACCGTTCACGCCGCCCTGCGCGTTCAGCCACTCCACGTAGGCGTTCATCCCCCAAAAGGTCGGTGAGAACTGGCGGGGGCCGAGGGGCCCGTTCACCGACACGACGCTGCCCACCTTGATGGTGTCGGCGGTCACCCCGACGTCGGATGCGAAGTTGGCCTTGCCACCTGCGTTGCTGCCCCCGTCGCCGGGCGAGGCGTCACCGTCGCTCGAACCGTCGTCGCCGGACTCGGCGAGCCCGCCACCCGGGTCGGCACCACTCGCGAGGTCGGCGACGTCGCCCGCCGTCACCGACACGTCGAGGGCGCCGGCACGTGTCTCGGCCGCGCCCTCGGGAGTGAGCACCAAGCCGGCGGTGGTGGAGTCACCAGGGATGCGACCCGCCTCGAGGACCTGGCGAAACGCCTCATCGCTGGCGCGCGTTCCGCAAGCCACAGCCACCATGGCGAGCAACACTGCCAACGCGACAGACCGCACCGGTGACCCCCCTTCCGGCATCCTCATGTGACGTGCCTGTCAGAACGATACCTCGTCCGCTGAGCGTGTCGCGTTCGCCCCGAAGGTGGCGTGTTGCACCGCCGCACTGCCGACGCGTCCGGACGGTTGACACAGCGGTCCCCTGCCGGAACGATGGTGGGTGACACGAGTGTCAGATCCGATCTGCTGCGACCGGCGGACGGAGAGACCGAGGGGGGAACCCATGGTGGCCGGAACCGATGCCAGCGCGATCGAGCTGCCGCCGACGTGGCTCGACGACGATCCCGAGTTCGATGCCTATGCCGCTCAGGACGAGCTGACCGGCTCACGGGCACCCGATCCCTATCCCGAGTTCCGCCGCTTCCGGGCCATGGGCGGCGTCGTGCGCATCGTGTCGCCGAACCCGCTGGATCACACCGAGGGACCACGGGCCTGGCGGGAGGGCGATCCCGACGACAACGTGATGATCGGCCTCTACAGCCACGCCGCGGTGCTGGATGCGCTGCGCGACTGGGAGACGTTCACGTCCACCGCCTACGCCGAGTCGATGGGGCTGGTCTTTGGGCACAGCATCTTGGAGATGGATCCACCCGAGCACACCCAGCACCGCAACCTGGTGGCCGAGGCGTTCAGGGCCAAGGTGATCGAGCGGTGGGAGTCGAAGCTCATCCGCGAGATCATCTCCAACCAGATCGACTCGTTCGCGGATCGAGGCCACGCCAACCTCACCGAGGAGTTCACCATCGCCTATCCGGTGAAGGTCATCGCCGGGCTATTGGGAGTTCCCCTCGAGCACTGGGACTGGTTCCGGCGTCGTGCGATCGAGGAGATCATGATCGGCGCCGACGTCGAGCGCGGGCTCGAGGCGTCGAGAGTGCTCAAGGAGTACTTCACCCAGATCATCCAGTACCGGCGGCGCGACCCGGGTGAGGATCTCATCAGCGAGCTGGTGACGGCTGAGATCGACGGCCACACGCTCTCCGACGAGGAGATCCTGCCCTTCCTGATGCTCCTCTCCCCGGCGGGGGCCGAGACCACCTATCGGTCAACGGGCAACCTGCTCTACGGGCTCTTCACGAACCCCGACCAGCTCGAAGCGGTCCAGGCCGACCGTTCGCTGATCCCGCAGGCCATCGAGGAAGCGATCCGGTGGGAGGCCCCGCTCACCGGGATCGGACGTGGCTGCACGCGCGACACCGAGGTCCACGGCGTGGCGATCCCTGCGGGGGCGTCGGTCACGATGGGGCTCGGCTCCGCGAACCGTGACGAGTCCGTGTTCGGCGAGACGAGCGAAGAGTTCGACATCTTCCGGCCGCCGAAGCAGCACGTGGCCTTCGCGTTCGGACGGCACCGCTGCCTCGGGATCCATCTGGCTCGGCTCGAGATGAAGGCAGCCATGGAGCTGCTGCTCGACCGGCTCCCCGACCTTCGTCTCGACCCCGATTCCGCCGACGATGTGGAGATCACCGGCGTCACCTTCCGGTCGCCCAATCAGCTGCCGGTGGTGTTCACCTCAGCGTGATCGACGTTCGCGCTCGCGCCTGGCGACGATACCTGGTCACCGGCACGGCGGATCATCGGCGACATAGGCGTCGAACTCGTCGAGCTCTTCACGTCGCTCCTGCTCGGTGAGCTCGACCAACGCGGTGTAGGTGGCGCTGGCACCCGGAGCCAGGCGGGCCTGACCCGTTGCGGGGTCGGCGGGCGCCTCGGCCAGGTCACGAGCGCTGCGGTCGCGCGCCGCGATGTGGATCTGGGGACACCGTTCATCGTCGCTGTTGTTGGTCACCTCCACCGACACCTCGGAGAGGAGGCCCTGTTGGACCTCGGCGACGTCGGACAGCTCGAGGTCGGGCTCGCGGCCTGCCTCGGCTGCGGCGAGGAGCACGGCCACGATGATCCCCGCGATGCACACCCCGAAGAACGCTGCGGTGGCGCTGACCCGGCGCGCCGCCGACGTCGTCGGGGCGTCCCCCGTGGGGTCGCGCACGATCGGCTCACCCATCGCTCGACCGCTGACCCCTGGTTGTGTGCGGCACACCCGAAACGGGCTCAGATGGGTCGCAGAGCACACAAGGCCGCAAGCCCCGTGCTCCGATGGTGGCGGGGGAGACCGGGTGGACACCGGGCTTGGCTTGGAGCACCACGCATTCAGGCCGGTGGTAGGTCTCGCCTGACTCGGTGCCCCAGTGATCGTGCTGGTCTTCTGCGTTACCGGCCCGGCGGTGCAGCTCGGCACCGAGCCGGTCGACACGCTCCACGAGTCGCTCCGTACGGTCGACCGTGGACGAGCGTCGCGCCCACGCGAACAGGCTGGCGCCGGCGAGCACGGCCGCCAGCCCGAGGACCGCGGCGATCAGCCAGGTGACCTGGTCGAGGGGATCGACCCGATCTGACACCCAGCCCCACGTCACGGCGATCGTGGTGAAGCCGGCAACGACCAGCGCCGCGCCGAGCGCCGCCAGGGAGCGGTACGGGCTGCGATGTCGTCCATAGGCCTGCTCTCCACCAGCACCGTTGCTGTGCTCGCGCGCCGGACGAGCGGTGGTGATGTCGTCGTGGCCACTGAGCTGGCGCTGCATGTTTTCCATGTCACGTGAGAGGAAGCGTGGTCCCAACAAGAGTAGGACGACCCCGCCCAGCCCGAAAAGGGGGAGCACCATGAGGAACGCGGTGCGGAGGCCGATCGAGTCGCTGAGGATGCCGAGGAGCAGCGGTGACGCCGCAGCGCTCGCAGTGTTGAGGATCGATCGGATGGAGACGGACCGTCCTCGAAGATCGGGGTGGATCACATCGGCCTGCACCGCCGAGAGCGGAGGGTTGGGCATGGTGAGAGTGATCGCACCGAGCCCGAAGAGCACGATCATGGTGGGGGTGTGGTCGGTGGCGAGCGCCGGCATGAGGAGCGCTACGCCGACGATCTGGGCCGTACCTGCGACGTAGAGCCGGCCGTTGACCACTCCCCGCGAGACGAGACGGTCGCCGAGCGCTCCTCCGGCCAGCGCCCCGATGATCGCTCCCACGCCGAGGAGGCCGGTGGTGAGCGACGCCTGCGTCAGCGTCATGTCGTGGAACCGCACCAGGAAGGTGACGGCCCAGATGCCGAGCCCGGTGGTGAAGAACGTGGACAGCGCGGTGGACCCGACGGAGACGAGGACCGATGGGACACGCAGGATCGACAGGAACGCTTGGCGCAGGGGCAGCAGCGCAACCTCCGACGCGGTTCCGGCAACGTGGTGGGTGAGGCCCGCGGCCTCTCGGTCCTGGCGGCCCCGTTCGGGTTCGGGAAGGCGCCATGCGATCATGGCGAGGACAAAGCCCTGGATGGCCAGCACGTGGAAGGCCGCACGCCAGCCCCACGTCTCGCCGATGTAGGCGCCCACGGGTAGCGCGACGAAGCCGAGGATCGCCCCGACCTGATAAAGGCCCAACATCCGACCTCGCTCGCGGACGGGGTAGTAGTCCGAGATCAGGGAGAAGGCGGCGGGGCTGTAGCTGGCTTCGGCCGCACCGAGCAGGCTTCGCGTGGCGAACAGGAGCGGGTAGGTCCCCGCCAGGCCGGTGAGGATCATGGCGCCGCTCCTCACCGCTTCGCCGACGGCGGCGATGCGAACACGGATGTAGCGGTCGACGAGGACACCGAAGGGTACGGCGGCGGCTGTGGCCACGATCACGAACGCCGACGACAGCAGACCGAGCTGCGTGTCGGAGAGGCGGAACTCGTCTTTGATGGCGGGGAACAGGGCCGAGAGGAGGAACCGGTCCATCTGATCGTCGGCCTGGATCAGCATCAGGATGATGACCGGATACCGCGACGCCTTCCCCACGCGGGCCGCCACCTCACGTGGGCGTGATGCGACGGCGACGTTGTCGTCGCTCATGGTTGCGACGATCTCACCGGTTGTCCCAGCACGCCGAGATCGTACCGGAATGACCGCAGCGCCCAGTACGGGTAACAGGCGGGATCGCCGGGCGCAACCGCTAGCACTCACTCGGGCACCAGACGGGGAGCCGCTACTGTCGCCGCTGGCCCGCGCCGACAGGATCGATCGCGAACGGAGACGAACGTGGACAGCTTCGAGACATTGCTCTACGAGGAGAGCGAGGGTGTGGCGACGGTGACACTGAACCGCCCCGAGGTCCACAACGCGTTCAACGTCGCGATGCAGGATGAGCTCCGGCATGTGTGGACCTCGTTGCGAGAGAACGACGACGTCCGCGCAATCGTGCTCACCGGAGCCGGTGAGAAGTCGTTCTGCACGGGCATCGACCGCGACGAGGCGATCAACGAGTGGCTCGAACGTCCCACGGGCGCTCACGCCAGCGGCCAGGTCTCCGCCGCAACACCGTTCATGTACAACGACCCCGGTCGCAACCTGAATCCCAAGGCCAACGATCTCTGGAAGCCCGTGGTGGCCGCGGTCAACGGGATGGCGTGCGGGGGAGCGCTCTACCTGCTCGGTGAGGCCGACATCATCATCGCGGCCGAGCACGCCACCTTCTTCGACCCCCACGTCACCTACGGGATGGTTGCCGGCTTCGAATCCGTGCATCTCCTCCAGAAGCTGCCGCTCGGTGAGGCGCTCCGAGTCGCGCTGCTCGGCGCCCACGAGCGGATGTCGGCTGAGCGCGCTCATCAGCTCGGCCTCGTATCAGAGATCGTTCCCGCGGCCGAGCTGCTCGATCGCGCCATGTGGGTGGCGCGCGCCATCGCCAGCGCGCCTATGCAAGCGGTGCAGGGGACGGCGCGAGCGCTGTGGATGGCGAACGAGATGGGGCGCCGTCAGGCCCTCGCCGAGGTCTCTGCGCTCGTCGCGCTGGGCACGCAGTACGCGAACATCGAGAGCGGTCAGGGGTCGTTCCACGGCCAGCGCATCGAGCCGCGCGTTCGATAGATGCGAACGGTCGTCTGGGCTGCTGGTGTTGGATGCGCCGGCTCGCCTCAGCCCCAGAGCCAGCTCACACCCGTGTCACCGGGTACGGGGCTGGGCGCGGGTACCGGAGCTGAACGCGGCTTGACCTTCCTCCAACGCCTCCTTCGAGGTGCCGAGCTGGAGGAAGAGGTTCCCGAGATCGGTTGCCTGGCTGGCCGGCAGATCCTTCGCCGCCCACAAGGTTCGAAGCGTCGCCTGCACTGCTGCGGGTGGCTGAGAGGCGAAGATCGCTGCCAGGTCATGGGCTGCGCCGAGCAGGTCCGGCGACGTGGTGACCTCGCTGACCAGCCCCAGCTGCTGTGCCGTCGTCGCGCTGATCCGCTCGTGGCTCCCTGCCAGCGCCATCCGGAGCACCTCGCCGAAGGGCATGCGGCGCAGCAGCAGGATCGGCTCGAACGCCGCGACCATCCCGTACGTCACGTGGGGGTCGAAGAAGGTGGCGTGCTCGGCCGCGAAGATCACGTCAGCTTCGCCGAGGAGGTAGAAGGCGCCCCCGCACGCCATGCCGTTCACCGCCGCCACCACGGGCTTCCACAGCCCCTGTGACTTGGGGCCCAGAAGGCCGCCAGGATCTTCGTAGGTGAACGGATCCAACCCGAACTCCGTGACGCTCGTCCGGTCGATGCCCGTGCAGAACGCCTTGTCACCAGCTCCCGTGAGCACGACGGCCCGTACGTCGTCGTCGGTCTTTAACGATGTCCACACCGCGGCGAGCTCGGTGGTCATCGTGGGATCGAAGGCGTTGTGCACGTCGGGCCGGTTCAGCGTCACATTGGCCACCCCATCGGAGACGCTGACGTCGAGGGTGGTTAGCTCGAGGTTGGGCACGATGTCCTACCAGTCTGGTCGCCGCGGGTCGGTCGCAACTCTAGGGCTCTGGGGTGGGCGGCGATCGTCTCGGCGAGGGGATGCCGACGCGGGCGCGGCTAGAGCTTCGAGCCGCCCTGGGGGTCACGGGGGCGGACCATGGCGTCCTGCACGAACGACGCCACGAGCTGGCCACTGCCCGAGAACACGTTCGCCGATCCGTAGGAGCGCCCTCGGCCGGCGTAGCCGCTCCGGTGGGAGAGCAGCAGCCAGCCACCCGCCTCGATCGGTTCGTGGAACGTGATGGTGTGGCTGATCACGCCCGTCGACAGCGTCTTGTGGGCCTGCGCCTGCCCCACTCCCGCGTGCGGTCGCATGGCCGTTCCGATCAGGAACCCATCGCTAGCGAAGGCGAGCAGCGCCTGGTGCACCGCCTGATTCTCGGGAGCCCCCACGAAGCGAGTCCACACGTCGAGCTCCGCGGGACCGACAGCGTTGGGGTCGGTGAGATCGACATCGCCGACCACACGGATCTGCCAGGTCTCGGGGTCGTCGTCAGACGCCGAGTCGGGAGGCGAGCAGGGCGGTGGCGGCTCGGAGTGGCGGATCAGATCCGGCTCGTCGGCGGTGAGCAGCACCTGGGCCCCGACACAGATCCGTTCCCCCTGGCGGATCGTGACGGTGGAGCTGGCGAAGGTGCGGCCGGCATGGATCGGATCGACATCGATATCTAGGGGTGAGTCGGGCGCGGCACCGCGGGCGAAGACCACGTGAAGCGTCTTGACCTGCATGTGGTCGTGACCCGCCCGGCCGGCGAGCAGGGCCTGGCCCATGAGCTGACCACCGAACACCACACCGTGCGGCGACGGCATGTTGGTGGCCCGGAAGCATCCCGGGCCAGCGGGCTCGAGCTCGAAGGTAGCGAGCAGGTCGCGTACGGCGGTGCGGTTCACCCAGCTAGCCGTCGGCGCGGACGCTGTCCTTCTCGGCCCGGACGATGGGCGGCGCTTCCTTCCAGTTGGGGATGCCCGAGTCCTCCTGGGCGATGGGGTAGCCGTCGTCGTTCACCTGAGCCCAGTGGGAGTGGTTGAGCTCGTGGAGCGTGAAGCAGGCGTTGAGGGCGTTGTAGAAGCCCATGTTGTCGACAGTCTGGTTCACTGCCTCCTTGATGAGCAGGGACGTCATCGTGGGCAGCTGAGCGATGCGGCGCGCGAACTCGATGGTGCGGTCCTCGAGTTCGTCGCCGGGGAAGAGCTTGCTCACCATGCCGAGGGCGTGGGCGTCGTCGGCATCGAGCGCATCACCGGTGAGCAGAAGCTCCTTGGCCTTGCGGGGCCCGAACTCCCAGGGGTGGGCGAAGTACTCGACGCCGCACATTCCAAGGCGCGTGCCCACCACATCGGCGAAGCGGGTGTCGTCCGCGCAGACGATCAGGTCGCACGCCCACAGCAGCATCAGGCCTGCTGCGTACACATCGCCGTGCGCCTGCCCGATCAAGATCTTGCGCAGGTTGCGCCACCGGCGGGTGTTCTCGAAGTAGTAGTGCCACTCCTGGAGCATCAGGCTCTCTGCCCCGGTGCGCGTCGCGCCGTTGATGCGGCGTGTGGGGTGCTGGTCTGGCCCCGGCATCGACTCCTCTCTGGCTGCCTTCGAACCCATGTCGTGGCCGGACGAGAACATCGGACCCATCCCACCGAGGATCACGACTCGTACGTCGTCGTCGGCCTCGGCGTGGAGGAGCGCATCGTTGAGATCGACGAGCAGCCCGCGGTTCTGCGCATTGCGGGCCTCAGGGCGGTTGAGCATCACCCTGACGATCTTCCCGTCGTCGATTGGCTCGTACACGACGTACTTGAATTCGGGTGTGGCTGGCATTGCGAGTCCCCTTCGCGCGGCGGCCGTCGCCTATGACTCTAGTGTTAGTTGACGCGGTCGGACACTCGCTAGTGTGCGTTCAGGTCGCTCCAACGGTGAGCGTCGGGGCCTGTCCGAAGCACAAGGAGACCAGGGTGTCGAACTTCGATGCGTTCCGGTTCGAGGGCAAGCGGGTGCTGGTGGTCGGTGGAGCCACGGGCATGGGTGCGGCGGCGGCGGAGCTGGCGCTCGACGCGGGTGCTGATGTCGTCGTCATGGACTACGCCGACGTCACCCTCGACGGAGTGACGTCGATCCACGTCAACCTGGCGGAGCGCGAGAGCATCGAAGCCGCGGTGGACGAGTGCGGCGGCCCTATCCATGCCCTGCTGGCTTGCGCCGGAGTCGCCGACGGCACCCCCGGCATCGAGCGCATCAACTTCATCGGTCACCGCCACCTCATCAACCGCATGTTGGCCGACGGCATGCTGCCCTCCGGCTCGGCGATCACCTTCATCTCGTCCGCCGCTGGGCTCGGGTGGGAGGCCAACCTCGACGAGCTGGCCGAGCTGCTCGCCATCGAGGACTTCGACAAGGCCGTCCAGTGGGTCATCGAGCACGGCAAAGCCGACTACATGTCGACCAAGCAGGCCATCTGCGCCTACGTGGCCAGCCAGGCCCACCCGATGATGAAGCGGGGCATCCGCATCAACGCGATCTGCCCCGGGCCCACCGAGACGCCGCTGGCGCTCGCCAACAAGGAGATGTGGCTCGGCTTCGGCGCCGACTATCGCGAGGACCTCGGGATCGTCGCCTCCACGCCGCTCGAGCAGGCATACCCGCTCCTCTTCCTCTGCAGCGACGCGGCAGCCGCAATCAACGGAATCACGATGATCACGGACGTGGGCTACATCATGTCGGGCGTCACCGGCTCGTTCCCGCCGGCCACGATGGCCGCTAACTTCCTCCTCGGTCGCATCGAGGGATGATCTGGTCGATGGATGAGAGGTGACGGAGTGATGGCAAAGGCAAAGCAGGTCCCGCTGGTGGATCACTTGGTGTTGGGTGAACGTCCGCATCTGGTGGCGAACCGATGTCGGCAGTGCGGTGCCCGCTACTTCGGTCGACGGAGCGGGTGCGCGTCGTGCTTCGGTGTGGACTTCGAGCAGGTCGAAGTGCCGACAAAGGGCGAGCTGGAGACGTTCACGATCGTGTCGATGGCCGCGCCGGGCATCCCGGTGCCGTTCGCCGCCGGTGTCGTGGACTGTGGCGGCACCCAGGTGCGCGGGAACGTGATCAACACCGAGCCCGATCCCGACCATGTGCGGTTGGGCATGAAGCTACGACTGGCCACCCATGTCGTGGGGGTCGACGCCGACGGCACCGAGTGCATCGGCTATGGATTCGAGCCGTTGGAGGCAAGCTGATGGCAGCAGACGACATCTGGATCCTGGGCATCCACATGACCCGGTTCGGCAAGCGACCCGAGCTGGACACCATCGATCTGGCCTCGGAGGCCGTCAGGGGGGCGCTGGCCGACGGCGGCGTCTCGATGGCCGATGTCGGCATCCTGGCTGCGGGCAGCTTGATGAGCCGCTCGGCGGGGTTCGGCCAGGAGCTTCAGAAGCAGATCGGCCAGACCGGAATCCCCGTCTACAACGTCGCCAACGCCTGTGCCACGGGTGCGACGGCGTTGCGGACAGCGATCATGGCGGTGAAGGCCGGAGAGTGCGACGTCGGTCTTGCGGTGGGAGCGGAGAAGTTGTCAGGTGCTGGTCTGCTGTCGGGCGGCTCGCGCCCCGCCGACAGCGAACGGTGGACGCCGTCGGGTCGGCAAGGGGCGGTGGCGGCGTTGGACGGTCGCGTTGGCACCGAGACGATGCCGGGCGTGTTCGCCCAGGTGGGGATGCAGTACCTCAACCAGCATGCCTACGACGGGGTGCCGCTGGAGCTGTTCGCCCGCATCAGCGAGAAGAACCACGCGCACTCCACGTTGAACCCGCTGGCCGCCTACACGAAGGCGATGAGCCTCGAGGAGATCATGGGCGACGTGATGATCGCCTACCCCAACACCCGGCCGATGTGCTCGGCCAACTGCGACGGGGGGGCGGCCGCGGTCGTGGTGTCGGACGCCAAGCTGAAGACGCTCGATCCCGATCAGCGGCGCCGGGCGGTGAAGGTGGCGGCTTCGGTGCTCACCACCGACCCGTGGCAGGAGGCCTGCCAGGTGCTGCCCGATGTGAACACGCTCACCCGCAACGCGGCGAGCCAGGCGTACGAGGCAGCCGGGGTGTCACCGTCTGACCTGGATCTGGTGGAGCTGCACGACTGCTTCGCCACCGCGGAGCTGGTGCACTACGACAACTTGATGCTGTGCGAGCCCGGTGATGCCGTCGACTTCTTCGAGTCCGGCGCCACGAGCCGCGACGGGGCGACGCCGGTGAACGTGTCGGGCGGGCTCGAGTCCAAGGGCCACCCCATCGCCGCCACCGGCATCGCCAACGTGTGGGAGATCTGCCACCACCTTCGGGGCGAGGCCGGCGACCGCCAGATCGAAGGGGCAACCGTCGGGCTCGCGCACGTCATCGGTTTGGGGCAGGCGTGCGGCGTCCACATCCTCGAGAAGGCCGCCTGAGCACCGAGGTCTGGCCACGCCGCGCCCGGATCAGCCCAACCCGGTGGCGACCCAGCGGAACGTGACCGCGAGGGCGTCGTGGTCCGAGAGCGGCGCGCCGTCGCTGTCCCGGGTGAACTTCGTCCGCTCGAAGGTGTGGGACTCCGGGGTGATCTCGAGTCCCTCCGCGCTCCGGAAGGCGAACTTGTCGATCGCGCCGGCGTCGGCGCCGCAGTCCACCGTGCCGCACACGTCGGCCAGCCCGGTGGCCGCAAGGAACCCCGCCCAGGTGTCGGCGTCGAACGGGCGATCGGGCCGATCGGTGTGAAGGTTGGTGTCGCCGCCAAGGATCACGGCGTGGCCGGCTGAGTGTTCGAGGATGTACGCGGCGAGCTGTTCGAAGCCCGCTCGGCTCGCCGCCTTCGACGGCTCCCTGTTTCCCGCCTCGCCGTGGAGGTTGTAGACGTCGACGAGTACGCCCGGTGCGAGCGCGGTGCGGGCGACCGAGAAGCCCTTCTGTGCCGCGCAGTCGGTGGCGCCGCCGTCGATCTCGTCCTCGATCTCGCCGAGGCCGGCGTCGTGCAGCAGGTCGCCGACGCCCGATCCGTCGCTGATCTGCTCGGCCGCTTCGAGCGCGAGCTCGCCGTGGCATTCGTTCCACATCACCCGGGTGAGAGCCCCGAACGGCGACCGGGACAGCCGGTTCAGCCCGTCGGCGGTGAGGGCGGGGCCGGTGGGGACACGCTCGATCGCGGGTGGTGGAGGTGACGGCGCGGCCTCCGAGCGGTACGGGTGGTCGGCGTCGGCCACGACCTGGTCGTGGTAGCCAAGGCGCGGGACCTCGTCGGGGATCAGGCCGGCTTGGCGCTGCTCGGCGAAGGGATCGGCCCAGTTCTCCTGGAGCAGCACCAGGTCGTAGTCGTTGAGCAGCGGGCTGATGAGCGGTGAGTTGGTCGCCGGCTCCGAGCCCGATAGCGGCTCGGGCAACCCGGCCACGTTGTAGGACAGCGCGGTGAACGTCCCTCCCACCTCGCCGGCGGCCTCAACCAGTGCCGGCGGGGCCAGTCCCAGGACAAGGGCAACGCCCAGCACCACGGCGACTCGACGAACCCCAGCATGCGGCATGTGGTGACCCTTCGGCGCTCACCTGTCCGATTCCTGCCGTCGCCGGTTACGGGTGGCAGCGCGCCAGGGTTCGACCGCCACCGTACCGACCGCTCGAACGGTCGGTACGGTGGCCGGACGTGGGTGGCCGTCCCCGCGCCCTGCGGTCCGTGTTGCTCGCCGCGTCGATCGTCGCGGCTGCGGCGTGCACGTCGAACGACGACGCCGCCGATGACGTGGCCGACGGGGTGACGACGAGCACGGCGGACGACGCCGGCACGACCTCGGTGCCCACCACCGGTACGAGCGAATCGTTCATCCCCCAGCCGGCGGTCGAGACCTACCCCGTCCCGGCCGGCTCCCGGCCTCATGACGTGTGGGCGGCCGCCGACGGCGCGGTCTGGTACACCGGCCAGAACCGGGGGACGCTCGGCATCCTCGATCCTGCGACCGGCGAGGTGCGCCAGGTCCCGCTCGGCAAGGGGTCCCGACCCCACGGCGTGATCGAGGGACCCGACGGCGCGGCGTGGATCACCGACGGCGGGCTCAATGCCATCGTGCGGGTCGACACCGCGACCGACGACGCCGTCTACTACGCGTCGCTCGGCGGGAGCCACGTCGGCCGGATCGATCCCGAAACCGCGGCGGTCACCCGCCTCGACCCACCCACCGACGGGCAGGGAACCCGGCGGGTGTGGGCCGACTCGACCGGGCGCGTCTGGTCGAGCCAGTGGAACGCGGGCCAGGTCGCCGTGTTCGATCCCGCCGACGGGAGCTGGCAGGAGTGGGCTCTGCCCGGTCACGGTGCGCGGGCCTACGCGGTGTTCGTCGACGACCACGACAAGGTGTGGCTCAGCGACTTCGGTGCCAACGCGGTCGTCCGATTCGATCCGCTCACCGAGACGACGACGTCGTACCCGCTGCCCGGCGAGCCGAGCGAGGTGCGCCAGATCCACGGCCGTCCGGGCGAGGTCTGGTTCCCCGAGTCGGCTGCCGACCAGCTCACCGTCTTCCGCTTCGGCTGACGGGCAACCCCCGAGGACCCGGGGATGCCGTAGCCATCGAAGCTGTCGACGTCGACCGAATGCTGCGAGAAGATCGTCAGTGCTGCCTGGTTCGGGCGACGACCAGTGCCGCGGTCCCGCTGCCGCACCCTACATCGAGCACCCGGTGCCCGGCGTGGGCGGCTCGACCGCGCCAGATCAACTGTAGGATCTGAAGTTGCAGTCGACCTACGGCGACGGAGGCACTACGACCATGCCGGGCTATGGCCAGTTCTGCCCCATAGCGCAGGCCGCCGAGGTGCTAGCCGAGCGTTGGACGCCCTTGGTCATCCGGGAGCTGGCGCTCGTCGGCAGCCGACGCTTCAACGACATCCAGCGCGGCGTCCCACGGATGTCCTCCTCGCTGCTCACCAAGCGACTCCGCCAGCTCGAGCGAGCCGGAATCGTCGAGCGCCGACAGCGCGCTGATGGCAACGTCACCGAGTACCACCTCACTCCAGCCGGGGAGGAACTCGGGCCCGTCGTCGCCCAGATGGGCATCTGGGGCGAGCGGTGGCTCAGACGTCCGATCTTCGAGGATGAACCCGACACTGGGCTGCTCATGTGGTGGATGCGGGGCACCATCGAGCCGGACGCGCTTCCCGCTGGCCGCACCGTGATCCATTTCCATTTCCGTCGGGCGCCCGAGAACCTGCGCCACTTCTGGCTCGTCCTCCCGGACGCGGATCTCTGTCTGAGCGATCCCGGCTTCGGCGTAGACATCACCATCCACAGCGATGCGAAAACCTTGACCGCCCTGTGGATGGGCGACCTCGACGTCGGCGCGGCGCTCAGCCGGGGCACGATGGAGCTACAAGGCCCAACGCGTCTCGTCCGGTCCTTCCCGAAGTGGTTCGGCCTGCACCCGCTGTCCGCCAACGTCGACCACCCCCCGGCGAGGCCGAGAATCAGCGCCTGAGCACCAAACCAGATGTCGGTGTTCGTCGCGGTGGCGTTCGACGACCGGACGCGAGTTGTCGGTCAGCCGTCGAGGCTGACGGTGACTGTCCGCCCGTAGCCGTCGGAGGTTGCGGTGCCGGTCACGGGCTCGTCGGTCGCCTGGGAGGGCCCGAGGTCGACGTCGACGCTGCCACCGAACCCACACGCGGGAGGTGGGGTCACCCTCACAGCTCCCGAACCTCGGAGCGTCATTCCCGCGCATGAGACATCGGTGAGGTACAGGAATTCGACTGCTGCGCGATCCACCTCGACGTGCCAGCCCCAGATCGTGAAGTCGGGCTCGATCGACCGGTAGTCGAAGCGGGCGGCCGCGGGCGGCGGTGCCCCGCTTCCGTCGCGGTGGCGGAGCCGGGCGTACTGGTGCTCGAGCTGCTCCCGGAAGTAGGGCACCGCGTAGGTGCCGGAG
This sequence comes from Acidimicrobiales bacterium, assembly GCA_036397895.1. Taxonomy (GTDB): domain Bacteria; phylum Actinomycetota; class Acidimicrobiia; order Acidimicrobiales; family DASWIA01; genus DASWIA01. The sequence continues at coordinate 32,706 of DASWIA010000005.1, read as the reverse complement.
TGGAGGCCGGGTCCGACGTCGAACGTCCGCTCGACCCCATGGCGGGCGAACAGCTCGTCGAGGTGAAGGTTGGTCGGGTACAGGATCGCCTCGAAGTAGATGGCCGACGGGTTGCCCTGGAGGTCCTCGGCGCGCCTGGCGACGGCGTCGTTCACGAAGTACTTGATGTGCACCGACTGCTCGCCGCCGGCGTCCCGAGCGCGGGCGTTGGTGACGAGCTCGGCGGGCTGGGTCTGGCGCCACCACACGTTGTCGGCCACGAAGTCGCCGAAGCCGACCGTCGCCGCCGTGCCGTAGAGCACCTCCCACGTCGCTTCCGGTGCGTAGGAGGGCACGACGCCAGGGAGGCGGGTATGGGGGACCGGAACAGGCGGCGACACACCGGGCCCCGCCGACGGGCCGGGGGCGACGCCCGTGGCGGCGCCGAACGGGAACGTTCCGCCCGAGCGCGCCCCGATGCTCGCCCACACGTCGGGGTGGCGCATCCCGTTGGCGAGCGCGCCGATGCCGCCCATCGAGAAACCGACGATTGCCCGCTGCTCCCGCGTCCCCGACGTCGGGAAGGTGGCGTCGACGTAGGGCACCAGCTCGTCGACCAGGTGGGCATGGAACCGGGGCGCCGGCGTGTCGTAGCGCTGGTCGTCGCCACCCTGCGCGTAGCGCGGGTTCCAGTCGAACCAGAACGGGTTCTGGTCGGCCTTCGGGCCGTATCCGCCGGGCAGCGTCAGGCCGTGGGGCGCGACGAGGATCATGTCGATCGGCTGCGCCTGCTCCACCCAGGTGCCGGTGTCGGCCCACTGCCACGGCTCGGCCTCGGTCCGCGGGTCGACCGGAGGGCCGTGGGTGAGCGCCTTGACCCACGCCTCGCTCGTGCCCTCGCGGTAGGAGCCGCCGGTCCCGTGCAGGTAGTAGAGGACCGGGCACTCGGGTGGAGGCGACTCGGCGGGATCGCAGCCGAGCGGGATGAAGTACGAGAACGCCGTCGTGCCCCCGAGTGCCGCGCTGTCGAAGCGGAGGCAGTCGACGCTGCCGGAGGATCGCACTCCGCCGCGAAGCCCTCGGGCGGCGCGGCGGTGGCGGCCACGACGCTGGTGGCGACGACCGCCAGCGCGACCATGGCTACTACGACGATGCGAGCGGAGCGCCCACGGCGGTCATCAAGTCGGTCGGCGTGCAGCATCGTCCCCCCTGTGTGCGCGAACGGTCGTTCACGTTCACCGCTCAGATTGGCAGGAACCGGCGCCCCGCGCCAGAGGGTCTTCTCCACCGCCTCGCCGGGAGAGGGGTGATAGGAACCTCGACGTGGAGCACCGAGAGATCCTGTACGAGGTGACCGACGGCGTCGCCACCATCACCCTCAACCGTCCCGAGCAGCTCAACGCCTTCACCTTCCGGATGATGGACGAGCTGCTCGACGTGTTCGACCGCACCGACGCCGACGACGGTGTCGGTGCGGTGGTGGTCACCGGAGCCGGCCGCGCCTTCTGCGCCGGGGCCGACCTGTCGGCAGGTGTCAGCGCCTTCGATGGCTCGGCCACCGCCGAGGCGGGCGACGACCGTCACGCCATCCCGCGCGACGGCGGGGGACGGGTCGCCCTGCGGATCTACGAGTCGCTCAAGCCGGTGATCGCCGCGATCAACGGTCCGGCGGTGGGCGTCGGCATCACGATGACGCTTCCGATGGACATCCGCCTGGTGGCCGACGACGCTCGCATCGGGTTCGTGTCGACTCGCGCGTGATCCACACCCGTGGTTCGTCTCCCGACGCTGCCGAGGGGGTCACGTCGTTCCTCGAGAAGCGGCCTGCGTCGTTCCCGATGACGGTGAGCCGGGACCTGCCCGACTGGTTCCCGTGGTGGTCGCCGCGCCCCTACGACGGCTGATCGCTCCGCTCTGGGGGCACCGCGGGCGAGCCGACGCGCCGAGCCGCCACCGCGAGGAACTGGCAGGGAGGAGCGGACTACGCTAGTAAACGGTCGTTCGCTCTGGGAAGGGGGGGTAGATGGTCGGTCGCCCGCCGGCTGTTCGGGTCCTGGCGGCCCTTGCGGTGGCGACGTTCTACGCGGGACTGGCCGCCGTCTCGGGAAACCACGTCTTCGACCAGGGGACCGTGCGGGCCGACGGGGGTCCGCTCACGGGCGATGGCTTCCCGCTGGAAGCAGGTGACGATCCGGGGTCGGCGGGACAGAGCCCGTCGAGCGGCGACCCGGCCTCGGGGCCGGCGAGCGAGGCTGGTGAGGTGGGTGAGCTCGGTGCCCCGACCTCATCGACGCCCACCGGCGGTGGGCCCGGTTCCCGCGGCGGGCCCGGGACCACCGCTCCAGGTCCGGGCGACGAGCCCGGCGGCGGCGATGCCACCACGATCACGATCGGTGTCCACGACGACAACCCCGGTGCCGCCTTCAGCCAGTTCGGGGTCCAGGGCGGGCCCAGCGGCGACCAGGGCGTCTGGATCCGCGAGATCGTCAAGTGGATCAACGCCAACGGCGGGATGGGAGGCCGCGAGGTTCGCCTCGTGCACCACGTCACCGAGTCGCTGAACGGCAGCTTCGACCAGCAGGCCGAGCGGGCATGCACCTTGTTCACCGAGGACAACGACGCCGCCGTCGTCGTGGGCGGCGCCCGGGTCCCGACGCTCAACCTCGTCGAATGCCTGGCTCGCCACGACACCCCGCTCGTGTGGAGCTACGGCTTCATGGCTGACGCCTCCACCTTCGCCCGGCACGCCGACTACCTCTACATGCCGGCGATGGTGCAGGCCGAGCGGCTGGCCGTGTGGATCGACGCCGTCGCGGAGGCGAAGTTCTTCGACGACTCCGTCATCGGGCTCGTGCGCTACGACACGCCCATCCACGACCGGCTGGCCAACGACGTCGTGCGACCGCGGCTGGCGGCGTACGGGCACGAGGTCAGAAGTGAGAACGAGTTCGCGTTCCAGGAGGCGCAGGCAGCGTCGTCGGCCGCCGATATGTCGGCCCAGGCATCGAACGCCGTGCTGCGGTTCCGGACCAACGGGGTCGACCGGGTCATCCTGCAACCGACCTCGGCGGTGGCTCCGCTGCTGTTCTTCGCCGCGGCCGAGTCGCAGGGGTTCCGGCCCCGCTACACCTACACGTCCTACGACAACCCGGCCTTCCAGGACGCCAACGCCGGTGATCGCACCAACCAGCTCCGGGGGTCGATGGTGTTCGGCTGGATCCCTGCCGGCGACGTCGACGCCGAGAACTTCCCCCCAATGAACGCGGCGGCCGAGCGGTGCGTCGAGATCACGTCGGGGGCGACGCCGCCCGGGAACGGCGCCATCCGCCGGTACTGCGACGGCCTCATGTTCCTCAAGTTCCTGTTCGACGGCGGAGCCGAGCCGACCACCGCCGGCATCCGCCGGGCCGTCGATGCACTGGGGTCTTCCTATCCCTCCGCCTGGACCCTCCGGGCCGTGCTGGGTCCCGGTCGTCACGACGGGGCAGCCGTCGGCCGGATCGTCGAGTTCGACGACGGCTGCCGTTGCTACAAGTACACCGGTCCCGAGCGACCGATTCCCTAGCGCCGGCCCGCTCGCGTCGCCCGCGGCCGGCGGCCTGTGTAACGTTAGGCGTCGTTCACTCTAAGGGCCTGCTCGCAGGACCGGGGAGACCGAACGTCGAATTCGACAGCAGGCACGGGGGAAGGGGGGCGGTGAAGGCAGCGATCGGTCCGGGGCGGTTGGTGCTGGTGGTGTCGGCCGCAGTCGTGGCCACCCTCGTGGCCGCTCCTGTCGCGGCCGCGAGCCAGCCTGAGCAGACGGGCTGGTGGAGCCGGCTGCGATCGAACGTCGTGCCCGCGCCCCCGCCGCTCGACGCTCCTGGCGACGGCCTCTACGTCGCCCACGACATCGGCGGCCCGTCCGCCATCGCCGCCATCCGCGTCGTCCTCGAAGTTCCGGGCACGCTCACGCTCCGCCTGGCCGAGGGCAGCGCCCCCGCCGCCGGCACCGCCGTCACGGCCTACCCGGCTACCAATGCGTGGGAGCCAACCCCGGGCGGCAACGGCGCCTGGGAGGATCGCCCCACCTACGACGGCGCGATGTCGATCACCGCCCGGGCCGAGGACGACGTGCTCCTCTTCGACGTCCCCCTCGGCTTCCCCGCCAACGAGGGGTTCCTCGACCTCGTCGTGGTGTCGTCGGGGTCGGCGGCCGCGCCCCTCCCCGACTCGATCGCATTCGAGTCACCGGGCGCCGGCGCCTACCAGCCGCTCTACCGAGGCGTTCCGGTCGACCCTCCCGCCGCGGTCGTCCCCGCGCCGGCGGTCGACATCCCGATCCTCACACCCCTGCCGGCCATCGAGCCGGCTCCGGCTCCTGCCGCGCTCGACCGCTTCGATCCGGCGCCCGCCGTCGCGCCGGAGGAGTCGCAGCCGCGGGGCTCGGGCGCGTTCGCCGAGCCCGACCGGCCGTTTCCCGGCGCCGCGCCCCAGCCCGCCAGCTCCTCGCGGTCGGGGCTGTCCGACCTCGAGCTCCCGTTCCCGGTGCTGCTGCTGGGCGCCATCACGGGCATGACCTACGGGATCCTGGCCGTCGGGCTGATCCTCGTGTTCCGATCGAACCGCATCATCAACTTCGCTCACGGCGAAATCGGTGCCTTCGCGGCCGCGGTGCTCGGCGTCACGGTCACCCGCTGGCACTTTCCCTACTGGGTCGCGTTCGTGGTGGCCCTCGCCCTCGGGGGCGCGGTCGCCGCCCTCAGCGAGGTCGTCGTGGTCCGGCGCCTGCGCCACGCGCCCTCGGTCATGAGCATCGTGGCGACGCTCGGGCTGGCCCAGTTCCTCCTGCTGTTCTCCCTCGTCGTGAACAGCCAGGCCTCGGCCGGGCGGCTGTTCCCCCAGCCCTCGTTCCTCCCGCAGTTCGACGTCGGCGCGCTGCGCGTGACCCGGGCGTACTCCGCCATGCTGTTCATCACGCCTGTGATCGTCGCCCTGCTGGCGTGGTTTCTGAAGAGGAGCCGCTACGGGTTGGCGATCCGCGCCTCGGCTGCCAATCCCGACGCCGCCCGCATGTCAGGCGTCTTCGCCGGCCGCATGTCGACGTTCGCGTGGGCCATCGCCGGCAGCGTCTCAGCCTTCACCGCCATCCTGGTGCTGCCGACGCGCGGGTTCGCCAACGCCCAGTTCCTCGGCCCCGGTCTGCTCCTCCGGGCGCTGGCAGCGGCCGTGATCGCCCGCATGCACAGCCTGCCACTGGGGCTGGCGGCCGGCGTGGGTGTGGGCGTCATCGAGCAGGCCCTGCTGTGGAACTACCCCCGCGGCGGCCTGGTGGAGATGGTGCTGTTCTGCATCATCCTCGCCGCCCTGCTCCTCCAACCTCGGCAGATGAGCACCCGCGACGACGACAAGGGAAGCTGGGCAGCCGTCCAGGCCTGGGCCCCGCTCCCCGAGACGCTCCGCTCCCTGTGGCCGGTGCGGAACCTGGGCTGGATCGTGGCCGGCATTGCGGGGGCAGTTGCTCTCATCCTCCCGCTCGTCATCACCAACGCGACCTCGATCATCTTGATCGTGATCATGGCCTTCGCCATCGTCGGCCTGTCCATCGGGGTGGTCACCGGCCTCGGAGGCCAGCTGTCGCTCGGGCAGTTCGCCCTCGCCGGCGTCGGGGCCACTGTGTCATACGTCGTCACCACGCACGTCGGCAGCTACGCCCTCGGGTTCGTGGCGGCCGGCGTGGCGGCCGCCGCGGTGTCCCTCGTGATCGGGCTCCCGGCGCTGCGGATCCGCGGGCTCATGCTGGCCGTGACCACCCTCGGCTTCGCGTTGGCCACCCAGGGCTGGCTGTTCCAACAGTCGTGGATGCTGGGCGAGGGCGTCGACCCCGGCCGTCCCATCATCGGCAACACGATCTTCGACACCGGCAAGGAGTACTACCTCTTCGGCCTCCTCCCGCTGGCCGGCGCCTTCTGGCTGGCCCGCAACGTGTGGAGGAGCGGCGTGGGCCGCCGGCTCCGAGCGATCCGCGACAACGAGGCCGGAGCCCGCGCTTTCACCGTGCGAGCCACGACGGTGAAGCTCCAGGGGTTCGTGATCGCGGGGTTCCTCGCCGGGATGGGCGGCGCGCTCTACGGCCATGCCCTGAGCCGCATCTCCTCGACGGCCTTCCCGATCGAAGCATCTATCAACGCGGCGGCCATGACCGTTCTGGGCGGCCTCGGGATGCTCGCCGGGCCGCTCATCGGCGCCTTCTACATCATCGGCGTCCCGGAGTTCCTTCCCCTCGACAACGCGGGGCTGGCCGCGACCTCGCTGGGCTGGCTCGTTCTCATCCTCTACTTCCCCGGGGGCATCGCCCAGCTGATCAAGCCGCTCCGCGACCGCACCGTCGACCTGATCGCCAGGGCGGCGGGCGTCGATGCCGCCGCCGTCCGGGCCGGCGAGGACGTCGACCGCGATCGCACCGTCTCGGTTCGGGGACCCCTCCGGATCGAACGCACGCTCCACCGCGTCGATCCCGACCCGGGCGAACCGCTCCTCGAGGTGATCGGCGTCTCGCGCCACTTCGGCGGGGTCCATGCCGTCGACGGTGTGAGCTTTGCTGTCCGGCCGGGCGAGATCGTGGGTCTGATCGGGCCCAACGGCGCGGGGAAGACGACCCTGTTCGAGCTCGTCAGCGGCTTCCTCAAGGCCGACGCCGGCCGGGTCGTGTTCGCCGGCGCCGATGTCACCGACCTCGGGCCGGAGGCGCGCGCCCAGCGGGGCCTCGTCCGCTCGTTCCAGGACGCGGCCCTCTTCCCGACCCTGACCGTCGTCGAGACTGTGATGCTCTCTCTGGAGCGGGCGCAGCCGACCCGGCTCGTTCCGGCGCTCGCCGGGCTCACTGCCGACGACCGCCGCAAGGAAGAGCGCGCCCGTGAGCTCATCGGCGCCATGGGGCTTCACGACTACCGCAACAAGCAGATCCGAGAGCTGTCGACCGGAACCCGTCGCATCACCGAGCTGTCCTGCATGGTGGCGCTCGAGCCCACGCTGCTGCTCCTCGACGAGCCGGCCGCCGGCATCGCTCAGCGCGAGACCGAGGTCCTGGGTGATCTGGTGGGCCGGCTGACGGCCGCGCTGGACATGACAGTCGTGATGATCGAGCACGACATCCCGCTGGTGATGCGCGTCGCCGATCGGGTGCTCGCCATGGAGTCGGGGCGGTTGATCGCGGATGGGACCCCGGCAGAGGTTCGGGCCGACCCCCTCGTGATCGAGTCGTACCTGGGCGGCGACGTCCGGTCGATCGAGCGGTCGGGCGCGTTGTCGACGATGGAGGTACCGGCATGAGGCGGTTGGCCGTCGCGTCGGTCGCCCTGGCTCTGGTGCTGTCGGGGTGCGCCCTCAGCGGGCTCGCCTTCCGGGAGGACGACCGCGTCACGATCCTCGAGCCGGCCGACCGGGCCGAGGTGACCCTGCCCCTCACGATCCGGTGGTCGTCGGGCGGAGCCGGTCCCTACTTCGCGGTGTTCGTGGATCGGGAACCGGTCCGCCCGGGCCAGAGCCTTCGAGCCGTCGCCGACGATTCCTGCAACCGCACGCCAGGGTGTCCTGACGTGGCGTACCTGCGCGAGCGCTACGTGTACCTCACCGACCAGACCTGGATCGATCTCGACGTCGTAGCGCGCAGGGGTGGCTCCCAGCGCACCAGTGCCGACAACCGGCACGAGGCGACGATCGTGCTCGTCGACGGGGAGGGGCGGCGCATCGGCGAGGCGGCCTACACCGTGGAGTTCACCGTGAGAGACGAGGAGGCGTCGTGAACGTCGACGGCCGCAACGGCGACGGCACTTCCCCCCTCGACGACCTCGACGCGCTCGAACAGGCGCGGGAGACGCTGCGCGACCGGGCCCGGCAGGTGCTCGGCGTCTCCGGCGCCGGCGCCGCCGACCTGCCGCCGCTCGCCGAGGGCATCGCGCGCTCGGGCGTCGGCTGGTACCCGCTCGCCGCCCTGAGCCTGCTCATCGTCGTCGACCAGTTCCAGACCTGGGGCTTCGCGATCCTCGGGCCGGAGGTCAGCCGGGCCCTCGGCGTGGGCAAGGGCACGCTGGCGTTCCTCGTGCTGCTGAAGACGCTGTCGGTCATGGTCGCCTCGCTCCCCATGGCTGCGTTCGTGCAGCATCGCACTCGGCGGGCGCTGGTCGCCAAGGTGACCGCATTCGGGTGGGCCATCGCCACCCTGTGCTCGGCCTTCGTGATCAACGTGTGGGGCTTGCTGGTGGTGCTGGTGGCCGACGGAGCGTCGACGGGCTCGGTCGAAGCCGTGCACCGCCCATTGCTGGTAGATTCCTACCCGCCCGAGGTGCGCGTCCGGGTCCTGTCGGTCTACCGCGCAGCGTTCGCGGCGGGGACGGTGATCGCGCCGCTCCTGGTCGGGCTGATCACCGTGGTGGCGGGCTTCACCTGGCGCGGGGTCTTCGTCGTCATGGGGATCATGTGCATCGCGGCGGCGATCGTCGCCGTTCGCCTGCGCGACCCGGGGTTCGGGCGCTGGGACACCGACCGCGTGCGCGCCGCCGTCCGGGACGCCTCGCCCGACCAGGGCGAGGAGCTGGCCCAGCGCGACGTGGAGCTCGGCTTCTTCGAGATCGTGCGGAGGCTCCTGCTCATCCCGACCATCCGTCGCATCCTGGCGGCCTGGGCCGTGCTCGGGATGATGATCTTTCCGCTCTACACCTTCTTGTTCTTCTTCCTCGACGAGCGTTGGAACCTGGGTCCCGGTGGCCGCTCGCTCCTGATGGCCGGTGTGTGGGCCGTGGCCATCCCCGTGCTGTTCGTGTTCGGCCGCCGGGGAGAGGCGATGTTCCGGGAGGACCCGGCCAAGGTCATCCAGACGGCAACCCGGTCGCTGGTGGTCTTCGTGATCGCGCTCGTCGTGGCCGTCACGTCGCCGTTCTTCGTGGTGATGGTTGTGGGGTTCACCGGGGTGTTCGCGGTCGCCGCCCTGCTGCAACCGGCCCTCAACATCGTGATGCTGTCGATCATCCCGCCCGAGATGCGCTCGCACGCCTCGGCACTGGCCGGGATCTTCCTGGCCGGCGTGGGCGGCATCGGCGGTGTGCTCCTGCTCAGCGGCGTCGACCGCCGGTTCGGGATCGCGGGAGCGATCGCCTCGGTCGCGGTGCCGGGTCTCATCGCCGCGCTCATCATGCGAACGGCCGCCCGGACGGTCAACGACGATCTCGACCGGATGATCGACGAGATCGTCGAGCGGGAGGAGATCCAGATCCTCGAGGCGCAGGGCCGTCACCTCCCGATGCTGGCCTGCCGCCGGATCGACTTCTCCTACGGCCAGCTCCAGGTGCTGTTCGACGTCGACTTCACCGTCGACGACGGCGAGATGGTGGCTCTCCTCGGCACCAACGGAGCCGGCAAGTCGACGTTGCTGCGCGTGATCTCCGGCCTCGGGCTCCCGACGCGGGGCAGCGTGAACTTCCGCGGGCAGGACATCACCTACCTCGACGCCGAGCGCCGGCTCGGTCTCGGCGTCACGCAGATCCCCGGCGGGAGAGCGACGTTCGGCCCGCTCACCGTCGTCGAGAACCTCCGCATCTACGGCTTCAGCCTCCCTCGGCGCGACCGGGACGTCAGCCAAGGGATCGAGGCGACCTTCGAGGCGTTCCCCCGTCTCTACGAGCGCCGCGACCAGCTCGCATCCACGCTGTCGGGGGGAGAGCAGCAGATGCTCGCGCTCGGCAAGGCCTTCATCCTCGAGCCCCGGCTGCTGCTCATCGACGAGCTCTCGCTCGGGCTCGCACCGAAGGTGGTCAGCGAGCTGCTCGAGATGGTGCGACGCATCAACGCCGGGGGCACCGCGGTGGTGCTCGTGGAGCAGTCCGTCAACATCGCCCTGTCGCTCGTCGATCACGCCTACTTCATGGAGAAGGGCGAGATCCGCTTCGACGGCCGGGCCGTCGAGCTGCTCGACCGGCGGGATCTGCTCCGCTCGGTCTTCCTCGAGGGTGCCAGCAAGGGCCTGGCATGACTCGGTCAACGGCGACTGATCCGAACGTGAGCGATCGTTTGCACTCGGCGCCGATGAGGTTGGGTTGCCGACCCGCGGTCGCTGCCGGGCTGCTGCTGGCTCTGGTGGCTTCCGCCTGCTCCTCGACGACCCGACTCGATTCGGCCACCGGCACGCTGGGCGGCTTCGAGGTGGCAGACGAAGAGGTGGGCATCATCGGGCTCGGTGCCGGCCGCGGTGCCGATGAGCTCGGGGTGGCGGGTGGCGGCGACCCGACGGCCCTGGGCGACTCGACGGCCCTGGGCGACCCGGAGACCACGACGGGGAACGGGACAGATGCCGGGGATGGTGCACGTGGTCCCGGCCTTGGCGGCGCGCCGGCGCCGGGGACGGCCGGGGGTGGGGGAGGTGTGACCGCCGGGGGCGGCGGCCGGGCGGGGCTGGTCCCGGGTGGTCCCGGTGTGACCGACAGCGAGATCCTCATCGGTGTCGAAGCAGCCGAGAACATCAACCAGGCCACGGCGGTCGTGGGCGCCGAGACGAACAACCCCGAGGAGAGCGATGTGGCGGCCGCCCTTGCCGAGTGGGTCAACGCCAACGGGGGGATGGGTGGGCGCAGCGTTCGGCTCGTAATCCACGAGAAGGACGTGACGCGGGGGACGTGGGAGCAGCACGCCCAGGCCGCGTGCAGCAGGTTCACCGAGGACACCCGAGTCTTCGCGGTCATCTCCAGCAGCGTCGGCGGCAACGAATCGCTCGCCTCCTGCCTCGCGGCCAAGGGTGTCCCCGTCGTCGAGCTGAACTACTGGCCCTTCGACGCAGAGGCCTACCGGCGGCTCGGGCGCTACCTCTACCAGCCCAGCCGCATGATCCCCGATCGCTACGCGGCGGCGTATGTGGATGGGCTGGTGGCGATGGGCTTCTTCGAGAACGCCCGCATCGGGCTCATCCGCTTCGATCAGCCCGTGTTCGAGCGCATGGCCGAGGCGATCAAGGCGCGGCTCGCGGTCCACGGGCTTTCGGTGGTCGACGAGCAGGCGACCATCACCCCCCGCGGGGTCTCGGACTTCGGCGCGATGGGTGGCCAGATCGGCAACGCCCTCATCAGCTTCCGCTCGAACCAGGTCAGCCACGTCCTGTTCGCCGAGTACAACGGCATGCTCCCGTTCCTCCTTCTGAACGCCGCCGAGGCACAGGGGTACCGACCCAAGTACGGCTTCCAGAGCAACAACCTGCCCGAGACCCAAGCCGACGAGCAGGCGCCCCAACAGCTCGCCGGCGCGATGGTGGTGGGGTGGATGCCGCCCAATGATGTGGGCATGGTCTTCGACCAGCGGGGCGGGACCTACGCTCGCTGCCTCGACATCGTCGCGGGGGCCGGAGGCAGCGAGCGGGGCCGGCGCCTCTACGGCGGGTACGGGTGCGATGCGTTCATGTTCCTGAAGCACGCCCTCGACCGCGCCAGCGCGCTCACCGCCTCGGGCCTCGAGGACGCGGTGCACCGGCTCGGCACGAGCTTCGACTCACCCTTCACCTACGCCACGAGCTTCTTCCCCGGCCGCCACGACGGCGCCGCCGCCGTGCGCTACTCGGTCTACGACCCGCAGTGCCAGTGCTTCCGGTACGCCAACGACCGGATCGACCGGGTGGCCTGACGATCAGTAGATCGAGTAGCCGCCGTCGACCACGATCGTGTCGCCGGTGTGGTAGCGGCTGGCGTCGCTGGCGAGGTACACGGCGATCCCGGCCAGCTCCTCGGGCGTGCCGAGCCGGCGGAGCGGGATGCGGCGCACCACCGCTTCTTCGATCCGCTCGTCGACCAGGATGGTCCGCAGCGCCGCCGTCTCCACCCAACCCGGTACAAGCGCGTTGACCCGCACCTCGTGGCGGGCGAGCTCGACGGCGAGCGAACGCACCAGGGCCAGGACCGCCGCCTTCGCGCAGGCATAGGGCTCGCGGGTGGGTTGGCCGTGGTCGGCCGCGATGCTTCCGGTCACGACGAGCGACCCGCCGCCACCCTGCTCGACCAGGGCTCGGGCCACGGCGCGGAAGGTGAAGAACACTCCGTCGAGATCGACCCGCAGCACCCGACGCCACTCGTCGGTGGGGAACTCGATGAACGGCGCCGGCGCCGGGGTGGTGGCGGCGTTGGCGAAGCACACGTCCAGCCGGCCGAAGTGATCGCACGCTGCTCGGACCGCCGCCTCGACCTCGTGCTCGTCGCCCACGTCGCACCGCAGGGCGAGGACGCCCCGCCCGCGCCGCTCGACCTCGGCTGCCGCCGCGTCGTTCTTCGCCTCGTCGGTCCCCCAGATGCACACCGACGCCCCGGCCCCGGCGAGCGCGTGGGCGATGGCCAAGCCGATGCCCCCGTTGCCTCCCGTGACGATGGCGACGCGGCCCTCGAGATCGAACATCCTCACGAGGCGCCAACGTTAGCAGCCGCTAACATCGACGCTCGTGGACGTGACCAGCGGCTTCGATCTCGCTCCCTATGTCGCTCTGCTCGAGCAGCAGGGCTACGCGGTGGTTCCCGATGTCGTGCCGCTCGACCTCGTGCGGCGGCTGCGGGCGCGCATCCTGGTCCTAGGTGAAGAGGACCGGGCCGCCGGCCTGCGCACCATGAGCTTCGGCGAACAGACGCAGCTCGTCTGGCGGGTCGTCTGCCGGGGTCCCGAGTTCGAAACCGCCCTGCAGCTTGCCGAGCTGCACCGGCTGATGGGCTACCTGCTCGGGTCCGGCTTCCGCCTGAGCGTTGCCAACGCCAGCATCCTGTGGCCGGGCGCCGAGCCGCAGCTCCTCCACAGCGACAACGTCTTGGTGCCCGAGCCGTTTCCGGTGTGGCCGCTCACGGCGACCGCCGTCATCCCCTGCGACGACTACACCGGCGAGAACGGGGCCACCCTCGTTGTGCCCGGGAGCCACCGGCTCCACCGCCATCCGCTCCGGGGCGAGGGGGTCGACCGTGTCGTCCCCATCGAGGCGGCGCCCGGTTCGCTCGTCGTGTGGAACGGCAACCTGTGGCACCAGTCGGGGCGGCGCACGGCGCCCGGCGAGCGGGTCGTCTTCCACGCCAACTTCTGCTGCCTGCACATGGCCACCTACGAGAGCTACGACGACGTGCCCGACGACCTCGTCGAGCGCAACGGTCCCGAGTTCGCCGAGCTGCTGGGCCGGCACCTTCCCTGGGGCTTCGACACCGTCGCCGGTCCTGATCGCGCCCGGGTCTTCTCGGCCGCGTCGGCCGCGAGGACCCGAGCGTGACCGTACGGTGCGAGCGCCACGGCGGCGTCGCCCATCTCGTGCTCGCCCGCCCCGATGCCGGCAACGCCATCGACCTCGACGTCGCTCGTGCGCTCGCCGACGCGGCCACCGCGCTGTCCGACGACCGGGGCGTGCGGGTCGTGCTGCTCCGCAGCGAAGGGAAGGACTTCTGCGTCGGCGGGGATCTCCGCTCCTTCGCCCAGGTTCGAGATCTAGACCGCCATCTCACAGAGGTCACGACGCACCTCCATGCGGCCATCGCCCGGCTGGCGCGCCTCGACGCTCCGGTGATCGCGGCGGTGCAGGGCAGCGCGGCCGGCGCCGGGATGAGCCTGGCGCTGGGGGCCGACCTAGTCGTTGCCGCCGCGTCGGCCCGGTTCGTCCTGGCCTACACCCGCGTGGCGCTCAGTCCCGACGGCGGCGGCTCCTGGTACCTCCCGCGCCTCGTCGGGACCCGGCGCGCCCTGGAGCTGGCGCTCACCAACCGGGCGCTCTCGGCCGGCGACGCCCTGGAGTGGGGGCTGGTCACCCGGGTGGTACCCGACGACGCTTTGCGCAGCGAGGCCGAAGCGCTGGCCGGCGAGCTCGCGGCCATGGCCCCGGGCTCGCTGGCGGCCACCAAGCGGCTCATGCGGGCGAGCCTCGGCAACCCGCTCGAGACCCAGCTCGAGCTCGAGAGTCTCGCCTTGGCCGAGAATGCCCGACGTGACGGTCCCGAGGGAATCGCCGCCTTCATCGAGAAGCGCCCGCCCGCCTACCCCGCGGGCTGAGCGCCGCGGCCGAACCGTGGGAGCGGTTGCGCCCGCCACGCTCGTCGGCCTCCTCAGCCTTCTCGGCTTGCTCCCCGCGTGCTCGGGTGGCGGATCCGTGGGCGATGACGATGCCGCGGACGTCGCCACCCCGCTCGACGGCTACAGCATCGACTACGACGTCACCGTCTCGCTCCCGTCCGGCGCCGAGTCGAGCCGGCGCCTGGTTCGGGTGAGCCGACCCTTCGCCGGGCTCGACATCACGGTCCCCGAGGGCAGCACCGCACCGGCCGGTGGCGCCCTCAGCGACGGGAACCGCCTCTACACCGTGCACCCCGGCCGGCTCCTCGACGCGGGTGTGGCGATCCCCGGGCCGCCGCCGGGCGACTACCGCTTCACCGCGGTCCTCGGCGACCTGGTGCGGCTCGGGCTGCTCGTGCCGCAGGGGTCGGCCGTCGTCGCCGGGCGGGGCTGCGACGTCTACCGGACCGGCGCGCCGCTCGGCGACCCCCTCCGCGCCCCGCAGGTTGGCGAGTTCGCCGACTGGTGCATCGATCCCGAGGGGCTGCTGCTGTCGGAGCGATGGACGCTCGACGGGCGGCCGCTGCGCACCACCGTTGCTACCAGCGTCATCGCCCGGAGGCCGACCACCCCCATCGCTCCCGACGGTTCGCTACCCGTCGAGCCCAACCCCGCTCTGACGGCACGAGCCGAGGCGCTCGATGTCGAGCGGCGGCCCGAGGTCGGCGACGCCTCGTACTGGGTGGCATCGCCGGCCCCGGGCTCGTGGCAGCTCACCCGCCGGCTGCGTGTGGTCACCACGTCGACGCTGGGCGGTGCCCCCCAGATCGACGACCTCGCCTACGTCGACGTCTACCGCCGCGGCGTCGACGTCGTGGTGGTGGCCCATCGCGATCGGGCGTTCGGCGCGGTGGTCGCAACGGGGCTCGAGCAGCGGGAGGCGGGAGCCCTCGGGGAGATGGACGTGCTCCTCAGCCCGCGCGGCGCCGAGCTGGCAGTGGCGCGTGAGCAGTGGGTGATCTCGGTGCAGGGAACCACGAGCGTCGCCGACCTCGTGGAGTTCGCGTCGGCGCTGCGCCCGCTCAGCGGCCCGTGAAGGTGGGGGTGCGCTTCTCGAGGAAGGCCGCGGCCGCTTCCCGGTGATCCTCGGTCTGGAACAGGCGGGCCAGCCCGTTGCCGACGAAGGTGGCGACGTCGGTCAGCTCCGCGTAGGAGCGGCCGGCCGCTCGCCGCAACCCCTCCTTGATGTGACGTACCGCCAGCGGGGGTTGCGCGGCGATCCGGCCTCGACGTCGTCGCCGGAGCAGAACCCCTTGCCGGCGCCGGTGAGGATCACGACCCGCACGTCGTCGTCGCGCTCGATGCGGGCGAAGGCGTCGACGAGGGCGTCGCCCATGCCGAACGTGGCCGCGTTGAGCCGTTCGGGCCGGTGAGGGTCACGGTCGCGACGTGGTGCTCGACCTGGTAGAGGACTTCGTCAGCCATGTGCCGACGTTAATCCTCGTTTACACCGGGGTTGGCGCTGGGGCTCGACGGCTCGGCGGCCTCCGCCTCGAGCAGCCGGCCCACGTCGAGGTTGGCCCCGCCTCCCGTCCCGCAGGCAGCCAGTGCGCTGAGCGCGATGGTGACGGCGACCACTTGGAGGCGCCGCCGCCGGGTCACTCCTTCGCCCGTCCCCGGACCCTGGTGACCGCGCTGGTCGACGCGAAGCCGGCGGCGGCGATCACGGTGAGCCATCCGATCCAGTCCCCGTACGACACCCACGGCGAGCTGCCCGAGCCGAGTGGAATGTCGGCGACAAGTGTCTCCTGGGTGGTCCCGCCGGGATCGACGGTCTTCTCCACGACCCGGCCCCAAGGGTCGATGATGGCCGAGTCGAACCGGCTGTCGGCCTTCACCATCGAGACGCGGTTCTCGATCGCCCGGAACACGAGGTGCGTGTAGTGCGTGGCGGCGATCGCCGGAACATCCGATGACGGTGTGGCGATGAGGCGGGCTCCGCCTCTCGTCATGATGCGAGCGGTGTCGGTGTAGTCCAGGTCGTAGCAGATGATCGTGGCCAGCGATCCGAGCTCGGTGTCGTAGACGGGGAAGTCGCCCTGGAAGTCGTTGAGATCGCCGGCGAACGTGCCGGGGTGGTCCTTGCCGTAGACACCGAGGAAGCGGCCGTCAGGCGCCAGCAACGTCGTGGCGTTGCGGGTCAGGCCGCCGGGCTCGTCGATGCGGTAGCCGAGGACCAGGTACGCGTCGGTGTCGCGGGCGAGGGCCTGCAGCCGGGCGGTGTGATCGAGCTGCGGGTCGAAGGTGAGACCCGCCTCGTTCCACACGACGAGGCGCGCGCCGCGCGCGGCGGCGTCCCGTGTCTGCGAGTCGTAGCGCTCGAGCCGCTGATCGGCGTGCTCGTCGTCGTTGGGGAGCCCGTTCTGCACGGCGGCGACCCGTACGGTCGGCGGCGCCTCGCTCAGCATGAGCGGGCTGGCCGCGAACCAGACCCCGACAAGGGCGGCCACGATGCCGGCGGCGCGCCGTCCGGCCGCACCCCGCAGGATCCAGCCGGCAATCGCCCAGCTCGACAGGAGGATCAGGAGCTGGAGCCCGACGATGCCGAACACGCTCACCGGTTGCAGCAGCGCCGGATGGTCGTGCAGGGCGTAGGCGTGGAATCCCCACGTCCCGCCCAAGGTCTCGTCGCCGGTGGAGCGCAGGAAGTCGATCGCGATCCAGCCGAGCGGCGCCGAGACGGCGATCCAGCGGTAGCCGGTGCGCTCGGCGAACGCTCGGGACCGTCCGGAGACGAGCACCGCGATCAGGCCCACGTAGACGGGGAACAGCTGGAACACCACGGCAACCTCGCCGTCGGCGAGGCCGGGCGAGAAGTAGACGGCGTAGCTCCCACCGACGCCGATGGCGGGGGCCAGCCACGACCAGCGGCGGGGGAGGGTGCGGTGCTGGGCGACGACCATCGGGACGAACGCCACGAAGATGAGCGGCCACCAGCCGACCGGAGGGTTGGCGAGGAGCACCAGCAGCGGCGTCACCGCCCCGAGCGCGAGCCCGCCGAGCAGGTGCCCGGGCTGGGTCGCGGGCGCCTCCTGGTCCTCGTCGAGCGCGAGCGCCTCGTCGGGCCGCGTCGCCGTGGTCGTCATGGCGCTCCCTCCGCCAGCGGCTTGAGCTCCACCCGCACGCTCGCCCCGTAGGCCCGGCTCGAACCGAGCCCGGCCATCTCGTCGGTCGCGCTCCCGGGACCGAGGGAGACGGTGAACGTCGCCGATCCGTCGAGCCCCGTGCCGCAACCCGCCGGGACCACAGCTTCGACCATGCCGCTTCCCCGCAGGGTGAGCCCGTCGCACGAGACATCGGTGAGGTTGAGGAACTCGACCGCCTCGCGATCGGCGACGGAGAACCTCCACCCCCAGATCTCGAAGGTGGGCCGCACCGTCCGGTAGTCGAAGACCACCGGATCGGGGCGCGGATCACCAGGATCGTGAGCGTGGGCGAGGTTGGCGTACTGCTCCTCGAGCTGCTCGCGGAAGTACGCCACCGCGTACACCGCCGAATGGTTTCCAGGCCCGACGTGGAACGTCCGCTCGACCCCGTACCGGTCGAAGATCTGCTCCATGTAGAGGTTCATGGGGAACAGCAGCGTCTCGAAGACGTGCGACATGTAGTTGGTGGGCAGGGCCTCATAGTCCTCCGCCCGGCGGGCGACGCTGTCGTTGACGAAGTGCTTCAGGTGGACGGCTTGTGTCCCGTCGGCCGCTCGAGCCCGGGCGTTGGGGATGAGATCGGTGGGGTTCGACTGGCGTAGCCACGCCTGGTCGGCGACGGGGTCGCCGAACCCGACCACGGTCTCGGAGACCACGGTGGTGGACAGCGCCTCGTCGGGCGCGGCGCTGGGTACCAGGCCGGGCAAGCGCAGGTACGGCAGGTCGGCCGGTGCCGGTCGACCTAGCACAAGTGCGCTGTCGTCGGTGAGGTGACCCGGCGCCACGAGGGGGAGCGCGCCTCCCGAACGCATGCCGAGGCTCGACCAGATGTCGGGCCAGGCCAGGCCGTTGATGTATGCGCCGAAGCCCCCTTGGGAGTAGCCGATGATGGCGCGGTGCTGGCGGTCCCCGCGGGTCGGGAAGGTGGCGTCGACGAAGGGGACCAGCTCCTCGGCGAGGAAGCTGGCCGGCTGTGGCGGGGGCGTGGCGTAGCGCGGCGTGTCGCCCTCGTGGGCGTAGCGGGGGTTCCAGTCGAACCAGCCGGTGTCCTGGTCCACAGCCGGCCCATGGCCCCCCGGCAGGGTGGCGCCGTGGGGAGAGACGATGATCAGGTCGAGCGCGGGCTTGGGTACCCACGTCGACGTGTCAGACCACTGCCAGGGTTCGGGATCCTGGCGGGGATCGACGGGTGGCCCCGCTGACAGTGCCTGCACCCAGGCACCCCCGCTCGAGCCGGCAGTGCCGACGCCCTCGCGGTAGCTGCCGCTGGTCCCGTGGAGGTAGTAGAGGACCGGGCAGGCCGGGCGCGGTTGGTCGTCGGAGGGGCGGCAGGCTTCGGGGATGAAGTAGCCCACCGGGACGGGAGCACCCATGTAGGTGCTGGGCAGACGTAGGCAGTCGACCTGACCGACGGTGAGCACGAGGGTCTCATCGTCGAGGGCGCACTCGCTGCCGTCGGGTCGCGCGGCGCGAGCGGCCGGCATCCCGACGACGACAGGCACCACGAGCAGCACCGCCAGCAGACCGACCAGCCACCGGCCCCGCGAGATTTGCACCGCATGCCGCAATGTCGCGCTCCCCCTGCTCCGTGGTTCACGGGCGGCCCACGACCGTGGACGCCCCTCGGCGGGGAATGTTACTCTTCGTTTACTTTGGATCAAGCGCGCAGGAGGGCCGCGGGTGCAGTTCGGGTTCTCACAGGAACAGGACGAGCTACGACGCACCGTCCGCGCCTTCCTCGACCAGAAATCGCCGGAGACAGAGGTCCGGCGCCTAATGGAGACCGACGAGGGCTACGACCCCGCCGTCTGGCGCCAGATGGGTGAGCAGCTCGGGCTCCAGGGCCTCGCCATCCCCGAGGAGCTCGGGGGATCCGGCTACTCGTTCCGGGAGCTGGCGATCGTGCTGGAGGAGATGGGACGGGTGCTCCTGGCGGCGCCGTTCTTCTCGAGCGCGGTGCTGGCTGCGTCAGCCCTGCTGCACTCGGGTGACGACGCGGCCCAGAAGGAGCTCCTCCCTGCCGTCGCCTCGGGAGCGACCATCGCCACCGTCGCCGTGGCCGAGGACTCCGGCCGTTGGGACGTCGACAGCGTCGAGCTGGCGGCCCGGCGCGACGGCGACGGGTTCGCGCTCTCCGGGACGAAGAGCTTCGTCGTCGATGGGCTGATCGCCGATCTCATCCTGGTGGTCGCTCGCACTGCGCAGGGTCCGTCGCTGTTCTCCGTCGACGGAGCCTCTCCGGGCCTGGCGCGGACGTCGTTGTTCGCCATGGACCAGACGCGCAAGCTGGCCCGCCTCGAGTTCTCCGACACGCCCGCCCGCCTCGTCGGTGCCGGCGGAGCCGCCGCCCCGATGCTGGAGCGGACGCTGCAGCTCGCGGCCGTGGGCCTGGCCCACGAGCAGCTCGGTGGCGCTCAGCGATGCCTCGAGATGGCGACGCAGTACGCCAAGGACCGCATCCAGTTCGGCCGCCCGATCGGCTCGTTCCAGGCCGTCAAGCACAAGTGCGCCGACATGTTGGTGGCCGTCGAGCTGGCCCGGTCGGCCGCCTACTACGCGGCCTGGTGCGCGGCCACGCTCGACGGCGACCTTCCTGTGGCCGCGGCCATGGCCAAGTCGTACTGCTCGGAGGCCTACTTCTCGGTCGCGGCCGAGAACATCCAGGTGCACGGCGGCATTGGGTTCACCTGGGAGCATCCCGCGCACCTCTACTTCAAGCGGGCCAAGTCGTCAGAGCTGCTCTTCGGCGACCCGCTGCACCACCGCCGCGTTCTGGCCGCGCACATCGGCATCTGAGCGGGCTGGCCGCCCGCCCCGTCCCTGGAGGTTGCATCCGTGCCCATCGATCCCGCCAAGGCCCTCGGCGCCGACCTCGGCGCGACCCCCGCAGAGTGGGTGGAGGACGACGTGATCCTCTACCACCTCGGCTTGGGCGCGGGGAACCCACCCACCGACCCCAACGAGCTCGGGTACACCTACGAGGGCAACCTCAAGGTCCTCCCGAGCTTCGGGGTGATCCCGGTGTTCGGGGCGCTGGGCAGCGTGGCGTCGATCCCGGGTCTCGAGTTCAACCCGGCGATGCTGATGCACGGCGAGCAGGACCTCGTCGTGCACCGGCCGCTGCCCACCGCGGCGAAGGTGTCGACCAGCGGCCGGGTCGCCGGTGTCTACGACAAGGGCAAGGCGGCCCTCGTCATCATCGAGACCGACACGGCCGACGACCGGGGCGAGCCGCTCTTCACCAACCGGTTCTCCCTCTTCATCCGGGGCGAGGGTGGGTTCGGCGGCGACGCGGGGCCGAAGGCCGGCAACGAGCCCCCCGACCGCGAGCCCGACATCCGGATCGAGTCGCCCACGCTCCCGCAGCAGGCGCTCATCTACCGCCTCTCAGGTGACAAGAACCCGCTCCATGCCGACCCCGGCTTCTCTGCTCTCGGTGGCTTCGACCGGCCCATCCTCCACGGGCTGTGCACCTATGGCGTCGTGTGCAAGGCGGTGGTCGACACGGTGCTCGGCGGCGACGTCACCCGGGTTGCCCGCTACCAGGTCCGCTTCGCTGGTGTGGTGTTCCCCGGCGAGACCATCGTCACATCGGTGTGGCGTGACGGTGACGACCGCCTCGTGGTGGCTGCCTCCACCAAGGAGCGTCAGGCGGCGGCCATCTCCAACGCCGCGATCGAGCTGCGGTAGCCCTTGCGGTAGCCCCGTCGCTCGCCCGCGCCTGGCGGGGTGGCGGTCAGCTTCCGGCGCTCGACGACGCGAGCGACGTCGGGTCGACCAGCAGCGCGTTCATGATCATCTCGATGATGAGCGCCGACCGCACGGGGCGGGCCAGACGGCTGCGGTAGATCGACGCCATGAGGGCCAGCCCGTTGGCGCCCTGGATCATCACCCGCGCCTCGGCCTCGTCGAGGCCGGGTCGGACCGCGATGAGCGCCCGCACCCACTGCTCGAGGTGCTGCCGCTCGGCGCGCTCGAGGCGCGTCTTCGTCTCACCGGCCAGTGTCCGCCGCTCGAACACCCCGACGTAGGCCAGCGACGGGTTCTCGAGGATGACGTCGACGTAGACGGTCACGAGCCCGCGGAACGCATCGAGTGGCGTCGGGGCCTGCTCCATGATCTCGCGGGCGTGCTCGAGGGCGGCCGACGAGCGGTCGGTGACGATCTGCTCGAGGATCTCTTCCTTGCTCTCGAAGTGGCGGTAGATGGCCGGTCCGGTGATGCCAGCGGCAGCACCTATTTCATCCATCCCCGTGGCGTGGTAGCCGCGCTCGTGGAACAGCGTCGTGGCTGCCGCGATGATCTCGTCGCGCCGGTGAGGTCGGCGCTTCCGGCGCGAACGCACCACAGCCGTGTCGGGTGAGCCTGTGCTCGCTGTTGCCACGCGACCTCCTCCGCCTTGCTCGAGCGTGTGAACGGAGGATAGCAACGGGACTCGCCAGACGCCGGTCTCTCGTCGTGCTAGAAGTGAACCGTCGTAAACGTGCAAGTGGAGACGAGGAGATGTGGAGATGGGGGCACTTGACGGTCGCGTGACCATCGTCACGGGTGCGGGGCGGGGGATCGGGCGGGAGCACGCGCTGCTGTTCGCCCGTGAAGGAGCGCACGTCGTGGTCAACGACTTCGGCGGCAACCCCGATGGCACGGGCGGCGACACGGGCCCGGCTCAGACCGTGGTCGAGGAGATCCAGGCGCTCGGCGGCGTGGCGGTGGCGAACACCGACAGCGTGTCGAGCTGGGAGGGCGCGGAGCGGCTGGTCGCCACTGCCATCGAGGTCTTCGGCGACCTGCACGTGCTCGTGAACAATGCCGGCATCCTGCGCGACAAGCTCTCGTTCAACATGAGCGAAGCCGAGTGGGATGCCGTGGTCGACGTCCACCTCAAGGGCCACTTCTGCCCAACCCGGTTCGCGGCCGCCTACTGGCGGGCCCAGCACAAGGCGGAGCGGCCCGTCACCGCCGCCATCGTCAACACGTCGTCGGGCGCCGGGCTGATCGGGAACCTCGGCCAGCTCAACTACGCGGCGGCCAAGGCCGGCATCGCGGCCATGACCATCGTCGAGGCGATGGAGCTGGGACGCTATGGCGTGCGGGCGAACTGCATCGCGCCGGTGGCCCGCACCCGCCTCACCCTCCAGACGCCTGGCATGGGCGAGCAGATGCAGGCGCCCGACGACCCGGGCCAGTTCGATGCCCTCGACCCGGCCAACATCTCACCCCTCGTCGCCTACCTCGCCACCGCCGGATGCCCGTTCACTGGCGGCGTGTTCCACGTCGTCGGCAACGAGGTCGGGCTGTTCCAGGGCTGGACCCTGCTCGACCGGATCACCAGCGACGGCCGCTGGACCGTGGAGCGGCTGGCCGAGGAGGGCAAGCGGCTCCACGATGGTCGGCCCGAGCTGGCCTCGCAGGGCAGCGATCTCGCCACGCTGTTCGCCAACGTCGGGTGACCTGGCGCGACCGCCGTCCCATCCTCGCCGCGCCGGCCCTCAGGCGGCCGGCTCAGTCCCGACGATGGACACGAAGCTGACGCACTCGCCGGGTGCGCCGCCGAGGTTGTGCGTCAGGCCGAGTTGCTTGCCGGCGTCGATCGTGGCTATCCGCCGGTTCTCGGGTGCCTCGCCGCGGAGCTGGAGCCAGCACTCGAACAGCATCCGGAGACCGCTGGCGCCGATGGGATGACCGAACGACTTCAGACCTCCGTCGGGGTTGACCGGTAGATCGCCGTCGAGGTCGAACGACCCGCTCAGCACCTCCTTCCACGCGTTGCCGCGCTCGGTGAAGCCGAGGTCCTCCATGAGCACGAGCTCGGTGGGCGTGAAGCAGTCGTGGCACTCAGCCATGGCGAGCTCGGCCCGCGGGTCGGTCACCCCGGCCTGGGCGTAGGCGTCCTCGGCCGAGCGCACGACCTCGAGGAAGGTGGTGTAGTCGTAGTCGGGGTCGATCGGCCCGGCCGCCGGGCCGGCCGCGAACGACAGCGCCTTCACGTACAGCGGCCGGTCGGTGTAGCGGTGGGCGTCCTCGGCTCGCACGATGACGGCGGCAGCCGACCCGTCGCTAACGCCCGAGCAGTCGAAGATGCCGAGCGGTCCGGCGATGAGCGGGGAGCAGGCGATCGTCTCCTTGTCGACCTCGCGACGGAACTGGGCGCGAGGGTTGCGGGCGCCGTTGAAGTGGTTTTTCCAGGCGATGCGGGTGAGCACCTCCTTCATCTCCTCGTCGGAGACGCCGTACTTCTTGCCGTAGGCGGGAGCCAGGAGGCTGAACATCGCGGGGGCGGTGAGCGGGACCTGCGTTCCGTCGCCGGCAACCGTGCCACCGACGAGGCCGGAGAAGCCGGAGTCCTTCAGCTTCTCGACGCCGATGGCCATGACGATGTCGAAAGCGCCCGCCGCCACCGCGTAGCAGGCGTTGCGGAACGCCTCTGAGCCCGTGGCACAGAAGTTCTCGACGCGGGTGACCGGCTTGTAGTCGATCTTGAGGGGCCGGCTGAGGGTGAGCCCGCTGTAGCCGGAGCCCATGGTGCCGAGCCAGAAGGCGTCGACGTCGTCCTTGGCGACGCCCGCCGACGCGAAGGTCTCGAGCGCGGCGTCGATGAGCAGGTCGTCGACGGACTTGTCGAAGTGCTCGCCGAAGGGGGTGCACCCCATGCCGACGATGGCGACGCGGTCTCGGATCCCTCGTGAAGCCATCAGCTTCCCCTCTCCGGTCGAGCTTTCCAGAAGTAGTTGTGGATGCCGTTGGTGGCGGTGAAAAGGCGGCGGAACGTCATCTCGACCCGATCGGCGATGCGCACGCTGGAAGGATCGACATCGGTCATCTCGCACTGGAAGCGACCACCGCCGTCGAAGTCGACCACGGTGGCGACCACCGGCGGGTTGAGCGAGTAGGCGAGGCGGTCGACGGTGTAGGTGGCGATGGTCCCGCCGACATCGGCCAGCGGTTCGGGCTGCATGCGATCGGCGGCGCCGCACTTCACGCACACCCGCTGGGGCGGGAGATGGCGCGCCGCGCACTCCTCGCAGCGGCTGCCGATGAAGGCGAACTTCCAGGCCTCGCCGCGAAACGACGGCGGCGCGGCCGGGGGATCGGGGTCGGGCCGGCGCGGTGGCTCGCGATCGAGCAGGCCTCGCCATGTGAGGAACGTTGGGTAGGGGAGTGTGTCGTTGCCTGACGCGACGAGGTTGGCCACTGTGCGCCTCGGCATGAACGACGCGACAGCGTTGGTGGTGCGGAACACGAGGGCATCGGCGCCGTCGGCCAGCGAGATCGCCACGATCACCTCACCGGGACCGGCGCGATCGAGGATGTCGGCGAGGGCCAGGCCGAGGTGCGCCGTGCCCGTGTTCCCGAGCACCGGGGTGAGATCCGGGGCGAAGGCCTCGGCTCGAACACCCAGCGTCGGGGCAACCCGCCGAGCAGCCCGGGCGTGGAGCCCGGCGATGGCGAGGTGGTCGACGTCGTCTGGCGTGAGGCCAGCCCGTTTCAGGGCGTCGGTCACGGCCGACTGGGCGAGCGGGACGTAGGCCGTCTCGCCGAACCGCTCTTCCCACTGCCGGCTGGCTAACGCTCCCGGCGCCCGCCAGCGGTCGAGGAACTCGGCCGACGACGCCGACACCGCGAGAAGCTCGGCGAGCACTGGCTCACCGTCGCCGACGAGGAACGCCACCGCGCCGTCGCCGCCGTTGGCTTCGTCGCTCCCGCCTGGGAGGCCGGTGCGGATGTCGGCGCTGACCACGAGCGTGGGGCCCGGCGACTGCAGTCCGAGGCGGAGAGCGCCGGCGCCGGAGCGAACCGCACCCGCCAGGTCGTAGGCGGCGACCGATTCGTCGAGGCCGACCGCGGCGTGGATCGCGGTTGCGTTGGTCTTGTCGGCGTAGGCCGGCACTGCCGTGGCGAACAACAGGCTGTCGGGGCGGCTCGACGGCGCCGCGCTCAGGGCTGCGCGCGCGGCTTCGACGCCCATCGACGTGGTGTCCTCGTCGTAGGACGCCACCGACCTGGTGCCCTGGCCGCCGCCGGCGCCCAGGGCGGCTGTCACGGCGGCACGCTGGAGGCGGTAGTAGGGGACGTAGCTCCCGTAGCTGATGATCCCGGACATCGTGCGCTCGCTCACTCCTTCGGAAGGGAGATTCCGGCCTGCTCCCGATCCCATGTGTTGTCGTTTAGGGCCTGTTCCCGCAGCCTGACCTTCTGCGTGCGAAACGTAGCCTCGGTCTTGGGCAGCTCGGTGACGATCTCGACGTATCGCGGCACCATGAAGCGGGGCATGCGGGGGATCAGGAACTCGATGAGCTCCTCACCGGTGAGCTCCTCGGTGGGTTTCACGACCACGCTGATCTTGACGTCGTCCTCGCCCAGATCGGAGGGGACGCCGACCGCGGCCGACTCCTGGACCGCCGGATGCTGGTTGATGTGGGCCTCGACCTCGAACGAGGAGATGTTCTCGCCACGCCGTCGGATCGCGTCCTTGATGCGGTCGACGAAGTAGAGCCAGCCGTCGTCGTCGACCTTGAAGGCGTCGCCGGTGTGGAACCAACCGTGGCGCCACGCCTCGGCCGTCTTGTCGGGCATCTTCCAGTAGCCGAGGTTCATGCACCAGGGCTCCGAGCACCGGACGATGAGCTCGCCGACCTCGCCCGGCCGCACCGGCTCCCCGTGCTCGTCGACGACGCGGATCTCGTAGCCCGGCCGACCCTCGCGAGGCCGGCCGCACGTCCGGAAGTTGGGAGGGTTCCAACCCGCCGTGATCGGGATGCCCGTCTCAGTCATTCCGAACCCGGTGGTGTGGCGGGGGATGCCGAAGCGGCGCTTGAACTCTTCGATCTCGGGAATGATCGGGCCCCCGCCGACGGAGTGCACGGCGTTGTCGGCGTCGTCGTCGCGTTCCGGCATCTGCATGAGGATCGACATGAGCGGCCCGAGGAGGGCGAGGACGGTGATGTTGTGCTTGCGGACGTCATCCCAGAACTCGGTGGCGCTGAACATCTCCCGGATCACGAGGGTCGCCTCGGACAGCGCCGTGACGTAGAGCGCCGCCTTCCCCGATATGTGAAAGGCGGGGTAGGGGCTGTAGTAGCGGTCGCCGGGGCTCGTCATGTCGTCGGGCATGCCCGTCGAGAACCAGTAGAGCTCGGCCCACGGGACGAGCACGCCCTTCGACGGTCCGGTGGTGCCCGACGTGTAGATGATGGCCATGGTGTCGCGGTGCGACGGGCCTTCGAGGTCGGTGGCGGGTTCGACACCACCGAGGAACTCGTCGCCGCGGATCACCTCACAGGGAAGGTCGGGCAGGGGATCCGCCGCGGTCGCATCGGGCACGATGACCCGCTTGAGCCGCGGGAGGTCCGCCGACACGGCGGCCAGCCGGTCGACGAACCGGGAGGCGAGGAGGACGGTCTCGGCCTCGGAGTTCTCGACGAGGTACTTCAGCATCGTGCCTAGGTACATGTTGTTGGCGGGCACCTCGATCGCCCTCAGCCAGGCCACACCCAGCCACGCGTAATACGCCTCGAGCGAGTTCGGCAGCATCGTGACGACCGTCTGGCCCTCGTCGATGCCGGCGCGCCGGTAGGCGGCCGCCCAGCCGAGGATGGTGTCGTGCAGCTCGGCGTAGGTGACGGTCGGTCCGGTCACATCGAGCACCGCGGTCGTAGCTCCGGCACGTTGCGCCAGATCGGCGATCGCGTAGGGCAACACCTGATTGCGGTCGAGCACCTGGCACCCCCTCCAATTGAGAACCGTCGTTAACGGAAGTATATGTGAGGGCGTGGGACCCGACCTGCTCGACGATCTGGGAGCCGAATACGACGAGCTCGACGCGCTGCTGGCCTCGGTCGACGAGGGGTCGTGGGACAGCCCAACGCCCGCGGTGCCGTTCCTGGTCCGTGACCAGGTGCTCCACCTCGCCCTCGGCGAGGAGCTCGCCGCGTTGGCCATCGCGGAACCGGCGGCGTTCCAGAGTCGCCTGGTCGAGCTGCTCGCCGATGTCGCCCGGCTCGAGCAGGACGCGGCCGTCGAGGCGCGCCAGCTTCGTCCCGACGATCTGCTCGGCCGGTGGCGCCATCACCGAAACCGGACTCTCGACGGCCTGCGTGCCGCCCCGCCCGATGCCCGCGTCGGCTGGATCACCGGCGAGATGTCGGTGGCGTCCTTCGCCACGGCCCGTCTGATGGAGACCTGGGCGCATGGCCAGGACGTGGTCGACGGGCTCGGGTGGCGGCGCCCGCCGACGGCCCGCCTCCGCCATGTGGCCGATCTCGGGGTTCGCACCTGCAGCTTCAGCTACCGCAACCGCGGCCTCGCGGTTCCCGAGGGCGCCGTCTGGGTCGAGCTCGACGGCCCCAGCGGCGAGCAGTGGGTGTGGGGCCCGGCGGACGCCCCCGACCGCGTCTGTGGCCCGGTCGAGGACTTCTGCCTCGTCGTGACCCAACGGCGCCACCTCGCCGACACATCCCTCGACATCACCGGACCCGGCGCGGGGGAGTGGCTCGCGATCGCGCAGGCGTTCGCCGGACCTCCCACCGACGGGCGCCGGCCCGGACAGTTCCCGACGCTCGACCCCTGAGGACCACCTTGGACACCACACCACCCACCGACAGCCCGTTTCGGCTCGAGCTGCGCGAGTGGCTCGCGGCCCACGCCCCGCCGCGAGCCGGCGATCGGGGCACCATCTCGATCATGGCCGAGCTGCGCGACGACCCGTCGTTCATCGAGGAGGCGCGTCGCTGGCAGCGCACGCTGGCTGGGGGAGGCTGGGGTGCCATCGGTTGGCCGGGCCACTACGGCGGGCGTGACGCCGGTCCGGCCGACGTGATGGCCTTCATCGAGGAGGTCGCCCGCTACGACCTGCCCGTCGGCGTGTTCATGATCGGGATCGGGATGGTCGGCCCGACGCTGGTCGCCCATGCGACCGACGAGCAGAAGGCTCGCTACCTCCCGCCCATGCTGCGGGGCGACGAGATCTGGTGCCAGCTCTGGAGCGAGCCCGACGCCGGTTCCGATCTCGCCAGCCTCACAACCCGGGCCGAGGTCGACGGGGACGAGCTCGTTCTCAACGGCCAGAAGGTGTGGACGAGCGGAGCGCACTACGCCCAGTTCGGCCTCGGGATCTTCCGGTCCGACCCGACCGTTCCCAAGCACCAGGGAATCTCGTGCCTGGTCGTCCCCATGGACGCGCCCGGGATCACCGTCCGCCCGCTTCGCCAGATGACCGGAGGGGCCCACTTCAACGAGGTCTTCTTCAGCGATGCCCGCGTCCCCCTCGCCAACCTCGTCGGTGACCGGCACGACGGGTGGCGCGTCGCTCGCACCACGCTCATGAACGAGCGCATGGCGGCAGGCACGTCGATCTCGTGCGGCGAAGCGTTCCACACTCTGGCGACCCTGGCGCGGCTCGCGCCCCGCGATGCCCGCCGGGGTTCTGCCGATGCCGTCGTTCGCCAGGCCCTGGCGCGGGTGTATGCCCGGGGGCGGCTGTTCGACCTCACGACGGCGCGGGTGAGGAGCACCCTGGAGCGCGGCGGCATCCCCGGCGCCGAGGCTTCGATCCTCAAGCTGGCGGCCACGCACTTCTTCACCGACCTGGCCATGCTTGGTGCGACCATCCTCGGACCCGAGGCCACGCTGGCCGACGGCGACGCTCCCGAGGGCGGCCGCTGGACCCAGGCGGTGCTCGGCAGCTTCGCCATGCACCTGGGGGGCGGCACCGACGAGATCCAGCGCAACATCATCGGCGAGACGGTCCTCGGCTTGCCGCGGGAGCCCGCCGTCGACAAGGACGTCCCGTTCAACGAGGTGCGGGCGGTGACACGACGCTGAGCAGGTGCGCGATGTGAACTATCGTTCACGTCATGGAGCTTGCTGTCACCCTGCCCTACGCCGAAGGCGCCATGACACCCGCCGAGGTGGCCGAGTTCGTCGAGGCGGCCGACCGGCTCGGCTACCACTCGGTGTGGGTGGCCGAGGCCTGGAGCTACGACGCCTTCATGCTTCTCACGTCGTTGGCCCCGCACACCGAGCGGATCGGGCTCGGTACGTCGATCGTCAACGTGTACTCGCGGACCCCGGCGCTCATCGGCCAGTCGCTGGCGACGCTCGATGCCCTGTCGGGCGGGCGGGCCATCCTCGGCCTCGGCGCCTCGGGTCCCCAGGTGGTCGAGGGGTGGCACGGTGTGCCCTACCGCAAGCCGATGCAGCGCACGAGAGAGACCATCGAGATCGTCCGCACCATCCTCCGCCGCGAGCGGCTCGTGTACGACGGCGAGATCTTCGACCTCGACATGGGCCTGAAGCTGATCAACCACCCCGTGCGGTCCGAGGTGCCGATCGTCGTGGCCGCGCTCGGCCCCCGCAACGTCGAGATGACAGCCGAGCTGGCCGACGGTTGGATGCCGACGCTGTACTCGCCGGGCCGCGCCGGCGAGGTGTTCGGGCCAGCGCTCGAGGCCGGGCGAGCCAAGCGCTCACCCGACCTGGCTCCGCTGCAGGTGATCGCGACCACGAGCGTCGGCATCTTCGACGACGCCGACGCCGCGAGCATGGCCAAGCAGCTGCTCAAGCACGGGCTCGCCCTCTACATCGGCGGCATGGGGTCGCGGGAGCAGAACTTCTACAACCACCTCGTGCGCCGCTACGGCTACGACGACATCGCGACCACGGTGCAGGATCTGTATCTCGATCGGCGCCGCGACGAGGCGGCGGCCGCGATCCCCGACGAGCTCGTCGACGAGTTCGCCGCGGTCGGCTCGGCCGCGGAGGTAAAGGACCAGCTGGCCCGATTCGACGCGTCGGGCGTCGACGTCCTGATGGTCCAGCTCGTGGCCATGGACCAGCGAGGCCGCCTCGACCTGCTGGAGACGCTCCCGAACCTCATCTGAACGGATCTCACGCTGACCGTCGAATCCATCCGCGCGAGGACGCACCGCCGGATCGACGACGAGCGTCAGTTCACGTTCCGCTGGCGGCCTTCCCAGTAGGGGGCCCGTAGCTCCTTCTTGAGGACCTTTCCCGAGGGGTTCCGGGGGAGGGCCTCGACGAAGTCGACCGTCGTCGGGCACTTGTAGCCCGCGAGCCGGGCGCGGGCGAAGGCGATGATCCCGTCGGCATCGAGGTCGGTGTCGGGAGCCCGAACCACGACCGCCTTGGGAGTCTCACCCCACTTCTCGCTGGGCACGCCGATGACGGCGACATCGGCGATCCCGGGGTGCGACATGAGAGCGTTCTCGACCTCGGCGGGATAGATGTTCTCGCCGCCCGAGATGATCATGTCCTTCACCCGGTCGCGGATGTAGACGTAGCCGTCGGCGTCGAGGCTGCCGGCGTCACCCGACATGAACCAGCCGTCTGCCGTGATCGCCGCTTCCGTCGCCTCGGGTTGGTCCCAGTAGCCGAGCATGGTGCTCGGTGACCGGATCCACACCTCTCCGATGTCGCCGAGCGGCACGTCGTCACCATTGGCATCGACGACGCGCACCTCGACGCCTTCCATCGCCTTGCCCGCCGCGCGCAACCGGTGGGCGAGAGGCCCACCCGGATCATGGTCCTCGGGGAGCAGCGCCACGATGCCGCCACCCGTCTCGGTGAGTCCGTACATCTGGACGAACGCACAGTCGAAGCGCTCGATGGATGCGACCAGGACCGGCTCGGAGATCGGCGACGCGCCGTAGACGATCATCTGCAGCGTGGAGAAGTCGACGTCCTCGACGCCCGGTGTCGCGAGGAGGAACTGGAGCACCGCCGGCACGAACACGCTGTGCGTGATCCCGAAGCGGGGGATGGCATCGAGCACCTCACCGAGGTCGATCTCGCGGAGCATGACGTTGTGCGCGCCGTTCACGAGCCCGAAGAACGCCCAGCCGGCCCCGGCGACGTGGAACAACGGCATCGCGACCAGGCTGACGGTCTGCTCGTCGAGCCCGAGGAGGTCGTTCGCCGCGGGGACGAGCGCGGCAAGGTTGCGACTCGTGAGCATCGCTCCCTTGGGCAGGCCGGTCGTGCCCGACGTGTAGAACTGGATGGCGACGTCGTCGAGCGCGGTCGGGACCGCAGGGTCGGCGTCGGGCTGGCCGTCGCGCCAGGTGGCGTAGTCCTGGTGCTCCTCGTCGGCGCCGACCGTCAGGATCAGCTCGACGGTCGTGAGGTGCGGCTCGGCGGCTCGGAGCACCGGGAGGAACTCGGCGCCGACGACGAGCACTCGAGCCTGGGCGTCGTTGACGATGTGGGTGATCTCCGTCGCGGTCAGGCGCCAGTTCACCGGGCACAGCACCGCACCGATCTTCGCGGCGCCGAACATGAGCTCGAAGACCTCGACGGTGTTCTTGTCGAGCACCGCGACGCGATCACCGACGCCGACGCCCGCGGCGGCGAGTCCGTTCGCCACCCGACTCGACGCGGCATCGAGGTCGGCGTACGTGTGGTCATGGCCCTCGAACGTGAACGCGACGCGGTCGCCGATGCGTGCACGCTGGGTGCGGATGACGTCGGCGATCGTCTCCATGTCAGCGCACCCCTTCTCGCGCGCCTGCGTGGTCCGATCCAGCGAGCGCGGCGATCGGCGGGCGGACGTCGCGCCAGGGTCGGACCTGCTCGAGGTGCGACGAGACGCGGATCAGCGTCGCCTCGTCGGCCGGACGGCCGACCAGCTGGATCGAGACGGGCAGGCCGTCGGCGTCGAACCCGGCGGGCACGGCGACCGCGGGCTGGCCCGTCATGTTCCAGGTGGGTGTGAACGCGACGAGGTCGAGGAGCCGGAGCATCCCCTCCCAGTCGTCGCCGCCCAGGATCTGCTCACCGATCGCGGGCGGTCCCGCCGCCAGGGTCGGGGTGAGCAAGAGGTCGTGGTCGTCGAAGAAGGCGACCACTCGTCGGGTCTCGACCTGGAGTGCGTCCATGGTCTGCGCGAGCTGGATCGAAGTCGATGCCGCCGCGAATCCGACGAGCGCACGGTTCGTCACGTCCAATGTCTCGAGCGGTGGTAGGTCCTCGCGACCCGCGCTGGCGCTCGCCGGGATCAGGGCGAAGGACGCGAGGTCGAGCTGCGGTGGATCGACGCGCACGAGCTCGTGTCCGGCCGCGGCGAGCAGCTCGACGGTGGCGCGGACGGCGTCGGTCCACGCCGGCGCCACGTCGAGTGCGGGGTCAGGGTGCTGGTCCGTCCACGCGATGCGCAACCGCCCGGGTGTGGCTCCCACCTCGTCGACGAAGGGGCGGTCGGGCGGCGCGAGCCACCACGAGTCGCCGGTCGCGTAGCCCTGCATGACGTCGAGCAGCGCAGCTGCGTCCGCGACCGTGCGCGCGATCGGCCCGTTCGTCGCGTTCCAGCTCTGAGGCCCGGGCGCACTCGAGACTCGCCCGCGGCTCGGCTTGATCCCGAACAGGCCACACCACGCGGCGGGGATGCGGATCGAACCGCCGCCATCCGAGCCCTGGGCCACCGCGCCGAGCCCGGCCGCGACCGCCGCGCCGGCACCGCCGGACGAGCCGCCCGGGGTGCGGTCGAGGT
>DASWIA010000004.1:0-7918 GCA_036397895.1 Acidimicrobiales bacterium | reverse complement strand
CGTCGGCGTGGATGCCACGAAGTGTTCGACCCAGGATCTCGCGATCGACGGTGTCTGGATCGTGGAGGTGTTCCCACAGGTCGGATTCGATCTCGAGGAGCCGGCGCTCACCGATCTCGGCCGGCAGTCCCCTTGTGTAGGCGCTGGCCCAGCGCCGGCACAGGCGGGCCGCCAACGGTTCTGGGCTCACGACACGTTCCAGCCCGGATCGAAGCCGATCACCCCGACATCGCGCCGAGCGGCCTCGGCCAGCGCGGTCCTGCCCGCCGCCGTGATCTCGTAGAGCCGACGACGGGGACGACCCTCCTCGGCCGCGACGTCGGGGTCCTCCCACTCCGAGCCCAGCCAACCCGCCTTCTCCATCCTGCCCAGCGCCTTGTACAGGGTGCCGTGGGCGGTGAGCAGCTTGGCTCCCTCCGCGTCACGCAGATGCTTGGCCAGCAGGAACCCGTGGAAGTGGACCGTCCCCCGGGTGGAGAGCTCGACCGCGGCGGCCAGGATCGCTGCCTCGAGAGGGAGCACCGCACCGGGCTTCCGTCGCACGTCCCAATTATGAGCAGATATCTTCCTATTCTGCAAGACCTGATCTCGCGGGCAGCGCGACAGTGGTTTCGTGAACCGTTTGGGGGCCTCGCCGCGACAGGGAGACATGGACGAGGTAGTGATCCAGGATCCGGCGCAGGACCCGTCCGCCGCGGCACTGGACTTCGTGGGTCCTTCGGCACGAGCGCGAGCCGAGTTGGCCCGGTCGCGGTGGCCTGGTTGCTGCCCGGTCTCGCACTGGCCGCGACCACCCTGGCACTGAGCACCTGGACGGAGCCGTGGACCTCGGTCGGGCTGGTCGTCGGCGCTTGGCTCGGCGGCGTCGCGTTGTCCGGACGCCTCGGTGGCGACTGGCTTGCACCGTTCGGGCCGCCGACGCAGGTCGCCGCCGTGGTCGTGCTCGCGCTCGCCGGCGCGCTCGCCATCGTCCGTTCGCCGCGCCTCGACCACCGGGAGATCTGATGCCAACCCTCGAAGTCTCCGAGCTCACCAAGCGGTACCGGTCCACCACCGCGCTCGACTATGTGTCGCTCACCGCCGCCACCGGCGTGTGCGGACTGCTCGGCCCCAACGGCGCCGGCAAGACGACACTGTTGCGGATCCTGGCCACGACCCTCAGCGCCGACGGCGGAGTGGCACGGTTCGACGGACTCGACCCCGCCGACGCCGGCCAACGCCTGGCGCTGCGCCGCCGCCTCGGATACGTCCCCCAGGACCCCGGCTACCACCCGGGGTTCACCGCATTCGCCTACGTCGACTACATCGCCATCCTCAAGGAGCACGTCGACCGCCGATGCCGCCACGACGAGGTCCGCCGAGTACTCGACCTGGTCGGCCTCACCGACATTGCCCACCGCAAGATGCGCCGCCTCTCGGGCGGCATGCGCCAACGCGTCGCCCTGGCCCAATCTCTGCTCGGCGAACCCGACCTCCTCGTACTCGACGAACCCACCGTCGGCCTCGACCCCGAACAACGGCTCCGCTTCCGGGAGCTGGTGTCTCGTCTCGCCGCTGACCGCGTCGTTGTGCTGTCCACCCACCTCACCGAAGACGTCGAAGCCCTCTGCGACCAGGTCGTCGTCCTCGACGAAGGTCAGGTGCGCTTCGACGGCACGCCGCAGGACCTGGCCGGCGTCGCCGAGGGACGGGTGTGGCGGTCGGACCAGCCGAGCGAACCCAGCGCGGTGTCCTGGCGGATGGGCGACGGCAGCCACCGCCACATCGGCACACCCCGCGCAGAAGCAGACATGCTCATACCGACGGTCGAGGACGGCTACCTGCTCCTGCTCGACAAGCGCTCGGAGAACGCAGCCTGAGGAGCACCGTCGAACGAGAGCGACCGGTCGCGGTCATCACCGTCGGATCTCGGACGCAAGAGATGCGACACACGCAGGAGAACGCATCGCCGATCAGCCACGGTGTCACAGAACGCGCGCCGACTCCGCCATCAGACCGTGCCACCGATCGCCGGCTGATGGGCGCGGTGGCGCGGTCGAACCGTCCCAGGACCCCGCTCGATCACGGGGCTCATCCGCTCGCGGCTCGCGCCCTGCGCGTGTCGTTGGACAACTCGTTAGTTCCCATGGCGGCTGACGCCGCCGCCCTCGCGGGATGAGAATCGGTGTGTGCTGGCCGGGCAGAGGTCGATCGTCTATGGCGCTTCGGAGCCCGTCGTTAGTTTGAGCCCGGGGGTCTTGGGCGCTCCGCTCTGTTGCTTCGAGCACGTATCTCAGTCTCTTCATGACGAGGCCCCCATCCGGTCGACACGACACCGTTGCCTGACCACGGGAGGGAGTTCGTGATGGAGATGGAAGTGATCGTGGAGCGCTGCGCGTTCTTGGACGTGCACCGCGACACGGTGATGGCGTGTGCCCGCACACCTGACGGCCACGGCGGCCGCCGCGAGGAGGTGGTCGAGTTCGCCACGACCACGTCACAGCTGTTGGTGTTGGCCGACTGGCTCGCCGAGCGCAAGGTCACGCTCGTGGGCATGGAGGCGACCGGGGTGTACTGGAAGCCGGTGCACTGGGTGCTGGAGGCGTCGGTGCCCGAGGTGTGGGTGATCAACGCCCGGCACATGCGCAACGTGCCCGGCCGCAAGACCGACGTGGCCGACGCGGTGTGGGGCGCGTCGCTGCTCGAACACGGCCTGGTCCGGCCGAGCTTCATCCCGCCCGAGCCGTTCCGGGCGCTGCGGGACCTGACCCGCTACCGCAAGTCGGTGATCGAGGAACGGGCCCGGGAGTCCCAGCGGCTGCACAAGGTGCTCGAAGACGCCGGCGTGAAGCTGTCCTCGGTCGCCTCGTCGGTGCTGACGAAGTCGGGTCGGGACATGATCGACGCGCTCATCGTCGGTGAACGCGACTCGACCGTGCTGGCCAAGATGGCCAAGGGTCGGATGCGATCGAAGATCCCACAACTCCAGGACGCGCTGGCTGGTCGGTTCAACGAGCACCACGCCCTGTTGTGTCGGGCGATGCTGGCCCGGATCGATCAGGCCGACGCCACCATCGAGGTGCTCGGCGAGCGGATCGACGAGCTGTTGGTCCCTTACGAAGCGGCGGTGACGTTGTTGGTGACGATCCCGGGCGTGTCCACCCGCACGGCCCAGGTGATCCTCGGGGGGTGTTGAGTTCTTTGTGTGAGGTGTCCCGACCGACAATGAGAGGACACCTTCCATGACGACGACAGAGAGCGAGACTTCCCCTGTGGGTGAGCCGGTGATCGATGAGGCAACCTTGGACCGGTTGATGGCCCAGGTAGACCGTGAGGGGCTCGAGCTCCTCGGTCCTGATGGGGTGCTGACCGAGCTGACGTCTCGGATCATGAACCGGGCTTTGGAGGTCGAGTTGACCGATCATCTCGGCTATGAGGCCGGCGACCCAGCCGGTCATGGCAGCGGCAACAACCGCAACGGGACATCACCCAAGACGGTGCTGACTGACGCTGGGGCGATCCCGGTGAAGGTCCCCCGTGACCGCAACGGCGAGTTCGAACCGCAGCTGGTCCCCAAGCACGCCCGCCGTCTGGAGGGCTTCAACGACATCGTGTTGTCGTTGGTGTCGAGGGGGATGACGACCCGTGACGTCACGGCGCATCTGGCCGCGGCGTACCAGGTCGACGTGTCGGCGGAGCTGATCTCCAAGATCACCGACGCGGTGCTCCCCGAGCTGCGGGCCTGGCAGGCACGCCCGCTCGAGGTCATGTACCCGATCCTCTATCTCGACGCGATCGTGGTGAAGGTTCGCACCGACGGGCGGGTCACGAACCGGCCCGTTTACATAGCAATGGCAGTCGATCTCGACGGCTGCAAGCACGTGCTGGGCCTGTGGCTCGGCACCGGTGACGAGGGCTCCAAGTACTGGCTCAGCGTCCTCACCGAGCTCAAGAACAGGGGCGTGGAGGACATCCTGATCGTCTGCTGCGACGGGCTCACCGGCTTCGGTGACGCGATCGAAGCGGTCTGGCCAAAGGCGACTGTCCAGACCTGTGTCGTGCACCTCATCCGGAACTCGATCCGGTTCTGCTCCTGGAAGGACCGCCGGGCCGTCGCCGCCGCCCTGAAGCCGATCTACACGGCCCCCACCGTCGATGCCGCCCAGGACGCCCTCGACGAGTTCGAAGCCACCTGGGGCAGCACCTACGGCGGGATCGTCGATCTGTGGCGCCGGCACTGGGATCGGTTCATCCCGTTCCTGGACTTCGATCCGGCGATCCGCAAGATCGTATACACGACCAACGCCATCGAGTCGCTGAACTACCAGCTCCGCAAGGTCACCAAGACCCGGGGCTCGTTCCCGACCGACGACGCCGTCCTGAAGATCTTCTACCTAGCCATCGACAACATCGGCCACCACCGAGGCGGCGAGCTCGGCAGCCACACCCAAGGATGGAAGCAGGCCCTCAACGCCTTCGCCGTCGCGTACCACGGCCGAGTTCCCGACACCCTGAACTGACCGCCTCACACAAAATTCTTGACAGCCTCGATCCTCGCTGAGATCGGCGCCGACATGTCCCGCTTCCCGACCGCCGGTCATCTCGCGTCGTGGGCAGGCATGTGCCCCGGCAACAACGAGTCCGCCGGCAAACGCAAGTCCGGGCGGACCCGGCACGGGTCCAAGTGGCTGCGCAAGGCGCTCATCGAGGCCGGCCAAGCCGCCGGGCGTTCGAAGAACACCTACCTGTCAGCCCAATACGCCCAGATCCGGGCGCGGCGTGGACCACAGCGGGCAGCGGTCGCGGTCGGACACTCGATCCTGGTCATCTGCTGGCACCTACTGTCCACCGGCGAGGTCTACGACGACCTCGGCGCCGACTACTTCGACAAGCGTCGCAACAGCGAAGCCCGCCAACGCAGGCTCGTCCGCCAACTCGAGGCCATGGGCCACAAGGTCACCCTCGAACCCGCCGCCTAATCAACTCCCACGACGATTCGGGGCTTCGCCCCGATCGGGGGCGCCGCCCCCGAACCCCGGCGCGCCCCGGCCCGCTTGACAACCAGATGATTCACATCTCAGACGCCACCCCGATCGACCGGCGAGGCGAGCGCATCTTCCCTGGTCAGCGGGCTGCCGACGAAGACCGGGACGACCTCGTCCGGCGACCAAACCCGAAGGTCACGGCTCGGGCAAGGAATCCAGCGGTGACCAGGGTGAACGCCGCCCGCCACACACCGACGAGCGGAAACCCGAAGGTCGCTCCGAGAACGACCGAGGCCCTCCCCGATGACTCGGAAAGGGCCTCTGAACTGGGCAAGCGCCCGAGTTGGTGGCGGGGGTAGGATTTGAACCTACGACCTTCGGGTTATGAGTCCAACGAACCGGGTCTGCTCCCGTGTGCGCTGGTGTGCGCTGGTGGCGCATCGACCCAGGTCACGGACCCTTTTCTATCATGCTCTGGGCCGTTCGTCTGTTCTCGTAGGAGTCGGTGGGAGTGTGATCCGTTGACAAGTCCGTTGACAAGCAGCGTACGGACGATGTCCGGACAGAGTAGGATGTCGTCATGGCTGAGCCACTCGTGTCCCCCCGTCGGCACCGACTCGAGGTGCGCGTCACGCCCGAGCAGGACGCGTTGATCCGCCAAGCCGCCGACCTGGAGGACACCACCGTCACGGCGTTCATGCTCGACACCGTGACGAGCCGAGCCCGCAGAGTCATCAAGGACCACGACACGATCGTGCTCTCCAACGAGGCGTTCGACCGGTTCCTCGACGAGCTCGACAAACCCGCCGAGGCTGTCCCCGAACTCGTCGAACTGCTTGATCGCCACGCCCCGTTCGCCGAGTGAACGATCTCGAACCGCGGGTTGAACGGCTCGACTCAGGACACGACCTCGGCGAGTTCTCCTGCGGGAACGAGGAGCTCGACGACTGGCTGCGACGCCACGCCCTCGCCGCCCAGGCGATGGACTCCGTCCGCACGTTCGTCCTCGTCCGTGGTGAGATGATCGTCGGCCACTTCAGCCTCACGATGGGGTCGGTGCAGCGCGCCGACGCGCCAGCGAAGTTCGTCCGCGGGTTGCCCCAATACCCCGTTGGCATGGTGCTCCTCGCTCGATTGGCGATCGACCGCAGCGCTCACGGTGAAGGACTCGGGGGTCGGCTCCTCGCACATGCCCTCCGCAAGGCCACCGCGGCGGGCGAAGCCGCCGCCGCTCGACTCGTCGTCGTCGACGCCATCGACGACACCGCCGCCGGGTTCTACGCTCGTCACGGGTTCGTGCCGGCACCCGAGCACCTGCGTCGGCTCTACCGCCGGATGAAGGACATCCGAGCCAGCCTCGGCGACGAGCAACCGTAGGAAGCCGTCCAACGGGCGGGCCAGCGCAGACCCGATTGCCTATCCCATCCCTGTTCTGGCGCACCCTCGCGGCTGGGTGTGAACCGCACGGTAGGACCAACCCACCGAGCGCTAGCGGCACCTAGGAAGGTGATTGCCGACAGCGTCACCCTGGCGAGCGACATTCCTTCACCCGAGCACTCCTGGCGGCTGTACCGAAGGATGCACGAACCTCGAGCCAGCCTCAGCGGGCGGCGTCGCAGGCCCGGCCAGGGCGCGAATCTGGTGGGCTCCGCCACGGCTGAAGACGAGACACGGGACGCGATCCACCGGTCCGCGGTCATCCTCCCTCGCAGACGGTGAGATCGAGATTCGGTCCGGCTTTCTCGAACGCACGGACCGCTTCGACATCTCCGTCGGCGGCGAGGTCGTTCTCGGCGATGGTGTCGTCAGCTGACGCCGCTGCCATGTAGTTGGCGAACTCGCGGCCGGCAGTGACGAAGCCATCGACCTCGTCGGCGATCTCCGCGGGACGGTCGAGCTCGCCCATCCGCTCGATGGCGGCTCGGAAGTCCGGCTCGAACGTCTCGTAGAAGGCCTGTAGGTGTTCGACGGTCACCGTCTCGCCTTCGGATGGGAAGGCGTCGGTCGCTGCCTCGTCGCGAGCGGCGTTGATGTCGCCGCAGATGGTGTTGGCAGCCTCGGTCCATTCGGCCACGGTCGCCTGATCGTCGTCCCCGCACGCGGCAAGGGTCGGAAGGGCAAGCAAGCCGACACACAGGGCGAGACGATGGGTGGTGCGTGATGTCATCGGTCCTCCAAGGGATTGGTTGAGACCGATGGTCCAGGAGCCGTCGTCCTGCTGTCAGGGGGCACCTGTCCCGATCAGTCGGGACGCCCGGTGCCCATACCTGCCTCACGGGCGCGGCGGCCCGCGTCGGCTCGGTCGGTGGCGCCGATAGCGCTGACTAGCGCCGAGACGCTGTTCCGAGCGGTCTTCAGCGCGATGCCCAGCCGGCGGGCGATGGCGGCGTTGTCCAGATCGCGCGCGAGAAGTTCGAGCAACGCGAGCTCCCGTTCGGTCAGCGACGGGAACGCTCGAGCACCGGGGCGGGGACGGTTGTCCGCAAGCACCGCCCCGACCCGCGCCGCGACCTCGGCTCCGAGCACGAGCTGCCCGGCGGCTGCGGCACGGACGGTTCGTTCGATCTCGTCCGTGGTGGCGCCCTTGGCGAGGAAGCCGGCCGCGCCGGCTGCGAGGGCGTCGAAGAGGTGCGTGTCGTCCTCATGGAGGGTCAGCACGATGCATCGGCACTCCGGAAGCGCTCGAGCCAGCTCCTTGATGACGGCAGCGCCGTCGAGCGCGGGCATGTCGAGGTCGATCAGGGCAACCTGCGGACGCGACCGGATCGCGGCGGTGACCGCCGATCTGCCGTCACCGGCCTCGGCCACGACCTCGAGGTCGTCTCGGCGTTCTAGCGCCATACGTAGACCGTCGCGCGGCGACGAACGCGCCGTCGACGATCGAACCGCTCGCCTCCTCCGGGCCGAGGCCATCGGAAGGAAGGAACACCCGTACAACGACGAGACTGGCGGGC
>DASWIA010000003.1:0-48023 GCA_036397895.1 Acidimicrobiales bacterium | reverse complement strand
GCCAACGGCGCGTTCTGGGGCAAGGGCGTAACCTTCATGTCGGTGACGCGGTCTGAACCTTCGATGACGGAGCTGGCCGAGTTGGTCGCCGCCGCCCGCGAGGGCGACAGCGACGCGTTCGGCAAGGTGGTGGAAGCCACCTACGCCGAGACCTTCACGCTCGCCCGCCGGCTCTGCGGCAACGAGGAGGACGCACGCGACGTGGCGCAGGAGGCATATCTCCGAGCCTTCAAGGGCTTGCGACGCTTCCGTGGTGACGCGCAGTTCACCACGTGGATGTACCGCATCACCGCCAACGCCGCCGCCACCCACCTCACCAAACGCAATCGTCATCGCCACGACGAGCTCACCGATGAGATGTCCATAGCCGACGAGCGCCCCGAGCTCGACCCCGTGGCTCGTGCCGAGGCCTCCTCTCTCCGCGCCGAGGTGGCCGACGCACTCGATGAGATGCCCGAGAACCTGCGATCCGTAGTCGTCCTGCGCGACGTCTACGGCATGAGCCACGCGGCGATCGCCGCCGAGCTGGGGATCTCCGAGACCAACGCCAAGGTGCGACTGCACCGGGCCCGCCGCCACCTGCGGTCCCGGATCTTCCCGAATCGCGGAGAGGAACGCCATGCCCGTGCTGTGTGACACGTTTCGAGATGACTTGGCCGCCTACGCCGATGGCATCGGGGCCGCGCCAGAGCCCACCCGCGTCCACGTGGAGCAGTGCCTGCGCTGCCAGGCCGAGATCGT
This sequence comes from Acidimicrobiales bacterium, assembly GCA_036397895.1. Classification (GTDB taxonomy): domain Bacteria; phylum Actinomycetota; class Acidimicrobiia; order Acidimicrobiales; family DASWIA01; genus DASWIA01. The sequence continues at coordinate 47,282 of DASWIA010000003.1, read as the reverse complement.
GCAGTACCGCAAGCTGCTTCGCACGCTCCACGGCATCCGCACCGAGGTGTTGGCACCCCACCCCGGGTTCGTGACCGACGTGCTGGTGGCCCTCGAGGAGGCCGGCGAGCGTCGCGCCATCCGCTCGATGCTCAGCGGGCGGCGGGTGGCCTACATCGGTGGCATCGCCGCGGCCACCGCCGCCGCCGGTGGCGCCGCCGCCCTCGTGCTGGCCCGGCGCGGGACGCTCCGCACTGCCAGCTAGAACCCGTAGCAGGGTCGGTGATCGTCCCTGGTTTCGGCTCAATACGGACAGAGTTACCATAGGTGAAGTACCGTCCATCCTTTTTCGAGATCCGCCACTCGATGACGGTGCGGAAGTGGGCGAGCAACATGGAGCTGCCGACTCACCTGACCACGATCACCGATCGTCTTCGCTCGCTCGAAAGGGTCGCTGCTGACCAGCCGCCCAGCCTCACGCTCGGGGCGGTGCTGAACGAGCTGTCGGTCACCGTCGAAGAGCTCCAAGTCGTCACTGAGGAGCTCTTCACCCAGAACGAGCAGCTCCAGCAGGTTCGCGACGAACTGGAGCGCGAGCGCCAGCATGGCCGCGATCTCTTCGACCACTCGCCGGTGGCGATGATGATCACCGATGTCGACGGGCGGCTCGAGCGGCACAACGCCCGGGCCCGACAGCTGTTCGAGCCCCGCCGGCTGGTCCACAAGTTCATCTACACGGTGTTCAACGTCGATGACCGCCGGCCGCTGAGTGGCTTGCTGGCGGCGACGGTCGGTGGCCGGATGGCCGAGCCGGTCGTGGCCTCGTTGGACAACCCCGCCGCCGTCCGCGTGGTGTGCTCGATCACCCCCATCGGTCCCTCCGGCGATCGGCACTACCTGTGGTCACTGTTGCCAGGGGGGTTCACCAGGCGGTCCGTCGACCGCGAGCTCGCCGACCTGCGACGTCTGTCGTCGGCACGGGGTGGGGTCTGCCTGGCGCTGATCCATGACGTTCAGAACCCACTTGCCGCCATCACCGGATTCCTGGCGCTGCTCCGGGACGGCGAGGATCGGTGGTCCGACGACGACCGGCGCCAGATGATCGTCAGATCCGCCCACGCCGCCGACTCGCTCGCACGGCTCATTGGCGGTCTCGCCAACCTCGTCGATGGGATCGGCCTCGCCGAGACCAGGAGCTTCGCTGCATTGGGAGACGTCGTGGCGAAGGTCATCGCCGAGCATTCTCCGGCGGCCGGCGTCGTGCTCGACCTGGTAGAGACCGAGCGCCGTCTCCGGGTGCCGGAGTCGACCGTCGCCCATGTGGTCGGGAACCTCGTGCGCAACGCGTTGGACCATGCTGGTGAGGGCGCGGCGGTCAGGGTCTCCGCCTACCGGATCGCCCAGGGGGTGCATCTCGTAGTGGAAGACGACGGTCCCGGCGTGCCGGTCGGTGACCGCCAGCGCATCTTCTCCCCCGGCGCCCGGAACGCCGGCGATGGCCATCGGGGTCTGGGACTGACCATCGTCCGCTACCTGGCCCTGGCTCATGGTGGCGCGGTGTGGGTCACCGACAGCCAGCTGGGCGGCGCGGCCTTCCACGTCGATCTGCTGCTCGGCGACAACGAGCACCCATCTGAGCGCTGACCGGCGCCGAGCCCGCGCCACCCGCTGCGGCGGGGGCAGCGCTGATTCGCGAAGGTGCGCAGTCGAGGCCCGATGGTAAGGTGGCCAACCGGACCCCCGTAGGGCAGTAGCTCAACTAGGCAGAGCACCGGTCTCCAAAACCGGCGGTTGGGGGTTCGATTCCCTCCTGCCCTGCTCCACCGAGCCATCGAGGAAGCATCGTGAATCGAGAGACCAAGCGAATGTTGCAGCGCCAGGGGGAGCTCGGCCCCGACGGCGAGCCCGTGGCCCGACGGCAGCAGCCGCAGCGCCCGACCGGTCCTCCCAAGGAACGCACCGGACCGGCGCAGTTCGCCCGTGAGATCCGCGGCGAGCTGCGGAAGGTGGCCTGGCCCACCCGCGACGAAGTTGTTCGTTCTTCGCTTGTCGTCCTTGTCACCCTGGCGGTCGTCATGGCCTTCATCGCCGGGATCGACACCGTGTTCGCCAAGGCCGTCCTCTTCCTCTTCGACGCATGACCGCTGTGACCGACCCCCAGCCCGACGGCCAGCCCGACGACCAGCCCGACGACGCCGGCGACTCGCCGGCTGCCGCAGAGCTTGCCCCGGCCGCCGAGGCCGATGCTCCCGCTCCCACGTTGATCGCCACCGACGACGATGAGGTGATCGACGCCGAAGACCTGCTGGTAGAGGCCACCGGCCCCACGCGCGACAGCCCCTACGACCGGCCCGGCAAGTGGTACGTCATCCACTCCTACGCCGGCTACGAGAAGAAGGTTCAGCAGAACCTGAGCTCGCGCATCACCACGATGAACGTCGAGCGCAAGATCCACGAGGTCGTGATCCCCGAGGAGAACGTCACCGAGTTCCGCCAGGGCAAGAAGGTCACCAAGAAGCAGAAGGTGTTCCCGGGCTACCTGCTCGTCCGCGTCACCCGGCTCGACGACGAGGCGTGGCGCGTCATCCGGGACACCCCTGGAGTCACCGGCTTCGTCGGCACCGGTGGCAAGCCCAGCCCCCTGCGCCGCAAGGACGTCGAGAACTTCCTGTACGTCCCCGGTGACGAGGAGGATGCGGCTCCCAAGCGCAGCAAGCCCCGTCTCGAGTACGAGGTCGGCGAGTCGGTGCGGGTGAAGGAAGGCCCCTTCGCCGACTTCTCCGGCTCCATCTCCGAGATCAACGAGGACCAGCTCCGGGTCAAGGTGCTGGTCAACATCTTCGGCCGGGAGACCCCCGTAGAGCTCAACTTCTCCGAGGTTGCCAAGCTCTGACCAGGCGCGCCGCCCCGCCGATGCCACCCACCCGTTCCCGACGTCGCCGCCGCTGAACCGGGCGGACCCCAACCCGCAATGGAGCGCGGCGTCATGGCGCGTCTATTCTGCTCCGGCCCTGAGTTCGAGGAGTTCTGATGGCTAAGAAGAAGGTTGCGGCTCTGGTCAAGATCCAGATCCCCGCCGGCCAGGCCACCCCCGCGCCTCCCGTGGGTACGGCGCTCGGCCCCCACGGTGTGGCGATCATGGACTTCTGCAAGGAGTACAACGCCAAGACCGACTCCCAGCGCGGCACCATCGTCCCCGTCGAGATCACGATCTTCGAGGATCGGTCCTTCACCTTCATCACCAAGACGCCGCCCGCCGCGGTGCTGATAAAGGCGGCGGCGGGTCTCGGCACCGCGGCCGGCAGCCCCGGTCGAGAGGTCGCCGGCCGCATCACCGACGCTCAGGTCACCGAGATCGCCCAGACGAAGATGCCCGACCTCAACGCCAACGATCTCGAGGCTGCCAAGCAGCAGATCCGCGGCACTGCCCGCTCCATGGGGATCACCGTCTCCTAGCCGTTCCTGTTCGTTTCGCCTCGCGGCCGTCGCGCCGCCAGACCGACCCAACCATGGGGTCACCGGGAGCACCTCGCCCGGGGCCCGTCACCACCGGAGGGAGCCACCATGGCGACCGGCAAGCGATACAACGACGCGATGCATTCGTTCGACCGAGAGCATCACCACGTCCCCCGTGAGGCCCTGGCGCTGGTCAAAGCCAACGCCAAGGCAAAGTTCGACGAGACGATCGAGCTGGCTGCTCGGCTAGCCGTCGATCCCCGCAAGCCCGACCAGATGGTGAGGGGTACCGTCAGCCTTCCCGGCGGGACCGGCAAGGACGTGCGGGTTGCGGTGTTCGCCACGGGCGACGCCGCCCAGGCGGCCCGCGACGCCGGCGCCGACCATGTGGGTGCCGACGACCTGGTCGAAAAGGTCGAGGGAGGGTTCTTGGACTTCGACGTCGCCATCGCCACGCCCGACCTCATGGCCCAAGTCGGCAAGCTCGGCCGGGTGCTCGGCCCACGAGGTCTCATGCCCAACCCCAAGACCGGCACCGTGACCCCCGACGTGGCCAAGGCTGTCGTCGATCGCAAGGGTGGCCAGGTCGAGTACCGCACGGACCGCTACGGCAACGTGCACGTGATGATCGGCAAGGCCAGCTTCGACGACGAGGCCCTCAACAAGAACTTCCATGCCGTCATCGAGGAGCTGTGGAAGGTCAAGCCGGCCTCGGCCAAGGGCCGCTACTTCCGCAGCGTCACCGTGGCCTCCACCCATGGCCCCGGTGTTCGCATCGACCCCCAACAGGTCCGGATCGTCGAGGACTGATTCCACACGGAGCAACCGGCTCCGATGGGTCCGCGGCCTCGTGGTCAGGCGGGTAGAGGGTCGAGGGCGACACGGGAGGGGAGGCACGGCTACTCTTCCCGATCCGACAACCGACCACATGCGTGCTTGCCTGAGACCGCAGGTCCCCACCGCTCGGTGGGGGTAATGGGATCACCACCCGCCTGCCGAGGCGAACCTTCATCTCCCGATAGTTCGGGTGACCTGGGGCGTTCGCTCTTGCGAGCGCCCGAGTCATTCGAGAGGAGGTGAACACATGGACCGAGACCCACGTCCGGAGAAGGTCGCCGTCGTCGAGGAGGTGAAGGCCAGGCTCGAGTCATCTCAAGCCGCGGTCCTGACCGAGTACCGAGGGCTCGACGTCGTAGCCATGGCCGCCCTGAGGCGAGCCGTGACCCAAGCCGGTGGCGAGTACAGGATCTACAAGAACTCACTCGTCCGCTTCGCGACCCGAGATCTCGACCTCGATCTCGACGACCTCCTCATCGGTCCCAACGCCATCGCCTTCGTCGACACCGACGCCGTCGGCGTCGCCAAGGCACTGCGGGACTTCGCCAAGGACCACGCGGCCCTCGTCATCAAAGGTGGCCTCCTAGGCGACAAGCGGCTCTCCGCCGAGGAGATCGACTCACTCGCCCAGCTGCCCAGCCGTGACGAGCTTCTGGCCCGCATCGCCGGCGGACTGGCCGCTCCCATGCAGAAGCTTGCCAGCCTGCTCGGGGCGCTGCCCCGCAACATGGCCTACGGGCTCCGCGCCCTCATCGAACAGGGGGGCACCCTCGGTGCTCCGGCTGACGCTCCGGCTGAGGTCGATGCTCCGGCTGAGGTCGAGGACACGGCCGCTGCTGTCGAGCCATCCGCAGAGACCCAGCCGTCCGACGAGACCCAGCCGTCCGACGAGACGAAGGCGTCCGACGACGCCTGACCGACAATCGAATATTTCACCACGGGGCATCCCGCCCCATCGCACGCATGTAAGGAGCACCCACATGGCCACCAAGGACGAGATCCTCGATGGTATTGCCGCAATGACCGTCCTCGAGCTCGCTGAGCTGCTCGAGGCTTTCGAGGAGAAGTTCGGCGTCACCGCCGCCGCCCCCATGGCTGTGGCTGCTGCCCCCGCCGCCGGCGAGGGCCAGGCCGCGGCCGAGGAGGAACAGGACGAGTTCGACGTCGTCATCACCGCGGCCGGCGAGAAGAAGATCCAGGTGATCAAGGAGGTGCGCTCGCTCACCAGCCTCGGTCTCAAGGAGGCCAAGGAGCTGGTGGACAACGCCCCGGGTGCCGTCCTGGAGAAGGCGTCCAAGGAGGACGCCGAGAAGGCGAAGGAGGCCCTCGAGGCCGCCGGCGCCAGCGTCGAGCTCAAGTAGCTCGAGCTCCTAGCTGGAACTGGCCAACCACTTCGAGGCCCCGGCACTCGATCGCCGGGGCCTCGTCGCGCCCGGTCCCAACCACGATTTGGTCACAAGGTCAACCCTTGACCTACCCGGGCGGCGGATTTACCCTGCCTGCGGACCGCAGCCGTGGGGGCTCGGCCAGACCCGGTAGAGGGTCTGCGGAAGCGACCCCCATCTGGGGTTGCGTTCACGCGCGGGCGGCCCTATCCTTTGCGGTTGCCGTGGCGTCCTGTGTCTTCTCGGAAACTCCTCTGGGGATCACGCGCGCCCACTGCCCCCTCACCCCCACGCCTCGCTCCTGAGGAGGAGTCCGTGCCCAACCGCTCTTCGGTCCGCGAGCGCTACTCGTTTGGTTCCATCGACGAGGTCCTCGAGCTGCCCGATCTCATCGCCATCCAGCGCGAGTCGTTCAAGTGGTTCTCTGACGAGGGCCTGAGGGACACCTTCAACGACATGAGCCCGATCGAGGACTTCTCGGGCCACCTGCGGCTCGAGCTCGACTTCGACCCCAACGATGAGGACCTTCGCCCCCCACCGAAGTTCACGGTGGAGGAGTGCAAAGAGAAGGACATGACCTACAGCGCGCCGATCTTCGTTCGCGCCCGGTTCATGAACGCTCAGACCGGTGAGATAAAGGAGCAGACCGTCTTCATGGGCGACTTCCCCATGATGACCGACAAGGGCACCTTCATCGTCAACGGTACCGAGCGGGTCGTGGTGTCCCAGCTGGTGCGAAGCCCCGGCGTGATCTTCCAGCCCGGCGAGCGGTTCCGCCTGCGCAACCTGGCCAAGCACCAGCTGGTGACCGGCACCATCCACCCGTACCGAGGCGAGTGGATCGAGTTCGACGTCGAGCACAAGCCGGGCAAAGACCCCACGGCGGGAACCCGCATCGCTCGCAAGCGGCGGCTCTCGATCTTCGTGCTGCTGCGGGCCATCGGCTTCGACGAGGAGACCCGCCCCGGGTTCTTGGACGCCTTCGTCCGCAACTTCGACATGCTCGAGGCACAGTGGGAGAAGGACCGCGACGCGATGCAGTCCGAGGAGGGCGGTCTGTCCACCCGCGACCAGGCCCTCATCGAGATCTACAAGCGAGCCCGCCCCGGCGAACCGCCGTCGGCCGAGGCCGCCCGCGCCTACATCGAGGGCGCCTTCTACAACCCGAAGCGCTACGACCTGTCGCGGGTCGGTCGCTACAAGCTCAACCGCAAGCTCGGCCCCGAGATCGACTGGCTCAACAAGACGTTCAACCTCGACCTCGAGCATCCCGACCCCGACAGCTCGGTCATCTGCGAGGCCGAGATCCTGGCCAGCTGCTCGTACCTGCTGCACCTGGCGGTGGGCGACTCGGGCTACCGCCTCGACGATCAGGACCACTTCGCCAACCGGCGCATCCGCTCGGTCGGTGAGCTCATCCAGAACCAGGTGCGAATCGGTCTGTCCCGCATGGAGCGCGTGGTGCGCGAGCGGATGACCACCCAGGACGTCGAGGCCATCACGCCCCAGACGCTCATCAACATCCGGCCGGTGGTGGCGGCGATCAAGGAGTTCTTCGGGACGTCGCAGCTCAGCCAGTTCATGGACCAGGTGAACCCGCTGTCAGGGCTCACCCACCGTCGCCGTCTCTCCGCGCTCGGCCCCGGTGGCCTCAGCCGTGAGCGAGCGGGCTTCGAGGTCCGCGACGTCCACTTCTCCCACTACGGGCGCATGTGTCCCATCGAGACTCCCGAGGGTCCAAACATCGGGCTCATCGGCGCGCTTGCCACCTACGCCCGGGTCAACCCGTTCGGCTTCATCGAGTCGCCGTACCGCAAGGTCGTCAAGGGCAAGGTCACCGACGAGATCGTCTACCTCACCGCCGATGAGGAAGAGGAGTTCGTGGTGGCCCAGGCCAACGCGCCGGTCAAGGAGAACGGCGCGTTCGTCAACGACCGCATCCTGGTCCGTCGGTCACCGCAGGCGGCCAGCCTCACCCAGCTCAAGGCTCAGCTCGAGCGCGACGTCTGGTACGGCTCCACCACCGACATCGCCTCAGTGCCGCCCGAAGAAGTCGACCTCATGGACGTGTCGCCCAAGCAGATCGTCTCGGTTGCCACCGCCCTGATCCCCTTCCTCGAGCACGACGACGCCAACCGGGCGCTCATGGGCGCCAACATGCAGCGCCAGGCCGTCCCCCTGCTCAAGCCCGAGGCGCCCTTCATCGGCACCGGCGTCGAGGGCCGTGCCGCTCGTGACGCCGCCGATACCCTTCTGGCCATAGAGAACGGCACCGTCGGCGAGGTGTCGGGCGATCACATCACGGTCCAGTACGACAAGGCCGGGCGCAAGACCTACCGCCTGGCCAAGTTCCGGCGTTCCAACCAGGACTCCTGCATAAACCAGCAGTCCCGGGTGTCACCCGGCGACAAGATCCGCAAGGGCCAGCTCCTGGCCGACGGCCCCTCCACCGACCAGGGCGAGCTGGCGCTCGGCAAGAACCTGCTTGTCGCCTTCATGCCCTGGGAGGGCTACAACTTCGAGGACGCCATCATCGTGTCGGAGCGGCTGGTCCGCGACGACGTGCTGACCTCGATCCACATCCACGAGCACAACATCGACGCCCGGGACACCAAGCTGGGCGCCGAGGAGATCACCCGCGACATCCCCAACCTCTCCGAGGAGATCCTCAAAGACCTCGACGAGCGGGGCATCATCCGGGTGGGGGCCGAGGTGCACCCCGGCGACGTCCTGGTCGGCAAGGTCACCCCCAAGGGCGAGACCGAGCTGACCCCCGAAGAGCGCCTGCTACGTGCCATCTTCGGTGAGAAGGCTCGTGAGGTGCGCGACACGTCGCTCAAGGTCCCCCACGGCGAGACCGGCGTCGTCACCGACGTCAAGGTGTCGAGTCGCGACGACGGCGACGAGCTGCCGCCCGGCGTCAACGAGCTGGTGCGGGTGTACGTGGCTCAGCGTCGCAAGATCTCGGTGGGCGACAAGCTGGCCGGCCGCCACGGCAACAAGGGCGTCATCTCCAAGATCCTCCCCGTCGAGGACATGCCGTACATGGCCGACGGCACATCGGTCGACATCATCTTGAACCCGCTCGGCGTCCCCTCCCGCATGAACGTCGGACAGGTGCTCGAGGCCCATCTCGGCTATGCCGCCCGATGGGGTTGGGACGGAGAGGGCGAGCCGGTTCGCGGCAACGAGCAGAAGACCCGGCCCTACACGCCGGCCACGCAATGGGTCGCCACTCCGGTGTTCGACGGCGCCCACTGGGGCGACGACGACGCTCGCCCGGGCGATACCCATCCGTCGATCCAGGACCTGTTCACGACCATCAACGCCGAGTCGGTCGATGGCGAGAGGCTCATCGGCGTCGACGGCAAGGCCCAGCTGTACAACGGCCGCACCGGAGAGACCTACGACCATCCGATCATGGTCGGCTACACCTACATGCTGAAGCTGGCACACCTCGTCGACGACAAGATCCACGCCCGCTCCACCGGCCCATACTCCATGATCACCCAGCAGCCGCTGGGCGGTAAGGCGCAGTTCGGTGGTCAGCGGTTCGGCGAGATGGAGGTGTGGGCCCTCGAGGCCTACGGCGCCGCCTACTGCCTCCAGGAGCTGCTCACCATCAAGTCCGACGACGTGCTGGGCCGGGTCAAGGTCTACGAGGCCATCGTAAAGGGGGAGAACATCCCCGAGCCGGGCATCCCCGAGTCCTTCAAGGTGCTCATCAAGGAGATGCAGGCCCTTTGCATCAACGTCGATGTGCTGTCGGTCGAAGGCACCGAGATCGAGATGCGCGAACTCGACGAAGAGGTCTTCCGCACCGCCGAGGAGCTCGGCATCGACATCAGCCGCCCCGAGCGGGGTTCAGACGAAGAAGACGAGCGTCGCCGGTCAGGCGCCTGATGCCGCGGCTCGCACTCACCACCTCTGTTTCTATGCCAGTCCATCCAGCCGCCGCCCAGCGGTAGGGAGAGATTTCAGGATGCTCGACGTCAACAACTTCGACCAGATCCGGATTGGTCTGGCCACCGCAGATGCCATCCGGACGTGGTCCAACGGTGAGGTCAAGAAGCCCGAGACCATCAACTACCGGACGCTCAAGCCGGAGAAGGACGGTCTCTTCTGCGAGAAGATCTTCGGTCCGACCAAGGACTGGGAGTGCTACTGCGGCAAGTACAAGCGCGTCCGGTTCAAGGGCATCATCTGTGAGCGTTGCGGCGTCGAGGTCACCCGCTCGAAGGTTCGCCGCGAGCGCATGGGCCACATCGAGCTTGCCGCTCCCGTCGTCCACATCTGGTACCTGCGCGGCACCCGCTCCTGGCTCGCCTACCTCCTGACCGGTACCGCGCCCAAGGACGAGCTCAAGGCGAAGCAGCTGGAGAAGGTCATCTACTTCGCGGCCAACCTCGTCACCTGGGTCGACGAGGACCGTCGTCACGCTGATCTCTCCAGCCTCGAGGCCGAGTACCTGGGCGAGCTCGAAGCGGTCGACAAGGAGCGCGATCTCCGCATCGACCAGGAGTTCGCCGAGCTCGAGAAGGAGCTCAAGGAGATGGAGAGCGAGGGCTCCAACCAAAAGGAGCTCGACAAGCGCCGTCGCGAGGTCGAGAAGGAGGTGGCAGCCGTCCGCGAGCAGTACGAGGAGGAGCGCGACCTCGTGGTGAGGGCCTGGGACGAGTTCCGGGGTCTCTTCTCCCGCCAGATCATCGAGGACGAGATGCTGTGGCGCGAGCTGGTTGACCGCTACGGCGACTACTTCGAGGGTGGCATGGGCGCCCAGACCATCCTCGAGCTGATGGCACGCATCGACTTCGACAATGAGCAGGAGATCCTCGAGACCCAGCTCAACCCCGCCGACGGCGAGAAGCCGCTCAGCCAGCAACGCAAGCAGAAGTCGATCAAGCGGCTGAGAATCCTCAAGGCCTTCAACCGCCGTGACGAGCACGGTCGCCGCATCAACGATCCGAAGGCCATGGTGCTCGACGTCGTGCCTGTCATCCCGCCCGAGCTGCGGCCCATGGTCCAGCTCGACGGCGGCCGCTTCGCCACCTCCGATCTCAACGACCTGTACCGGCGTGTGATCAACCGGAACAATCGTCTCAAGCGTCTCCTCGATCTCGGTGCCCCCGAGATCATCGTCAACAACGAGAAGCGGATGCTTCAGGAGGCCGTCGACGCCCTGTTCGACAACGGTCGTCGCGGCCGTCCCGTCACCGGGCCCGGCAACCGCCCTCTCAAGTCGTTGAGCGACATGTTGAAGGGCAAGCAAGGACGGTTCCGCCAGAACCTGCTCGGCAAGCGCGTCGACTACTCCGGTCGTTCGGTCATCGTGGCCGGCCCCACGCTGCGACTGCATCAGTGCGGTCTGCCCAAGCTCATGGCCCTCGAGCTCTTCAAGCCATTCGTCATGAAGGCGCTGGTCGACCGCGAGCTCGCCCAGAACATCAAGTCGGCCAAGCGCATGGTCGAACGACGCCGTCCGCAGGTGTGGGACGTGCTCGAGGACGTCATCCGCGAGCACCCGGTGCTGCTCAACCGCGCCCCCACGCTGCACCGACTCGGCATCCAGGCGTTCGAGCCGGTGCTGGTCGAGGGCAAGGCCATCCAGGTGCACCCCCTGGTGTGCACAGCCTTCAACGCTGACTTCGACGGCGACCAGATGGCCGTGCACCTTCCGCTGTCGGCCGAGGCCCAGGCCGAGTCGCGGGTGCTCATGCTCTCCGACAACAACATCCTGAGCCCGGCATCGGGCAAGCCGATCGTCACGCCCACCCAGGACATGATCATCGGCGCCTTCTACGTCACCGCCGAGCGCGACGACCAGGCCGGCGAAGGCATGTCCTTCCGCCGCCTCCACGAGGTCGAAGCGGCACTCGAGCTGCACTCCGCCGCGCGTGCGCGTGGGGGAAGCAATGGCGCCGCGGCCACGACGGGCGTCGCCATCCACGCCCGAATCGAGTACCGCTGCGACGCCCTCCGCAACGAGGATGGCTCCTACACCCCCACCACTCCGGGACGGGTGCTCTTCAACGACACGCTCCCCGATGACTTCCCCTTCATCAACGAAGCGGTCACCAAGCGGAACATGGGCGACATCGTCGACCGCCTGGCCACCGAGTACCCCAAGGCCGTCGTGGCCAACAGCCTCGACGCCATCAAGGACCTGTCGTACCGCTACGCCACCCAGTCCGGCCTCACCGTGTCCATGGACGACGTCCGCATCCCCGAGCAGAAGGCGACCCTGCTGGACGAGGCCGAGACCAAGGCCGACAAGGTCGAAGGCCAGTTCAAGAAGGGCATCATCACCGACTCCGAGCGCCGCCAGAAGGAAGTCGAGATCTGGACCGATGCCACCAACCTGGTCACCAAGTCACTCACCGACTACCTCGACGCCAACCCGTTCAACCCCATCCAGATGATGGTCGGCTCCGGTGCCCGAGGGAACGTCACCCAGGTTCGCCAGATCGCCGGCATGCGGGGACTCGTGGCCAACCCTCGCGGCGACATGATCCCTCGACCCATCAAGTCGAACTTCAAAGAGGGCCTGGCGATGCTCGAGTACTTCATCGCCACCCCCGGCGCCCGTAAGGGACTCGTCGACACGGCGCTGCGAACGGCTGATTCCGGCTACCTCACCCGCCGTCTCGTCGACGTCGCCCAAGAGCTCATCGTCAACGAAGACGACTGTGAGACCAGCCGCGGGCTCACCATCGACCACGTCTTCGCCGACACCCCCGAGCGCCGCACCTACCTCGAGACTCGGCTTGGCGGCCGCAACCTCGCCGACGACGTGAAGCTGTCCGACGGCACCAAGCTGAAGGCGGGAAGCTCCATCGACGACGCGGTCTTGGTCCAGATGCGCGACGACGAGTCGATCGAGTCGGTGCGGGTGCGCTCGGTGCTCACCTGCGAGACCCGCCAGGGCGTGTGCGCCAAGTGCTATGGCCGGTCGCTGGCCACTGGCCAGCCCATCGAGCTGGGTGAGGCCGTGGGCGTCATCGCCGCCCAGTCCATCGGCGAACCCGGAACCCAGCTCACCATGCGAACCTTCCACACCGGCGGCGTGTCCGGTGGTCAAGACATCGCCGGCGGGCTTCCCCGAGTCGTCGAGCTGTTCGAGGCCCGAAGCCCCAAGGGCAAGGCCATCCTGGCCGAAGCTTCAGGCACGTTACGCATCGGCGAGGACGACAAGGGCCTCACGGTCACCATCGTCACCGACGACGGCGAGGAGGATCCGTACCTCATCCCCACGTCAGCTCGGCTCAAGGTGGCTGACGGTGACGAGATCGCCGCCGGAGAGCCCATCGTCGACGGCCCCAAGGATCCGAAGCAACTCCTCCAGATCAAGGGCGTGCGCGAGACGCAGCAGTACCTGGTCGAGGAGGTCCAGCGGGTCTACCGGGACCAGGGCGTGACGATCCACAACAAGAACATCGAGCTGATCCTGCGCCAGATGACGCGGCGGGTCCACGTCGAGGAACCCGGTGAGACCGAGTTCCTGCCCGGCAGCGCCGTCGACGCGCAGCTGTTCGCCGAGGTCAACCGCACGATGGTTGCCGACGGCAAGGAGCCGGCCCAGGCTCGGCCCGAGATCATGGGCATCACCAAGGCGTCGCTGGCCACCGACTCGTGGCTTTCGGCGGCGTCGTTCCAGGAGACCACCCGCGTGCTCACCGAAGCCGCCATCGAGGGCAAGAGCGATGACCTCGTCGGCCTGAAGGAGAACATCATCATCGGCAAGCTCATCCCGGCCGGGACCGGCATGGAGATGTACCGGCGGCCGCCGTACTACGCCCCCGACTACGAGCCGATGGCGTTCTGGTCGTCTGACGACATGGACGAGGAGGCCGACCTCGCCGCCTGGCTCGCCAGCGGTGCCGGCGGTGCGGGCGACGGCGCCACCGTGCCCGGTGGGGTTTCGGTTCCCGCGGAGAGTGCCACCGACGACGCCGCGTCCTAGGTCGGGTTCTTCACACTTGCCGGGGTGACAGGGAGTTCGTAGCATTGCTCCCCGGCCCGCCCTTCGGGTGGGCCGTTCTACGTCACCCGGCGTCAGGCCGCCCCTGACTCCACCAAGACTCCGCCCACCGAGTCACCCACGATGGCTCCATCGACGATCACCTGAGGAACACGAGTGCCCACCATCCAGCAGCTGGTCCGCAAGGGCCGTACCAGAAAGCGGGTCAAGCCCACGACGCCCGCGCTGAAGGGAGCACCCCAGCGCCGAGGTGTGTGCACCCGCGTCTATACGGCCACGCCGAAGAAGCCGAACTCGGCGCTGCGGAAGGTCGCTCGGGTGCGGCTCAGCAGCGGTGTCGAGGTCACCGCGTACATCCCTGGCGAGGGTCACAACCTTCAGGAGCACAGCATCGTGATGGTGCGCGGCGGTCGAGTGAAGGACCTACCGGGTGTCCGCTACAAGATCATCCGAGGCACCCTCGACACCTCCGGTGTGCGTGATCGCCGGCAGGCCCGCAGCCGCTACGGCGTGAAGAAGGAAGGCTGACGTGCCCCGGAAAGGACCGGCGCCCCGGCGCGAGATGGTCGCCGACCCCATCTACGGCTCGGCCCTCGTCACCCAGCTCACCAACAAGGTGCTCCAGCGTGGCAAGCGGGCCACCGCCGAACGCATCGTGTACGGCGCCCTCGACACCGTCGGCTCGAAGACCGAGGATGATGCACTCGGCGCGCTCAAGCGAGCCGTCGAGAACGTGCGACCTGCCCTCGAGGTCCGGTCCCGTCGCGTCGGTGGTGCCACCTACCAGGTTCCCGTCGACGTGCGCCCCCGGCGGGCCACCACGCTGGCCATCCGCTGGATCGTGTCCAACTCCCGGGATCGCCGTGAGCGCACCATGTCGGAGCGCCTGGCCAACGAGATCCTCGACGCCGCCAATGGTCTCGGCGCTTCGGTGAAGAAGCGCGATGACCTCCAGAAGATGGCCGAGGCCAACAAGGCCTTCGCCCACTACCGCTGGTAGACCGCGCATGCTTCTCGGCGCCGCTGACCGGACGGTTCTCGAACTGACCACCTGACGAGGTCCGCAATCGTGCTGGGCCCCGCCGCCCGGCGTGCACTCGACCGGGCCTACGGCCCGGTCGTTCGCTTGAGACCCACGTTTGACTGACCACCCACCACAGCTCACAGCCACAGCGAGGACGAACCGATGACCACCCGTGACCACAAGCTCGAGACGGTCCGCAACATCGGGATCATGGCCCACATCGACGCGGGCAAGACCACCACGACCGAGCGGATCCTCTACTACACCGGCCGGAACTACAAGATCGGTGAGGTTCACGAGGGCGCGGCCACGATGGATTGGATGGAACAGGAGCAGGAGCGCGGCATCACCATCACCTCGGCCGCCACCACCTGCCTGTGGAACGACCATGTCATCAACATCATCGACACCCCTGGTCACGTTGACTTCACCGTCGAGGTCGAGCGTTCGCTGCGCGTCCTCGATGGGGCGGTGGCGGTGTTCGACGCGGTGGCCGGTGTGGAGCCCCAGACCGAGACGGTGTGGCGCCAGGCCAACAAGTACAAGGTCCCGCGCATGTGCTTCATCAACAAGATGGACCGCATCGGCGCCGACTTCTTCGGGGCCGTGGACATGATCAAGGACCGCCTCGAGGCCACGGTCGCGGTCATCCAGCTGCCGATCGGTGCCGAGGGCCACTACAAGGGCGTCATCGATCTGGTCGAGATGCAGTCGATCACCTGGCTCGACGAGGATCTGGGCGCCAAGTTCGAGATCGGCGACATCCCCGACGAGCTCAAGGCGCAGGCCGAGGAGTACCACCACCAGCTCATCGACGTGCTGTCCACCGTCGACGACACGATCATGGAGAAGTATCTCGAGGAGGAGGAGATCACCTCCGGCGACCTCATGCGGGCGGTGCGCGCCGGCACGCTCTCCAACGAGATCGTGCCTATCCTCAACGGCACCGCGTTCAAGAACAAGGGCGTGCAACCGCTGCTCGACGCAGTGGTCGACTACCTGCCGAGCCCGCTCGACCTTCCTCCGGTTCGGGGCATGGACATGGCCGGAACCGAGGAGCTCAGCCGCAAGCCCGACGACAACGAGCCCTTCGCGGCGCTGGCCTTCAAGATCATGACCGATCCCTTTGTCGGCAAGCTCACCTACTTCCGCGTCTACAGCGGCAAGCTCGAGAAGGGCGGCTTCGTACTCAACGCCACCAAGGACAAGAAGGAGCGGGTGGGGCGGCTGCTGGCCATGCACGCCAACAACCGCGAGGACAAGGACGCGGTGTTCACCGGCGACATCATTGCCGGCGTCGGGCTCAAGAACGTGACCACCGGCGACACGCTCTGCGACCCCAGCCACAAGATCGAGCTGGAGAACCTCGAGTTCCCCGAGCCGGTCATCCACGTGGCCGTCGAGCCCAAGACCAAGGTCGATCAGGACAAGATGGGCAAGGCGCTGTACGCCCTCTCCGAAGAGGACCCCACCTTCCAGGTCCGCTCCGACGAGGAGACGGGCCAGACCGTGATCTCGGGTATGGGCGAGCTGCACCTCGAGGTCATCGTCGACCGCATGCTGCGGGAGTTCAGCGTCGACGCCACGGTGGGCAAGCCCCAGGTGGCCTACCGCGAGACCATCACCCGCCCGGCCGAGAAGGTTGTGTACCGCCACGTGAAGCAGACCGGCGGCTCGGGCCAGTTCGCCCACGTCGTCATCACCCTGGAGCCCACCGGTCCCGGTGGCGGTTACGAGTTCGTGGACAAGATCAGCGGCGGTCGCATCCCCCGCGAGTACATCCCCTCCGTCGACCAGGGGATCCAGCAGTCGCTCGACTCCGGTGTTCTCGCCGGCTACCCGGTGGTCGATGTGCGCGCCATCCTCACCGACGGCTCCAGCCACGACGTCGATTCGTCGGAGATGGCGTTCAAGATCGCGGGCTCGATGGTGTTCAAGGAGGCAGCTCGCCAGGCCAAGCCCGTTCTGCTCGAGCCGATCATGCAGGTCGAGGTCGTCACGCCCGAGGACTACATGGGCGACGTCATCGGCGACCTCAACTCCCGCCGCGGTCGCGTCGAGGGCATGGACCAGCGCGGAAACAGCCAGGTCATCCCGGCGCAGGTGCCTCTGTCGGAGATGTTCGGCTACGCTACCGATCTTCGCTCGCGTACACAGGGGCGAGCGACGTACACGATGCAGTTCCACAGCTATCAGCAGGTGCCGGACAGCATCGCAACCGAGATCATCGCCCGCGTGCGTGGCGAGTGATCATCACCACCTGAAGCCACCACCACCCCCTGCACGGGACCACACGAGGAGATCCACGGCGTCATGGCCAAGGAGAAGTTTGAGCGGACGAAGCCTCATCTGAACATTGGGACGATGGGTCATATTGATCATGGCAAGACGACGTTGACGGCGGCGATCACGAAGACGTTGGCGGATCGGAACCCGGGGGTGCATTTCACTCCGTTTGATGAGATTGACAAGGCGCCGGAGGAGAAGGCGCGGGGGATCACGATCTCGATCGCGCATGTGGAGTATGAGACGGACAATCGGCATTACGCGCATGTGGATATGCCGGGGCATGCGGATTATGTGAAGAACATGATTACGGGTGCGGCTCAGGTGGATGGGGCGATTCTGGTGGTGTCGGCGGCGGATGGTCCGATGCCTCAGACGCGGGAGCATGTGTTGTTGGCTCGTCAGGTGGGGGTGCCGTACATCATCGTGGCGCTCAACAAGGTGGACATGGTTGATGATGAGGAGTTGTTGGATCTGGTGGAGTTGGAGGTGCGGGAGCTGTTGTCGGAGTACGAGTTCCCTGGTGATGACACGCCGGTGGTGAAGGTGTCGGCGCTCAAGGCGTTGGAGGGTGATGCGGGGGCGCAGGATCAGGTGGTTGAGTTGATGGCTCAGGTTGATTCCTACATTCCTGAGCCGGAGCGGGACATGGCGAAGCCGTTTCTGATGCCGATCGAGGATGTGTTCTCGATCACGGGTCGGGGCACGGTGGTGACGGGCCGGATCGAGACGGGGGTGGTGAACACCGGTGACGAGGTGGAGCTGGTGGGGATCCGTGACACGCAGACCACGACGGTCACGGGGGTGGAGATGTTCCGCAAGATCTTGGATCAGGGTGAGGCGGGCGACAACGTGGGTCTCCTGTTGCGGGGGACGGGCAAAGATGACGTGGAGCGGGGCCAGGTGGTGTGCAAGCCGGCCAGCATCACCCCGCACACTGATTTCGAGGCGCAGGTGTATGTGTTGACCAAGGAGGAGGGTGGCCGTCACAAGCCGTTCTTCGCGAACTATCGGCCCCAGTTCTATTTCCGGACCACTGATGTGACGGGCACGGTGGCGTTGCCGGAGGGCACCGAGATGGTGATGCCGGGTGACAACACCGAGATGATGGTGGAGCTGATCCACCCCATCGCGATGGACGAGGGACTGCGGTTCGCTATCCGTGAGGGTGGCCGTACCGTGGGCGCCGGCCGCGTCACCAAGATCCTCAAGTAACCACCATGGCCGCCGCACAGAAGATCCGCATCCGCCTCAAGGCATACGACCACGAGGTGATCGACCAGTCCACGAAGAAGATCGTGGAGACCGTCCGGCGCACCCAGGCCGAGGTGCGGGGCCCCATCCCGCTCCCCACCGAGAAGCACCGCTACACGGTCATCCGCTCACCTCACAAGGACAAGGACAGCCGCGAGCACTTCGAGATGCGCATCCACAAGCGTCTGCTCGACATCGTGCAGCCCACCCCCAAGACGGTCGACTCCCTCCAGCGCCTCGATCTGCCCGCCGGCGTCGAGATCGAGATCAAGATCCAGCAGCTCTAGGAGCGAAGCACCCGACCATCACCTGAGGCGAGGACCGTCACCCCAGGAGTCGAGGACTCACCAGTCGATTTCGGAGCGCCGAGGACTCATCGATCGGAATCCGACTGGTGAGTCCTCGGCGCTTTGGTTTCGATCGCCCAGTCCTCGAGCTCGTGTTCTGGCGGGCGGGGGGCGACGGTGATCCAGCGAGGCGAAGGGGCTGGGCCGCACTGCTCCACCGGTACGGGGCTGCCTAGGCTCTCGCCGATGGTGATCGCTCTCCGACGCATGGTGGGTATGCCGCTGGTGCTGGCACTGCTGATCGCTGGCGGGTGCAGCAGTGGTGATGGTGACGATTCGGGGGTGGCCACGCTCGGGGGTGAGTCCACGGGCGACGGGAGCGGCGACGGAGGAAGCGGCGTCGACGCCGAGGCGGCGTTGCTCGACTTCAGCAGGTGCATGCGGGAGGAGGGTCTCACCGACTTCCCCGATCTCACGGCGAGCGGCAACGCCTTCACCGACATGGTCGACGCGGGGATCGATCTCACCTCCGAGCCCTTCAGCGATGCCCTCAGCCGCTGCCAGGATCTGCTCGAGGGCATCGTCAGCCTCGACGACCTCGACCCCAACCAGATCGCCGAGATCGAGGACACGATCCTCGGGCTCGCCCTCTGCCTGCGCGGCGCGGGCTATGACGTACCCGATCCCGATTTCTCCAAGGGCATCGGCCCTGAGATGTTCGGTGATCCAGCCGACATCGACATCGATCTCACCTCCCCCGAGTTCGCGGCGGCCTTGCGCCGGTGCTTCCTCGAAGTGGGATTCCCGGGCAGTGGCGGTGACGGGGACGGCGCGGGAACGGACGGCGCGGGAGCGGGCGGCGCGGGAGCGGGCGGCGGTAGCGACGACGGTGGCGAGGGCTGACCGCCACGTGCGCCGAACTTGGGTTCTTCTCGCCATCGTCGCGGTCGCCGGCATCGTCGTCGGGGCGATCGTCGTCCCGCGGAGCACCACCGTGGTCGGCGACGCCGACCCGGCGAGACGGGGTCGGGCCACCGTGGAGCGCACCGACCTGATCCGCACCACCGAGATCGACGGCACCCTCGGCTTCGGCCCGGCTGACCCGCTGTCCAATCAGCGCCGAGGCATCGTCACCTGGCTTCCCGAGCCCGGCGAGGTCGTCGAAGTCGGTCACGTCATCGCACGCATAGACGAGCAGCCGGTGGTCCTCCTCGACGGCGAGATCCCCGCTTGGCGCCCACTGGCATCGGGCATCAGCGATGGAGTCGACATCCTCCAGCTCGAACGGACCCTCGCCGACCTCGGACATTTCGACGGCGAACCAGACGACGGCTGGTCAGCGGCCACCACATCGGCCGTTCGGGCCCTCCAGGTGGCGATCGAGGTCGACGACACCGGCCGCCTCGATCTTGGTGAGGCGGTGTTCGCCAACGGGGCGCGGCGGGTCGCCGACCGCCTGGTCGTTCCCGGAGGCATCGCTCAGCCCGGGGTGCCCGTGATCGCCACCACCGGTGCCACCCCGGTGGTGACCTTCGACGTCGACGCCACCGACCGCGCCGAGCTCGCCATCGGCGACACGTTGAGCGTCGAGCTGCCCGGTGGGCGCGACGTTGCCGCCACCGTCGAGCGGATCGCCGGTGTGGCCTCCGTCCCCCGCCGCCCCGACGGCACCGCCGGCGATCCGGTGTTCTCGATTCGCCTCGCGCTTCCTGCCGACGTCGAGATCGACATCGAGGAGACGCCGGTGACGGTGAGCGTCGTCGACGATGCCGTTCGAGATGTGCTCGTGGTTCCGGTCCCCGCACTGCTGGCCCTGGCCGAGGGCGGCCATGCGGTCGAGGTGATCGAAGCCGACACCACTCGCCTCGTGCGCGTCGAGCTGGGCGTGTTCGTCGACGGTCGGGTCGAGGTGCGGGGCGAGCTGACCGCCGGTGACGAGGTGGTCGTTCCCCTCCGATGATGCCGATCGGCCCCGTGCTCGAGCTGGAGGGAGTGGTCAAGGAGTACGCGGGCCACCCCCCGGTGCGGGCCCTCGACGGAATCGACCTTCGGGTCGACGCCGCCGAGCTGGTGGCCGTCGTGGGCCCGTCGGGATCAGGGAAGTCCACGATGCTCAACATGATGGGCGCCCTCGACCGTCCCACTCACGGCGATGTCGTCGTCGAGGGTCGCTCCCTGGCGGGACTCGACGACGATCAGATCAGCGCCCTTCGAGGTCAGCGGATCGGCTTCGTGTTCCAGCAGTTCCACCTCCTCGAGGGGATGACAGCCACCGACAACGTGGCCTCCGGCCTCCTCTATCGAGGCATCGATCCCACCCGGCGGCGGGAGCGGGCGCTGGTGGCGCTTGACCGGGTGGGGCTGGCGCCGCGCGCCGAGCACCGTCCGGGCGCCCTCTCGGGTGGTGAACGCCAGCGAGTGGCCATCGCTCGGGCGCTGGTGGGCGACCCGGCCATCGTGCTCGCCGATGAGCCCACTGGGAACCTCGACTCCCACACCTCGGAGGCGATCATCGATCTCATGCGCGATCTCAACGCCGCCGGCTCCGCAATCATCGTCATCACCCACGACCGCGATCTCGCCGACCGGTTCCCGCGCCGGGTGGAGGTGCTCGATGGTCGCATCGCTGGCGACCACCGGAGCATCGACGCGTGAGCGTCACGCCCCTGTCGCCCAGCCGGCTCCGTCCTGCCGACAGCATCGGTCTGGCCCGGCTCGGCCTGTCAGCTCGACCGGCCCGTACCGCGCTCACCGCCACCGGCATCGCCCTCGGGATCGCCGCCATGGTGGCCGTCATCGGCATCTCGGCCTCGAGCCGAGCCGGGCTGCTCGCCGAGCTCGACGCCCTCGGCACGAATCTGCTGGAGGTGCGACCCGGCCAGTCGTTCGTGGGGAGCTCCACCGAGCTGCCGGCCGCTGCGCCCGAGATGATCGCCCGGATCAGCCCGGTGATCGACGTGGCGGCGGTGAGCACCGTTGACGCCACCGTCCGCCGCACCCGATACATCCCCGAGGCCGAGACCGGTGGGATCACCGTGCTGGCTGCCGATCCCGCCCTCCTCGGCCCGCTCGAGGGCAGCTTGGCGGCCGGGACATCGCTTGACACCACCACCGAGCGGCTTCCTGCTGCAGTGCTCGGAGCGGTGGCCGCCCAGCGCTTGGGTATCGGGTCGCTGGCCGGTCTGCCCACGGTGCATGTGAGTGGTCACGACCTGGCCGTCATCGGCGTCCTTCGAGAGGTACCGCTCGCGCCCAACTTGGATCGCAGCATCTTGATCGGTCGCACCATCGCCGCCACGCTCTACGGCGCCTCGGATAACCCCTCCGTCATCTACCTGCGCACCGTTCCCAGCCAGATCGACGCGGTGCGCGACGTCATCCCGACCACCGCCAACCCCGAGGCGCCCAACGAGGTGAACGTGTCACGCCCCTCCGACGCTCTCGCCGCCCGCGCCGCCGCCAACACCGCATTCACCGCTCTGCTCCTCGGGTTGGGGGCGGTGGCGCTCTTGGTGGGGGGCGTCGGCATCGCCAACGTGATGGTGATCAGCGTGCTGGAGCGGCGGGCCGAGATCGGGGTGCGGCGAGCACTGGGGGCAACCCGGCGGCACATCGCCGTGCAGTTCGTGGCCGAGGCCTCGCTGCTGGCCGGGCTGGGCGGGCTGGTGGGGGTGGCGCTCGGCGCCGTGGTGACCGTCGGCTACGCCGCTACCCAGGGCTGGCTGGTGAGCGTGCCCGCCGCGGGATTGGCCGGCGGAGTGCTCACTGCGTTGGCGCTCGGTGCGCTGGCCGGCCTCTATCCGGCGCGGCGCGCCGCCCGACTCGATCCCGCCGACGCCGTGCGACCGGCGGGTTGATGCCGACGTCGGAACCGCGTCATGTCGGATCGTCGTTGGTGGCGCGCCGGGCGGTGGAGCGGCTACCTCGGTGATTCAGGCCGGATGACCAGACCGGCCGGGATCATGCCGACGTGCGGCACTCCGGCTGGCCGGCAGGCTGGTAGGCCAAGCCGGTGACCCGGACGGTCCTTGGTTGGACGTCGCTGTCGACCTGGTTCGGACCGAACGTTGCGGACCCGCCCGGCACCAGGGTGGTTCCACCGGTGTCGAAGTTGACGTCTTGGGTGGATCCGTCGACGAACTCCACGGTGGCGATCACAGTGAGGATCTCGACCGACCGGTCGAACTGACTGGTGACGGTGGCCGACACCGGAAGGTGCCAGCCGTCACCGTCCTGGGTCAGCTCGCCGGACTGGGGCTGGGCCACGACGTTGCCCGAGCCACAGGGCGAGGGTGGCGCAGTGGTGGGCGAGCCCGACTGGCTCGTGGTGGGCGGCGCGGTGGTGGCCGGGCCGGGAGCGGTGGTGGTGGTGATCCCAGCCGTGTCCGCGGTGGTGGGGCTGGTGGTGCCCGTGCTCCCAGCGACGGTCGTAGCCGTGGGATCGGTGGTGGTGGTGGGTGCGATCACCACGGTGTCGTCATCGTCGAGGCCGACGGCGGCGATGGCGCCGGCGATGAAGATCGCCCCCGCCAGCACGGCGGTGGCGATCAGGCGGCTCTGCCCGGGTGGGGGTTCGCGGCGGCGGGCAGCGGCGGCCTTGGGGGCGCCTGCCTTCGGTGTTGGCGTGTCAGCCACTTCGGCTCCAGGATCGGTTGTAGTCACGGCAGGCTACTCAACGCTCGGGTGCAAGGGGTTCAACTCGGATGCTTTTCGAATCCCCCCATAGCGCCCATGGCCCGGGACGCTCACGGCCGCATTCGACGCCCCCGAAGGTCACCGCTACACTCTCCCCGGCTCGGAACGCTGCTTCTTCTGTCTGCTTCATCTGTTCCGACCGTCAATCGATGTCCGTCCCGGCCTTCAGCCACCGTGTCGGAGGGACCAGACGGCACAACTGAGATGACGCTCCGCCGGGGACCGCCCCTGCGGAGCGTTCGCGTGAGGACCGAGGAACACCCATGGCCACCAAGGCGATCGTCGGCGAGAAGGTCGGCATGACACAGGTGTGGGATGACGACTGCGTCATCCCCGTCACCGTGTTGAGGGTCGCGCCCTGCCGTGTCGTACAGGTCAAGCACCCCGACACCGACGGCTACAGCGCGCTCCAGGTCACCTTCGGAATCCAGAAGGATCACCGTCTCAACCAGCCCCAGCGCGGCCACCTGGCCAAGGCCGGAGTGGCACCGGGCCGGCGTCTGGTCGAGCTCCGCCTCGATGACGTGTCTTCCTACGAGGTCGGCCAAGAGCTCGACGTCGGTCTGCTCGCCGCCGGCGACATCGTCGATGTCACCGCGGTCAGCAAGGGCAAGGGCTTCGCCGGGGTCATGAAGCGCCACGGCTTCTCGGGCCAGAAGGCCAGCCACGGCGCTCACCGCATCCATCGCGCTCCTGGTGCCATCGGGGCCTGTGCCACACCGGCACGCGTGTTCCGGGGCACCCGCATGCCCGGCCGCATGGGTGGGGACAAGGTGACCACGCTCAACCTCACCGTCGTCCGCAGCGACGCCGAGCGAGATCTCCTGCTGGTGAAGGGTGCCGTTCCCGGTCCCCGGGGCGCGGTGGTGCTGGTGCGCGACGCGGTGAAAGCCCACCTATGAGGGAGGATCCGTTGCCCACCGCCGACATCCGCAACGCCGACGGCGCCGTGGTCGGCTCCTTCGAGCTCGACGAAGCCATCTTCGGTGTCCATCCCAACGTGCCCCTCATGCACCAGGTGGTGACGGCCCAGCTGGCGGCGCGGCGGGCCGGCACCCAGAGCACCAAGACCCGCGCCGAGGTGCGCGGTGGTGGGGCCAAGCCGTGGCGTCAGAAGGGCACTGGCCGGGCTCGCCAGGGCTCCATCCGGGCACCGCACTGGCGGGGCGGTGGCGTGGCCCTCGGTCCCAAGCCCCGCAGCTACGCCCAGAAGACCCCCAAGAAGATGATCAGGGCTGCACTCCACTCGGCACTGAGCGATCGGGCTGTCGACGGCAGGATCGTGGTGCTCGACGCCTGGGGCATCGACGAGCCCAAGACCAAGTCGGCCAAGGCGCTGCTGGCTGCGCTCCAGCTCGAAGGCAAGGTCCTGGTGGTCGTCGAACCTGGCGACACCACCGTCTCGCTGTCATTTCGCAACCTCCCCGACGCCCACGTGCTCCCCGCCGATCAGCTCAACGCCTACGACGTGCTCTGCAACGACTGGATCCTCATCCAGCGCGACGACGTTCCCACCATCGTCGGGCTGCCTCCCTCCGACTCGGTGGCCGACGGCACTCCCGTCGTCTTGACCGCCGCCGACGGTGCCACCGGCGACGGTGCCGAAACCGGGGGCGCCGAGACCGACAGCGAGGAGAGCCCGGCATGAACGACGCCCGCGACGTCATCCTCCGCCCCGTGGTAAGCGAGAAGGCCTACGCGCTGAGCGAGGCGGGCCACTACACGTTCGAGGTGCACCCTCGAGCCAACAAGGTCGAGATCCGCCAGGCGGTCGAGTCCCTGTTCAGCGTCAAGGTCACCAGCGTCAACACGCTCAACCGCAAGGGAAAGCGCAAGCGAAGCCGCCGCGTGCAGGGCTTCGGCAAGCGCCCCGACTCCAAGCGGGCCATCGTCACCCTCGCCGAGGGCGACGCCATCGACATCTTCGAGGGATAGCGCCGTGGGCATCCGAAAGCGCAAACCGACCAGCGCCGGCCGCCGGTTCCAGACCGTCTCGGACTTCTCCGAGATCACCCGGACGTCGCCCGAGCGCAGCCTCATCGCCAAGAAGTCCAGCACCGGCGGCCGCAACAACCACGGCCGCAAGACGTCTCGTCACCGCGGCGGTGGCCACAAGCAGCGCTACCGCATCATCGACTTCCGGCGGAACAAGGACGGGGTGCCGGCCAAGGTGGCCCAGATCGAGTA
Source organism: Acidimicrobiales bacterium (assembly GCA_036397895.1). GTDB lineage: Bacteria > Actinomycetota > Acidimicrobiia > Acidimicrobiales > DASWIA01 > DASWIA01. Next base: position 21,914 of record DASWIA010000003.1, on the reverse strand, counting down.
CGACCCCAACCGCAACTGCCGCATCGCGCTGCTGCACTACCTCGACGGCGAGAAGGCCTACATCCTCGCCCCCGAAGGACTCAACGTCGGCGACATGGTGCAGAACGGCCATGGGGCCGACATCAAGCCGGGCAACGCGCTTCCCATGCGCTACATCCCGGTGGGTACCACGGTGCACAACGTCGAGCTCCGCCCCGGCGGCGGCGGCAAGATCGGCCGTTCCGCCGGCATCGGGATCCGCCTGGTAGCCAAGGAGGGCGACACCGCCACCGTCCGGCTCCCATCCTCGGAGATGCGCCGCATCCCCATCGACTGCCGGGCTACCGTCGGCGTCGTCGGCAACGCCGAAGCCGATCTGGTCAAGGTGGGCAAGGCCGGTCGCAACCGATGGAAGGGCGTCCGCCCCCAGACCCGCGGTGTGGCCATGAACCCCGTCGACCACCCTCTGGGCGGCGGCGAGGGCAAGAGCTCCGGCGGCCGGCACCCGGTGTCGCCCTGGGGTCAGCCCGAAGGCCGCACCCGCAACACGAAGAAGTCGTCCCAGAAGCAGATCGTCCGTCGCCGCCGGCGCCGGGGCGAGCGGAGGTAGCCGGACATGCCCAGGTCACTGAAGAAAGGCCCCTTCGTCGACGACCACCTGCTCAAGAAGGTGGACGCCATGAATGCCGCCGGCGAGAAGAAGGTCATCAAGACCTGGTCCCGCCGCTCCACCATCATCCCCGACATGGTCGGCCACACCATGGCCGTGCACGACGGCCGCAAGCACGTGCCGGTGTACGTCACGGAGTCGATGGTCGGTCACAAGCTCGGCGAGTTCGCCCCCACCCGTACGTTTCGCTTCCACGCCGGCCAAGAGCGGTCGGGGAGGCGCTGACCATGGCTGGTCCCAAGACCAACGAGCGCCCGGGCACCCGCGCCCAGGGTCGCTACATCCGCACGTCGGTGTTCAAGGTCCGCCCGGTCCTCGACCTGATCCGCGGTCACGATGTCGACGACGCGCTCGACATCCTCGCCCTCTCGCCGCAGGCCGCTGCCCAGACGGTGGCCAAGATCCTCAACTCGGCCGTGGCCAACGCCGAGCACAACGACGACCAGCTGGCTGATGAGCTCTACGTGTCGGCCTGCTACGCCGATGAGGGCCCCACTCTGCGCCGGTTCCGCCCCCGAGCCCGGGGCCGGGCCACCCGCATCAACAAGCGAACCAGCCACATCACGATCATCGTCTCCCGCCACCGCGCCGAGGACCTCGAGAAGCGTGAGGCCGCCGAGGCCTCCATCACGGGCAGCCGGGCCCGCCGGATCCAAGCCCAGCGGGAGGCCGACGCCATCCGTGCCGCCGAGGCTCTCACCGACGAGGTCGACGAGGCCGACGAGGGAACCACCCCCGAGGAAGCCGCCACCGACGAAGCCGTGACCGACGACACCGCCACCGACGAAGCCGTGACCGACGAGCCGGCTGCCGACGAGCCGGCTGCCGACGAGACGAAGGACGAGGCGTAACGCATGGGCCAGAAGGTCAACCCCTACGGGTTCCGACTCGGTGTCACCACCGATTGGAAGTCGCGCTGGTACAGCGACAAGCACTACCGCGACTATCTCATCGAGGACTGGAAGATCCGCGACTACCTCACCAAGCAGCTGCCGCACGCGGCCATCAGCCGGGTCGAGGTGGAGCGCACCCTCGACCGCCTCCGCATCGACGTCTACACGGCGCGTCCCGGCATCGTCATCGGACGGCGTGGCAGCGAGGCCGAGCGCCTGCGCGGTGGTCTGGGCAAGATCACCGGCAACAACCGGATCCAGCTCAACATCAACGAGATCAAGCAGCCGGAGCTCGACGCCGCCCTCATCGCCCAGGGCGTGTGCGACCAGCTCCAAGGTCGGGTCACCTTCCGCCGGGCCATGAAAAGAGCCGTGCAGAACGCCCAGAAGGCCGGCGCCAAGGGCATCCGGGTGCAGTGCTCCGGCCGCCTGGGCGGTGCCGAGATGAGTCGAACCGAGTGGTACCTCGAAGGTCGCGTGCCGCTGCACACCCTCCGGGCCGACATCGACTACGGCCTGCGCGAAGCCCAGACCCCCCAGGGCCGTCTCGGTGTGAAGGTGTGGATCTACAAGGGCGACATCCTGCCCTACAAGCTCACCGGAGCCGACGAGCGGGCCAGTCGCGAAGCGGCCATGGCCGTCGGAGAGACGTCGGGGCAGGCCCGGCCGCCCAAGATCGTCTCCGCCGGCGGTGGCAAGCGGAAGGCGGAGCCCGCCGACGAGGTGCCGGCAGCGGCCGACGCGGCGGCGCCTGAAGCCGAGCCCCTCATCAAGGAGGCCGATCCCGAGTTCGAGCGTCTCCTCGCCGAGGAAGAGGAGATCGAACGCCGCACCCGCGAGCACCACGAGGCACCGCACTTCCGCGGTGACGCGGACTGAGGGGGCCTGCGAGATGTTGATGCCCAAGAAGACCGCCCACCGCAAGCACCACCGCGGACGCACCCGCGGTCGCTCCAAGGGTGGCAACGAGCTGGCCTTCGGCGAGTTCGGCATCCAGGCGCTCGAGCCAGGGTGGATCACCGCCCGCCAGATCGAGGCGGCCCGCATCGCCATGACCCGTCACGTCAAGCGCGGCGGCAAGGTGTGGATCTCGATCTTCCCCGACAAGCCCGTCACCCAGAAGCCAGCCGAGACCCGCATGGGTTCAGGCAAGGGCAACCCCGAGCTGTGGGTGGCGGTGGTCAAGCCGGGCCGAATCATGTTCGAGCTGTCAGGCGTCGAGAAGGACCTCGCACGCGCCGCCCTCGAGCGGGCCATCCAGAAGCTCCCCATCAAGGCGCGGTTCGTCAGCCGCGAGTCCGAACAGGCCCTGTAGGAGTCGACGATGCCGAACACCGCTGAGCTGCGTGAGATGGGCGACCAGGACCTCCTGGTCCGCCTCGACGAGGCCAAAGAGGAGCTGTTCAAGCTCCGGTTCCAAGATGCCACCGGGCAGCTCGACAACACCGCCCGCTTCAAGCACGTGAAGAAGGAGATCGCCCGCATCAGCACCCTGGTCCGGGAGCGAGAGATCGCCGCCGCCGAAGCACTCGAGCGCGGCAAGGAGAAGGAGGCCTGATGGCCGACGAGACCCCCACCACCGAGGAGCGCAAGGTCCGCAAGGTCCGCAAGGTCCGCGAGGGCATAGTGGTATCCGACGCCGCCGACAAGACCATCGTCGTGAAGGTCACCGAACAGGTCCGCCACCCCAAGTACTTCAAGACAGTGCAGCGGAGCTCCAAGTTCCACGCCCACGACGCCACCAACGACGCCAAGTTGGGCGACCGAGTCCGCATCGCCGAAACGCGCCCGTTCTCCAAGCTCAAGCGTTGGCGTCTGGTCGACGTGGTCGAGCGTGCCCGATGATCCAGCAGGAGAGCCGGCTGCGCGTCGCCGACAACAGCGGTGCCCGAGAGATCCTGTGCATCAAGGTGCTGGGAGGCTCCAAGCGCCGTTACGCGTCGATCGGCGACGTGATCGTCGCCACCGTCAAGGACGCCATCCCCGGCGCCGGTGTGAAGAAGGGCGAGGTCGTTCGGGGAGTCATCGTGCGCACCCGTAAGGAGCGCCGCCGCCCCGACGGCTCCTACATACGTTTCGACGAGAACGCCGCCGTCCTCATCAACGACAAGAACGAGCCGCGGGGAACTCGCGTGTTCGGGCCCGTCGGGCGCGAGCTGCGCGACAAGAAGTTCATGCGCATCGTGTCCCTGGCCCCGGAGGTGATCTGAGTGAAGCTCCGAAAGGGCGATCGGGTCCGTGTGCTCACCGGAAAGGACCGTGGTCACGAGGGCGAGATCATTCATGCCCTGCCCACCGAGGGCCGCGTCATCGTCGACGGCGCCAACGTCGTGAAGCGCCACCAGCGCCCCACCAAGGGGACGCAGGAGGGCGGCATCATCGACAAGACGCTGCCCATCCCCGTCGAGAACGTGGCGATCATCTGCACCGCCTGCGGCCCCACCCGTGTCGGCTACCGCTTCGACGAACGAGGCGTGAAGCATCGCATCTGCCGCAAGTGCGGAGGTGACCTGTGACCACCACCACCACCACCCGCCCCCGCCTTCGGGCGCGCTACGACGCAGAGGTCCGCGGCGCGCTCAAGGACCAGTTGGGGCTCGGCAACATCATGGAGGTCCCCCGGCTCGAGAAGATCGTGGTGAACATGGGGGTTGGCGCCGCCGTCGACCAGCCCTCGCTGCTCGAAGGCGCCATCGCCGACCTCACGATCATCACGGGTCAGAAGCCCCTCACCACCCGGGCCAAGAAGTCGATCGCCGGCTTCAAGCTCCGGGAGGGTCAGGCCATCGGCGCCAAGGTGACGCTCCGCGGCGATCGCATGTGGGAGTTTCTGGATCGCCTCGTCTCCATGGCGATCCCCCGAATCCGCGACTTCCGTGGGCTCAACCCCAGCTCGTTCGATGGCAACGGCAACTACAGCTTCGGCGTCAACGAGCAGCTGATCTTCCCCGAGATCGACTACGACAAGGTCGACGAGACCCGGGGCATGCACATCACGATCTGCACCACCGCGTCGAGCGACGAGCACGGCAAGGCGCTGCTCGACGCCTTCGGTTTCCCGTTCCGCAAGCAAGGGCAGGCCCAATGAACGCCGCCCGCCCGACCGTCTGAGGATTCGCAATGGCGAAGAAGGCCCTAGTCAACAAGCAGCAGCGCAAGCCGAAGTTCAAGGTGCGCGCCTACAGCCGGTGCCGCCGGTGCGGCCGGCCGCGCGCCGTGTACCGCAAGTTCGGCCTGTGCCGGCTGTGTCTTCGACAGATGATCCACGCCGGCGAAGTGCCGGGTGTGACCAAGGCGAGCTGGTGAGGAGGCGCTGACATGACCATGACTGATCCCATCGCCGACATGCTCACCCGCGTACGCAACGCGAACATGGCCAAGCACGACGACGTCTCGATGCCGTCCTCCAAGCTGAAGGAAGCCCTGGCAGGCATCCTGTTGCAGGAGGGCTACATCGATGGCTTCGAGGCCACCGACAACACCGAGGGACCCGGGCGCACGCTCATCATCCGGATGAAGTACACCGACGATCGTGCCCGCACGATCTCGGGGATCCAGCGGGTGTCGAAGCCGGGCCTGCGGGTCTACCGCAAGGCCGACAAGCTGCCCCGCGTGCTGGGTGGGCTCGGTGTTGCCGTGCTCTCGACGAGCCATGGCCTCATGACCGACCGTGATGCCCGCCGACAGCGAGTCGGCGGCGAGATCCTCTGTTTCGTGTGGTGATCTGAAATGTCTCGAATCGGCAAGTCACCCATCCCCGTGCCCAACGGCGTCGACGTCGCCATCGCGGGCCGCCATGTCACCGTGAACGGGCCCAAGGGCACGCTCGAGCGCGACATCCCCGAGCCCATCACCGTTCGCCAAGACCGTGAGGAGCTGCTCGTAGAGCGGCCCAACGACGAGCGTCGCAACCGGGCCCTTCACGGGCTGGTGCGGTCATTGATCAACAACATGGTGGTGGGGGTGACCGACGGCTACCGCAAGGATCTCGAGATCCACGGTGTGGGCTACCGCGCCAACGCTCAAGGCCCGTCCAAGCTCGAGATGGCCCTCGGGTTCAGCCACCCCGTCTACGTCGAGGCCCCCGATGGCATCACCTTCGATGTGCCCGAACCCACCCGCATCACGGTGAGCGGCATCGACAAGGAGCTCGTCGGTCAGGTCGCCGCCAACATCCGAGCCCACCGCAAGCCCGAGCCGTACAAGGGCAAGGGCGTCCGCTATGTGGGCGAACGCGTCCGCCGCAAGGCCGGCAAGGCCGCCAAGTAACCGGCCGAGGAACCAACATGTCCAACCGAACCAACCAGCGCCATCAGGCTCGGACCCGCCGCCACCGTCGGGTCCGGAAGAAGGTCGTCGGCACCGCCGAGCGGCCGCGCCTGGCCGTCTTCCGCTCCAACCGCCACATCTCAGCTCAGGTCATCGACGATGAGCGCGGGCACACGCTGGCCTCGGCATCCACCCTCGAAGCCGACCTGGCCGGCGCGGTCACCGGCAACGTCGAGGCGGCCAAGAAGATCGGCGAGCTCATCGCCGCACGGGCCAAGGACGCCGGCGTCAGCCAGGTGGTCTTCGACCGCGGCGGCTTCCTCTACCACGGCCGGGTGGCTGCCGTGGCCGACGCAGCCCGCTCCGCCGGGCTCGACTTCTAAGGCGACAAGGGACACTCTCATGGCAAAGATCCGCAACCGCGAAGTCGACCCCAGCGGTCTGGTGCTGCGCGAGTCACGCGTCATCAACATCAACCGCGTGGCCAAGGTCGTGAAGGGCGGCCGCCGGTTCTCGTTCACGGCGCTGGTGGTCATCGGCGACGGCAACGGCCACGTCGGGCTCGGCTACGGCAAGGCCAAGGAGGTGCCCCTTGCCATCCAGAAGGGCACCGAGGAGGCCAAGAAGAACCTGTTCCAGGTTCCTCTCGCCGGGGGGACGATCATCCACACCCAGCTCGGTGTCAGCGGCGCCGGCCGCGTACTGCTCAAGCCTGCCGCGCCCGGTACGGGCGTCATCGCCGGCGGGGCGGCCCGGGTCATCCTCGAGGAGGCCGGCATCCACGACGTGCTCTGCAAATCGCTGGGCTCTGCCAACTACATCAACGTGGCGCACGCCACCATCACGGGCCTCAAGGAGCTCCGCCGGCCCGACGACATCGCGCGGCTGCGGGGCAAGTCTCCCGAAGAGATCGCGCCCCGGGGCCTGCTCGATGCCTACAACGAGAGCGAGCGAGCCCGCCGCCAGCCGGCTGGATCCCGTGAGGGAGGAAGCTGATGGCCCTCATCGTCACCCAGACCCGGTCCGGGATCGGCACCAAGCCCAAGCATCGTGGCACCCTCCGCGCCCTTGGCCTCGGACGCATCGGCAAGACCAACACGCTTCCCGACCGTCCCGAGATCCGCGGCATGATCGCCAAGGTCCCACATCTCGTCACCGTCACCGAGACTGCCGACGGCGACGCCTCCTGATGAGCGCGTCGCCCGAGCAACGGAGAGCATCATGAAGGTCCATGACCTCACACCCGCCCCCGGTTCCCGCCGCCGCCGCAAGCGAGTTGCGCGCGGCATCGGCGGCCGCGGTGGCAAGACCGCCGGTCGCGGCATGAAGGGCCAGAAGGCCCGCAGCAAGGTCCCGGTCGGCTTCGAGGGCGGTCAGCTGCCCTTGCAGCAGCGCATCCCCAAGCTGCGGGGCTTCACCAACCCGTTCCGGGTCGAGTACGCGGTCGTCAACCTCGACTCGCTCGAGCTGTCGGGCGACACCGAGATCACGCCGGCGTCGCTGCGGGCCAAGGGCCTGGTCCACAAGCACGGTCTGGTAAAGGTGCTTGGTCGGGGCGAGATCAGCCGTGCCGTGAACGTCTCGGCGCACGCCTTCTCCAAGTCAGCCGAACGCGCCATCACCGAGGCGGGGGGTACCGTGTCGGTGTTGCCCAAGCCGTTCGCCGTCCGCCCACCGGCTCGGGGCAACGCCCACACCAACCGCTAGGACGAGGATCGACCGCCATCGGGTTGATCTGACAGGCTGAGCCAGGGAGACGCCGTGCTGTCGACGTTCGCCAACATGTTCAGGGTGCCCGACCTTCGTACGAAGGTCTTGTTCACCGTGCTCATCATCGGTCTCTATCGCTTTGGCTCCCATGTGCCGGTGCCAGGCATCGACTTCGAGGCGGTCCAGACCCTCCAGGACCAGGCCGAGCAGGGCGGCGCGCTGGGGTTTCTACAACTGTTCACCGGCGGTGCTCTCACCAACTTCGCCGTGTTCGCGCTGGGAATCATGCCCTACATCACCAGCAGCATCATCATGCAGCTGCTGGCCGTGGTGATCCCCCGCATCGAGGAGTGGCAACAGCAGGGAGCGGTGGGACAGCGCAAGATCACCCAGTGGACCCGCTACATCACCATCGCGCTCGCCATCATGCAGTCCACCGGGTTGGTGTTCCTGTTCCACAACGGCGGCGGCGGCTTCGTCAGCGGTTCGGCGGGGGCGGCGGGGTTCGACCTCGTCCCTGAGTTCACTGTCCCGCGCATCCTGCTCATCGTCCTCACCCTCACCGCCGGTACCGCCATGGTCATGTGGCTCGGTGAGCTGGTGAGCCAACGAGGCATCGGCAACGGGATGTCGATCCTGATCTTCGCCTCGGTCGTCTCGACGCTGCCCTTCCAGGGGTGGGCCGTCCGCACCGAAGGCGGGGTGGGCAAGTTCATCATCCTCAGCATCGTGATCTTGGCCATCCTGGTGGCCATCGTGTTCGTCGAGGGAGGACAGCGTCGCATCCCGGTGCAGTTCGCCAAGCGGGTGGTGGGTCGTCGCCAGTACGGCGGTCAGAGCACCTACATCCCGCTCAAGGTCAACCAGAGCGGCGTCATCCCCATCATCTTCGCCAGCTCGGTGCTCTACTTTCCGGTGCTGCTGGGCAACGTGTTGGGCAACGCCAGCTGGGCCCAGGGCATCCAGAGCTTCGTCGACCGCAACCTGCTCCAGCCCGACAACATCTGGTACATCGGCACCTACGGTGTGCTCATCGTGTTCTTCGCCTACTTCTACACCGCCATCACCTTCGATCCCGCCAAGCAGGCCGACAGCATCCGCAAGCAGGGTGGGTTCATTCCCGGCATCCGTCCGGGTCCCCCCACCGAGCGGCACCTGTCCAAGATCCTGAGCCGCATCACCTTGCCGGGAGCCCTGTTCCTCGCCGCCGTCGCACTCGTCCCCTCGATCCTGCTCGCCTCATGGGACATCCAGCGGTTCGCCTTCGGTGGCGCGTCGCTGCTCATCGCCGTCGGTGTGGCTCTGGAGACGATGAAGCAGATCGACAGCCAGCTGATGATGCGGAACTACGAGGGCTTCTTGAAGTGAGCCGGGCCGGGGGCTGCGAGTGATCCCCGGTGCCCGTCTCGTGGTGCTGGGCCGACAGGGAGCGGGCAAGGGTACGCAGTGCGTGCGCCTCGCCCGCCACTACGTCGTGCCCCACATCTCCACCGGCGACATCCTGCGAACGGCGGTGAAGTCGGGCTCCGAGCTGGGCATCAAGGCCGGGGAGTTCATGGACCGCGGCGACCTCCTTCCCGACGAGATCATCATCGGGATCGTCGAGGAGCGCCTTGCCCAGGACGACACCGAACGCCGCGGCTTCGTCCTCGACGGCTTCCCTCGAACACTGCGCCAGGCCGAGTCCCTCTTCGAGACCCTGGGCGACAAGGGCATCGATCTCGCCATCGATCTCGACGTTCCCATCGATCTGGCCACCGAGCGGTTGGCCAGCCGCCGGGTGTGCCGAGACTGCGGCACCAACTACAGCACCAGCGTTCCGCCCAGCCAGGGCTGGGTGTGTGACAGCTGCGGCGGAGACGTCATCCAGCGGGCCGACGACACCACCGACGCCATCAAGCGACGCCTCGAGCTCTACGACTCCGACACCACCCCTCTCATCGAGTGGTTCGAGGAGCGCGGCGTCCTGGCCATCGTCGACGGCACGGGAGCGCCCGAGAGCGTCACCACCCGCCTCATCGACCTCATCGATTCCCGCATCCAGACCTGACGTGGGGGGTCGGGCGGAGCGGGCCGCGGTGCGGACCGCCGACGAGCTGGCCACGATGCGCCGAGCGGGTCGGGTGGTGGCCGAGATGCACGCCGCGGTCGAAGCGGCCATCCGGCCTGGGGTCACCCTGATCGAGCTTGACCGGATCGCCGGCGAGGTGATCGAACGTCGCGGTGCCGCCTCGAACTTCCTGGGCTACCACGGCTATCCCGCGGTCATCTGCGCGTCGGTGAACGAGGTGATCGTGCACGGCATCCCTGACGGCACCGCGCTGTCGGAGGGCGACATCGTCTCGATCGACTGTGGAGCAATCGTCGACGGATACCACGGTGACGCGGCCTGGACCTATCCGGTCGGCGAGATAGAGGATCGGGCCCGGCGGCTGGTCGATGCCGCCACCGACGCGCTCGACGCCGGAATCGCCCAGATGCACGCCGGCCGGCGGCTGTCCGACATCGGCCATGCCGTGCAGACGGTGGCCGAGGGAGCGGGATTCTCGGTGGTGCGTGACTACACCGGGCACGGCATCGGCACCGAGATGCACGAAGCGCCCTCGATTCCCAACTTCGGTCCCCCGGGCCGGGGTCCCACCCTCGTCGCCGGCAACATCTTGGCGGTCGAGCCGATGCTCTGCGTCGGTTCGGCCGAAAGCACGGTAGACGGCGACGGTTGGACGGTTCGTGCCGCCGACGGCTCTCTGGCCGCCCACGTGGAGCACACTGTGGCCGTGACCGACGACGGCCCCGAGATCCTCACCGCCCGCTGATCCCCGCCGAGTGCAGAGTTCTCAGGTTGCCTGTGCGGACAGGGCCTTCTAGCATTGCGCCCCGGCCCAAACGGGGATCGCGTCTCGCGCGCCTCGGGCCAATCCAGCGAACACAAACGGGCGAGGAGGAGCGCGCTGCCCAAGCCAAAGGAAGATGCGATCGTCTTGGAGGGCACCGTCGTGGAGCCCCTCCCCAATGCGATGTTCCGGGTTGAGCTCGAGAATGGCCACAAGGTTCTCGCGCACATCTCCGGGAAGATGCGGATGCACTACATCCGGATCCTGCCCGGAGATCGCGTCCAGGTCGAGTTGACCCCATACGACCTCACGCGAGGTCGCATCACCTATCGCTACAAGTAGCCCGCCCCCCACCGCCCCGCAGCCGGAGATGTCGTGAAGGTTCGCCCCAGCGTCAAGAAGATGTGTGAGAAGTGCAAGGTGATCCGTCGCCGTGGTCGAGTGATGGTCATCTGCGACAACCCGCGTCACAAGCAGCGGCAGGGCTGACCGTGCGCCGCCGTCCATCCGCCCATCAGTCCACCTGGCCATCCGCCCAACCCGACCAGTCCTTGGAGTCCTGAATGGCTCGAATCGCAGGCGTCGACATCCCGCGTGACAAGCGCGTCGACATCGCACTCCGATACATCTACGGGATCGGCCCCACGCTCGCCGCCACGGTGTGTGAGCAGACCGGAGTCGACCCGTCCACTCGCGTGCTCAACCTCACCGACGAGGAGGTCGCCAAGATCCGCAACTGGATCGACCAGAGCCTCAAGGTCGAGGGTGACCTGCGCCGCGAGATCGACCAGAACATCAAGCGGAAGATGGACATCGGCTGCTACCAGGGTCTGCGGCACCGGCGTGGCCTTCCCGTGCGTGGTCAGCGCACCCACACGAACGCTCGCACCCGCAAGGGCCCCAAGAAGACTGTCGCCGGCAAGAAGATGGTGAGGAAGTAGCTGATGGCCAAGCCAGCCCCGGGCGGGCGCCGTCCCCGCCGCCGCGAACGCAAGAACGTGGCTCACGGCGTCGCTCACATCAAGAGCTCGTTCAACAACACGATCATCACCATCACCGATACCCAGGGCAACACCCTGTCGTGGGCATCGGCCGGCAACGTCGGGTTCAAGGGCAGCCGCAAGAGCACGCCCTTCGCCGCCCAGACCGCAGCCGAGCAGGCCGCCCGGCGGGCCATGGAGCACGGTGTCCGCAAGGTCGAGGTTCAGGTGAAGGGTCCAGGCTCCGGCCGAGAGACCGCCATCCGGTCGTTGCAGAACACCGGCATCGAGGTCACGTCCATCAAAGACGTCACGCCCGTTCCCCACAACGGCTGTCGCCAGCCCAAGCGTCGGAGGGTCTGACCATGGCTCGCTACACCGGTCCGGTGTGCCGCCTTTGCCGCCGGGAGAAGACCAAGCTCTTCCTCAAGGGTGCCAAGTGCGACACCATGAAGTGCCCGATCGAGCGCCGGCCCTACCCTCCGGGCGACCACGGACGGGCCCGCGCTCGCAAGGAGAGCGAGTACTTGATCCAGCTTCGTGAGAAGCAGAAGGCCCGTCGCATCTACGGCCTCATGGAGAAGCAGTTTCGCAACCTCTACGACGAGGCCAACCGCCGTCCCGGCGTCACCGGCGACAACCTCCTCCAGCTCCTCGAGCGTCGCCTCGACAACGTGGTGTTCCGCGCCGGATGGGCGTCCAGCCGCAACCAGGCCCGCCAGCTCGTCCGCCACGGCCACATCAGCGTGGGCGGCCGCCGTGTCACCATCCCCAGCTACTCGCTCCGCAAGGGCGAGGTGGTCTCGCTCCGAGACCGGGCCAAGGAGATGATCGTGGTCCGCCACAACGTCGACACCCTCGACCGTTCCCTCGCCGCCTGGCTCGACAGCCAGGCGGGCGGCCAATCGGTGATGGTTCGCGACCTGCCGGTCCGTGAGCAGATCGACACACAGGTGCGCGAGCAGCTCATCGTCGAGCTGTACTCGAAGTAGCACCAAGCCCTACTCGGCCCCGACCCCCAGAAGGAAGCCTGATCAATGCTGATCATCCAGCGCCCCACCGTTGAGCCAGTGGGCGAGGAGAAGGACAATCGTCAGCGGTTCACCATCGGACCGCTCGAGCCCGGCCTCGGCCACACCATCGGCAACGCCCTTCGCCGTACCCTGCTGTCGTCCATCCCCGGCGCCGCCATCACCCAGGTGCGATTCGACGAGGCCCTCCACGAGTTCACCACCATCGGCGGTGTCGTCGAGGACGTCACCGATGTCATCTTGAACCTCAAGGATGTCGTCCTGCGGTGCTTCGCGGACGAGCCGGTCACGCTCCGGCTCGATGCCCGAGGCCCGGCCAAGGTGACCGCCGGAGACATCGAGCCCAACGCCGATGTGGAGATCCTCAACCGCGACCTCCACATCGCCACCGTGAACTCCGATGGCCGTCTGGCCATCGACCTCACCATCGAGCGCGGCCGGGGTTACACCGCGGCCGACCGGGCCACGACCGATCAGAAGATCGGTGTCATCCCCATCGACGCCATCTACGCGCCGGTTCGCCGGGTGGCCTTCAACGTGGCGCCCACCCGCGTCGAGCAGGACACCAACTATGACCTCCTCGAGCTCGACATCGAGACCGACGGATCACTCAGCCCTGCCGACGCGCTGGCTTCCGCCGGCGACACCATGCGGTCCTTGATGGGTCTCGTTGCCGAGATGAGCGACGAGCCGCAGGGCCTCGAGCTCGGCGACGTGGCCGCCGCCGCCACCGGTGCCCCCGAGCTCGACCGTCCCATCGAGGAGCTCGATCTCTCCGAGCGTCCGCGCAACTGCCTCAAGCGGGCGCAGGTCAACACCATCGGTGAGCTGCTGGTGAAGAGCGAAGACGACCTGCTGGCCATCACCAACTTCGGCCAGAAGTCGCTCGACGAGGTCACCGCCAAGCTCGACGAGCGTGGTCTGTCGCTGCGCTCGCGCGACTGAACACACTCCCCGCAGCCTCAGGAGCCGCGCCATGCCTGCCAAACCCATGAAGGGCCGTCGCCTCGGCGGCAGCGCCCAGCACCAACGACTCATGCTGGCCAACCTGTGTGCGTCGCTCTTCGCGGCCGAATCGATCGTCACCACCGAGACCAAGGCCAAGGCCATGCGGCCGGTGGCCGAGAAGCTCATCACCAAGGCCCGCAAGGGTGGGCTGCACCAGCGTCGCCAGGTCCTGTCGTTCCTCGGCGACCAGGAGATGACACACCGACTCTTCGCCGAGATCGCCCCACGGTTCACCGACCGCCCCGGCGGCTACCTCCGCATCCTCAAGCTCGGTCCGCGCCAGGGCGACAACGCCCCCATGGCTCGGGTGGAGCTCGTGGAGCGCGAGGCCGTGCTCTGAGCGACGCACCACCCGTGTCGTGAGCCGGCGCCGCACGACCGATCCTGACCAGTACTCCCTGGCAGACAACTACCCGGCGGCCCCCGAAGGGCCGGTGGTACGCGTCCGGGCCACGGTGGCCTACGACGGATCCGAGTTCCGCGGGTTCGCCCCCAACGATGGGGTGCGAACCGTCGGCGGCTCGCTGCGGGACGCTCTCGAACGGGTGCTGGGACACCGCGTCGAGCTGACCTGTGCCGGCCGCACCGACTCGGGCGTGCACGGCTGGGGCCAGGTGATCTCCTTCGACGCCACCGCCGACCGCTTCGACGCGGAGCAGCTCAGCGAGGCACTGAACGGCATCTGCGGTCCCACCATCGCCGTTCGTGAGGTCGTCGCCGCCGAGCCCGATTTCGATGCCCGCTTCTCGGCGACCCGTCGCACCTACCGCTACACGGTCCTCAACTCCGTCGTTCCCAACCCCTTCGTGGTGAGCACCGCGTGGCATGTGGCCCAGCCCCTCGATGGATCCGCCATGGTCCTGGCCTGCGACCCGCTCATCGGCGAACACGACTTCGCTGCCTTCTGTCGCCGCCCGAAGCGGCCCGACGGCGACCCCGAGGCGTCCCTGGTACGTCGCGTCCTCGATGCCCGTTGGGACGATCTCGGTGACGGCCTACTGCGCTTCGAGATCACGGCCAACGCCTTCTGCCATCAGATGGTGCGGTCGATCGTCGGGCTGATGGTGGCGGTCGGGCGAGGCAAGGTTCGGGCCGGCGAGGTGGCGGAGATCATCGGATCAGGTGACCGCTCCCGGGTTCCCGACCTGGCCCCGCCCCACGGCCTGTGCCTGTGGCGGGTCGACTTCGACGGCCCCCGCTACGGCCCCTGACCACGCGTCAGGCGACGGTGGTGGCCTCGTGGCCCGACGCCACCAGGGCGGCGATGACCTCGTCGTGGTGGTCGGGGTCTCTGGTCTCGAGGGTGAGGCGAACCTCCACCTGGTCGACGGCCAGGTCGAGGCCGCTGCGATGGTGCTCGACGGCCAGGACGTTGAGCCCGAGGTCGGCGATCTCTCGTAGAAGCGATGCCAACATGCCGGGCCGGTCGGGGAGCAGCACCCGCACCACCACGTAGCGTCCAGCGGCGGAAAGCCCGTGATCGACCAGCTTGATGAGCAGGAGCGGGTCGACGTTGCCCCCGCTGAGCACGGCGACCGTGGGTCCGGTCCCGCTCACCTTGCCGGCCAGCAGCGCGGCCACTCCGGTCGCCCCGGCCGGCTCGACGAGACTCTTGGTCCGCTCCAACAGGAGCACCATGGCCTGGCTGATCTCCTCCTCGGTCACCGACACCATCTCGTCGACGTAGGCCCGCACGTGGGCCAGCGTCAGCTCGCTCGGCTGAGCGACGGCGATCCCGTCGGCCATCGTGGCGCCGACCTCGATCGTCGTGACCGCCCCTGCGCTCACCGACGCCGCCATCGACGCTGCTTCCGCCGCCTCGACCCCGATCACGCGGACCCCGCGCCGTCGATGGGCCAAAGCGGTGGCCACCCCGGCGATGAGGCCACCACCGCCGACCGGAACCACCACCGTCTCGACCTCGTCGGGCGCCTCGGTCGCGATCTCCAGCCCGACCGTGGCCTGGCCGGCGATAACCAATGGGTCGTCGAAGGGTGGCACGTACACCGTGCCTTCGGCCTCGCTCGCCGTACGGGCGGCATCGATGCAGGCTTCGACGCCACCCGACACCGTCTTGACGGTGGCCCCGTATCCCCGGGTGGCGTCGAGCTTGGGCAGCGGCGTGGTCTCGGGCATGAACACGGTGGACGCCAACCCTCGTGACGACGCGGCGAGGGCGACGCCCTGTGCGTGGTTCCCCGCCGATGCTGCCACCACCGCGTGCACCGAAGCATCGAGCCCGGCCACGAAGTTGGCGGCGCCACGGATCTTGAACGAGCCGGTCCGCTGGCGCTCCTCATGCTTGAGGAGCACCATCCGCCCAGCCAGCGACGACAGGTTGGGACTCGGTGACACCGGCGTCGGTATCGCCACCGCCGCTACCGCGTCTTCGGCCCGGCGGAGATCGGCGGGGCTGACCAACATCATCGCCACGGTACGCCGCCCGGGACTGCGTTTGCCGCAAGGAGGGTGCGCTCCTACACTTGTCCCGCTCTGGAGCGGGTCCCGCCCGCATCACCCAAAGCCCGAAACCACCCGAGGATGGTCGTGGCCACCTACACGCCGAAAGCCGCAGACATCACACGCGCCTGGCACGTTGTCGACGCCGACGGCCTGGTCCTTGGCCGCTTGGCCACCGAGGTGGCCCGGGTGCTGCGCGGCAAGCACAAGCCCATCTTCGCCCCCCACATGGATTGTGGCGACCACGTCATCGTCGTGAACGCCTCCAAGATCGCCATCTCCGGCGACACCAAGGCCACCTCCACGTTCCACTTCTCACACTCGGGCTTCCCGGGTGGCATCTCCCAAGAGTCGCTGTCTGACGCCATCGAGCGTCACCCCGACCGGGTGGTGCGTCGCGCCGTTCGGGGCATGCTCCCCAAGACCCGTCTCGGGCGAGCCCAGATCGGCAAGCTCAAGGTCTACGCCGGCGCCGAGCACCCCCACCACGCCCAGAAGCCCCAACCTCTCGACATCCCCGGCGCCCGCCGGAGCTGAACAACCTTCAGGAGCCCGTCTCGTGACCATCCCGCTCGTCCAGGCCACCGGTCGCCGCAAGCGTGCGGTAGCCCGCGTTCGCGTGCGGCCCGGAAACGGCACCATCACCGTCAACAGCCGGACGATCGACGACTACTTCCCGTCGGCGCTGCACCGGGGCGCGATCGGCGAGCCCCTCGCCGTCACCGGTACCAGCGAGGTGTACGACATCGACGCCACCATCCACGGCGGGGGTCCCAGCGGCCAGGCCGGTGCACTCCGCCTCGGAATCGCCCGCGCCCTGGTGGACCTCGACGCCGAGCAGCGTCCGGTGCTCAAGGCCGCCGGCTTCCTCACACGGGACTCCCGTGAGAAGGAGAGCAAGAAGTACGGCTTGAAGAAGGCCCGCAAGGCGCCGCAGTACTCGAAGCGCTGATCAGCGCTTCGGGGCGGGGACGCCAGCGGTGACGCTCCGGTTCGGAACCGACGGCCTCCGTGGCCTCGCCAACGCCGAGCTCTCTCCCGAGCTGGCCCTGGCCCTCGGCCGCGCCGCCGCTCGAACCTTCCCGCCCGGACCGGTCCTGATCGGCCGCGACACCCGCCGATCGGGGCCGATGCTCGAGTCCGCACTGGCCGCCGGGTTCGCGTCGGAGGGCCGCCGCGTCGAGCTGGCGGGGGTGGTGCCCACGCCAGCCGTGGCCTACCTGTCGGCCACCGACGGTGGTGTCGGCGCCATGATCTCGGGCTCGCACAACCCGTTCCCCGACAACGGCATCAAGCTGTTCCTCCCCGGCGGTCGCAAGCTCACGGACGAGATCGAGGAGCGACTCGAAGCCCAAGTGGACGCCATCCTCGGCGGAGCGGTGACCGAACCGCTCGTCGGTGCCGGGGTTGGCGCGGTCACCTCGGTGCACGACCGCATCGAGGGTTACATCGCGTCGGTGGTCTCGTCCCTCGACGGCCGCCGTCTCGACGGCCTCGAGGTGGTTGTCGACGTGGGTCACGGCGCGGCCATCGAAGCGGCTCCGGCGGTGCTCCGGCGCCTGGGCGCCCATGTCACGGTGCTCAACGACGCACCTGACGGCACCAACATCAACGACGGGTGCGGATCCACCGATCCCGCCGCCCTGGCCCGATCGGTGACCGACCTCGGCGCCCATGGGGGCCTGGCCTTCGATGGCGACGCCGACCGGCTCATCGCCGTCGACGAGACGGGCGCGGTGGTCGACGGCGACCAGATCATCGCCGTCTGCGCCGTCGACCTGTACGAGCGTGGGCTGCTCCGTGAGAACACCGTCGTCGTCACCGTGATGTCCAACCTCGGGTTCCGTCTGGCCATGGAGCAGCATGGGCTGGCCGTGGTGGAGACCGCGGTGGGCGACCGCTACGTGCTCGACGCCCTCGAGGACCGCCAGCTCAGCCTCGGTGGGGAACAGAGCGGTCATGTGATCTTCACCGACCATGCCACCACCGGCGACGGGCTTCTCACCGGCGTCCAGCTCCTCGATGCCGTCGCCCGGTCCCGACAGCCACTGTCGGACCTGGCCGGAGTCGTGCAGCGCGTCCCCCAGGTGCTGACCAACGTGCCGGTCACCGGCGACGCCGCTCGCATCGTTGACCAGATGGCCGACGCCGTCGACCAGGTGGCGGTATCGCTGGGTGAGTCAGGTCGGGTTCTCGTTCGGGCCAGCGGCACCGAACCCGTGGTTCGGGTCATGGTCGAGGCCGTCGACGCCGATGTCGCCGAGCGCACTGCGGCGACGCTGGCGAGGCTGGTCCTCGACACCGCCGGCTGACCTGGGGGCCGGGCGCCTCAGTAGCCTGTGCCCCATGTGCGGCATCATCGGCGTCGCCGGCGCCTCGTCAGCCCTGCCCGTCATCGTCGACGGGCTCCAGCGCCTCGAGTACCGGGGATACGACTCCGCCGGTGTGGTGCTCCAGCACGCGGGTGAGCTCTGGCGCCGACGGCGCGAGGGCAAGCTCAGCGAGCTGACTGGCGCCGTCGGTGACGCTCCGGCCGCCTCCTGCGGCATCGGCCACACCCGCTGGGCAACCCACGGTCGCCCCTCAGAGGCCAACGCCCACCCCCATCTCGACATCTCGGGGCGGATCGGGATGGTGCACAACGGCATCATCGAGAACTTCCGCGAGCTCCGCTCCGAGCTGGAAGCCGGCGGCGTCGAGTTCTCCTCCGAGACCGACAGCGAGGTGCTGGTCCAGCTGGTGGGACAGGCGGTCGCCGGCGGGGCGGACCTGACCGACGCGCTCTGCGAGGCGCTGAAGCGGGTCGAAGGCTCGTTCGCCGTAGCCGTCGTCGACGCCACCGACCCCGACAGGATCGTGGCCTCCCGCCGGGCGTCGCCGCTCATCGCCGGTCTGGCCGACGGCGAGGCGTTCGTGGCCTCCGACATCCCGGCGCTCATCGACCACACCCGGGAGATCTACGTGATCGACGATGACGTCGTCGTCGACCTCCGTCCTGGCTCGATGCGGTGCACCGATCTCGACGGCAATGAGGTCGTTCCCCAGCGGCGCCAGATCGACTGGTCCTTCGAGGCCGCCGAGAAGGGCGGATTCGACGACTTCATGCTCAAGGAGATCAACGAGCAACCGCGCGCCGTCGCCGACACTCTGCGGGGTCGGCTGCTAGGCAGCGAAGGACTCCAGCTCGACGAGGTGCGGCTGTCCGACGACGATCTCCGTTCTATCGACAAGGTCGTCATCGTCGGCTGCGGCACCAGCAACCATGCGGCGATGGTGGCCAAGTACTCCATCGAGCACTGGACCCGTCTCCCGACCCAGGTAGAGATCGCCAGCGAGTTCCGCTACCGGGATCCCGTGCTCGACCGCAACACGCTGGTCGTCGGGGTCAGCCAGTCGGGCGAGACGCTCGACACCATGGAGGCCATCAAGTACGCCAAGCAGTGGCGGGCTCGGGTGCTGGCCGTCGGCAACGTGGTCGACAGCTCGATGGCCCGGGATGCTGACGCCGTGCTCTACACCCGCGCCGGACCCGAGATCGGTGTGGCGGCCACCAAGACCCACGTGGCCCAGATCGTCGCCCTCGAGCTGCTCGCCCTCTACCTGGCCCAGGTTCGCGGCTTCAAGCATCTCGACGAGGTGCAGGCGCTGGTCGAGGAGATGAACCGCCTGCCGCGATGCATCGAGGGAGTGCTCGAACGGTCCGACGAGATCCAGGCCATCGCCCGGCGGTTCGCCACCTCCGACGGCTTCTTCTTCATCGGGCGGGGAGTCGGCTACCCAGTTGCGCTCGAGGGTGCGCTCAAGCTCAAGGAGATCTCGTACCTGCGGGCCGACGCCTACCCGGGCGGCGAGATGAAGCACGGCCCCATCGCCCTCATCGAGGACGGCTCGGTGGTGGTGGCCATCGCCACCCGCGGGAAGCTGCTTCCGAAGATGGTGTCGAACATCGCCGAGGTGCGCGCCCGCGGCGCCACCGTCATACTCGTCGCCAACGACGACGACGATGAGACGGCCGCCCAGGGCGATTTCGTTCTGAGGGTGCCCCGCACCAACCAGCTTCTCTCACCGGCCGTCGACGTCGTTGCCCTCCAGCTCTTCGCCTACGCCATCGCCAAGGAACGAGGGCTCGACGTCGACCAGCCCCGCAACCTGGCCAAGACGGTCACGGTCGAGTGACCCGACCGGCCGGAGTCGTGGGCGTCGGACTCGACGCTGTCGATCTCGATCGCTTTCGCACAGTCCTGGACCGCCGACCGGGCATCGTCGGGCGGGTGTTCACTGCCGGTGAGCGGGACACGGCCGGGCGGCGGCGTGACCCGGTTCCGGCGCTGGCGGCCCGATTCGCGGCCAAGGAGGCGGTGATGAAGGCGATGGGCGTGGGCCTCGGCGCGGTGTCGATGGTCGACATCGAGGTGGAGGGAGGAGCTGGATCCGCTCCCTCGCTGGTGCTGTCGGGCGCGGCGGCCCGACTGGCCCGGCGCCTCGGCATCGACCGATGGCACCTGTCCCTCACCCACACCGACCACCAGGCCCAGGCCGTCGCCGTGGCCACCGGGACTGCTGAGGCGTGATCCCCGTCATCACCCCCGAGGAGATGGGCGCCATCGACGCCGCCGCACCCGAGAGCGTCGAGGTGCTCGTGGCCCGGGCCGGCGCCCACGTCTCTCGCGCCGCCGTTCGGCTCATGGGCGGCTGCTATGGCCGGCGCGTGGTGGTCGTGGTCGGCAAGGGGAACAACGGGGCCGATGGTCGTGACGCGGCCCGTCGCCTGAGCCGGCTCGGCTGTCGAGTCGAGGTGATCGAAGCCACCGACGCCCCGGCGACGTTGCCGGCGGCCGACCTGGTGATCGACGCCGCCTACGGCACCGGGTTCCACGGGTCCTACGACGCTCCCGATCCTCGAGGTGCACCGGTGCTCGCGGTGGACATCCCGAGCGGGGTCGACGGGCTCACCGGTGCGGTCCACGGACGGGTGGCCCCGGCGGTCGCCACCGTCACCTTTGCCGCCCTGAAACCGGGTCTGGTGCTGTCGCCGGGACGCGAGATGGCTGGTGAGGTGCGAGTGGCCGACATCGGACTCGACGTCGCGTCCGCCCGCGCCGGTGTCGTCACCGCATCCGACGTGACCGCCGTCTGGCCTCGACGCGCTCCGGAGGCCCACAAGTGGCACGGTGCGCTGTCGGTGGTGGCTGGGTCGCCGGGCATGACGGGTGCCGCCCACCTGGTGGCGGCGGCAGCTCAGCGCTCGGGCGTGGGGATGGTCCAGGTGTCGACCCTGTCAGCGGAGGTCGAGGCGGCCACGCCCATCGAGGCCGTCGGCCACCACCTGTCGGGCGAGAGCTGGGCCGATGGCGTGCTCGACCGACTGGGCCGCTTCGGCGCCCTGGTCGTCGGGCCTGGGTTGGGCCGGAACGATTCGACCATCGTCGAGGTGGCGCGGCTCATCGACGAAGCCACCGTGCCGATGCTGATCGACGCCGATGGTCTCTTCGCCATCGGTGCCGACCGGCGCGGGCTCGACCGGCTGGCGGATCGGCCGGCACCTACGGTGCTCACCCCCCACACCGGTGAGTTCGAGCGGCTGTTCGGCGGCACCTTCGGTGCCGACCGGACCGAGGCTGCTCGGCACCTGGCCGAACGATCGGGTTCCGTCGTGCTGCTCAAGGGGCCCGTGACCGTGGTGGCCGACCCCGGCGGCCGGGTGCGCTACATCAACAGCGGCGATCAGCGGCTCGCCACCGCCGGCACCGGAGATGTGCTCGCCGGGATCATCGGCGCCGCCATCGCCGGTGGGGCCGATGCCTTCGACGCCGCGGCGGCGGGAGCGTGGTTGCACGGAGCCGCCGCCGGCCGGAGGCAACCCATCGGTCTCGTTGCCACCGACGTCATCGAGGAGCTGCCCTCCTTGCTCTCCGACGTCCTGCTCTCCGACGTCCTGCTCTCCGACGTCCTGGTCTCCGACGTCGGTGGGTGGCGATAGGCGTTCGGCTCCGCACGAGCACCGCGATGTCAGGATGACCCCGTGATCCCCTCCACTCAGCGGCCGACCGAAGCCCTTGTCGATCTCGATGCGGTGGCGG
>DASWIA010000002.1:0-78212 GCA_036397895.1 Acidimicrobiales bacterium | reverse complement strand
CGCCCCACAGGGCGGCAACGACGGAGTCAACGCACGGCTCGGCTGGGGGATGAGGTCAGCGGGTCTCCTTGTGGAGCGTGTGACTGCGCTCCCACCGGCAGTACTTCTTGATCTCCATGCGCTCGCGGTCGTTGATGCGGTTCTTCTTGGTGATGTAGTTGCGACGCTTGCACGACGTGCACTCGAGCGTGACGTCCACTCGCTTCTCACCGGACTTCTTGGCCATGTCTCAGCTCTCCACTGTGGGCCCCGATGGCGGGCCACCGGCTCGGAACGTCTGATGCTACGACGGCACCCGCGCCGGCGGCCACCCCACCGCTGGCGTGGGAGTGTTCTGTTGTTTGGTTGTTGGTTGTTGGTTGTGGCGGCGCCCATCCGATGTGGGGCCGGATCATTCATTGGTCCGTAGCGGCGGTCGGACTCGAACCGACGACCTCTCGATTATGAGCCGAGCGCTCTCACCAACTGAGCTACGCCGCCCGGATGCGACCGGACCATCTGGCCCGGCCGAGAGCCCCCTGCCGGAATCGAACCGGCGACACCAGCCTTACCATGGCTGTGCTCTGCCGACTGAGCTAAGGGGGCAGATTCGGTTGTGATCGCTCATCGACCTGGGCCGGTGAGCGACGGCGCAGCATAGCGCCCACCCCCATCCGACGCCCCCGCGATCGGGGTCTGTTCGCCAGCTCCCGACACCGTCGACGGGTACCCTGCGGCTCCATGATCGATGCCGGGCCGGAGATCCTCATCCGTCGGGCCACGCTCGGCGACGCCGAGGCCATCGCCGACATCTACAACGCTGAGGTCACCACCTCGACCGCGGTCTTCGACATCGAGCCTCGTTCCACTGAGGCCCAGCGCCGGTGGATCGGTGACCGGACCGGGGCCTATCCCGCCATCGTGGCCACGATCGGCGATGAGGTCATGGGGTTCGGATCGCTCTCCCGGTATCGGGACCGACCTGCCTACGCCACCACCGTGGAGGACAGCGTGTACGTCCACCGCGACCACCGCGGCCTCGGTGTCGGGCGTCGCCTCCTCGACCATCTGGTGGCGCTGGCCTCCGACCACGGCTTCCACACGGTGATCGCCCGGGTCGCTGACGGCAACGCGGGTTCGGTTCGTCTCCACGAGGCATGCGGGTTCGCTGTCATCAGCACCGAGCGCGAGGTGGGCCGGAAGTTCGGCCGCTGGCTCGACGTCGTGGTGCTCCAGCGCATGCTCTGAGGGCGCGCCACCTCCAGATCGGCCCGCATGTGCCGATGATCAAATCGTGTCGATCCTGAGCCTTGTCCTGCGACGTCGCATGACGCTCTCGCTGGCGCTGCTCTTCTCCGTCGGCGGCACCTTCGCGGCGCTGGCCCTCGCACTTCCTCGCCCCGAGGGCGCCAACGAGACCGGCATCGTGGCCGTGACACTCACCGCCTACCTCTCGGCACTCGTGTTGTGGGTTCTACCAGCCCGGTTGATCTCCGTCAGCGTGATCCATCCCCTGCTCGTGATGGGCACCACACTCATCACCACCGCCATCTACCTCTGGCGGCCCGGCCCGATCGCCAGCTCGGTGGCCCTGATCTACGTCTGGATCCTGCTGTACGCGTTCTACTTCTTCTCCCCTCGCGTTGGGATGCTGTACACGGCCCTGGCCGGCATGGAGTACGCCGTCGTGCTGGCGATCCAGAGCGGCAATGCCGCGGCCGCGACCCAGTGGATGGTCACCATCGGCACCGCCACCGTGTCGGGGGGTCTCATCAGCTACCTCGTCCACCAGATCCAGGAGCTGGCCGACACCGACCCGCTGACTGGGCTGGGCAACCGGCGGATGTGGGAGCGGGCCGCGGAGCGCGAGCTGAGCCTGCACCGTCGCTCGGGCGAGGCACTGTCGGTCGCCATCGCTGACATCGATGGGTTCAAGGGTGTCAACGACAGCCATGGGCACGAAGCGGGTGATCGGCTGCTCATCGACCTGGCCGACGCCTGGCGCCCGTGCCTGCGGGACACCGACATCCTGGCCCGGTACGGGGGTGACGAGTTCGCGCTGATCATGCCCGGGGCCGACGAGCGGGAGGCGGGCAAGATGGTGGCTCGACTGGCGGACGCCGCCCGAGCCCACAGCTGCACGTTCGGCATCGCCTGCTGGGACGGCAAGGAGGACGCCGGGGACCTCGTGTCACGGGCCGACGCCGCCATGTACCGAGGCAAGGCCAGCGGGCGCGCCCGGGTGGCCACGTCCGGAGAATGGTCGATCATCCTCCTCGACGAGGCCGCCGGCGAGGGTGCCGCCAGGGAGCCGCTCGATCCGGCGCCCGAACGTGCAGGGCCAACGAGCCAGCCCTCCTGATCCGGCACTCGCTCAGCTCCGGACGCGTCGACGCCCCGCGTGTCGTGTGCATGCGGGGCGTCTTTGGTGGGCCGGGGAGGGTTCGAACCTCCGAAGGCAATGCCGGCAGATTTACAGTCTGCTCCCTTTGTCCACTCGGGCACCGACCCTGGGAAGCCCGCAGGATAGCGGCGCCTTACCAGCCCCGCCCCTCGATCTGGGTCACACGCAGACCCACAGCTCAGCGGTCGGTGCGGCGGCCCACTTGGCGCCTGGCTGGGGCCGGGCGGCCACTACGGTTCGGTGGCATGGGATCTTTCGATGTGTCGTCCGAGATCGACAGGCAAGAGGTTCGCAACGCCATCGACCAGACCGCGCGCGAGCTCGCCACCCGCTACGACTTCAAGAACACCGACACGTCCGTCGAGCTCGGTGAGTCCACCATCACGTTGCGGTCGGGGTCCGAGGACCGGCTGGTAGCGGCGCGCCAGGTCACAGAGGAGAAGCTCGTGCGGAGAAAGGTGTCGCTCAAAGCCGTCTCCTGGGGGGAGGTCGCGGCGGCGGCCGGTGCCAGCGTCCGCCAGGAGGCGACTCTGGTGGCGGGCATCAGCTCGGAGAAGGCCAAAGAGATCAACAAGGCCATCAAAGAGCTCGGGCTTAAGGGCATCCAGAGTCAGACCCAAGGTGAGCAGGTCCGGGTCACAGCCAAGAAGCGCGACGCCCTTCAGGAGGTCATCGCGGCGCTCAAGGAGAAGGACTTCGGCATCCCGCTCCAGTTCGGCAACTTCCGCGACTGACCTGGCACGGAGACGGCCCAGCGCCATCGGGCCGACATCGTGCTTTCTGGCCGCCTGCGCCTACGGGCTCGGCTCCTCAGGCCCGCAGGGCTGACAACGCCGTCAACAATGCGACTGCCACCGCCGTTTCGCCGGAGGGCGTGGCCGCTCGGTCCGTGGGTTCGGCGATGATCGACCAGTCGATCGTGCGGGCCGCGTCGCGAACTGCCCGTTCGGCCAGAGCCGTAGCTCCGACGGGCGCTGCCGCTCCGACCCAGGCCACAGCCGGCGACCTTGCCACATCGGGCGCGGCGAACCCGTCGTGGCCGCCGCCGGACGACGCGGCCAGGACGGCGTTGGCCCGGACCCGTGCCGAGGTGGCCATTCGCTCGGCATGCTGGCCGAGCAGTTCGGCGGCCAGCAGCTCGGCCTCGGCCAGCCACTGGTCGAGGTAGGGCTTGGGGTCGGTTGGGTTGCCGCCGTAGGGGTGGAGCTCGAAGTGAACGTGGGGCGACGAGCCGCGCGCGTTGCCGGTGGTGCCGACGTAGCCGACGATGTCGCCGGTCACGACCTGCTGGCCGTCTTCGAGACCTTCGACCCAGCCCGAGAGGTGCGACATGTACGCGTAGGTGCCGTCATGGCGAGTGACGTAGACGGCGATGCCACCGACCGCACCGTTGCTCATCCGGATGGCACCGTCGAACGGCGCCCGCACAGGGGTGCCTTGAGCGGCGAAGATGTCCGTGCCCTGGTGGAGGTGGAACGTCGGCACGTAGCGCGGGAACCACCAGTCATGGCTGAACCGCGCCTCGCCGGCGACCGGGAAGCGGCCGTAGGCATAGCGCTGGATCCACCCGTCGTCGGCCCCGATCCTTCGCAACGGCTCGATGCGGGCCATCAGCGCGTCCGTGCTGTTCGATCGGGAGCGCACGACGGAGTTCATGGCCGCCTCGGCCTCGGGTGGAACGGCGGTGGAGCCGTGAACGCCAGCCCCGCGCCCGGCGAGTGCCGGTGGCCCGATCAGTCCGCCGATCAGCAGCGCGGCCACGATGGGACCGGCGAGTCGACGTAACGGGCGGGGCATGGCTCGACGTTTCGCCCTGGCGCCATGGTGTTCCTGCTCGCGGCCCCTTGTCCTGGTGCTGATTCGCCACCGAGCGTGGCGAATCAGTTGACGGATGGTGAGAAACCGCTCGTTCCCACCCCGTCGGCTCCGTCTCCTCGCCAGCGGGACCGGGCGGCGAGCCCCGCTCGAGTCCCTAGAGGATGGGACCCCCGACCACCATCTCGCGTAGGCGGCGGGTGCGCTCAGCGGTGTTGGGGTGGGTGCGGAACAGGTCGCCGAACTTGACCTTGCGGCCGGCCAACGGATTCACGATGTAGGCCGAAGCCTGGGCCGGATCGATGTCCATCGGCACCCGTTCGGCCGCATACTCGAGCTTCTCGAGGGCACGGGCGAGCGGCTCCCCGGTTCCGATCAGCGCGGCGCCGCCACGGTCGGCCTCGAACTCTCGGTTCCGGCTGATCGCAGCCTGGATCAGCATGGCCGCCACCGGAGCGAGGACGGCCATGGCGATGAGGCCCAAGGGGTTCTGATCACGGTTGCGCCCGCCGGAGAACATGGCACCCCACATGGCCATCCGGGCGATGAACGTGATGCCCATGGCCACCGCGGCGGCGACCGAGCCGATGAGGATGTCGCGGTGCTTCACGTGGCTGATCTCGTGGGCCAGCACGCCCTTGATCTCGCCCCAGTCGAGACTGCGGAGCAGACCCTCGGTGACGGCCACCGCGGCCTTTTGGGGGCCGCGGCCGGTGGCGAAGGCGTTGGGCTGAGGGTTGGGCGAGACGTAGATCTTCGGCATCGGGATCTCGGCCTTCATGGCCAGATCGGCCACCGCCGCGTAGTACTCCGGCATCTCCTGCTGCGTGACCTCCTTGGCCCGAGCCGACTTGATGGCCAGCTTGTCGCTGAACCAGTAGGACCCACCCACGAACACCAGGCCGATGAGCAGACCGATCAGTGCACCTGACCCGCCCGCGAATCCACCGCCGATGAGGATGAGCAGACCGCCGAGAGCGGCCAGCAGCGTGAATGTCTTGACGGTGTTCCGAAACGCGTACATCTCGGTCTCCCATACCTCCGGTGGACAACTTGGTCGGACCGTCCGACGGCCGTAGACGGCTGAGATCAGGGTACCCACTGGGCGACCAGAGTTCCCTGTCGCCGGGCAAAGGTTCGGTCAACCGTACCGCGCGCTACTCGTAGTAGCCGCTGTGGATGTAGATGCAGGGGACGCCCTCGGCCTCGAACATCTCCCGGTTGCGGAGGTCGTCTTCGAAGGCGAGGCAGCAGTTGAAGCCGAGACGTCGGAGTGCCTGCACGGTACCTCTCTTGAAGTCGCGGGCGGCGTCGTAGTCGCCGAAGTCTCGCATGATGAGCACGTCCCAACGCAGCTTGTAGCGCTCGAGCCACGCCAAGGTCTGGGGCTGCACCCGGGCCGGTCGCCCGGTGAGCAGAACCACCTTGAGCTCAGGCGCCAGCAGGTCGAGCAGGCGGGCGACCTCCTCGATGAGCGGGTCGTCCTCGCACGCCTCGAAGAAGGCGTGCCAGTTGCTGCGGCCTTCCGCGATGTAGTGCTGACGCCCCTCGGCGTCGGCGAGCACGCCGTCGATGTCGAACACGACGGTCGGTCCGGGAACGACCTCACCGTTGAGTGCCCAGTTTCCCAACACGTCCGAGCCGGAGAGGAGGGGGTCCACCCGTTCAGTCCTCCTGAGGGGCGCTGGTCGCCCGCTGGCGGATCTCCTCGACCACGTTGGGGTCCGCCAATGTGGTGGTGTCACCCAGGTGCCG
The DNA here is from genome assembly GCA_036397895.1 of Acidimicrobiales bacterium. Classification (GTDB taxonomy): domain Bacteria; phylum Actinomycetota; class Acidimicrobiia; order Acidimicrobiales; family DASWIA01; genus DASWIA01. The sequence goes on along the minus strand of DASWIA010000002.1, from coordinate 72,259 downwards.
TCCCTCAGCCACATCTCTCAGCAGACGGCGCATGATCTTGCCGCTGCGGGTCTTGGGGAGGTCGTCGGTGAAGATCACCGTCTTGGGCCGGCAGGTGGGGCCGAGCTTGGTGGCGACGTGGCCGCGCAGGTCCTCTCCCAGCTCCTCTGTCGCCGTCTGATCCCCCTTGAGGGTGACGAACGCGATGATGGCCTGACCGGTGAGGTCGTCGGTGGCCCCGACCACCGCGGACTCGGCCACCGACTGGTGGTCGACGAGCGCCGACTCCACCTCGGTGGTGCTCACGCGGTGGCCCGACACGTTCATGACGTCGTCGACCCGGCCCAGCAGCCACAGGTAGCCGTCGTCGTCGAGCTTGGCCCCATCACCGGCGAAGTAGCGTCCGGGAAATCGGGACCAGTACGTGTCGCGGTAGCGCTCCGGATCACCCCAGATGCCGCGCAGCATCGCCGGCCACGGTCGGGTGAGCGTGAGGTATCCACCGCCGACATCTACCTTGTTGCCGGCGTCGTCGACCACCTCCGTCCCGATGCCGGGTATCGGGTGGGTGGCGGACCCGGGCTTGGTCGTGGTGACGCCGGGAAGCGGGCTGATCATGATCGACCCTGTCTCGGTCTGCCACCAGGTGTCGACGATCGGGCACGACTCACCACCGATGTTGCGGTGGTACCAGATCCACGCCTCGGGGTTGATGGGCTCACCGACGGTGCCCAGCAGCCGCAGCGACGACAGGTCGTGCTTCGCCGGTTGGGACTCTCCCCACTTCATGAACATCCGGATGGCGGTGGGGGCGGTGTAGAGCTGGGTGACGCCATAGCGCTCGACGAGGTCCCACAACCGATCCTTGTCCGGTGTGTCGGGGGTGCCCTCGTACATCACCGACGTGGTGCGGTTGGTGAGGGGGCCGTAGACGATGTAGCTGTGGCCGGTGACCCAGCCGATGTCGGCCGCGCACCAGTACACGTCGTCGTCGGGGCGGAGATCGAACACGTAGCGGTGGGTGAAGGCCACCTGGGTGAGGTAGCCGCCGGTGGTGTGCATGATGCCCTTGGGCCTGGCCGTGGTGCCCGACGTGTAGAGGAGGTAGAGGAGGTCTTCGGCATCCATCGGTTCGGGCGGGCAGTCGGTGGACTGGTCGGCGATGAGGTCGTGGTACCAGTGGTCGCGCCCGTCGATCCATGCCACCTCCTCGTCGACCCGCTTCACCACCACGACGTGCTCGATGGTGGTGGTCTTCTCGCACGCCTGGTCAGCAGCCGGCTTCAGGACGGCGGCTGCGCCCTTGCGAAAGCCACCATCGGCGGTGATGAGCACCTTGGCCTGGGCGTCGTCGATGCGGTCGGCCAGGGCGTCGGCGCTGAACCCGCCGAAGACCACGCTGTGGGGGGCGCCGATCCGAGCGCAGGCCAACATGGCCACCGGCAGCTCGGGGATCATCGGCATGTAGATGTTCACCCGATCACCCTTGGCCACCCCGAGCCCCTTGAGGGCGTTGGCGAGCCGGGACACCTCGTCGAGCAGCTCGGTGTAGGTGATGGTGCGCTTGTCACCGGGTTCGCCCTCCCAGTGGTAGGCGACCTTGTCACCATGACCGGCCTCCACATGGCGATCGAGGCAGTTGTAGGAGACGTTGAGCTTGCCTCCTACGAACCAGTTGGCGAACGGGAGGTCCCACTCCAACACGGTGTGCCACGGCTCGAACCAGGTGACCAGCTCGCCGGCCTGCTTGGCCCAGAACGCTTCGGGATCAGCGTCAGCCGCGTCGTAGAGCGAGCGGTCGCTGACCAAGGCGTTGGCCGCGAACTCCGACGGCGGCGGGAACGTGCGGTCCTCGTCGTAGAGCACCTCGATCGCCTGGTGCGCGTCGTCAGCCATGCCGGTGTGCTCCCTCGGGTCGTCTGGTCGGTCTGGTCGGTCTGATCGCCCGTCCTCGCCGGACGTCACCCGAGATTAGGCCGAGGACTCATCGACCGCTTTCTGAGCGCCGAGGACTGAGCAGTCGGATTCCGACTGCTCAGTCCTCGGCCGGTTCAGAACGACTGGTGAGTCCTCGGCTGCGGTGGTGGGTTCACGTCTCCCAGTCGAGGGCTTGGATGAGGATGAACGGGGCGCCCTGGGGGTCGCGGCAGGTGGCGAAGCGGCCGACGTCGGGGATCTCCCTGGTGTCGGTGGGCGCGATGCCACCGGCGGAGGTGACGACCCGCAACGTGGCATCGAGATCGGCCACGTTGAAGTACGCCTCCCAGCTCGGCGGCGAGGCGGCGGGAACTTCGGCGGGCATGGTGAGGATCCCTCCGATCTGGCGACCGTCCAGAAGGATCACCCGGTAGTCATTGCCGTCGCCGTCACGCTCGTAGTCCCAGCCGAACAGGCCCCGGTAGAACTCGGCGGCACCGTCGGGGTCGCGGGTCATGAGCTCGCTCCACGACCAGGCGCCGGGCTCGTTGACGTAGGTGGCCCCGAACCGGGTGCCGTCCTGCCATAGGAAGAACCCGGCACCACCGGGATCGGTGAGCCCTGCGAGGCGGCCGGCGTCGTGGGCGTCGACGGGATCCTGGACCACGGTGGCGCCGAGCCCGACAGCGGTGTGAACCATCTCGTCGACATCCGTCACCGTGATGTAGGTGTTCCATCGCGCCACGATTCCTTCGACGCCGGTGACGGCGAACCCCCCGGCGACGTCACCCCCAGGGAGGCTGAACAGGTGGTACCCGCCATCGTCGCGACCGTCCCACCCCAGCACTTGGCCGTAGAAGTCGGCGGCCGCGTCGATGTCGGTGGTCAACAGGTCGATCCAGCTGAAGCAGCCCGGTGAGTACTTCGTGCGTCTGCCCATGGTGGTGGTGCTCCTTGCGGCCGGTCAGAGGATCTGGTCAGAGGATCTGGCTGAGGAAGAGCTTGGTGCGCTCCTCGCGGGGTGAAGTGAAGAAGTGCTCGGGGGTGCCGACCTCGACCACTTCGCCGTCAGCCATGAACACCACCCGATCGGCCACTTCGCGAGCGAAGCCCATCTCGTGGGTCACCACGATCATGGTCATGCCGCCCCGGGCCAGCTCCACCATGGAGTCGAGCACCTCTTTGATCATCTCGGGATCGAGGGCGGAGGTCGGTTCGTCGAACAGCATCACCTGAGGCTGCATGGCGAGGGCCCGGGCGATGGCTACCCGTTGCTGCTGGCCACCACTGAGCTGGGCGGGGTACTTGTCGGCCTGCTCGGGGATCCGCACCTGCTCAAGCATCTGGCGGCCGATCTCCTCGGCCTTGGCCTTGGGCCATTTACGGACCTGACGCGGCGCCAGCGTGACGTTGGCGAGCACGGTGAGGTGCGGGAACAGGTTGAAGCTCTGGAACACCATGCCCACCTCCCGCCGGACCTCGTTGATGTTTCGGATGTCGGTGGTCAGCTCGGTGCCGTTGACCACGATGCGGCCCCGGTCGTGCTCCTCGAGCCGGTTGATGCAGCGGATCAACGTGGACTTGCCGGAACCGGAGGGGCCGATGACCACCACCACCTCCTTCTGGCCGACGACGAGGTCGACGCCGCGCAGCGCCGCGAAGTCGTCGAACCACTTCTCGACGCCCTCGAGGACGATGACGGGTTCACCGGTTCCGCCGGCCTGGAGCGCGGCGGCGGTGAGCTGGTCGTCGCCCGATGCGGGGGGCGGCGGTGCGACATTCGGCTCCGTCATCGTGTACCCACTCCCAACTTGGCTTCGAGCCGCTGGCTCTCCCGACTCATGGTGTAGCTGCCCACCCAGAAGATCACCGACGCGAACACCAGCGTCTCGGCAGTGAGGCCCTGCCCGGCGAACCCCGGCTGTTGGGTGATGACCTGGGCCACACCCAGAATCTCGACCAGGCTGATGATCGAGACCAGCGACGTGTCTTTGAAGAGGCTGATGAACTGGCCGACGATGGCGGGGATCACGTTGCGGAGTGCCTGTGGCAAAACGATGAACGCGGTGATGCGGGTCGGTGACATCCCCAGGGCCTTGGCTGCCTCAGTCTGTCCCGCGGGCACCGAGAGCAATCCTCCGCGGACGATCTCGGCGATGTAGGCGGCGGTGAAGAGGGTGAACACGACGGTGGCACGGATGATGGGTCCCGGTGCCCACGACGGTGGTACGAACAGTTGCAGCGTGAGGCTGCCCATCAGCAGCAGCGCCACCAGGGGCACACCCCGGAAGAGCTCGATGTATGACACCGAGACCACGCGGACGGCCGGGAGGTCGGACCGGCGTCCGAGCGCGAGCAGGACGCCGAGGGGAAAGCAGAGGGTGATGCCACCCACCGCCAGGAACAGGGTGAGGAGCACCCCACCCCACTGGTCCCAGCCCACACCCCCGCCGGCTGTGATCACGGCGACCACGACGAACGGAGACAGGAACGTGAAGCCGATGACGTAGCCGCGGATCGACCTGGGGATCAGCGCTCCGACCCGGCGACCGGCCAGGAGTGCGGCCAGCCCGGCGATCGCCAGCAGCGCGGGGCCTGGCGTGCCGGCCAGGATCAAGAGGACCATGATCATCGCCAGCACCGGCCACAGCCGCGCCACCGCCGTCCGGACGCGGGTGGGCCAATCACCTGCGTCGGGTTCGAGCCCCTCGGGGTCCGAGATCGAGCGACCGGACGCCACCAGCCCGCCGGCGAGGCCAGCCAGACCGAGTGCCACGATGATCGCCACCTCCACCCGCCACAGCTCGTCGCGCGGAAAGCGCCCAACCATGAAGAGGGTGAGGTTGCGTTCGATGATCTCCCACCGGCCGGTGATGAGCACGAACCGGATGGTCCGGTAGGCGGCGTAGGCCAGCACGGTCCCCGATACGACGGTGACGACGGAGTCACCGGGAGTGCGGAAGAGGTTGCGATGCATCCACACCCGCGGCGAGCGCGGCGGTACCGGCGGCACCAGGTCGGGCGCGGCGACGGTCGGGCTCAACGCTCGACCAGCCTCAGGCGCCGGTTGACCAGATTGGTGATGGCGGCGATGACCAGCGAGATCATCAGGTAGAGGAGCATGAGGAATCCGTAGCTCTGCGGGGCGGGTGCTCCGTTGCCGATGAGGTCGCCCGTCACCTTGGTGAGCTCGACATAGGCGATGGCGACCGCAAGCGACGAGTTCTTGGTGAGGTTGAGGTACTGGTTGGCCAGCGGTGGGATGGCTACTCGAAGCGCCTGGGGAAGGATCACCAGGCGCATCCGTTGGGGACCGCTGAGGGCCAGAGCCTGAGCGGCCTCGTTCTGGCCCCGGTCGACTGACTGGATCGACCCGCGGACGATCTCGGCGATGTGGCTCGCCGTGTACACGACGAGGGCACCGAGCAGGGCCGCGAACTCGGGCGCCATCCGGATGCCACCGCTGACGAGGCGCCCATCGCGATCGGGGATCGTGATGTCGATGGGCCCACCCAGCGCCACCGCCGACACCGTGGCCCCGACCGCGAACACCCCGAGGCCGTAGAGGATCCCGAATGCCCGATCCCCGGTGCGGTCTTGAACCCGTTGGCGCCATCGACGCACGCCCCAGGCCCCAGCCGCGGCCACAGCCAGGAGGAGGAGCCAGGTGGCGAACCGGTCGCCGCCTTCGTACCAGGGGATCCACACCCCGCGGACCGAGACGATCCCTCCGAGGGCCTCGGCGGAATCCTCGATCCGGGGGAGTCGAAGGAAGACGGCCAGGTAGGTGAAGATGACGATGACGAGCAGCGGGACGTTGCGCACGAACTCGACGTAGAGGCGCGCTCCGGTCCTCACCAGCCAGTTGCGAGACAAGCGGGCGATGCCAACGATGGTGCCCACAACGGTGGCCAAGATGATGCCGGCCACGGCCACTCGCAGTGTGTTCCCCAGCCCAACCATCACCGCGTCCATGCGGCTCTGGGTGCGGCGGAACGACGAGCCGGGGATGGTGAACCCCGCGGGCTGATCGAGGTAGTCGAGGTTGGTCTGGATCCCGATCCGCCGCATGTTGTTGAGCAGGTTGTTGCCCAGGTAGGCCGCCACGGCGATCACGCCGATGAGGAACACGATTTGGGCGACAGCGCGCAGCACCCGGACGTCGCGCCACGGGGGCGTGCGAGTGGGGCTGGCCTCTCCGGCGAGGGCGGTCACTGGTGGACGGCGGCGAGGGGCGGGGTCGTAGCCCCGCCCCTCGTGCCGTGGTTCTCGTAGCCTCTACTTGTACGGCGGCGGGTAGTGCAGGCCACCGTTCGTGTACAGCTCGTTGTCGCCGCGCGGGATCCCCAGCGGGGTGAGGTGGCGGTCCCACAGCTCGCCGTAGTTGCCGAGCTCGGAGATGATGGAGCGGATGAAGGTCGGGTCGAGGTCGAAGCCCGGGTTGAAGACCTCGCCCTCCACCTCGATGCCGAGCAAGCGCTGGATGTCGGCGTTGTCGCTGCCGAGAAGTGAGTCGACGTTGTCGGAGGTGACGCCGAGCTCCTCGGCGTTGAGCATGGCCCACGCCACGACCTTCACGGTGTCGATGAGGTCGCTGCCGTTGATTACCGCCGGCGCCAGCGGCTCCTTCGAGAAGATGTCGGGGAGGATGGCCAGCGCGTCGGGCCCTCCTTCGGTGTCGGGGAACGCGGAGCGGAGCGCGGCCAGCTGGCTGCGGTCCGACGTCCAGACCTCGCACCGGCCGGCGATGAAGGCCTCCTGCACCAGGTCGGTGTCGGCGAAGCTGAGGGCTTCGGTGAGGGTGAGGCCCGCCTCCTCGTAGGCGGCCGTGATGTTCAGCTGGGTGGTCGTGCCCTCGACCAAGCACACGGTGGTGTCGTCGAGGTCGGCGAACTCGCTGAAGCCGCTGTCGGCTCGCACCATCACGCCCTGGCCGTCGAACACCCAAACCGGCCCGAAATCGGCCTGCTCGCCGAACTCGCGGGTGGCGGTGATGGTGGTGTTGCGGCTGAGCAGATCGATCTCGCCGGTTTGCAGCGCGGTGAAGCGAGCGGCGGTCTCGACGGGGACGAACTCGACGTCCACGCTCAGGGCGATGCCGACGGCACGACAGAAGTCGACGTCGAAGCCCTCGTAGGTTCCGTCCTCTTGGAGCACGGCGAACCCTGGCAGTGCGTCACGGGTGCCGCATTTGAAGCTGCCGGCTTGGAGGATGGCCTCCACGTGGCTGTCGGTCTGGATCAGATCCACTTGTTCGGGGTCGGTCGTGGTGGCGGTGGCGTCGCCGTCGTCGTCGCTGGAGCACGCGGCCGCCACGAGGCCGATCATGGCCACGATGGCAAGCAAGCGCCGCCAGCCTTGGGTTCGCTGCATTCGGAACTCCCCTCGGTGTGTTCGTTCCGCGCCGCAGATTCGCGAGCGGAACCCAATGCCTCTCTCACTACTCAGCGTAGGCACATCGTCAAGCGCTCTCGGCACATTCGGTCTGGCGCGGAGGAAATGTCCGCCATCTCTCGCCGTCGTCGTCGCGGCCGATGGCTGAGTGCCTACCGTTCGTGACCCTTCAGCGGACGAGCCACTCCAGCACGCGGTGGGCGCCCAGACCAGGGACCGCGGTGAGAGCTGCGGCCTCGCTGAGGCGGCTACGACCCTCGACCGCGGCGAGGTCGGGGGCGGCAGCGCCGGCGTCCCAGGCCACGGTGCCATCGGCCACCAACGCATCGAGGCCGAAGCTTCGGAGCCAATCGCTCTGCGCCCGGTCGCTGGTGACGCGACGGGCGGCGTCGAGCTGGTCGACGGCGACGTCGCAGGTGACGTCTTGGAACCCCACCAGCTCGAGTGGGTGCCGGCCCCGATCGTGATCCCGGTAGGTCCGGAGCCACTCCCGCCAATCCCGGGTCGCCATCTCCGGTGTGGTGGCGCCGTAGTCGAAAGCGACGACCCGACCCCGATCCAGCAGTCCGACGGCATCGCGCACCCACGACGCCGCCGCCTGCTGGAACGGGATGCGACCGCCGTCGGGAGTGTCGGGGGCGAATGCCTTGGCCCGACCGACCAGCGTGGGGTGCGCGGCCACGCTGACCTCACACAGCCGGCTTCTCTCATCGACGCCTATCCGGACCTCACGCCACTCACCGCCGCTGAGCTCGAGCAGGCGAAACGGGAGGTTGTCGAGCAGCTCGTTGGCGACGACGACGCCCACGGCACGGATGCCGGGGAGGTCGGGCACGCTCACCACAACAGGGCCGCGGCCCTTCAGTGGCGGCGGGACATCACCGAGTCGTCCCTCCGAGACCGGACCGAGCGCGTTGAGGGGTTCCTCGAGATCGAGGTGCTCCTTCTGCTGTTCACGCAGGTGAGGTGACACCTCGACCAGCACGTATCGCAGGGCCAGTGCGCACCGCGGACCGGCGTGGAGCACCGACACGGCCAACGCTCCTCGGCCGGCTGCCGCCTCGATGACGACGAAGGGGTCGGGCTCGCCCAGCTCGGTCCACCAGGTGTCGAGTGCTCGGGCCACGACGGCACCGAAGAGCGGGCCGACCTCCGGCGAGGTGATGAAGTCACCGCGCCACCGCCCGGCTGAACCCGCCCCCGAGGTGTAGAACCCGAACCGCTCGTCGTAGAGCGCGAGGCTGATCAGGTCGTCGTACCGCATTGGACCCCCGCGGTGGATGCGCTCCACCACCAGCTGCTCGAGCGTGTCGGTCAACTGTCCCCCTTGGCTCTCCCCTCGGGACGGAGGGGACCGGCAAGCCTACGCGAACGGGCCTGGATCCAGGCTAGGAAGGGCTAGGGCACAGCCACCGTGAACGTCGCCAGCTCGCCGAAGTGGGTGACGATGCTGGGGAACACTCCGACGGCCAGCACACCGACGACGGTGAGGCCGAGGCCGAGGGCCAGCGACGGCGGAACGGCGATGGGGGTGGTGTCGCCGTCGGGGACCGGGTTGAACCACATCTCACGGGCGATGTTGGCGTAGTAGAAGAGGGCCACCACGGCGTTGACGGCGACGATCACACCGAGGATCCACGCCGAGGTGGTGCCGGCGTCGGCCACGGCGCGGAACACCACGAACTTGGCGATCCAGCCTCCGAGCGGCGGGATGCCAGCCAGGGAGAACAGGAAGATCGTCATCAGCAGGGTGAGCCCCGGTGCGTAGCTGAAGAGCCCACCGAAGCTGGAGATCTCGGCGGTTCGGGTCTTGCGGGCGATGGCGATGATGGTGCCGAAGGCCCCCAGGTTCATCGCCGCGTAGATGAGGAGGTAGGTGACCACTGCGGTGAGCGCCGAGTCCGCGGCGACGCCGTCGCGCTCGGCGGCCACAGCCAACGGCACCAGCATGAAGCCGGCCTGGGCCACCGACGAGTAGGCCAGCAGGCGAACGGCGTTGGTCTGGCGGAGCGCGATGAGGTTGCCCACCGTCATGGTGGCAGCAGCGATGATCCAGAAGAACGGCCCCCACACCTCGCGCTGGCCGAAGAAGCCCAGGAAGACAAGTTGGAGCAGCGCCACGAACCCCGCCGCCTTCGAGGCGACGGACAGGAACGCAGCGACGGGGGTGGGTGCACCCTCGTAGGTGTCGGGTGCCCACTGGTGGAAGGGCACGGCTGAGACCTTGAAACCGAACCCGACCAGGATGAACACCACACCCACTGACAAGAGCGGGATGTCGCGGAGCTCACCGAGGCGCGCCGCGATGTCGACCAGCACTGTGGTGCCGGCCGCGCCGTAGATCAGCGACATGCCGTAGAGCATGACCCCGGATGCGAGCACGCCGAGCAGGTAGTACTTCAGCGCCGCCTCGTTGGAGCGGGTGTCGCGCTTGCGCCAGCCGGCCAGCATGTAGGCGGGTATCGAGAGCAGCTCGAGGGCCACGAAGATGGTGATCAGGTCGCGGGCCGAGCTCATGACCACCATGCCCAGCAGCGACGACAACAGCAGGAAGTAGTACTCACCCTCGTAGTAGTCGCCGTCGGTTATGTACTGCGTCGAGATGAGGATGACGATGTAGCCGGTGAGCAGGAATAGGCCCTTCATCACCAGCGCGAAGTCATCGACGACGTAGGCCCCATCGAACATGAGGCGGTCGGCTCCGTCGAGTCCCAGGGTCAGGATGGGGACGAAGGCGCCGAGCAGGCCGAGCCCGGCGATGATGGGGGTGATGCCCTTCGACCGCTCATCCAACAGCAGGTCGACCACCAGCACCAGCACCAGGGCGCCGACGAGGACGATCTCGGGCGCGAAGGCGTGGTAGTCGATGGTCGGACGGTCAAAGCCGTTCGTCTGAGCGAGGACCGAAGCTAGCACCGTTGCTCCTTGGCCGCCCGGGTTCCTCAGCCGCCCAACAGCGCGGTCACCGCGCCGTCGGTGACTCGGAAGATGGCGTGGGGATAGACGCCGAAGGCGAGGATGAGCACGAGCAAGGGCGTCCAGGCGATCCACTCCGGGGTGTTGACATCATGGATCTGTTGCTCAGCGAACTCCTCGCTCGGGGTGCCGAACGCCGTGCGCTGGAGCATCCACAGCAGGTAGCCGGCGGCCAGCACCGTGCCGAGGGCAGCGACGACCATGAAGGTGCGGAACGTCTCGACCGGCAGCCCCTCGGCCGGGTTGTAGGCCGAGAGGATGGCCGGGAACTCACCCCAGAACCCGGCGAGGCCAGGCAACCCGAGCGAGGCCATGGCGCAGAAGCCCAGGATCCACCCCATCTTGGGTGCCTGGACCAGCAACCCACCGAGTCGGCTCAGCTCGAGCGTGTGGTACCGCTCCTTCACCGAACCGGCCAGGAAAAACAACATGCCGGTGATCAGGCCGTGAGCGACCATGCCGAACACCGCGGCATTGATGCCGAAGTCGGTGAGGGTGGCGATGCCCAACATCACGAAGCCCATGTGGGCGATGGACGAGAAGGCGATGAGTCGCTTCATGTCGGTCTGGGCCAGGCAACCGAGCGCACCGTAGATGATGCCGACCACCGCCAACAGCCCGATCCACGGTGCCCACTCCTCGGCCGCGTCGGGAAGGATCGGGATGGCGATCCGGACGAATCCGTAGGTGCCGAGCTTCAGCAGGATGGCGGCCAGGATGACCGAGCCTTGGGTGGGGGCCTCGGTGTGGGCGTCGGGCAGCCAGGTGTGGAACGGGAACATCGGCACCTTGATGGCGAAGCCGATGAACATGCCGCCGAAGATCCAGAGCTGCGTGCTGCGGGCGATGCTGGCCACCGCCCCGCCGCCGGAGAGGGCCCGCATGTCGAACGTGCGCACCACCTCGGCACCGCCGGCGGTGCCGTCGGCGAGGAAGAACACGGCCAGGAAGCTGAGGATCATCAGGGCCGAGCCGAACAGGGTGAAGAGGAAGAACTTGATCGCCGCGTACTGGCGATCGGGGCCGCCCCACACGCCGATCATGAAGTACATGGGCAGCAGGACGATCTCGAAGAAGACGAAGAACAGGATGAGGTCCTGGGCGACGAAGGTGCCGTTCATGCCGACCTCGAGGACCAGCATGAGGATGAGGAAGGCCTTGGGGTTGTGGGGCTCGGGGAAGTGGTTCCACGAGTAGACGATGACCAGCACCATGACGAGCTGGCTGAGCAGCAGCAGCGGCAGGCTGATGCCGTCGAGGCCGACGATGTAGCGGCTGTTGATGACGTCGATCCACGACTTGTCGACGACGAACTGGAGCGTCCCGGTGTGATCGAAGTCGAAGTTGAAGAGGATCCACACGCCGGTGGCCGCCGACGCCAGGCTGGCGATCAGGGCGATGCCCTTCAGCGAGCTCTCGTCCTCCTTCGGCCACAGCAACATCACGGCCGCGCCCACCAGAGGTGAGAACACGGCGAGTGTGAGGATCCAAGATTCCACGATGGCTCCTAGTAAGCGTTCCTAGACGATGACGAGGGCGATGACGAGCGCCAGCACGAGGGTTGATCCGAACAAGACGCTGGCGTACTGCTGGACCCGACCGGTCTGCGTCTCGCGCAGCACTTCGCCGCCGGCACCGGCGCCGAGGCCCAGCCCATTGACGGTGCCGTCCACGATTCCCTGGTCGATCTTGTCGTAGACCCACAGCCCGATGCGGCGGGCCGAGATGCCGACGCCGTTCACGATGCCGTCGATGATGTTCTGGTTGGTCCAGTACGCGGCCCGGGCGATGGGGCCCTTGGTGCCGCCGGCGATGACGCCCGTGTAGAGGTGATCGAGGTAGTAGCGGTTCTCCAAGAAGGTGTATCCGGCCTTGGCCACGGTGCTCCGTTGGGTGAGCCCATGGGGGCCGAGCTGGCGGAAGTAGAAGGCGTAACCGATGGCCACCCCGAGGCCGGCCACGGCGATGGAGACGAGCGCGGTGAGTCCGCTGAAGTGGGGGTGGCTGATGGCCGGGAAGTAGGCGCCGGTGGGCTCGACGAAGTGCTCGAAGCGCAGGGCCCAGCCGTCGGGGACGATGGAGTCGCCCGGAAGGTTGGCGAGGCCGGCCACAATGGCCAGGCCGGCGAGGATCCACAGCGGCAGGGTGATCCGGGGACCGCTCTCATGCAGCTTCTCGACGGGTGTGTGGCCGCGGTACTCCCCGAAGAACGTGAGGTACACGCAGCGTGTCATGTACGCGGCGGTGAGCCCGGCGGTGATGAAGCCCATGACGAGGACCACGGGGTACCCGTCGCCGCCACCACCGAGCTGGGAGGCGCCGGCCAGGATCTCGTCCTTCGACCAGAAGCCGGCCAGGGGGGGGATGCCGGCAAGGGCGATGGAGCCGATCATGAACGTGCGGAAGGTGTGGGGCATCCACTTCCGCATGCCACCCATGTCCTTCACCATGTCGAAGGAGTGGACGGCATGGCTCACTGAACCGGAGCCGAGGAACAGGCAGGCCTTGAAGAAGGCATGGGTGAACAGGTGGAACAGGCCGGCGGTCCACGCCCCGACGCCGAGCGCCATCACCATGTACCCCAGCTGGGAGATGGTGGAGTAGGCGAGCACCTTCTTGATGTCGGCCTGAACGAAGGCCAGCACTCCGCCCACGATGGTGGTGAACCCTCCGACCACGGCCAGCACGTTGATGTTGGACGTGCCGATGCTGAAACCGTCCCAGAACACGCCGTAGAGGCGGGCGACCATAAACACGCCGGCCACGACCATTGTGGCGGCATGGATCAGAGCCGACACCGGTGTGGGGCCGGCCATGGCGTCGGGCAACCAGGTGTGCAGGAAGAACTGGCCCGACTTCGACATCACGGCGGCGGTGAGGCAGAGGCTGGCCACCAACAGCGCGGTGTGACTGATCTGACCGGCGTTGGCCATCGAGTTGATCTCGACGATGCTCCACGTCTGGTTGGCGGCGAAGAAGAGCGTGATGACGCCGATGAGCATCCCGATGTCGCCGACGCGGTTGGTGAGGAAGGCTTTGAGAGCGGCGTCGGAGTTGGGCTTCTCCTCCCACCAGTGGCCGATGAGGACGAACGAGCAGAGCCCGACCAGCTCCCAGCCCACGATCATCTGGAGGGTGTTCTCGGCCATGACCAGCATGAGCATCGAGGCCGAGAACAGGCTCAAGAAGGCGAAGAAGTGGGTGTAGCGACGGTCGCCGCCCACGTAGTCGGTGCTGTAGATGTGCACGAGCAGCGACACGACGGTGACGACCAGCAGCATCATCGCCGTGAGGCCATCGACCATGGTTCCGACGGTGAACTCGATGCCGCCGTTCTGCCACCAGGTCCACTGCTGGACCACGGCATCGACGGCGATGTGCTCCTCCGCCTCCTCAATGGCGGCCGCCCCCAACACACCGATGCCTGTTCCGGAGTCGCCACCGGCGACCTGTGCGTGCTCGGTCCCATCGATCTCGCTGCCGCCCGTGGCGTGCTCGGTGGCCTGCTCGGTGGTGTGGTCGCTGACCGGGGGGTTGTCGACCCGATCGATCCAAGCCGCGCCGGTGACGAGGGAAAGGGCGAAGCAGAGGGAGAGCGCGCCGATTCCGAGCTCGGCACCCTTGTGGGGCAGGCGCTTTCCGAAGAAGAGGATCCCCCAGAACGTGGCAAAGGGGATGGCTGGGATGACCCAGACGTTCTCGAGCATGGTGGTCACGGTCCAGCTACCCCCTCAGCTGTTCCATCTGGCCGAGATCGATGCTCGAGCGGTTGCGGTAGATGAGCAGCACGATGGCCAGCCCGATGCCGACCTCGGCCGCCGCCACGGTGATGACGAACAGGGCGAACACCTGCCCCGACACGTCGCCGTGCCAGTAGGCGAAGGCCACGAAGTTGATGTTGACGGCGTTGAGGATGAGCTCGACCGACATGAGGACCAGCACGCCGTTGCGGCGGGCGATGACGCCGTAGACACCGGTGCAGAACAGCACGGCCGACAAGACGAGGAACTGGTTGAGCAGCATCGGCTAGTCCCTGCGAGCCACGACGATGGCACCGATGAGCGCGGCGAGCAGCAACACCGAGATGATCTCGAACGGCACCAGATAGGTGGAGAAGATCGAATCGCCGACCTCTGACGTTCGGAAGAGCGTTCCGTCCTCGGGGAGCTCGGTGTCCTCGAAGGCGTCCCAGAGGACGTAGACAAGGCCGCCGACCAGCATCAGACTCACCAGCAGGCCGCTGCGCCTCAGGTCGTTGTCGAGGTTGACCGTCTTCCCGATGGGAGCCCGGGTGAGCATGATGCCGAAGAGGAACAGCACGACGATTGCGCCGATGTAGACCAGCACCTGCACGACGGCCACGAACTCGCTGGCCAGCAGGATGAACTGGGCACCCACCCCGGCCAGGACGACGACCAGGTAGAGGGCGGCGCGGACGACGTTCTTGGTGGTGACCACGCGGAAGGCGGCGACAACCATGGCCGCGGCGATGACGCCGAAGGCGATGTTCTGAGCTACCACTAGCGCGGGACCTTCCGGACCTTCTGCTCCGAGCCGGCCTCGTAGGCCTCGAAGTCGGGCACCGTCTCCATCCAGTCGCCGAGCTTCTCCTTGTCGTGGATGAGGTCGGCGATGCGGGGCTCGCTGTACTCGTACTCGGGCGTCCAGAACAGGGCGTCGAAGGGGCAGACATCGACACAGATGCCGCAGTACATGCACAGCGCGTAGTCGATGTCGAAGCGGTCGAGGGCGGACACCTGGCGGGGCTTGCCGCCGGGGCGCTTGGGAGGCGCCATCTCCTTGTGCCCCTCGATGTATATGCACCAGTCGGGGCAGCTGCGGGCGCACAGCATGCATACCGTGCAGTTGTCCTCCTTGAGGGCTATGACACCGCGGGCCCGGGTGGGCGGCTGCTCCTTCTCATGGGGGTACTGCTTGGTGACGGCCGGCCGCATCATCGTGCGGAACGTGACCCCGAGCCCCTTGATGAAGCCGGGTAGCGCCGGAGTGGACGGCTTGGGCATCTACAGGACCACCTTGAGGACGCCGGTGGCCAAGATGTTGAGGAGCGACAGGGGGATGAGGAACTTCCAGGCGATGGCCTGGAGCTGGTCCTCACGGAAGCGGGGATAGGTGAACCGCACCCAGAAGATCAGGAACGAGACGGCCATGATCTTGGCGAACATGACGGCCGGTCCCAGCACGTTCATGTAGCCGGCGTCGAGGTCGACGCCGGGGATCCACCATCCGCCCAGGAACAGGGTGGAGGCGATGGCACCGAAGGCGAAGGCGGTGCCGAACTCGCTCATGAAGAAGAAGAGGAACCGGAAGCCGGTGTACTCGACCATGTACCCGCCCACGATCTCGGACTCGGCGACGGGCATGTCGAACGGTGTCTGGCTCAGCTCGGCCTGAGCGGCGATGAGGAAGATCAGGAGCCCGATGAACTGGGTGAGGATGTAGGGGTTGCCGAGGCCGCCGAAGCCGAAGATCTCACCGGTGGCCTGAGCCCCGACGATGCCCTGGAGGCTGAGGGTGCCGGCCTGGATCACCACCCCGACCACGGCCAGGACCAAGGGCAGCTCGTAGGCGATGAGCTGCCCGGCGGCGCGCAGCCCGCCCAGAAGGGCGTACTTGTTGGCCGATGCCCAGCCGGCCATGAGGATGCCCAACACGCTGAGCGAGGAGACGGCGAGGGCGAAGAAGATGCCGGTGTCGAGGTCCTCGATGACCAGATCCGGGCCGGCCGGGATCACGATGAAGAGCAGGAAGGTGCTCATCAGCACGACGATCGGTGCCATGGCGAAGACCCGGCGGTCGGCCTTGTCGGGGAAGATGTCCTCCTTCTGGATGAACTTCACGCCGTCGGCGACGAGCTGGAGCACGCCATGGGGGCCGGCCTCCATGGGGCCGAACCGACTCTGCATGTGGCTCATCATCTTGAGCAGGAACGTCCAGCCCAGGATGAGGGCACCGGTGGGGATGATGGCGAGGACGACACCCACCTTGATGCCGGTGGACTGCCAATATGCGAGCTCGGCGATCACGCGGGGAGGACCTCCTGGACGCGCGAAGCGTGAAGGCCCGCTGGGACAGCAGACATCGGCGACGACACTAGCGAGGGGTCAGATGGAGTGTCAGGTTTCGGTCGCGGTGCTCATCGGCCCAGCAATCCAGCCGCCCGGCGCTGCACGTCGAGGGCGCGATCCACCAGCGCGGGCTCGCCGCATCGCCCCAGCGCCTGGGCGGCGTCGCCACTCAGGGCGCCGGCCACCCGGGCCATCGTTGCCGGCCCACTCACCTTGCTTGCCGTCGCAGCATCGAGGAAGGTTTCGGCGACGACGAGGGACTGGATCCCGTCGTCGAGATCTGCGTCGTAGCGGAGAGCGGTGTCGACGACGATGCCCATGAGATGGTCGACCCGCGTCGTGACTGGCCCGCGCCTCGTAGCCGGCAGGTGGGCGGCAGACGCGATCGGCGTGGGCCAGAGCCCAGCCGATGTCGCGGTCGGCGCCGGGCCCGGCCGGCTGCGCCGCGCCCAGGCGCAGGTGCAGCAAGGCCAGCAACGTGTGACACCGTCCCAGCACCACGAGCGGTACCTCCGCGCCTTCCTCGAGCACCTCGCGGCCGGCGCCGATGGCGGCTCGGAGGCGCTCGGCGTCGGGATCGGGCGGCCCGGCCAGCAGCCCTTCCACGTCGCCGAGCCACCGATCGAGCGCAACCGCGGCCGCCCTCACCATGGCCAGCGCCCGATCGTCGCGACGTCACGCCAGTCGAGGACTGCGCCCGGGTCGGTCATTCGGCGTCGACCGTCGGCCGTGGCGCCATCGCCGGCCTCGAGTGGATCGGGGGGGACGAGGAGCGCTCGGCCAGATGCTCGGTGAGCAGGTCAGGCTCGATCCCCAGGCCACCCGCCAGGCTCGAAACGGCGTCGACGGCCCCGAGGTGGGCGAGCAGTCGGGCGGCATCGCCGATCCGGGGCGGGATGCCGAGGTCTGCCGCCGCGGTGGCATCGATGCCTCCCGGATCGATCGGTGTGAGGAACCCCTGCGCCGCGGCCATCCGCTCGACCATGTCGTCGCTTCCGGCAACCCCGTCCAGTGCCGCCCGCTCCTCGGCCCCGATGCCCAGCCCCTCGGCGATCTCGGCGATTCGGACGGCGGCGGCCTCCGCCCGCGCCCGCGCCGTAGCGGGACCGCCGGCAAGGTCGGAGCCGGCGAGATGCCGGTAGCCCATCACCACCGCGTTGAGACCGGCGACGCCGCCGATGGCGGTGAGCAGCCGATCGAGAGTGGGCGATCCGCCTGAGGGGCCGAGCGGTGTGGCGGCCACCTCGGTCGACGCGGCGGGCGCTGGGGCTGGGGCTGGGGCTGGGCTATGCGCTGCTGGTAGGCCACCGCTGCTGGCCCGGTCAGCGCTCGGAGGGGTTGGCGGCGCCCACCATCTCACCGAGCTCGGCGCTGATCGGCCCGCGGATGAACTCTCGGCTGGCCAAGAAGGCGCCGGGATCGAGGACCTCAGCCAGCTCGGCGGCGCGTGCCGTCGCCTCCTTCACCACCTGGTCGAGATCGACGACCCGGGTGAGGAACCCGACCTCGACCGCTCGGTCGGGGGAGTAGATCTCCGCAAGCTGGGTGGCGGAGTTCATGTGCCGGGGATCAAGCCGGTAGCGGGCGAGTCGCGAGGCGAACGGCGGCAGAGCCAGCCCGATGCGTACCTCGTTGAGCCCGATCTTGAAGTCGCCGCGGGCCCCGATCTGCTCGTCGGCGGCCATGAGCATCACCGCTCCCATGGCCAGGGCATGGCCGGTGACGGCCAGGACCAGGGGCTTGGGATAGGCGAACATCTGGAAGGCGATGTGGCCTCCCTTGCCGAGCAGCTCCATCATCCGATCCGACTGCATCGTCGGCAGGTGGAAGCCTGCGGAGAACCTGCCCTCCCGGCCCGCCAGCACGACCGCCCTCACGGCATCGTTGCCCGCGGCGGCGGTGAGCGCCTCAGCCAGCCCGTCGGCCACCTCCAGGCTGATGGCGTTGGCCTTGCCGTCGTCGACGGTGATGACAGCGACGACACCCTCGATGGCGGTGGTCACGACCTCTGACATGGGCGTTGCTCCTGGGTGGGCGGATGTGGGACTCAGCCGGCGACCAACCCTAATGGTGCGAGCCCGGACCCCGGGCTCAGCGGTCGATGTCGCCGAGGATGAAGTACAGGCTGCCCAGGATCGTGATGATGTCGGGGACGTACACGCCCTTCATCACCCACGGCACGACCGAGATGTTGGAGAAGCTGGGCGTGCGGATCTTGACGCGGAACGGTCCGAGGCCGCCCTTGGAGACGACGTAGTAGCCCATTTCGCCGAGGGGGTTCTCGGTGGACACGTAGGCCTCACCGGCCGGCACCTTGATGATGCGAGGCACCTTGGCCATGACGGGCCCCGCCGGCAGGTCGTCGAGGAGCTGGTCGACGATCTTGGTGGCCTCACGGGTCTCTTGGAGGCGCACCCAGTAGCGGGCGTAGGAGTCGCCGTCGGGGTGCGTCCACACCTTCCAGTCGGCCTGGTTCCATGCCAGCGGCGAAGGCCGGTCACGACGCAGGTCGAAGTCGACCCCCGAGGCCCGCAGGTTGGCGCCCGAAAGGCCGTACTGGTGGGCGACCTCTGCGGGGATGACGCCGATGCCGCGGCAACGAGCCTCGAAGATCTCGTTGCCCATCAGCAGGTCTTCCATCTCGTCACAGAAGGTCCGAACCTTCTCCATGACCGCCTTGGTCTCCGCGATCCAGCCCTTGGGCAGGTCGTCCTTGAGGCCACCGATGCGGTCGAAGTTGGGATGGAAGCGACCGCCGGTGGCGGCCTCGATCTGGTTGAGCACGTGCTCGCGGTCGCGGAACGCGAAGAACACCGGGGTGAGGGCACCGAGCTGCACGCCCATGTCGCCCAGGAACAGGATGATGTTGGCGCAGCGCGCCATCTCGAACAGGATCGTGCGGATGTGCTGAGCCCGCGGCGGGGCCTCGACGTCCATGAGCTGTTCGGCGGCGAGGATGAACGGCACCTCGTTGGCGAAGCTGCCCAACCAGTCGATGCGATTGATGAGCGTGGTGACCTGGGGATAGGTCCGGACCTCGGTCAGCTTCTCGTAGCCACGGTGCATGTAGCCCATGACCGGGTCGGCCGAGATCACCTGCTCGCCGTCGAGCCGAGCGATGATGCGCAACGTGCCGTGGGTGGCAGGGTGCTGCGGCCCGAGGTTGAGGGTCATGCCTCCGGTCTCGAGCTCGACGTTCACGCGGGCATCGACGGCCTGACCGGCGATGTAGGCGAGCTGCTGACGTTCGGTGACGGCGGTCATGCGTCATCTCCCTCGCTATTGGCGGACGACTCGCCGGTGACGGATGGCTCGCCGGTGGCGGACTCGGCAGCATCGCCCGGGGGGTCTTGGACACCGGCGTCGTCGTCGGCCGGAGCGTCGCTCGCCGCCGGCTCCTCCTCGAGTTGGGGCGGCATGGGCTCCACGTCGACGATGCCGGGCCATGGCTTCACCATGCGGGCGATGAGCGGGAAGTCCTTGCGGAGCGGATGGCCCTCGAAGTCGCCGGGCAGGTAGATGTGCTTGAGACCGGGGTGGCCGTCGAAGAAGATGCCGAACATCTCCCACGTCTCACGCTCATGCCAGTCGGCACCGGCGTAGACGCCGACGATGGTGGGAAGCGTCATGTCGTCGCCGATGTCGACCTTGAGGTTGACGGCGAGGTGGTTGCCGGTGCCAGCCATGCGGGCGATCACCTGGAAGCGCGTCTCGCCACCGGCGTAGCCCTGCACCACCTCGGTGTCGAGCTCCTTGGGCTCCTCGGTGGGATCGTCCTCGCCCTTGCCGTACGGCGAAGGCATCCAGTCGATGGCCGACAGGAAGTCGAAGTGACGCAAGTCGAGCCGGTCTCGCACCACGGTGCAGGCGGTGGTCCACGCCTGCGGCGTCACGCGGACCCACAGGTCGAGACCGGGGATGAGGTGGCTCTCGACCAAGCCTTCGCCGAGCGACTCAGCGAGTGTGGCCAGAAGCTGCTCCCGCTCGACATCGGGCTCTGGAGGAGCCTCGGTCTCCTCGGCGATGGCGCCCTCAGGAGACAACGATGGGCTCCCCTCGCCAGCGCTCGCTCATGTCTTCGTTCTGGATGCGCTCCTGGAGCAGCACAACCCCTTCGAGCAGCGCCTCGGGGCGGGGCGGGCAGCCCGGCACGTACACGTCGACGGGGATGATCTGGTCGACGCCCTTGGTCACCGAGTAGCTGTCCCAGTAGGGGCCGCCGCAGTTGGCGCAGCTACCCATGGAGATCACGTACTTGGGGTCCGGCATCTGCTCGTAGAGCCGTCTGATGGCGGGTGCCATCTTGTCGGTGACCGTTCCCGAGATCACGACGAGGTCGGCCTGACGGGGTGATGCCGGGAACGGGATGACGCCGAGGCGCATCACGTCGTAACGGGGCGAACCGAAGGCGGCCCCCATCTCGATGGCGCAGCAGGCCAGGCCCCACTGGTACACCCACAACGAGTACTTGCGCGCCGTGTTGAGCAGCGTGGTGAGAGGTTTCGGCATCAAGCCCTTCTCGACCAGACCCATTCAGACTCCTCCGAGGACAGCGATCGTGATGCAACTCGCCGGGAGTGGCGAGATTGCGGCGGTGCGGACTCCTACAGCCAGCGGAGCACTCGCTTGCGCCATGCGTACAAC
Source organism: Acidimicrobiales bacterium (assembly GCA_036397895.1). Lineage (GTDB taxonomy): Bacteria > Actinomycetota > Acidimicrobiia > Acidimicrobiales > DASWIA01 > DASWIA01. Next base: position 51,260 of record DASWIA010000002.1, on the reverse strand, counting down.
AGGCCGAGAGCCAAGATGATGATGAAGATGGCCATCTCGACGAGACCGAACACGTCGTAGGTCTCGAGCCGAACAGCCCAAGGGAAGATGAAGACTGCCTCGACGTCGAAGAGGACGAACAGCAGCGCGTAGATGTAGTAGCGGACCTGGCTCTGCGACCAGTCGATGCCCACCGGATCCACACCCGACTCGTAGGTGAGGTACTTCTCGGGCTGGGGTCGGGTGGGCCGGATGAGGCTACCGACTCCCAGCATGGCGGCCACCATGCCCACCGCGGCGCCCATGAAGACGGCCACCGTCAGGTACGAGCGCAGGAACTCTGACATCGTCGGGCAACCCTACTCAGGGGTGTTTCTGGCGGGCCACTAACGCCACGCCGGCGACTGAGCCTCACCGGTCGGCCGGTGGCCTCGATGGTCGCCACCCGGGACTGGACCACGGTCCCAGACACCCCGACCGGGGCGAGATGCGCGGGTGCCGCAAGGTGCGCGCAACGGGTCGTGTGGGTCATTGACGATCACCCGATCGGGCCATGCGGTCCTCCCCCGAACTACTCATTTTTGCGCGAAACCCCAGGTCAGACTCCTTTTTTCCTTCAAGTTCGGTCATGGTGCCGTCGTAGTTGACAGCGAGGGACGTCCGGACCGACCGGGCGCGCATCGAGGAGAACCGAGGGACTGGGGTGCCACGTCTCACCCAGGAGACAACCGATGACGAGCTCGTCCAGCGCTTTCGCGCCCGGCGAGATCGCGGCGCGTTCGAGGAGCTGTTGAGCCGCCACCGGCGCGGCTTCAACGGGCTGCTCCGCAAGTGGTTCATCCCCGGGTCCGACCGCGACGACCTCGAGCAGGAGATCCTCATCGGGTTCACCAAGGCCGTTCGTGACTTCGACTGCGAAGCGGGGATCACCTTCGGGTCGTTCGCCAACGGCTGCGTCAAGCGCCACCTCATCACGTCGATTCGGGCCGCCAACCGCAACAAGCATCAGGCTCTCACCCATGCCGACCGCCTCGATGCGCCGTTGTCATCGTCGACCGCCGGCGACTCGGGTCCGCTGACGCTGGCCGACCGGCTCCAGAGCCGTCACATGGATCCGGCCGAGAGGATCGTGCGTCGAGCCGAGTTCGAGATGCTCGGCGCGATCCTGGGCATCGGGATCTCACCCAACGAGCTCGAGCACGTGCTTGCACACATCTCGGTCGAGTCGGTGCCCGATGTTGCCTCACGACTGGTGGCCGCCGGCGACGGCAACCGGGGCCAAGCGCTGACGCTGGCCGAGGCTGAGGTGCTGCTGTACCGGCTGCTCGACGTGTCCTACGTCGATGCCGGCGAGCTGATGGACAAGGATCCGAAGTACGTCGACAACTGCTTCCAGCGCGTCCGCAAGAAGGCTCGCCACGCACTTCACACCGCCCGCTCCCATGGCGAGCATGTGGCGGTATGACATCGGTGGGTCCGGAACGGCCGACTGACCCCACGCCGGCTGATCGAAACGACGAAGATGGCGGGAGCCGATGGGTTCCCCGCACCGGAGCCCGGGGAGGGACGATGACGGTGACAGCAAGCCGAGTGAGACCCAAGCTGGCGGTGATCGCCGAGGACGAGCCGCGGGTGCAGATGCTCGTTCGCACCTGCCTCCAGATGGACGGCTGGACGGTGCACTCGGCGGACAACGGTGCCGACGCCGCCGCGCTGGTGGCTGAACACGATCCGGTGCTCGTCGTGCTCGACATCATGATGCCCGGCACCGACGGTCGAGTCGGATGCGAGATGATCCGAGCCAACGACGGCGACATGGAGTCCCGAGTCATCGTGATGCTGACCGCTCTCAGCGAGGAGGGCGATGTCATCGAAGGCGTCATGTCCGGCGCCGACGACTACATCACCAAGCCGTTTGACGCCGACGACCTGTCGTCACGGTGCGAGCGCTTCGTCACTGAAGCCGGCTGGGAGCTCGGCGACTAGCCACCATCTCTTGGTTTGCGCAGTGAACCCCCGACAGCGGCTACGCAAACGAAGCTAGGGGTGGGTCAGGCCCGTGGCGGCGAGATGGTCGACGATGGTGGTGACGCAGGCTTCGAGGTCGGCGTTTGATGCGTCGATGCGGACCTCGGGGTGGGAAGGAGCTTCGTAGGGGGCGGAGATCCCGGTGAACTCGGCGATCTCGCCCGCCCGTGCCCTGGCGTAGAGACCCTTGGGATCACGTCGCTCGCACACCTCGATGGGGGTGTCGACGAACACCTCGATGAACCGGCCCTCGGGATGGAGGGATCTGACCCGGTCGCGATCGGCCTGGTAGGGCGACACGAACGCGGTGAGCACCACCACCCCCGCGTCGACCATGAGACGGCACACCTCGCCGATGCGGCGGATGTTCTCCTGGCGGTCGCCGGGTGAGAAGCCGAGGTCGGCATTGAGACCATGGCGCACGTTGTCGCCGTCGAGCACGTAGGCGGCAACGCCCCGCTCGACCAGGACCCGCTCGACGGCGAAGGCGATGGTTGACTTTCCCGAGCCCGACAGCCCGGTGAACCACACGGTGGCCGATCCATGGCCGAGCATCTCAGCTCGGTCCGACTCGCCGACCTGACCCTCGTGACGGACGATGTTCGTGGCGCGCCGGGAACGGTGATCAGCGGGCATCGGTTCGCTCAGGTGCTCGGACGGGAGGTGAGGATGCCGCGGTCGACCATCTCGTCGATGATCCGCTCGACGATGGCACTCACCTCGGTGCTGCCATCCACGACCAGGTCGGGAGACTGCGGGGGCTCGTAGGTGGCGGTGACGCCGGGGAAGTTCTCTATCTCGCCGCGGTCGGCCGCCGCGTACATCTCGGGCACCCGCGCCCGGCACGCCTCGATGGGGGTATCCACGAAGACCTCGATGAACCGCTCGGGCAGGATGAGCTCACGGGCGCGCTCCCGTGCCGACTCGTGGGGAGCCACGAAGGCAGCCACAGCGATGAGGCCCTGGTTGTTGACGAGACGGGCGACCTCAGCCGCCCGTCGAAGGTTCTCGGACCGCTCGGTGGCGGTGAACCCTAGGTCGCGCGAGATGCCCAGGCGCATGTTCTGCCCGTCGAGTCGGATGGTGGCCCGACCACGATCGAACAGCCGTCGCTCCAGTGCGGTGGCGATGGTGGACTTGCCGGCACCCGACAAGCCGGTGAGCAACACCGTGGCCGGCTGCTGGCCGTAGCGGGCGACGCGCTCGTCGATGGCGATCTGGGACCGCCGCCGTTCCAGGTGAGTGTCGGGTGATCGGTCCCAGGAGTCGTCCAGCGCCAACAGCATGGCCGAGGCGACCGTCACGTTGGTGAGCCGGTCGACCACGATGGCGGCCCCGGTGGTGCGGTTCTGGCTGTAGGCGTCGAACAGCAGCTCGCGATCAGCCGACAAAGTGACTCGGGCGATGTCGTTCAGGTGCAGCGTCCCGGCCGGCACCTCGTCGAGCGTGTTCATGTCGATGCGGTGTTGCACCGCCGAGACGGTGACGTTCGAGAAGCGATTGCCGCCGAGCAGCAGGTACTGCTTGCCGGGAACCAGCTCGTCGGTAGCCATCCACACCAGGTGGGCGTCGACATCGTGGGCGCGGCTGGGCAGATGAGCGGGGTCGCAGATGAGGTCGCCCCGGCTGACGTCCACCTCGTCGGCGAGGGTGACCGTGACCGATTGACCGGGGCCGGCAAGGTCCAGATCGCCGTCGAAGGTGACGATGCGATCAACGGTGCTGGGCGTTCCCGACGGCAGCACCACCACCGGATCCCCTGGCCGCATGAGCCCCGAGGCGATGGTGCCCTGGTACCCGCGAAAGCTCAGGTCGGGGCGAGCGACGAGCTGCACCGGAAGGCGCAGGGCGTCGAGGTCGACATCGGCGGCAACGTCGACCGACTCCAGGTGCTCCATCAGCGGCATACCGGCGAACCAGCCGAGGTTGTCGGAGCGCTCGACGACGTTGTCACCTTTCAGCGCCGACATGGGCAGGTAGTAGGGATCGGCGATGCCGACTCGCGCCACCACCTCGGAGCACTCGGCGACGATCTCGTCGAAGCGTGGCTGACTCCATCCGACGAGATCCATCTTGTTGATGGCGACGACGACGTGGCGGATGCCCAGCAGGGCGGCGATGAAGCTGTGGCGCTTGGTCTGGGGAAGCACCCCGTAGCGGGCGTCGACGAGGATCACGGCCAGGTCGCAGGTCGAGGCCCCGGTGGCCATGTTGCGGGTGTACTGCTCGTGACCGGGAGTGTCGGCGATGATGAACTTGCGCTTGGCCGTGGAGAAGTAGCGGTAGGCCACGTCGATGGTGATGCCCTGTTCACGCTCGGCTTTGAGCCCGTCCATCAACAGGGCCAGGTCGACCTCGTCGCCCACCGTTCCCTGGGTGACCGAGTCTGCCTCCAACGACGCCAGCTGGTCCTCGTAGATCATCTTCGAGTCGTGCAGCAGCCGGCCGATGAGGGTGGACTTGCCGTCGTCGACCGATCCACAGGTGAGGAAGCGCAGCAGGTCCTTCTGCTCGTGCTCCTTCAGGTAGCGGCCGATGTCGGTAGCGATGAGATCGCTCTGGTGGGACACGGCTAGAAGTAACCCTCGCGCTTCTTCTCCTCCATGGAGCCTGACTGGTCGTAGTCGATGACCCGGCCCTCACGTTCGGAGCGGGTCGCGAGCAACATCTCTTGGATGATCTCGGGCAGCGTTGTGGCCCGAGACTCGACGGCACCGGACAGCGGGTAGCAACCCAGCGTGCGGAACCGGATCCACCGCTCCTGGGGTTGTTCCCCCGGCTCGAACCGGAACCGGTCGTCGTCGACCATGATCAGCACTCCATCACGCTCCACCACCGGCCGGGGAGCCGAGTAGTAGAGCGGGACGATGGGGATCTCCTCGAGCCACACGTACTGCCACACGTCGAGCTCGGTCCAGTTGCTCAAGGGGAACACCCGGATGCTTTCGCCGGGGTTGTGACGACCGTTGTAGAGACTCCACAGCTCGGGGCGCTGGTTCTTGGGATCCCAACGATGGAACTTGTCGCGGAAGCTGAACACCCGTTCCTTGGCCCGGCTCTTCTCCTCGTCGCGCCGGGCACCGCCGAACGCGGCGTCGAACCTCCCGGCCTCCAGCGCCTGCTTCAGCGCCTGGGTCTTCATCACGTCGGTGTAGCTCTTGGACCCGTGGTCGAAGGGGTTGATCCCCTGTTCGGGGCCCTCGGGGTTGGTGTAGGTGATGAGCTCGAGGCCCAGCTCCTTCGCGGTGTTGTCGCGGAAGGTGATCATGTCGCGGAACTTCCAACCGGTGTCGATGTGCAGCAACGGGAAGGGCAGCTTGGCCGGGTGGAACGCCTTGCGGGCCAGGTGCAGCATGACGCTGCTGTCCTTGCCGATGCTGTAGAGCATCACCGGCCGTTCGAACTGAGCCACCACCTCACGGATGATGTGGATGCTCTCGGCCTCGAGCTGCTGGAGGTGGGTGCGGCGGACGCTGTCGATCAGTTCGTCGCGGCTGGTGTCGGGCAACGGGTCAGGGCTCCGGAGTGGCGGTGTCGTCAACTCCGTAGGGTACGTGACGCGACCGCATCCGGACTGGCCGGCCTCCCCCCGCCACGTGGCAACGTGGGTGTCATGGCACACAGCGATGCCCTCACGTCAGCCCAGGAGGCCGCCGAATTCCGCCGCCGGCGCCACCAACGTCGTCGTCAACCCATCCCCGGCGTCACCGGCGGGGCCCGCGAGGACGACGGTCTGTACGGGCCCGACACCATCACCTGGCGGGTGTGGTCGAAGCCCACGGCGATCATCGCCGCCTACCGGGCCACAATCGTGCAGATGATGCTTCCCCCAGTGGCCACCGGGGTGAACGCCTTCAGCACCTACCGGTCCGACACCCTCGGGAGGGCGCGACGTACCGGCCACTACTTCGCCGCCGTGGCGTTGGGTGATCGTCGGACCGCCACCGAGACGGCGCGGTTCGTGAACGCGCTCCACCGGCAGGTGTCGGGGGTGGAACCATCCACCGGTCGGGTGTTCACAGCGGACGAACCCGACCTGGCCATGTACGTGCACGTAACAAGCTGGCAGTCAGCGCTCGCCGTCTACGAGCGCTACTACGGCCGCCTATCCGACTCCGATCGCGATGCGTTCTACACCGAGAGCGCGCGCGGCTCGGCCCTGGTCGGCGTGCCCGCCCGCGAGGCACCCGCCACCCACGCCGAGGTGCGGGAGTACTACCGCGACATGCGTCCCCAGCTCTGGGTGAACCTCGATGCCCGGGCCATCTACGACTGGTTCATGCGACCACAGATGACATGGGATGCGCTGCCCACGCTTCCGGCGTGGGAGGTCATCAAGCGGCTCGCCATCCCCACCATCCCACGGTGGATGCGGGAGGCGACCGGCATCGACCAGCCCCGGTCCATCGACGTGGCATCTCTCCCGGTCGGTGCTGTTGCCACCCGCGCCCTGGAGGCCCAGGTGTTCAACCCCTTGTTCCGGATGCTGCTCCCCGAGGCCCACGAGATCCAACAGTCGGCCCTGGCCCGCATGCGCGAGCATCGGGCCGAGCGCCGACGGGCTCGACGGGCTACCCGAGGCCGATCAGCAGCGTCGCATCACGGCTGAAGCTAACCAGCGCGTCGGGAAGGAATCCGACGAACAAGGTGATGCCCAGGGCGACGCCGATGCCGAGCCGAGCACCGAAGGGGAAGGCGATCGGCGTCGACTCCCCGCCGGCAGCGGTGGCGGTGGCCGCGTCGTCGCCACCGAAGTACATGGCGACGATGATGCGGAGGTACAGGAAGGCGGCCACGACGGCGGCGAGCATGGCCAGCACGGCGAGTGCATAGGACTCGGCCTCGACGGCGGCGGAGATGACGGAGAACTTGGCCAGGAACCCGCTGGTGAGGGGCATGCCTGATTGGGCCAGCAGGAAGACGGTGAAGGCAAACGCCACGAAGGGCCGACTGCGACCGAGCCCGTGGTAGTCGGTGAGGGCATGATGATCGTCGCCGGCGCGACCCACGAGCGTCACCACCGCGAACGAGCCGAGCACCATGAAGGCGTAGGCAAACAGGTAGAGGAGCGCGCCGGATATCCCGTCGTCGGTGCCGGCCTGCATGCCGACGAGCACGTAGCCGGCATGGCCGATCGACGAGTAGGCGAGGATCCGCTTCACGTCCGTCTGGACGATGGCCAGAAAGGCGCCGACCAAGAGGGTGAGCGTCGCCAGCGCCCCGATGGCGGGGGTCCAGTCGAGCGAGTAGATCCCGAAGGCCGACACGAACACCCGCAGCAGGCCGGCGAAGCCGGCGGCCTTGGCCACCGAGGCCATGTAGCCGGTCACCGGTGACGGCGAGCCCTGGTACACGTCGGGCGTCCACAGGTGGAAGGGGGCCGCCGCCACCTTGAACCCCAGCCCCACCAGAAGCAGCGCCATGCCGGCCATGAGGAGCCCGTTGCTGGCCAGGGTGTTGGCGGACAGGAACTCGGCGATCTCGAACAGGTTGGTGGTGCCGGTGGCGCCGTACGTGAGGGCGATGCCATAGAGCAGGAACGCCGAGGAGAAGGCACCGAGCACGAAGTACTTGATGGCCGCCTCCTGGGACTCCTCGCGACGGAGGTGGAAGCCCGCCATCACGTAGAGGGCGATGGAGAGGACCTCGAGGCCGAGGAACAACACGATGAGGTCGTTGGCGCTGGCCATGATCACGCCACCGGCGCCGGCCAGCAGCAGCAGCGCGTTCAGCTCGGCGGGCGGCAGGTCCTCCCGCCGCAGGTAGTCGTCGGCGAACAGCGACGTCAGGATGATCGACCCGCAGATGAGCACCGTGAAGAAGACGGCGAAGCCGTCGATGCTGAGCGCGTCGGCCAGGACGAGCCGGGCTCCGTCGTCACGGATGTCGTTCCACAGCTTGAGGCTGTCGGTGAGCGCGGCACCGGCGACCACGACGGTGAACAGGGTGATCATGCCCGGCCGGGACCGGGTGGGGCTCAGCGCCGCGGTGACCAGCAGCAGCAGCGCCCCGCCCACCAGGATGAGGATTGGAGCGATCGAGGCCCAGTCGATCGTCGGCCCGACGAACGGCGTGACGGGAGGTCCGACCTCGGTGGGATCGATGGGGAGGTCGGATTGAGCCAGGAGCAAGGCGAGGGAACCCATCAGCGGTTCCCTCCCTCGGCGGCGGCGCCGTCGCTGTCATCGGCGGTTGATGGCGAAGCCACCGGAGCCTCGTCGAGCTCGTCGAGCGTGCCGGCGTGACCCCGAACGTGGGTGACCAGCTGGTCGACCGAGGGCTCCATCCGGTCGAGTACGGGCTTGGGGTACACGCCCATGAACACGATGAGTCCGAGCAGCGGTGCCAGCACCGCGATCTCGCGCCAGTTGAGATCGGCCATCTCGGCGTTGTCGCCTCCGGGTGTGCCGTGGAACGAGCGTTGGTAGGCCCACAGCAGGTAGACGGCAGCCAGGATCACACCGGACGCCGCCATCACCGTCCACCAGCGGAACGCCTCGAAAGACCCGACGAGTACGAGGAACTCGCCGACGAAGCCGTTCAGGCCAGGCAGGCCGATGCTCGACAGCATCACCACCGTGAAGATGGCCGCCATGACCGGGGCCGCCTTCTGGAGGCCGCCGAGCTCGGAGATCAGGCGGGTGTGGCGACGTTGGTAGATCATGCCGACGAGGAGGAACAAGGCACCGGTCGAAACGCCGTGGTTCACCATCTGCAACAGGCCACCCTCGACGCCCTGGGTGGTGACGGCGAAGGTCCCCAGGATGATGAACCCCATGTGGGCTACCGACGAGTACGCCACCAGCCGCTTGAGGTCCTTCTGCATGGCGGCGACGATGGCGCCGTAGGTGATGCCGATGACGGCCAGCGTTGCCATGAGGGGACCGAAGTGATCGGCCGCCTCGGGGAAGAGGTAGAGCCCGAAGCGGATGAACCCGTAGGTGCCGAGCTTGAGCAGCACTCCGGCCAGGATCACCGAGCCGGCGGTAGGCGCCTCGGTGTGGGCGTCGGGCAACCAGGTGTGGAGCGGGAACAACGGCACCTTCACCGCGAAGCTGAGACCGAAGGCCAGGAACAGCCAGCGGGCCGTCTCGGTAGCGAGCGACTGGGCGGCGGCGATCTCGGTCACGTCGAATGTGAGCACGCCGGTGGCCTCGCGGTGGAGGAACACCAGGGCCAGCATGCCCACGAGCATCAACGCCGAACCGGACATCGTGTAGAGGAAGAACTTGGTGGCGGCGAAGATGCGCTGCCCGTGGCCCCACAGACCGATGAGGAAGTACATCGGGACCAGCACCACCTCGAAGAACACGAAGAACAGGAAGAGATCGAGGCTGAGGAACACCCCCAGCACGGCCGCCTCGAGCAGGAGGATCCACGCGGTGAACGTACCCACGTCTTCTCGTTCGGATGCGCCGAGAAGTGACAGCGGGAACAGGAAGGCCGTCAACACGACCAGCCACAGGGAGATGCCGTCGACGCCGACGTGCCAGGAGATGCCGAGATCGGAGATCCACGGCTGCTTGGAGACGAGCTGGAATCCGGCCTCGCCTGTCTCGAACTCGGCGAGCATGCGCAGCGACAGCCCGAAGGTGGCGATGGTGCCGAACAGGCCCAGGGCCTTTGCCACATCGGTGCGCCCCGAGGGGGTGAGAGCGACCAGCACGGCCACCAGCAGTGGCAGCGCGATGAGCGCGGTTAGCAACGGGAAGCCCGCGTCGGCGCCGGCTGATGTCTCGGCGGCGAGCAGCATGGTCGGCATCAGAACCCGGTCCTCGAGATGAAGTAGCCCAGCAGCAGCACCGCACCTCCGGCGATGCCCAGGGCGTAGTGACGGACGTAGCCCGACGTGGAGACGCGCAGCGCGGTTCCCGCGCGCCGGACGAGCTCGCCAACCCCGTTCACCGCTCCGTCGACACCTCGGGCATCGACCTGCTCGGCCAACAACGTGGCTCCGGCGCGTCCGGGTCCGTCGACGAGGGACGCGATGGCTTCGTCGTAGTACCAGCCGTGTTCGAGCAGCTCGGGTTCGACCGTTGATCGCCCAACGCGTCCCATCACGAAGATCCACCAGGCCACGGCCGCGCCGCACACGGCGAGCCCCAGAACCACGAAGGGCAGGCCCCATTGGAGCGATGTACCGACGTCGAGGTGGGCCAGACGGCCCTCGAACACCGGCTCGAGAAAGCGCTCGAGGTGAAATGCGCCCTTGAACGGAAGGTTGAGGAGGCCCCCCACAAAGGACAGTCCGGCGAGCGCCACCAGCGGAACGGTCATGGTGGCGGGTGACTCGCGTGGCTCGTGGTCCGGCGTCAGGCCATGGCCGTCATGGGCAACGGTCTGGGACTCCCGCCAGCGCTCAGGACCGAAGAACACGAGGAACACCTGCCGGCTCATGTAGTACGCGGTCAGCACCGCGGTGACGGTCCCCACTACCCACAGCAGCGGGCTGGAGCTCCAGGCGTGGATGAGGATCTCGTCCTTCGACCAGAACCCGGCGAAGGGTGGTACGCCGGCGATGGCCAACCAGCCGACGATGAAGGTGACGCTGGTGACCGGCAAGTACTTGCGCAGGTTGCCCATGCGTCCCATGTCCTGCTCGTGGGCCATGGCGTGGATCACCGAGCCCGATCCCAGGAACAGCAGCGCCTTGAAGAACGCGTGCGTGACCATGTGGAACACGGCCGCCACGTAGGCGCCAGTGCCGATGGCCAGGAACATGTAGCCGAGCTGGCTGATGGTGGAGTAGGCCAGCACCTTCTTGATGTCGTTCTGGGCCACGGCGATGGTCGCTGCGAACAGCGCGGTGAACGCCCCGACCCAGGCCACGATGTCGAGGGCGTCGGGGGCGAACCCCAAGATGGGGTTCACCCGAGCCATCAGGTACACGCCGGATGTGACCATCGTGGCGGCATGGATGAGCGCCGACACCGGGGTAGGGCCGGCCATGGCGTCGGGCAGCCACAGGTAGAGCGGGAACTGAGCGCTCTTGCCGACGGCGCCCACGAAGAGCAGCAGGGCGATGCCCATGGCCGTCGTCTCGGCCAGGCCGAACTCCTCGAGGTGGGCGAACACCTCGGTGTACTGCAATGAGCCCACCGAGGTGAACAGGAGGAACATGGCCAGCATGAAGCCCCAGTCACCGACCCGGTTGGTGATGAAGGCCTTCTTGCCGGCCACCGCATTGGCGTCCTTTTCGAACCAGAACGAGATGAGCAAGTAGGAGCAGACGCCGACGCCCTCCCACCCGAGGAAGGTGAGGACGAAGTTGTCGCCCAGCACCAGCATCGTCATCGAGAAGACGAAGGCGTTGAGGTAGACGAAGAAGCGGGCGTAGCCGTCGTCACCGGCCATGTACCCGATGGAGTAGAGGTGGATGAGTGCCGAGATGCCGGTGACGAACAGAGCCATCGTGATCGACAGCGGGTCGACCAGGAAGCCCACGTCGACCGACAGGCTCCCAGCCGGCACCCATTCGAACAGCGTCTGCACGAAGGTGCGGTGATGCTCGTCCTCGGCCATGAGCCCGGCGAAGACCACCAGGGTGACGAGGAACGACCCTCCCACCATGGCGGTGCCGATCCAGCCCGCCCACGGTTCACCCAGCCGCTTCCCGGCAAAGGTGAGCAGCAGGAACCCGGCCAGTGGAAGAGCGGGGATGAGCCAGACGGCGTCGAGCATGATGACGAGGTCCTCTTATCCCTTGAGCAGCGTGATGTCGTCGGCGTTGGCTCCGGGGCGCCGCCGCATGATGGCCAGGATGATGCCGAGGCCCACGACCACCTCGGCTGCGGCCACCACGAGCACGAAGAGCACGATGACCTGCCCACCGATGTCGTCGAAGTGGCGAGCGAAGGTGACGAACGTGAGGTTGACGGCGTTGAGCATGAGCTCGACGCACATGAACATCACCAGGGCGTTGCGACGTACGAGCAGCCCGACGGCGCCGATGGTGAACAGGACGGCGCCGACCATCAGGTAGGCAGAGGGCTCGACGGTCATCTCGCCCCCCCCACGTCCCGATGGCGACGGGCCAGCACCACTGCTCCCACCACCGCGATCACCAGCAGCACCGAGGTGACCTCGAAGGCGAAGACGTAGCGGCTGAACAGCGATTCGGCGATGCCTGAGATGTTGTCGTCCGCCGACGCCGAACCCGACACGGCAGAGGCCCCGGTGATGGAGAGCGAGTCGACCACCTGGTACCCGACGACGGCCAGCAGGCCGAGCGCGGCCAGCACCGCGGCCGCGATCCGTTGACCAGGCAGTGACTCGGGGGCGAGATCCTCCTCGCGGTCGACCCCGAGCAGCATGATCACGAACAGGAACAGCACCACGATGGCCCCGGCGTAGACGATCACCTGGACGGCGGCGAGGAAGTGCGCCTCCTGGGCGATGAAGAGCACGGCGATGCCGAACAGGGTGCCCACCAGCGACAGGGCCGAGTGGACTGGGTTACGAGCCATCACCACACCGAAGCCGCCGGCCAGCGTGGCGGCGGCGGCAAGGATGAAGGTGACGACATCGACGGTGGTGGAATCACCGAACATCAGTGGTGCCCGCCATCGTCGTCTTCGCCGTGCTCGTCGTCATCCGACGCCCCGCCCACGCCGTCGGCGACCTCCCCAGCCGCGGAAGCATCGGCGATCTCCTGGGGCGGCTCGGCGTCGCGAACGCCGTAACCGAGCTCACCGGCCCAGGCGATCTCGCCGACGTGCACCGCCGACCCCGACGGGGAGGTGGCCCGCATCCATGCCGACGTGTGCTCGTCCTCACCCTCGCTCCAGTCCTCCCACGGCTGGGGGCGGGGTCGACCGTCGTCGTCGACCACGAGCTCGGTCCGGGTGTAGATGGCGTCCTCGCGGTCGGTGAAGGAGAAGGCGAACTGCTTGGTCTCGGTGATGGCTTCGGTGGGGCATGCCTCAACGCAGAGATCGCAGTGGATGCACCGCAGGTAGTTGATCTCGTAGACGTAGCCGTAGCGTTCGCCCGGGCTGACCGGCGCGTCCGGCGGGTTGTCCTTGCCCCGGACATAGATGCAGCGGGCCGGGCACACGCCGGCGCACAGCTCGCACCCGATGCACTTCTCCATCCCGTCCTCGTAGCGGTTGAGGACGTGACGGCCGTGGAGGCGCTCAGGCTTTGGGCGCTTCTCCTCGGGATACTGGGTGGTGATCACCTTGCCGATCTGGTTGAAGGTGATGACGAAACCGTCGAGATAGCCCATCAGGCGCTCACCTCCTCAGCGGCCTCGGCCCCTCGACGGATGGCGACGCCGATCAGTCCGAACGCGGCGCCGAGTCCCACCATCCCGAGAACGAAGACGGTGGCGATGGTGCTGATGTCGTTGTTCTGGTTCCGGAAGATCTGGATGGCGGCGATGAGCAGCAGCCACGCAAGCGACAGCGGGATCATCCGCTTCCAACCGAGGTCCATGAGTTGGTCGTAGCGGAACCGGGGAAGCGTCGAACGCATCCACACGAACACGAACAGCAGGACGTAGACCTTCAGCGCGAACCACACGATGGGCCAGACGAAGTCGGGACCGCCGAGCAGTGGCCCCGCCGGGCCGCCGAGGAACAGCGTGACGATGATCGCCGACATGGTGATGACGTTCATGAACTCGGCCAGGAAGAACATGGCGAACCGCAGGCTGGAGTACTCGGTGTGGTAGCCGCCCACGATCTCCTGCTCGGCCTCCACGAGGTCGAAGGGGGGGCGGTTGAGCTCGGCGGTGCCGGCGATGAGGAACACGACGAACGGGACGAAGCCGGCCCGGATCACGTGCCAGTTGGGGATGAACCCCGAGAACCCCTCGCCGGCCTGGGCGGCGACGATGTCGTGCGTGGAGAGCGAACCGGTGAGGAACACCACGGTGATGACGCTCAGGCCGAGCGCCGCCTCATAGGAGATCATCTGCGCCGATGCTCGTACCGACCCGAGCAGCGGGTACTTCGATCCCGACGACCAACCGGCCAACATGACGCCGTAGACGGCGATCGAGGACATGGCGAGGATGAACAGCACGCCGACGGGCGGATCAGCGACCTGGAAGTAGGTGTCGTTTCCGAACAGCGAGACGGTGCCGTCGCGCTCACCGTCGAACACCCCGCCCACCGGAACCACGGCGAAGGTGAGGAAGGCGGGGATGAGAGCGAGGTAGGGAGCGAGCCGGAACACGCGACGATCGGCCTGGGTGGGGAGCAGGTCCTCCTTGAAGAACAGCTTGATGCCATCGGCCAAGGTCTGGAGCAGACCGTAGGGACCAGCCCGGTTGGGGCCGAAGCGGTTCTGCATGTCACCCACGAGCTTGCGCTCGAACCAGATCATCAACATCACGGCGACCATCAGCAGGGCGAACACCAAGACGACCTTGAACAGGACGACGAACACGATGCCGCCGTCCACCCCACCCACGAAGAGCGGATCGGCGCCCATCAGAGGGTCTCCACGGTGACGTCGGTGACGATGCCGTCGATGAAGCTGGCGGCAACGCCGTCAGGTTGACCGAACGCGATGGCGATGGAGCCGCGGGCGACGAGGCCGGAGACCTCCACGTCGAGCTCATGGGCGGCGCGGGCATTGCGAACCCGGACCCGGTCGCCATCGACCACGCCGAGACGATCGGCGTCGTAGCGGCTGAGGCGGGCGGTGCTTCCCGGTGCCAGCACCGCCAGCGAGGGCGAGTTGGTCACCGCGGTGCCGCCGTCGTAGAGGCGGCGGCCGGCAACGAGGCGCAGGTCGTAACCATTGCGAACCGGCAGCTCTGGTGTACCCGCCGACGGTGAGTAGGTGATGGGTGAGGGACGCTCGGAGAGGGGCGCTGACCCGACGTCGGCTGCCCGGGATCCCCCGTCTCCCTCGCCGGCCGCCTCGTCCGACGCCGCGGCGACGGCCCCCGACGGCAGCTCGCCCACCCCAGCGATCGTGACCCCGGCCGCGGGGATGGGAGCGGGCACGCCGTCGCGCCAGGCGGGATCGGAGAGCACGTCGAGCGTGATCCCGGTGTGGCACGCCGAAACCGATTCGAGCTCAGTCCAGATCTCGGTCTCGTCGATCCAGGGGAGATCCTCCCCGAGACGACGAGCGAGCTCAGAGGCGACGGCCCAATCGGGTCGAGCGGTGCCGAGGGGGGTGACCTTGTGACCGAGGGTGGAGACGCGGCCTTCGAGGTTGGTGGTGGTGCCGTCCTTCTCGTGGATGGTCGCCACCGGGAGCACCACGTCGGCCTCCTGAGCTGACGCGGTGTGGAAGGCGTCAACAGCCACGACGTAGCGGGCAGCGGTGAGCGCCTGGCGGGCCAGCTCGGGGTCGGGGGCGTCAGCGAGAGGATCGGCGCCCAGCAGCACCAGAGCACCGATGCGTCCGTCGGCGGCGGCGGAGAGGATGCCCGCGGTGTCGAGACCGACCTCGGGGGGAACCGATCCCCACCGCTGGGTGAACGTCTGCCGCCCCGAATCGAGCGACGTGCGGCCGGGCAGCAGCCCCGGGGCCAGACCCGCGTCCAGCGCGCCCATCACATTGGCGCGCCGCAAAGCGGGAAGAACCTTGAACGACCCCACCGCCGGGGCGAGGTGAGCGACCGCCGCCTCCACCGACGTTGCCGGCTCGGCCACCGATGGCCGGCCGAGGACGCAGACCACGTCCGCGGGTGTACCGCCCGATGCCAGGCCCAGCAGATCGCGGGCGGTGGCGATGTCGGCCGCTGCAACTCCGGCCACGTCATCAGACGAGCCCGATGCCAGCGCCTGGCCGATCGCTCCTGCTTCGCCGGGAGCGTGGATGAGCGACACCATGGCATAGGGGGAGAGACCGCTTCCCGCTGGGCTGATCTCGACCAAGTGGACGCCGCCTTCGATCGCCGCTTGCCGCAGGCGGAGGAACAGGACGGGCAGCTCTTCTTTGAGATCGGGTCCCAGCAGCACCACGACAGACGCCGAGCAGGCGTCGTCAATGGTGGCGCGCGGCAGCCCCTGGACCAGCCCGGCGGGCAGCCCGTCGTCGAGCTGGGCATCGACGTGGTCGGTACCGATGACCCCCTTGGCCAGGCGGGCCCACGCATAGGCGTCCTCGTTGGTCAGGCGCGCTCCACCGATGACCGCAACCGAGCTGGCACCCGTCGTGTCGATGGCCGAGCGGATCCCGTCGGCCGCCGCGGTCAGGGCCGCGGCCCAGCTCGAGGGGGCCAGCGAACCACCGGCGCGCACCATCGGATCCACGACCCGAGCAGAGCCGCTGACCGCCTCGTATCCGAATCGGCCCTTGTCGCACAGCCATCCGTGGTTGACCGGATCGGCGTCGATGCCCACCAGGCGGACGAGCTCGTTCTGGGTGGACTGCACCTCAACCCGACATCCGACCGAGCAGGAGGTGCAGGTCGACTCGACCGCCTCCAGGTCCCACGGGCGTGCCTTGAAGCGATAGGGCCGTGCGGTGAGCGCACCGACCGGGCAGAGCTGCACGACGTTGCCACTGAAGTACGAGGAGAACGGCTCGTCGGGGAAGTTGAGGACCTGGGTCTCGTTGCCTCGCTCCACGAAGGAGATGAGCGGGTCGCCGGCCACGTCCTTGGCGAAGCGGGTGCAGCGGTCGCACAGGATGCATCGCTCGCGGTCGAGATCGACAAGGCTGCTGATGGGGATGGGCTTCTCGAAGTGCCGCTTCTCCTCGACGAAGCGTGACTCACCGGGGCCGAAGGCCACCGTCTGGTCCTGGAGCGGGCACTCGCCGCCCTTGTCGCACACTGGGCAGTCGAGAGGGTGGTTGATGAGCAGGAACTCCAACACCCCGTCCTGCGCCTTCTTCACACCCGCCTCGACGGTGTCCACCATCATGCCCTCGGCGACAGGGATGACGCAGGCCGGTTGGAGCGTGGCGCCCCGGCCGGTGTCGATGTTGACGATGCACATGCGACACATGCCCACCGGCTCGAGGCGCGGGTGATAGCAGAAGCGCGGGATGTAGAGGCCGGCGCGCTCGGCGGCGGAGATGACCATCTCACCGGGCTTCGCGTGGACCGACCTCCCGTCGATGGTGACGATCACCGTCTCGCTGGCCTGCTGCGTGTCAGCCATGCGGGCAGGCCCCTTCCTTGATGTGCGTGAGGTACTCGTCGCGGAACTTGTTGATCGACGGGTAGATGGGCGACGGCGCCGAGGGGCCGAGGGGGCAGATGGTGGTCATCTTGGGCGGCCAGTCGAGACCCGGTGAGATGTTGTCGCACACGTCGAGCAGCAAGTCGAGGTCATCGGGACGGCCGGCGCCGTTCTCGATGCGCCAGAGGATCCGTTCGAGCCAGGTGGTCCCCTCGCGACACGGAGTGCACTTGCCGCACGACTCGTGGGCGAAGAACCGGACGATGCGCCAGGCGGCGCGCACCGCGCAGGTGGTGTGGTCCATCACCACCACCGCGCCCGAGCCCAGCATCGTCTTGTTGGCGGTGGCCTCGTCGGCGTCGAGGGGCATGTCGAGGTGCTCTTCGAACAGCCATGGCGCCGACACGCCACCCGGCACCATCATCTTGAACTCATTGCCGTCGCGGATCCCGTCGCCGTAGGCGTGGTCGTAGATGAGGTCGCGCATGGTGGTCACGTGCTGCTCGACCTCGTAGTTGCCGGGCTGGGCAACGTGGCCCGAGAGCGAGAACAGTCGTGTGCCCGTGGCTCGTCCGCCACCGAGGCCGGCGAAGGCCTGACCACCGTGGCGCACGATCCACGGCACGTTCGACAGCGTCTCGACGTTGTTCACGATGGTGGGCTGGAAGTAGAGGCCTTTGGCGGCGGGGAAGTACGGGGGCTTGATGCGCGGCATGCCCCGCTTGCCCTCCAGGCTCTCGATGAGGGCCGTCTCCTCCCCCACGATGTAGGCGCCGGCGCCCCAGTGCAGGACGACGTCAACGGAGAAGTCGGAACCGAAGATCCGCTCGCCCACGGCACCGTGCTGGTAGGCCTCGTTGAGCGCGGTGGCCATGCGCTCCTGCGCCAACGCCATCTCGCCCCGGACGTAGAGGAACACATTCTCGGCCCCGATGGCGTAGGCAGTGAGCACCGAGCCCTCGATGAGCTGATGCGGATCGCGCTCGAGGAGCTGACGGTCCTTGCACGTACCGGGCTCGGACTCGTCACCGTTGACGACGAGATAGCGGGGGTGTACCTCGGGCGGCAGGAAGCCCCACTTCACCCCAGCCGGGAACCCGGCCCCGCCCCGGCCGGTGAGGTTGGAGGCCGTAACCTCCTCGTGCACCTGCTCGGGAGTCATGTCCCCGAGCGCCTTCCGGAGCGCGGTGTAGCCGCCGGTGGCGAGGTAGCCCCCCAGGGTGTGGGCGTCGGGGTGGTGCATGCGGGCGAAGACGATCTTGTCCGGGTTGGTGACGGTCACGGCCGTGCCTCCCCCGAGAGTGCGGCGTCGGCCTGGCGCGGGTCGCCGATCTTCTGGCGAACCCGGCTCAGGGTGCCGTGAGGGGGCACGATGTCCTCCAGCCGATCATGGCGGAGGTCATCGAGCAGGTCGTCGACCTTGGCCGGGTCCATGCGGCCGAAGTAGCGGTAGTTCACCTGGAGGCACGGGGCGTCGGAGCAGGCCGCCTGGCACTCGGCCTCTTCCACGGTGAAGAGCCCCTCGGACGTGGTCTGGCCCACCACGACGCCGAGCGTGGAGGAGACGTGGTCCAACAGCTCATAGCCGCCCACGAGCATGCAGCTGATGTTGGTGCAGACACCGATGAGGTACTTCCCGATCGGCTGGCGCTTGAACATCTCGTAGAACGAGGCGGTGCCCAGCACCTCGGCCGACGTCATGTCGACCAGCTCGCCGATGTGCGCCATGGCCTCGGGGCTGACCCACCCCTCCTGCTCCTGGGCCAGATGCAGCAGCGGGATGAGGGCGCTGCGCTTGCGCGGGTAGCGGCTGATGATCGTGCGCGCCAGAGTGACGTTCTCGTTGGACAGTCGGGACATCAGCGATCGACCTCGCCCATGATCGGGTCGACGCTGGAGATGATGGCGACGCCGTCGGCGATGAGTCCCCCGCGCATCATGTGGGGGAGGCAGCCGAGGTTCACGAAGCTGGGGGCGCGGATGTGCATGCGGAACGGTCGGGGCGAACCGTCGCTGACGATGTAGCAGCCGAGCTCGCCGCGGGGCGACTCGATGGCCACGTACACCTCACCCTCGGGCACCTTGAAGCCCTCGGTGAAGATCTTGAAGTGGTGGATCAGCGCCTCCATGGACTCGTCGATGCGACCGCGCGGTGGCGGCGTGACCTTCTTGTCCTGGATGCGGTAGTCGCCGGCCGGGATGCGGTCCATGATCTGGTGGACCATCCCGATGCTCTCTCGGATCTCGTTGAGTCGGATGGCGTAGCGGTCGAACGTGTCGCCGTAGGTGCCGACCACCACGTCGAAGTCGAGCTCGTCGTAGCGAAGGTACGGCATGGTCTTCCGCAGATCCCAGGGGATGCCGGTGCTGCGGAGGACTGGCCCGGTGGCGCCTAGCGTCATCGCTTCGGCGGCACCGATGACTCCCACACCCTGGGTCCGCTGCCGCCAGATGGGCTGACCCGTCATCAGGACGTCGTATTCATCAAGACGCGGCGGCAGCGTCTCGAGGAGGGCCAGCACCTCGTCTCGCCACCCGGGGGGCAGGTCGGCGGCGACGCCGCCCGGCCGGATGTAGTTGTGGTTCATGCGCAGGCCGGTGACACGCTCGAAGAACCGCAGCACGTGCTCCCGCTCGCGCCAGCCGTACAGCATCATCGACACCGCGCCGAGGTCCATGCCGTTGGTGGCGAGGAACAGCAGGTGGCTGCTCATCCGGTTGAGCTCGGCCATGAGCATGCGGATCCACACCGCCCTCTCGGGCACCTCGATCCCCAGCAGGGCCTCGGTGGCCATGCTGAACACCAGCTCGTTGCTGAACGGGCTGGCGTAGTCCATGCGGGTGACGTTGGTGGGGCCCTGGAGGTAGCTGAGCTCCTCACCCGTCTTCTCCATGCCGGTGTGCAGGTAGCCGATGACCGACTTCGTGCGAACGACGGTCTCGCCCTCGAGCTCGAGGATGAGGCGCAGCACGCCATGGGTGCTGGGGTGCTGCGGCCCCATGTTCATGATCGTGGTCTCGTCGTCGGAGGGATCGTCGGGATCGGCTGGCGCCTGCGCCTCCTCCTCGGAGAGTCGCAGCACCGACTCGGGATGACGGAGCAGCTCGGTGCTCTTGACCCCCCGAGGCGGTGCGGGCAGCTCGCCGAGCTCGAAGGAGTCGTCGGCGGGGCCGCCGGTGGTGGCCGCGGTGGCGTGGTCGAGGGTCATCATCGACCTCGCGGCCGTCCGGCCTGGGGGGCCTTGAACTGCACGGGGATGCGACCCACGGCGTAGTCCTTGCGGAGAGGGTGACCCTCCCAATCCTCGGGCATGAGGATGCGGTTCGGGTCGGGATGACCCTCGAAGGTGATGCCGTACAGATCCGCCGCCTCGCGCTCGAGCGCATCGGCGGCGGCCCACACCTCGTAGAGGCTGGGGAGTGTGGGCGCCGCGGCTGGGAGCTGGGTGCGCACCCGCAGACGCTCGGTCTTGGACAGGCTCAACAGCTCGACCACCACCTCGAACCGCTGAGGATCGACGTCAGGAGGCAGCGTCGAGCGCCCGGGATGGGTGAGGTAGTCGACACCGCAGAGGTCGGTGAGCATCTCGAAGTGCTCGTCGTCGCGCAGCCTCCACATGGTGGCCACCCACTCCTCCGCCGGCACGTGCAGCACCCGCTGGGAACACGAGCGCGTGACCGGGAACCCGAGGAGGGTCTCGGCGTCGGATGCGGGCCCGCCTGTGGTCGGCTCGGTGGCGTCACCCTCGATCGCGGTCACGACGTCCTCAGTCCTTCGATCCGAGCTCGACCGGAGCGGGAGCGAGGTGATCGGGTGTCTCGAGGATGAGGTTGGCACCACCGCCAACATCGGCCCGGCGCTGGGTGAGCTCGCCGGTGCGGACCTTGTCGTGCAGGGTGATGATGGCGTGCATGAGCGTCTCGGGGCCGGGCGGGCAGCCGGGGGCGTACACGTCGACGGGCACGACCTCGTCGACACCCTGGACGATGGCGTAGTTGTTGAACATGCCGCCGGTTGACGCACACACGCCCATGCTGATGACCCATTTGGGCTCCATCATCTGGTCGTAGATCTGGCGCAGGACGGGCGCCATCTTCTGGCTGACCCGGCCGGCCACGATCATCAGGTCGGCCTGGCGTGGCGACGCCCGGAAGACCTCCATGCCGAACCGGCTGAGGTCGTAGTCGGCGGCACCGGTTGCCATCATCTCGATGGCACAGCAGGCCAACCCGAACGTGGCGGGCCACATCGAGTGCTGGCGACTCCACTTCACCAGCTCTTCGAGCGAGCCGGTGGCGAAGTTGTGCTGGAGGCCTTCGAGGCCCTTGTCCAGGGGCATCAGGCCGCGTCCCCGCCGTCACCCGTCCCCGCCGGTGCGGCGACGGTGGGGATGAACTCGCGACCCTCGAGCCCGACGCGGCGGATGCTGGTCGATGGCACGCCGGGCATGGCCGCCACCTCCAGGCGCTTCGTCGCCTTGCGGGGCCCCCACTCGAGGCCGCCACGGGCGATGAGGTACACGAAGGCAGCAAAGAAGATCACCGAGAACACCAGCACCTCGTAGAAGGCGAACGTCCCGAGACCCTCGCCTCTGACCGCCCACGGGAACAGGAAGATGATCTCGACATCGAACATGATGAAGATCATGGCGACCAGGTAGAAGCGAACCGGGAACCGCTCAGGCGGCTCACGACCAGGCACGATGCCGCACTCATAGGGCGCTTCCTTGGCCACCGTGGGGCGGCGCGGGGCGAGCAGGCGACTCGCGACGAAGCTCATCGACGCGAACAGGTACGCCAGTACCCCCAGTGCCAGCAGTGGCAGGTAGTCGGCCATCGATCAGGCGGCGGTGGCCACGGCGTCCATGGCCTCGAGGTCGCGACGGTGCAGCTGCGACACCCCGACGGCGAAGAGGATTCCCGATGCCACGGTGACGGCCAGCGCCGGGAGCCGCAGGTTGCCGAGATCGCGGATGAGCACGACGTTGACGACCGCCCCCGAGCTGTCGAGCTCACCGGTGGGATCGCCGTTGACGTCGAGCTCTTCGGCTTGGAGCTGGACGACGGCGTAGTGAGTGGGGTGCTTGAGCTGCGTGGTCTGGGCGATCTTGTTGGTCATGCGGTCCCAGCAACCGCCGTAGGTGTCGGGCCGGTGGAACGAGCATGCCCGCTTGTCGTCGAGCTCGTCCTTGCCGCCGACATCGAACACCGCGAGGGTCAGGAAGGACGCCGCAGTGTCCCCGAAGTAGGTGGCGCGGTTGGACCGGTCACCGGCCGTGAAGAAGTCGTCGACCGCGGCCGCAGCTTCTCCTCGATCGCCATCACCTTCGGGCAGCGCCTTCCAGTCGCCGGCCACTGCGGCATCCTGATCGACGAGCTCTCGCACCTTGGCCACCTCGGCTGCCTCGATGTTGCCCACGACCACCTCACGCACCTCCCAGGTGGGCGAGTCTCCCTTGAGTCCGATGCCGTACATGGCCCAGATGACGCCCATGACGAGCATCCAGCCCATGAGGCCGGTGAAGGCCAGCGTGAAGCCGAGTCGAGCGCCGGCGTTGGTGGCCAGGACCAGGTAGATGGACCCACACAGGACAGCCACGGCGATCAGAACGACCAGCGCGCCGCGAATCTCGGGCTCCCACCCGATGGCGGCAAGGCTGGTGAGGTTGGCAACGATGGCACCCATTGGTGTCGCTCCCTACTGCTCACCGGCGCTGGAGGCGCCGGACTCGTCGTCGGTCGTTGCTTCAGAGTCGTCAGCCGAGTCGCCGGAAGACTCGTCG
The DNA here is from genome assembly GCA_036397895.1 of Acidimicrobiales bacterium. Lineage (GTDB taxonomy): Bacteria > Actinomycetota > Acidimicrobiia > Acidimicrobiales > DASWIA01 > DASWIA01. The sequence goes on along the minus strand of DASWIA010000002.1, from coordinate 28,375 downwards.
GCAGACGTGGCCTCCGTCTGCCCGCCCGTCTCCTCGAGCTGTGCCCGCTCCTCGGCGGTGAGGCCGAGGCTCCGTTCGTACTCGACGATGGCAGCGATCTGCGCTTCGGTCAGCATTTCGCCGAAGCCCGGCATTCGACCCGAGCCGATGCCGCGGACCCCGTAGCTCTGGTTGGCGTCGGATCCCGACCCGATGAAGCTGATGTGGCGGGCGACATCGGGGAACTGGCGGATGGTCACGCCGTCGCGCAGGCTCGGTCCGAAGGCCCCTCCACCCTGGACTCCGGGTTGACCGAAGCCGGCCCCCTGGGTGTGGCATCGAGCGCAGTTGAGGCCGAACAGCGCCGCTCCCAGGGTGTCGAACCGGCCGGCGCCGACGGCGGCCAGCGCGTCCTCTGCCGCCTGGGCCTGAGCCTCGTCAGGTTCCAGTTGGATGCTCGCGAGATACAGGACGAGATCGTTGATCTGCTGGTCGTTCATGGGCCCACCGCCGGCCGCACCCCATGCCGGCATCGGCGTGCCGGCGCGACCGAAGGTCAAGATGTCGGCCACCTCCTCGGGGGTGAACCGCAGCAGTACGGTGTCGAGGGCCGGCGCCTGCCACTGCACGGTGCTGATCTCGCCGCTCACCGGGTCGGTGTAGGTGAAGGGAGCCACACCTCCAACGCCCTCGGGACCGTGGCAGTCCTGGCACCCGAAGCTGTTGGGCCCGTTCTCGCTGGAGAGATAGGTGATCCGGCCACGGCTTTCGAAGGTGGCGTTGAAGTTGTCAGTGGCACCGCTCTGGCGACCGGGCTCGGTCAACCAGTAGAGCGGCAGACCGACACCGACGATGATGAGTGCGCCGAGGCCCATGGCCAGGCTGCGGTCAAGCCGGCTGGTCTCGAGCTCGTCGTCGTCGAAGTACGGCTTGCGGTTCGGTGCCAGCTCGATCTCGGATCCGACCTCCTTGCGGGCGGAACCCGAGTTGAACAGCACGAACAGCAGCCATCCCGCGACCGCCACCACGGCGATGGTGATGCCGACGTTCTGTGTGGCACTGGCGGCGAAGATCAAGGGTTCAGTCTCCAGGGGACGGGTAAGCACGGACAGGGGCGGCGATCAACCGTGATCGCCACCGCCCTCGCCCGCGCAGTGCGGACCCTCGGCCTCTTGGCCGGTGGTGTTGGTGCCGATGGGCGGCCCCTGCACGACGGTGCCGGTGTCGACACTGACGATGCCGGCCTCGTCGATCGTGACGGGGAAGCGGTCCATGCCTCGAGGTGCTGGCCCGCCCTTCTTCTCGCCAACCCGGTTGTACTGGCTGCCGTGGCAGGGGCACTCGAACCACTGGGAGGGGGTGCACCACGGCACCCGGCAGCCCAGATGGGGGCACTTCTGGTAGAGGGCGACGACGCCTCCTGCCATGCCTTGGACCACGTTGGAGCTGTAGACCTCTTCGGCGGCACCCACGGCCTCGGCCGGGTAGGGGTTGATGTAGAAGCGACCCTCTGGGAAGTAGGAGGGTTCCTTCGTGTCGGCGATGCTGCCCAAGATGTCGTCGACGTTGCCGGCCGTGATCGTGGAGCCGAACCCCTCGCCGAGCGATGGCCACAGGAAGGCCAGCACGGCGGCGCCGAACCCCGACAGGCCCAAGGCGAAGCTGGCCACGACCGAGCGGTTCAGGAACTGGCGCCGGGTGACGCCGAGCTCGTCGGGGTCGGGTGGGGTGTAGGGCACCGGGGTGCCAACGTCGATTGTGGCGACCGCCGACCGCCCGGCTATGGCCGCCAGCTCGACCTCTCGGCCGGAGGGGACGCTGACGCCGCCCTCGTCGAAGGCGACCGTCCCCGCGTCGCGGCTGAGGGTCTCGCGGCTGAGCGTGCCCAGGGCGTCGCCCAGATCCCGCCTGCGTGCCGACGTGAAGGCCAACGCCGCGCCGAGCATGACCAGCGCCGGGATGGCGATGGCAAGGATGGTGCCGGTGTCCATGGCTGCTCCTCAGCTCCTGGCGGCCAGGGTGGACGGCGGCCCGGATGGATGGAGTCGGTGAGTGGTCGATCGATGGGTGGAGCGGGTCACTGGTTCAGCCTCGACTACAGCTCGAAGAAGATGCCGTCGGTCCACGGCATCGTGAAGTTGAAGCCCGGACCCCGGAAGAACGACCCGATGATCACGAGCACAGCCCAGAACATGAGGTGCACGGTGAACAGGGCGATGGCGAACTTGCGGTCTTCGGGCTTGTTGGACGGGTTGGTGTCGGTGTAGGGCGCAAGCATCAGGGCAAAGATGCCCATGCCGGGGATGGTCACACCGGCCACCATCGGGTGGAACATCGTGAGCAGCTCCTGGAGGCCCAGGAAGTACCACGGTGCCTTCGACGGGTTGGGTGTGAGGTTGAAGTTGGCGAGGCGGAGCAGGGGGGCGTTCACCCACACGCTGAACACCAGCAGGAAGGCGGTGATGGCCAGGGCCGAGACGAACTCGACCACCAGCAGGTGAGGCCACACGTGGACCTTGTCGACCGGCTTGGCCTTGACGTCTTGGATCGAACCGGACTTGACGACCGTGAGCAGACGCTGGGTGTGACCGCCTTCGCCCAGCTGGATGGGAGGGACGGTGGCCACCGCGCCCTCGCCGGTCGCCGCCGGTGCCGCCGCCGCCGGTGCGACCTTCTCGCCGGTGAGCAGGTCGCCGGGGATCTTCTCGCCCTCGTCGCCGCCCGCGTCCCCACCCGATCCGGCGGCGTCGTCGCCGGATGCCTTGCCCTTGGCGGCCTTCGACCGCTTGAGGAGGTGCTCGGGGATCTCGGTCATGTCAGCTCCCTCGACCTACAGCGGACCACTGATGCCACCGTCCTTGCGGACCCGCCAGAAGTGGATGGCTAGGAAGATCACGGTGATGAACGGCACGAACAGAACGTGGAGCACGTACCACCTCAACAGCGTTGGTCCGCCGATCTCCACGCCACCCAACAGCACGAAGCGCACCTGGTCGCCGAAGACCGGGGTGTACCCCATCATGTTGGTGCCCACGGTGACGGCCCACAGCGCCAGCTGGTCCCACGGCAGCAGATAGCCGGTGAACGACAGCAGCAGGGTGAGGGTGAGAAGGATCACGCCGATCACCCAGTTGAACTCGCGGGGTGGCTTGTAGGCCCCGTGGTAGAAGACGCGGGCCATGTGCAGGAACACAGACAACACCATGAGGTGGGCCGCCCACCGATGCATGTTCCTGACCAGCAGGCCGAAGGTGACGGAGGTCTGGAGGGTCTGGATGTCGGCCCAGGCCTGGGCCTCGGTGGGGCGGTAGAAGAACATCAGGAAGATGCCGGTCACGGTCAGCAGGATGAAGAGGAAGAAGCTCAGCCCACCCAGGCAGAGCGTGTAGGACACCTTCACCGCGTGCCGCTTCACCTTCACCGGGTGGAGGTGGTACAGCACCGAGTTCATGATCACGTAGGACCGGTTCCGGGGGCTGTCGGTGTAGCCCTTGCGGAAGATCGAGCCGGGTCGGAAGATCGAGCTCCAGGCCTGGCTTCCCTGCACCGTGTCGCTGAGGTTCGCCATCCGGTCTTGGATCCGCTCCGAGAGAGGCTTGCGCTCGAGGGCCTTGGCCACGTTTGCTCCTTGAACCTTCGCCTAGAACCGCATGCCGTAGGCGTAGCCGTGGTTGTTGTCGCGCTGGTGGGGATCGCCCTGGGTACCGGGCTCGACCGTCTTGCCGAGGGAGATGACACCGGTAGGACAGCGATCGATGCACAGGGCACACCGCGTACAGACGTCCTCGTCCACGATGAAGACGACGTGGTCGTCGGGGTCGACGCCAGGGGGAGCGGTGTTGGCGCCCCCGGCGATGGCGCTGGTGGAGAGCATGTGGATGCACTTCCACGGGCAGATGTCGACGCAGCCCTCGCACATGATGCACTCGCTCTGGTCGATGTGGAGGAACTGCTTCGGCTTCACGCTGCCGTTGAGCTGGTCGAGCGTGATCTCCTGCAGGACGTAGTCGCCTCCCGGGAAGTACGGGAGGGGCGGGTTGGCATCGGTCTTGGCCATGGTGCTGCCCTCCCTACTTCTTGCCGCTCGCCGGCTTGACCAGCGGACGTCCGTAGGCGGAGACCTCGATCTCGGTGGCCTTCGGCTTGGCCCGGTTCTGCCAGAACATCCAGAAGGCGATCTGGACACCGAGGAAGCCGACGTAGAGGCCCACGGCCACGATGTCGCGGACGGCAGCCTTGGTCACGTCGATGGCGTAGGTCTCCAGGAAGAACTCGTCGGGCCGCCAGTTCAGCTCGTTGTCAGCCCAGTTGAGCCACTGGTGGGGCACCACGCCGTACGCCCAGAACAGCAGGAAGAAGACGTAGGTGCCGCCCAGGTAGGCCTCACCCCAGGTGGGGACCTTGTCGGTCGGGCGCCGCTTGGCGTAGGGCACCAGCACCGCGCAACCGATGACGAGAACGAGAAACGACATGACGAAGGCGACCACTTGTGGGGGAACCTCCTCCGAGTTCGTGAATCGGTTCACATTCTAGGCAGCTGTGGCGGCACCTCGCACCCAGGGGCACCGAGCGACCGGTTTAGCAGAGCCCCCACGACCGTCGCACGTTGCCGTGCGATCTCGATCACCGCCGTCGATCCGGTCCTGCGCGATCCCGTTCCGAGTCGAGGACTGAGCGGTCGATCTCCCGTCGCCGAGGACTCATCGATCGGATTCCGACAGGTCAGTCCTCGGCGCTTCGGGACCGACCGATCAGTCCTCGGCCCAAGATCGGCGCTGGGTCCGAGCCCGCTCCTCAGGTGGCCCCTACAGTGGCGGCGCCCCTAGCATCGCCGCCCGGATCGGCCCCTGAACCGGAGGACCTGGTGACCGAGATCCCCGAGCATCTGCTGAAGCGCTCGAAGCAGGCCAAGGCCAAGGCCACAGGCGACCCCGTGGATGAGGGTGCCGACTCAGAGTCCTCCGATTCCGGCGCCGGCGCACCGGCGGCCACGACGCCCGCTACCACCGAGGCACCGGCCGCGCCGGCACTCGCGGCTCGGTCACCCGAATCCACCACCGATGCCCCTGCGGTACCCGACCCGCCATACGTGGTGGCGGCCAAGACGCGGAAGAAGGCGCCCATCTGGGTCGTGCCGGTGCTCGCGTTCCTTCCGCTGTGGGCCATCCTCTACGCCGGCGTCCTCGAGGTGCGCGAAGCCGAAGGGGGCGGGTTCGAAGCCCTGGGTGCCGAGCTGTTCACGGGCAACTGCGCGGCGTGCCACGGACCCAGCGGTGGAGGCGGAGTCGGTCCCCAGCTCAGCGGTGGCGAGGTGCTCCTCACCTTCCCCTCCATCGACGACCAGATGGCGTTCGTCACCGACGGCTCGGTCGCCGGTGCCCCCTATGGCGATCCCGGCCGCGACGGCGGCCAGCGCGTCGCCTCCGGTGGCATGCCGTCGTTCGCCAGCTTCACCGAGGATGAGCTGCTCGCCGTGATCTGCCACGAGCGCCAGACGCTCAGCGGGGGCGAAGAAGAGGCGTGCAGCGCCGACGGCGCTGGTGCCGGGGGCGAATCCCACGGCTGAAACCCTCGGGCGAGAACCAGGCGACATGGGTCGCCAATCCCGGCGTGGACGAGGAAGACGTGGGTAGACGAACCTGAGATGGTGAGCGAGGAACGCTGCGACGTCCTGGTGGTTGGCGGCGGACCCGCCGGAGCCGCTGCGGGGTACTGGCTCGGCCGAGCAGGTCACGACGTCATCGTCGCCGAGAAGAAGACGTTTCCCCGGGAGAAGACCTGCGGTGACGGTCTCACCCCTCGAGCCGTGCATCAGCTCACCGAGATGGGTCTGGCCGCCTCGCTCGAGAGCTACCACCGCTACGACGGACTCCGAGCGGTCGCCCACGGCATCACCATCGAGATGGAATGGCCCGATCACCCCGTCTTCCCCAAGCACGGTTACGTGGTTCGCCGCAGTGAGCTCGATGGCTTGGTGGCCGGCAATGCCGCCGCGGCCGGCGCCCGCCTGTGGCAAGGCGCGGAAGCCGTCGCCCCGGTGGTGCGCGACGGGCTGGTTCGCGGCGCCACGGTCAAGCGGACAGGTGCGGCCTCGACGATGCCTGGCGACACCGATGTCGTCGAGGTCTCCGCTCGCTACGTCGTGGTGGCCGACGGCTCGAACTCGCGCTTCGGGCGGGCCCTGGGGTGTCGCCGTGACCGCTCCTACCCCCAGGGCATGGCCATCCGCGGCTACTGGGAGAGCCCCCTTCACGACGACCCGTGGATCGAGTCGGCCCTCGACGTGCGCGATCGCGAGGGCAACAGCCTGCCCGGCTACGGCTGGATCTTTCCGGTGGGCGATGGCTGCATCAACGTGGGCATCGGGTTGCTGTCGACGTTTCGCGACTGGAAGTCGGTCAACACATCGCACCTCATGGAGGAGTTCGCGGCCACCGCTCCGGCCTACTGGGGCATCTCGGAGAAGACCCAGGTCGGCCAGCCCACCGGAGGTCGGCTGCCCATGGCCGGCTCGGTGTTCCCGAAGTCGGGCCCCACGTGGTTGCTCATCGGCGACGCCGGTGGGTCGGTGAACCCGTTCAACGGCGAGGGCATCGACTACGCCTACGAGACGGCGCGGATGGCGGCCGAGGTGCTCGACGAAGCGCTCACCACTGGGAACGGGTTGGCGCTCTCGGACTACCCCCGGCGCCTCGACGCCGAGTACCAGCTGTACTTCAAGGTGGCGCGGGCGTTCACCAAGGTCATCGGCCAGCCCGAGCTGATGGCGGAGCTCACACGCGTCGGAATGCAGTCCAAGACGCTCATGGAGTGGGTGTTGGCCATCATGGCCAACCTGCTGCGCCCCGATGAGCTCGGCCCCGCCGAAGCCGTCTACCGCTCAGTGGCCGCCATCGCCCGCCTGGCCCCCGACCAGATCCGGGCCTGATCGGGTCCGACTACGGTCAGCGGGCGATGCGGTTGGTGATCGCCCGGTGCTCAGTGGACTACCGGGGTCGTCTCGACGCTCACCTGCCGATGGCCGACCGGCTGATCATGGTGAAGGCTGACGGTTGCGTCGCCATCCACGCCGACGGCGGGGCTTACAAGCCGCTCAACTGGATGAACGCGCCGAACACGCTGGTGCAGAGCGACGGCCAGTGGACCGTCACCAATCCCAAAGGCGAGACGCTGACCATCATCATCGACGACATCTACTCCGACACCTCGACCGACCTCGGTGATGATCCCGGTCTGCAGAAGGATGGCGTCGAAGCCCACCTCCAGGAGCTGTTGGCCGAGCAGGTCTCGATCCTGGGCGACGGCCTCGAGCTGATCCGCCGGGAGTATCCCACCGACATCGGGCCGGTCGACCTGCTCTGCCGGAGCGCCGACGGCGGCACCGTGGCAGTCGAGATCAAGCGTCGCGGCGAGATCGACGGCGTCGAGCAGCTCACGCGCTACCTCGAGCGGCTCGGCCACGACCCGCGCCTGCGGCCGATCCGCGGCGTGTTCGCGGCTCAGGAGATCAAGCCTCAGGCTCGAACCCTTGCCGAGTCACGCGGCATCGCCTGGGTCGAGGTCGACTACGACGAGCTCCGCGGCCTCGAGTCCGACGCCCTCAAGCTGTTCTGAGGTTCCAGGAGCCAACCAGGCCACCCTCGGCGACGCGATCAGGCGAGGCCGTACTGCTCGGCGACAGCGCGAGCGGCGGCGGCGGCGAGGTCGGTGGTTCGCTCGAGCTCATCTTTGGTGTGGGCCAACCCAGGGAAGATGACCTCATAGGCGCCGGGAGCCAAGGCGATCCCCCGAGCGAGCAGCTGGTGGAACAGCGCCGCGTACAGCTCGGTGCGGGTGGCCTGGGCCTGGACGTAGTCGGTCACCGGCGCATCGCTGAAGAAGATGCCCAGCAGCGACCCGACGACAGGTACTTGGACCGGAAGGCCGGCTTGGCTGATCTCCTTGCGGAGCCACTGGCCGAACATCTCAGCCCGGCCCTCGAGCTGGCGGTAGGCAGCATCGTCGAGCAACGACAGCGCGGCCAGACCCGCCGCGGTGGCCAGCGGGTTCCCCGACAACGTCCCCGCCTGGTACACGGGACCGAGGGGAGCCAGCACGTCCATGACATCAGCCCGTCCTCCGACTGCTCCCACGGGAAGGCCGCCGCCGATGACCTTGCCGAAGCACGAGAGGTCGGGGGTGACGTCGACGAGGCCCTGGGCCCCGGCGGGCCCCAGCCGGAAGCCGGAGATGACTTCGTCGAAGATCAACAGAGCGCCGACGCGGCCGCATTCGGCCCGAAGCCCGTCGAGGAAGCCGGGAGCCGGCGGAACCAGGCCCATGTTGGCGGCGACCGGTTCGACGATCACCGCCGCCACATCGGAGTCCAGAGCCGGTACCACGTTGAAGGGGACGACGGTGGTCTGAGCGACGAGCTCGGGCGGCACCCCGGCGGAGGCGGGCAGCCCGTGCTGGGCCAGGCCGCTGCCCGCCTCGGCCAGCAGGCCGTCGGAGTGACCGTGGTAGCAACCAGCGAACTTCACGATGCGCGACCGCGCCGTGAACCCGCGGGCGATGCGCACTGCGGTCATGGTGGCCTCGGTACCGCTGCTGACCAGCCGCACCCGGTCGACACTCGGCACACGCTCGACGATGGCTTCGGCCAGCAGCACCTCGCGCTCGGTGGGGGCGCCATAGGAGGTTCCCTCGGCCGCGGCCTTCGTCACCGCCTCGGTGATGACCGGGTGGGCGTGGCCGGCGATGACCGCGCCGTAGGACTGGACGTAGTCGGTGTAGCGGCGACCCTCGACATCCCAAACGTGGGCGCCCTCGGCCCGGGCCACGAAGTAGGGCGTTCCCCCCACCGACGAGAAGGACCGCACCGGTGATGAGACCGCACCGGGCATGACCCGGCATCCCCGCTCGAACAGCCCTCGGTTGGTGAGCCCGGACTCGGTCACTGCATGGCCTCGGCGAGGTCGCGGGCGGCATAGGTGACGATGATGTCAGCGCCCGCCCGCTTGATCGCCGCGACATGCTCAGCCATCACCGCCGCCCCGTCGAGCCATCCCCGCTCGGCCGCGGCGTGGACCATCGCGTACTCACCGCTCACGTGGTAGGCGGCGAGGGGAACGTCGGTGACCGTTCGCGCCGCGGCGATCACGTCGAGGTAGGCGAGCGCTGGCTTCACCATCACCATGTCGGCGCCCTCCTCGACATCGAGCCGGATCTCGCGGAGCGACTCGCGGATGTTGAGGGGGTCCTGTTGGTAGCCCTTTCGGTCGCCCCCTCCGGCAATGGTGACGTCAACGGCATCGCGGAACGGGCCGTACAACGCCGAGGCGTACTTGGCGGCATAGGCCAGGATGGCGGTGTCGGCGTGCCCGTCGCCGTCGAGGGCACGGCGGATGGCCGCCACCTGCCCGTCCATCATCCCGCTCGGGGCGCACACGTCGGCGCCGGCGCGGGCCTGCGCCACACCGGTCTTGGCGTAGAGCTCGATGGTGGCGTCGTTGTCGACGGATCCATCGGGTCCGACGATGCCGCAGTGGCCGTGGTCGGTGTACTCGTCGAGGCACAGGTCGGCCACGAGCACCACCGAATCGCCCACTGCGGCTCGAAGGTCGGCCAGCACCACCTGCACGATGCCGTCGGGATCCCAGGCCCCCGAACCCTCGGAGTCCTTGCGCTCGGGAACACCGAACACGATGAGCGCAGGTACACCCAACGAGGCGAGCTCCTTGGCCTCGGTCACCAACGACGCACGGGTGTGCTGCACGATGCCAGGGAGGCTCGAGATGGGCTGCGCCTCGTCGATGCCCTCGCGGACGAAGAGCGGGGCCACCAGGTCGTTGACGCTCAGCTCCGTCTCGGCGACGAGGCGCCGCATGGCGGCAGTCCGCCGGAGTCGACGGGGACGCTGGGCCGGAAAGCTCACCTCGTCATCGTACGCGGACCTCCCCTCCGCTCATCGAGGCCAACCCCACCCGTCTCAGCAAGGCGGATCAAGCGAGGTGCGACTCGAGGGCCGCGACGAGCCCGGCGAGGGTATGGGGGTCGGCGACGGTGTCGACGTCGATGCCGAGCTCAGCACACCGACCGGCGACGACCGGGCCGATGCAGGCGACCACAGGCGGCACCGCACCGGACCCGGCCGCGGCGACAAAGGAATCGACCGCCGACGCCGAGGCGAAGGTGACGGCATCCGCCTCGGCAACGGCCGCCAGCTCGTCGCTGGCCAGACGGCGAGGCTCGGTTCGATACGCAGGGACGATGTCGACCTGCCATCCTCGGCCACGCAATCCGTCGGGAAGGACCTGGCGCGCCACCTCCGCTCGGGGCAGAAGCACCTTCGGCCGAGCCGACGGCGACGGCGACAGCGACGGCGACGGCGGATCGGGGAACACGTCGAGCAGACCCTCGGCCACGAAGCGGTCGGGGACCAGGTCGGGGTCGATTCCCCACCGGCGCAGCGACTCGGCGGTTCCCGACCCGATCACCGCGATGCGCGGGCCGGCTAGGGCACGGGCGTCGCGGACCATCACCCGCACCCGGTCAACGGTTGTGGCCGAGGTGAACACCATCCAGTCGTAGTGGTGGAGCCGGACGAGTGCATCACCCAGCGACGCTCCACCGTCGATCGGATCGGCGAGCTCGATGGTAGGGACGACGATCGGATCCGCACCCCGCTCGGCCAGCAGGGAGGCCAGGTGACCACCACTGGTGGCCGCGCCGGTGACCACAACACGGCAGCCGTGCAGGGGACGGTGCTCGAACCAGTCGAGGTCCTGGGCCGCCACGTCGCCCACGACGATGGTGGATGGGGCTTCCAGCGCCGCGGCACCGATCGTGGCCAGGGTGGCCCGGGTGGTCTGCTGGCTGGGGCGGGTACCCCAGCGCACCGCAGCCACGGGTGTGTCGGGCGATCGACCCCCGGCCATCAGCCGATCAGCGATGGCGGCGATGTTGGCTACACCCATGAGGATCACGATGGTGCCGCCCACCGAGGCCACGGCCTCCCAGTCGATCTCGGTCTCGGTCGCCGGATCGGTGTGCCCGGTCACGACGGTGAACGACGTCGACGAGTGGCGAAGCGTCACCGGGATGCCGGCATAGGCCGGCACGGCCACGGCCGACGAGATCCCGGGCACCACCTCGAACGGCACGCCGGCGTCGGAAAGCGCCCGCGCCTCCTCCCCTCCCCGGGCGAACACGAACGGATCACCGCCCTTCAACCGCACCACCCGCTGACCAGCTCGGCCCCGCTCCACGAGCAGGGCGTTGATCTCCTCCTGCGGCATCGTCTGGTGCCCGAGTCGCTTGCCGACGCTGATGCGCTCGGCATCGACCGGTGCCAGATCGAGCAGGGCGGCGACCGACAGCCGGTCGAAGACGACGACCTCCGCCCGCTCGAGCACCTGGCGGCCTCGCACGGTCAGCAAGCCGGGATCGCCGGGGCCGGCACCGACCAGGTGGACGGTCACGTCGCCAGGTCCGATCGGACCTCGTCCAGCAGGTCGGCGCCACCCATGCGGTCCACAAGATGGGTTGCCGTGGTCCGGCCCAGGGCCGCGGGATCCATCCCCCGACCGCCGTGGCGGATGACGCGTGATCCGTCGAGCGCGCACAGAACGCCATCGAGGTGGATCTCGCCGCTGGAATCGATCACGGCATGGGCACCCACCGGGAGGTCACAGCTGCCGCCGAGAGTGGCCAGGAAGGCGCGCTCGGCATCCACCGCCCGCCGGCTGGGCTGGTGCTCGATGGTCGCCAGCAGCGATGCGACGGCCGCATCGTCGGCGCGGCACTCGATTGCCAGCGCTCCTTGCCCGACCTGGGGGACCATCACGTCGGCAGCCAGTCGCTCGACCACCGGCGGGGTGCGACCCAACCGGTCGAGGGCGGCGGCAGCCATGACGATGGCTCCGAAGTGCTCCGCCTTTTCGAGCCTGGTGTCGATGTTGCCGCGCAGCCCAGCAAAGCAGAGGTCGGGGCGCAGGTTCCCGAGCTGCGCTCGCCGTCGCACCGACCCGGTGGCCACCGTGTCACCAGTGGCCAGATCGTCGAGCCGGGAACCGACGAGGGCGTCACGTGGATCGGCTCGCTCGGGGATGGCGGCCAGGACCAGGCCCTCGGGCGGGGTGGAGGTGAGGTCTTTGGCCGAGTGCACTGCGACGTCGGCGTGGCCGTCGAGCAGCGCCTGCTGCACCTCCTTCGCGAACACTCCCCGGCCACCAAGCTGATGGATCGGCACGTCGGCACGCCGGTCGCCCTCGGTCTCGACGACGAGCACCTCGACCGCCAGATCGGGATGACGGGCGGACAGCAGCGCGGCGATGTGATCGGTCTGCCAACGGGCTAGCGCGCTCCCGCGGGTGGCGAGGGTGAGTGATAGCGCCGACATCAGTCGAAGGCTACGGCGCCACCGCCGGAACGTGGCCCTGAGGTCGAGGACTCATCGCTCGATCTCATCGCTCGGAGGACTCACCAGTCGGATTCCGACTGGTGAGTCCTCGGCGAGGCGCGATCGACAGCTCAGTCCTCGACCCTGGAAACGGCTGGGGGCTCGCTGTCATCGAGATCGAAGAGGTCGCGCATGGCTTCGGCAAGGCGCTCCCCCCGCGCCGAGCCGACCGCATCTTTCACTCTCACCGTGGGCTCGTGCAGAAGCTTGCCGACGATGCCACGGGTGAGGGCCTCGACAGCCTCGCGTTGACGATCGTCGAGGCCCTCGAGGCGCGGGGCGAACCGTGCCAGCTCGGACTCGCGCACGTCCTCGGCCATCGTCCGCAGTGCGGTGACGAGCGGCGCGGCGCGGCGGGCGCTGTGCTCGTCGGACCACCGCAGGACGGCCAACTCGATCATCTCGTTGACCTTGCTGATCTCCTGGGTCCGCTGCTCGATGCCCTGCTCGGCGAACGCCCGAAGATCGTCCATGTCGAGCAGCGTCACGCCGGGAAGATCAGCGGCCCCGGGATCCACGTCGCGGGGTACGGCCACGTCAACGATGAGAAGCGATCGATCCTCCCGCGCTCGCATGACCGGCTCGAGATCGCCGTGCTCGACCATGATCGACCGTGCCCCGGTGGTGGTGAGGAGCAGGTCGACGTCGCCCAGCGCGACGGGAAGATCGAGGAGTGGGACGGCCCGACCGCCGATGGCCTCGGCCAGCTCGACGGCCCGCTCCCAGGTGCGGTTGACCACGGCTACGTCGCCCACCGAGCTGGAGTGGAGCGCTTGGGCGATGCCGCCCCCCATCTCTCCCGCCCCGAGCACCAGCACCTTGCACCCATCGAGCGAGCCGAGCTGGTGCGCCGCCATCTGCACTGCGGCCTGGGACACCGACGTGGTGTGCCGGCCGATCGACGTCTCGGTGCGGACCGCCTTGCCGACCTCGAGGGCGTGACGGAACACCGTGTTCAGGTGACTCCCCGACGTGCCCTCGGCCTGCCCTCGCTCCCACGCCCGTCGAACCTGACCCAGCACCTCGTGCTCGCCGATGACCGCGGAATCGAGGCCGGATGCCACCTCGAAGAGGTGACGGGTAGCGCCGTCGTCGTAGTGGAGGGCGACGATGTCGGACAGACCGTCGGACGACAACCCGGTTCGATCGCAGAGGAACGAGCAGATGTCGTCGACAGCGCCGTGGAACCGCTCGGCCATGGCGTAGATCTCGATGCGGTTGCAGGTGGACAGCACGACGACCTCAGCCACGTGGTCACGAGAAACCAGATCCGTGAGCGCCTTGGTGAGACCGTCGTCGTCGATGGTGGCCTGCTCGAGCACGTCGAGCGGGGCAGTGTGGTGGGTGAGGCCCACGGCGACCAGCGACATCACGACACCATTGTGGCCGATGAGGGACCCGACGCGTCAGTCGCACCTTCGACCGAAGTGGCACCCGTCACGGCTGATCCCGCCGCGGCGGCGAAGGCGGAAGCCCGCTCCGACGCCTCGGCGTGGCGACCATCACGCAGCAGGGTGACCAGCTCGTCGATGAGCGACGGCCAGTCGAGGTGCTCGGTGCCGACGCCGCGATCTCGGATGTCTCCGCGGACCTCGACGAGCAGGGGCACGAGCCGCTCGACCTCATCGGGGAGGGCTCCCGCGAGCAGATCGCGCAGCCACGTGCTGAGGGCCGGGCTGGCCCCGGCGGTGGCGACAGCCACCGTGATCCCATCGCGCCGGGCGACCGCCGGCAGCGTGAACGAGCAGTGCTCGGGATCGTCGGCCGAGTTGATCCACACACCGGCCACCTCGGCGTCGGCGAACACCGCGGCATCGACGTGGGGCACGCCGGTTGCCGTGATGACCAGCCGGACGTCGGGGGCAGCGACATCGCCGGGGTCGTAAGACCGTTCGTGAAGCACGAGATCGTGGGTGGCGGCCAGCCGGCGGACCTCGGCGCTGATCTCGGGGGCAACGACGGTGACCGTCGCACCGGCCTCGATCACACCACGGATCTTCCGGGCGGCCACCGGCCCGGCGCCGACGACGAGCACGGAGCGACCATCGAGGTCCAACATGACCGGGTAGGACGGGGTCATCCCGATGCCTTCTGGCCGACTCCGGGATGGGTACCGTCGCGCTGCTGGTAGAAGCCCAGGATCTGGAGCTCGACGGCCAGGTCGACCTTGCGAACGGTGACGTCGGGCGGGACGGCGATGACCGCGGGCGCGAAGTTGAGGATGGACCGGACGCCGGCTTCCGCCAGGCGGTCAGCCACGTCCTGGGCGACCTCGGCCGGGGTGGCGATCACAGCGATGGCGATGCCGGCGGACTCCACCAGCGCCGGGAGATCGTCGATGTGGGTGACCGGGTGTCCGGCCACCACCGTGCCGACCTTGGCCGGGTCGGCATCGACGAGTGCCACGATCCGAAAGCCGCGGGCCGAGAACCCGTCGTAGTTGGCCAACGCCTGGCCTAAGTTGCCCACACCGACGATGGCGACCGGCCAGTCCCGAGTGAGCCCCAGCTCGCGGCTGATCTGGAACAGCAGGTACTCGACCTCGTAGCCCACACCTCGGGTGCCGTAGCTGCCCAGATAGGAGAGGTCCTTTCGGACCTTCGCCGCGTTCACGCCGGCCAGGGCGGCCAGCCGCTCCGAGGAGACTGTCCGCTCACGGTCGGAAACGTCGAACAGCGCTCGGAGGTAGATCGGAAGTCGGGCAACCGTGGCATCGGGGACTCGGCGACCTGATCCGGGGCGATCACCGGCGGAGGGGCGCGGACTCACACACTGATCGTACGGGCCGCGTGCACGCGTTCACAAAGTCACGAGCACCATCAGAGCGTTCGAGGGCCATGCCCAGCGAACCATGCTCAGCGAACCCATGCTCAGCGAAGCGCTCGCCGCAGCACCTTTCCCCCGAGACCCCGAGGAATCTGAGGAACGAACTCGATCTTGTCGGGGCACTTGTAGCGAGCCAGTCGGTCTTCGCAGAATCCGATGAGCAGATCCTCTTCGAACGACTGCCCGGGTTCGACGACGACGTAGGCCTTCACGGCCTCACCGGTGTGCGGATGCGGCACGCCGACCACCGCGACCTCCCGTATCCCGGCGTGGCTCGCCAGCACCTCTTCGACCTCGCCGGGAAACACGTTGAAGCCCGACACGATGATGACGTCCTTCGACCGGTTCACCAGGTAGAGGTAGCCGTCGTCATCGGACACGGCGATGTCACCGGTGTGCAACCAGCCCTCGCCATCGAGGACCGCCGCGGTGGCCTCGGCGTCGTCGAGGTATCCCGCGAACACGTTGGGTCCACGCACCCAGACCTCGCCGGAGTCACCCTCCAGGGCGTCCTGTCCGTCGGTGTCCACCAGCCTCACCTCGACTCCGGGGAGCGGGCGACCGACCGAACCCACGCGGGGCTCGTCGCCCACCGACGACGTGACGATCGGTGATGCCTCGGTCAGGCCGTAGCCCTCGCTGAGCCTCAGACCGAAGCGGTCGCGACACGTGTCGGCCACCGCGTCTGGCAGGCGGGCAGCACCCGACAGTGCCAACCGCACCTTCTCGAAGCAGCCTTCGGGTACCTCGGGCATGGCCGCCCACGCGGCCCACATCGGGGGCGCTCCAACCACGGTGGTGACACCGTGTTCGAGGAGGACGTCGAGCGACGACGCCGGATCGAAGCGCTCCTCGAGCACGACCGATGCACCGACGTGCAAGGTCAGGCCGAGCAACACGTTGAGACCGAAGATGTGGAACAGCGGGAGCACGCCATAGACGACGTCGGTGGAGACGAGTGAACGGCCGGGCTGGCGCTGCGCCTGCTCCAGGTTGGACAGAAGGTTGCGATGGGTGAGCATCGCCGCCTTGGGCGAGCCCGCGGTGCCGCTGGTGAAGATGAGGGCGGCGAGGTCGTCGTCGGCCCGATCGACCACTGGGACGGGTTCGGCGCTCATCACCTCTTCGAGACCGACGGCGTCATCGAGACCACCACCCCCGGTGGTGACCACCAGATCGAGGGCGGCGAGCCGATCGCGCCGGACGCCGGCGAAGGCGACCTTGCCATTGGGCCCCACCACCACAGCCGATGCCCCGACCTCGAGCAGCTGCTCCTCGAGCTCGGCCGCCGGGCTGGCGGGGTTCAGCGGGACCGCGACAGCTCCCACGCCGAGCGTGGCCAGATAGCTCACCACGAAGTACCAGTTGGTAGCGCACACGATGCCGACCCGGTCGTCCGGGCCGACGCCTCTCGATGCCAGTCCTCCACGAAGGCGAGCTACCTGGTCTACCAGCGCGCCATAGGTGGTGGTCTCACCCCGGCTGACCATGGCCACGTCGTCGGCGGGGTGCTCATCGATCATCGTGGCCAGGTTCATGAGACCTCCGTGGAGCGGACCGGCCCAGCGTTGTCGGCCATCGCCCTACGCTGCAAGAGCCGGCACGTCGGATGCCGATCACATCCGCGCTGGAGTCTCGGCCTGCACCGACCGATCCATTGAAGTTCGGCCCTTCAACGGCCGATCAAGGAGTGAGAGAGATGTCCGCTCCGCGCCGTCACCCGCGTTCGTTGGGCCACTTCGCGGTGGCCTCGATCGTCGCGCTCGGCGTGATGAGCATCGGCGTGAGCCCCGCCGGCGCCGATCCCGGAGGCCAGGCTGTCGTCGTTGCCGAACCCTCCGACGACAGCTACATGGTGAACCGCATCAACGAGCTGCGGGCGAGCAAGGGGCTGGGATCGCTCAGCGTCGACAGCCACCTCTTCGACGTCGCCCTCAACTGGACCAACCAGATGGCGGCCGACGACCAGCTGTACCACAACCCCAACCTCGCCTCCGATGTGAACGAACGCGACTGGGTCAAGCTGGGCGAGAACGTCGGGCGAACGACCGGCACGGTCCAAGACGTGCAGAAGGCCTTCGAGGAGAGTCCGGGGCACTACGCCAACCTGGTCGATCCCGACTTCACCCATGTGGGCATCGCCAGCCGGCGGGTCGACGGCACGCTGTGGGTCACCCAGGTGTTCATGAAGCCCGCCAACGCCACGACGCCGCCCACGTCGGCACCGACGACCCAGCCGCCGACCACCGAGGCACCACCTCCCGCAACACCGCCTCCGTCGCAGCCGCCGGCCACCAGCCCCGCCACGGTGGCACCACCCCCCGCCCCGGCGCCGGCCGAGCTGGAACCAATCGGTGGACGGGGGCGAGGCATCCGCCTCTTCCTCCTGGGGATGCGCCGGCTAGAGCAGGGCTGAGAGAGATTTTTATCCTCGCCGATTTTTATCCTCGCCGATTTTCTCTCAAGGAGTGCTGGGCCGCCACCGATGGTGATTATGGACCAACCGCGACAAGGGCAACCCCGGGGAAACCCGGAGGACGCAAAGCCACGGGCCTACGGCGGCCTCACTCCACCGCCACGGCAGCCGGGCCATCGAACGGAGACCGTGTGTACTCCCGACCGAGATCAACGAGGGCAACCACGACGGTTGTGCGCCCCAGCGGGACCCCCTACCCGCTGGATCCCTCCCCTTCAACCCCCCAGCGCACAACCGACGTCAGCACTCAGATCGAGGTGGTGGAAGGTCCACTTTCGCCGGCCACAGGTCGGGCGGAGCCCGAGCGGCTCGGGCTCTCCGCCGCGATGCGGTAGTGCGCATCCGGTTCTCCGGGTGCGCATTACCGCCTCAGCTCTCACCGGGTCTCTCACCGCTCACATCTGATCCGCCACGAATCCCACATCGGGCGTTGCAGATGCCGCCCCGCTTGTCACACTGAGTCGACCATGACGGCGATCCACACTGACGCGCTGACCCGCCGGTTCGGCGACGAGCTGGCGGTCGACGCCCTGACACTCGACGTCGCACCCGGCGAGGTGCTGGCGCTGCTCG
Source organism: Acidimicrobiales bacterium (assembly GCA_036397895.1). Lineage (GTDB taxonomy): Bacteria > Actinomycetota > Acidimicrobiia > Acidimicrobiales > DASWIA01 > DASWIA01. Next base: position 10,079 of record DASWIA010000002.1, on the reverse strand, counting down.
GGCCCAACGGTGCCGGCAAGACCACCACGGTGCGCCTGCTCAACGGCGTGCTCTCGCCCGACAGTGGCATCAGCCGCGTGCTGGGCCTCGACCCGGCGACGCAAGGCACCGACGTGCGGCGGCGAACCGGCGTGCTCACCGAGAACGCCGGGCTCGATGACCGGCTCACCGCTCGCGAGAACATCATGGCGGCCGCTCGCATCCGCCGGGTCCCCGACGCGGACCGGCGCGTCTCCACGCTGCTCGACCAGTTCGGCATGTCCGATCGGGCCGACGACCGGGTGGCTGGCTTCTCCACCGGGCAGCGCAAGCGGGTGGCGCTCGCTCGATCGCTGGTACACAGCCCTGAGATCCTCTTCCTCGACGAGCCCACATCGGGGCTCGATCCCGAGGCCACCCGCGACGTCGTCGACCTCATCGGCCGGCTCGCTACCGATCACGGCCGAACTGTCCTGCTGTGCACCCACTTCCTCGGTGAGGCGGGACGGCTCGCCGATCGGATGGCAGTGCTCGACCGCGGCCACCTGCTGGCCTGGGGCAGTCCCGGCGAGCTGGCGGCCGAGCTGTTCGGTGACCTCACCGTGGACTTCGACCTCGGGTCGCCAGCCGACCACGAGCTCCTCGGGCGCATCCGCGCCGAGCGCGGGGTGCGGTCCGCCGAGATGTCGCCGGCCGGTGTCGTGACCCGCGTCGAGGACCGCGACGCGGTTCCTGCCATCGTGAGCCTGCTCACCGCCGAGGGACGAAGCGTCTTCGGCGCCACTCCCCGGCCACCGACGCTCGAGGACGTCTACTTCGCGGTCCTGGCCGACCGCGGCGAGGTCGCCGCCCCGCCCCGGGTATCGGATGCCGCCCTGTGGGCCGTCGCCGACAGTCGGGAGGCGATGCCGTGACCACCGCTACCGACGCACCCCCGCTCGGCACCACCCGCTGGCCGGACTGGACGGCGATCGGCGCCGTGATGCGGAAGGACGTGACCGCCATCCGCCGGGCCAAGGCGGTCGTGCTCCCCATGCTGATCGTCCCGATCCTGCTCATGGTGGTGCTGCCCATGTTGATCGGGGCGGCCGCCGTGAACCAGCGCGGTCCTGACATCACCCGGCTGCTCGACTCGCTTCCCGGCGATCTGGCCGCTCCCATCCTGGAGCTTCCACCCGAGGAGCACCTCGTCGTACTCGTGCTCGGCTATCTGCTCGCACCGCTGTTCCTCATCGTTCCGCTCATGGTGTCGAGCGTTCTGGCCGCCGACGCCTTCGCCGGCGAGAAGGAGCGGCGCACGCTCGAGACGCTGCTGCACCTTCCGATCACCGATCGCGATCTGTTCCTGGCGAAGGTGTTCTCGTCGGTCATTCCCGCCATCGTCGTCTCGTGGGCCGGCTTCGTCGCCTTCGCCATCGTGTCCAACACGGTGGCGTGGCCGGTGATGGGCAGGATCTTCGTGCCCACCGGGCTGTGGCTAGTGATGATCTTCTGGGTGGCGCCGGCCGTGGCCACCCTGGGCATGGGCGTGATGGTGCGGGTCTCGGCTCGGGCCACCACCACCCAGGAGGCCAACCAGCTGGGCGGCGCCGTCGTGCTCCCGCTCATCTTCCTCGCCGTCGGCCAGTCCACCGGGCTGCTGCTCCTCGACGCGCCATTCGCCTTGATGGTGGGAGCGATCATCTGGGCGGTGGCACTGTGGCTCACCGCTCGAGGTGCTCGGCGCTTCACCCGGGACAAGATGGCTGCCCGCTCGTGATGGGCGAGGGCGAGTAGGTTGAGCGGTGTCATGAGCGGCGAGATCAAAGTCATGGTGGTGGACGACACTGCCCACGTGAGATCGATGCTCACCGCCATGCTCGAGCTGGATGGCTTCCAGGTCGTCGGTGAGGCCGCAGACGGCGAAAGCGCCCTCGCTCTCCTCGACGACACCAATCCCGATGTGGTCGTGGTCGACTTCAAGATGCCCGGAATCGACGGGCTCGAGACCACGCGGCGGATGGTGAGCAAGCGCCCCGACCAGATCGTGATCCTCTACACCGCCTTTCTCGATGACGACCTCGAACGGCAGGCCAAAGAGGCCGGCGCCACCGTGTGCCTGGCCAAGGTTGCCGGGCTCGCGAACCTCGAGCTCGAGATCCGCAATCAGTGCGAATCGCTGTTCTGAGATCGGGGGTCGTCACATCAGACGCGGCACCACCATCGTCCTCGCCCTCTTGATGATGGCCATCCTCGGCGCCGCCGCGCTCCAGCTCTTCTTCATCGCCCGCTGACTCATCGCTCGCTGATTGATCGCTCGCTGACCGATGCGGTCTCAGCGCCCGGTGTCGGGCCGGGGCTTGGGGTGGAGGTGCACTGGGGTGGAGGTGGGGTCGGCTCCACGATCTCCATCGCTGGGCTCCTCGAGCCGAACGCCCGACCCAGCGTCGAGGCCGAGCTCGGCCGCCGCCGAGCTGCGCGCCGAGGCCAGGCTGACCAGGCCGTAGGAGTCGATGACCAACCCGATGCCCCCGGGCGGGATCTCGTCGTAGGTGTAGGCCGCGGTGGCGGTGCGTGGCCGCCCTTCGATCACGAGGTGGATGGGATCACCGAGGTGAGCGATGTCGTCGGGGCCGACGTTGAGCTGGGCATTGCCGAAGCGATCAACCCACAGGACCTCGGCATCGATCCCGGTGTCATCGACGGATGCCAACGGAACGACACCGGGCACCAGGCTCGACGGCTCGACGGCGGGGCCGAGCTCGGTCAGCTCGACGCCGCGGCACAGGTGGGCCGCGGCCGGGGCGAACACGTCGCGCCCGGCGAAGGTGGGGCCCGGCGCCGGCAGCCCGAAGCGGGGATCGGTGATCTCCACGGCGCGGGTGGCGCCACCCGCCAACGACACCGCCGGCGCCAGCAGCCCGTTGTCGGGGCCGACGAACACACCGCGGCCGCCCGCCACCTCGACGGCAAGGCCCCGTCGCTGGGTGGCCACACCGGGATCGACGACAGCCAGTACAACTCCTTCGGGGAGGTACTGCACGGCCCGGACGAGCGTGAGCGAGCCTGCGCGGATGTCGTGGGGTGGGATCTCGTGGGTGATGTCGATCACCGTGACCTCGGGGGCGAGGTCAGCGATGACCGATCGGCACACACCGGCGAACTCGTCGACGGAGCCGTAGTCGGAGAGAAACGAGATGGTGCGGTAGCCCGCCACCTCAGCCCGCGCTCAGCTCGCGTGAACGCTCGGTGGCGGCGGTGACGGCGTCGAGCACCGCGGCCCGGAACCCGGCGTGCTCGAGCACCCGGAGCCCCGCAGCGGTGGTGCCCCCCGGCGACGTGACCCCGGCCCGCAGGACCTCGGGCCCATCGGTGGACTCGAGGAGGAGTCGGGCGGCACCCCCGACGGTGTGGAGGGCGAGGGTCGTGGCGTCCGGTCGAGTGAGCCCGTTGAGCACGCCCGCCTCGATGAGCGCCTCGGCGAGAAGGAAGACATAGGCCGGACCGGAGCCCGACAGCCCGGTGACGGCGTCGAGCTGGGACTCGGTCGTGCGCACCACCACGCCGACGGCGCCGAGCACCTCCTCGGCCCAGGCCAGATCGTCGTCGCCTCCGCTGGCACCCACCGCGACGGCCGAGGCTCCCGCGCCGAGAAGCGCCGGTGTGTTCGGCATCGCTCGCACCACCACCACCGGTCCCCCGAGTGCCTGCTCGATGGTCGCGGTCGCAACGCCGGCGGCGATGGACAGGACTCGCTTGACTCCTGCCCCGGCGAGGGCCCCACACGCGGCGGCCACCACCTCGGGTTTGGTGGCGATGACGGCATCGGCCACGCCGTCGACCGGCTCGGCGACCACCACGAGCCCGTCGTAGTGAGCGGCCAGCTCGTCACGCCGACCAGCGAGAGGCTCGATGACGACGACCTCGTCGGTCGAACACCACTGGGCATCGAGCAACCCCCCGAGGAGGGCAGAGCCCATGCGCCCGCCACCAACGATCTCGAGTCGGTACGACATGGCGTTGGAGGTTACGCCGTGATCGGATCAGGGCAACGAGTTGCGAGGGTTCTGGGCCTTGCCGCCGAAGCGGGTCTCGAAGTGGAGGTGAGGGCCGGTGCTGCGCCCGGTGGAGCCGACGTAGCCGATGACCTCGCCGCGGCTCACCGCTTGGCCCTCGGCCACGGCGATGCTGCTCTGGTGCGCATACACGGTGGTGAACCCCTCACCGTGGTCGATGAGCACCACGTTGCCGTAGCCGCCCATCCATTCGGCGTGTATCACGGTTCCAGCTTTGGCCGCCCAGATCGGCGTGCCGGACGGGGCACCGATGTCGATGCCCTGATGCATGCGACCCCAGCGCGGACCGTACTCGGAGGTGACACGGCCGCGCACCGGCCAGATGAGCCCCGTCGCCGAGACCCGTCCGTTGTAGGCCTCGGCCTCCTTCTTGGCGATGAGTGCCACCAGTGCGCTCTCGGCCTTGGCCAGCGCATCGACTTCGGCCCGGAACTCGGCGATTCGCTGGTCGACCTCCGCTTGGCGTCGCGCCGCTGTCACTCGTGCCGACTCGGCTTCGATGGCCGCGGCGTCGGCCTCGGCCCGGCGCGCCAGCGCCTTCTCCGAGAGAGCCTCGGCCTCGACCTGGGCGACGACGAGGTCCTCCTCGGCGGCCTTGAGCTGGTCCATCACATCGGCGTCGTGTGCCGACACCTGCTTGAGCATCACCCGCCGCCGTTCGAAGTCGTTGACGTCGCGGATGTCGCCGAACTCGCTGAGCACATCGTTGCCTGGATGGACGTAGGCGGCGACGGCGCGAGCAACGACTTCGCCGCGCAGCTCGGAGATCTCGGCCTGCTTGGAGGCGAGCACCTGGCGGGCCGTGGCCAGCTCGGCGGCGGCGACGTCAGCCGCCTGGTGGGCGGCTGACGACCGGGCTGCCGCCGTGCGCGCCGCGGCGGTGAGGTCGTTGAGCGCCGCCTCGAGCTCGGCGTTGCTTGCCGCGAGGACGTCGAGCTCGGCCGCGGCCTCAGCCTGGCGACGCCGGTTCTCCTCGCGTTCGCGTCTCGCTTCGTCGAGGGTCTGGGCACCGACGGGAACGACCGTGGCGACCACCGTGGCCACGAGCACCACCAACGCGATCCAGTGCGGGCGCGGCCGGGTCGGGGCGGGGGGACGTCCGGCGATCACGGGCGTGATCGTAACGTAACGGCAACATCGAGCGCGGCACTACCAGCCGCGGCGGGCCCACCAGATCGCCCAGAGAGCCGCCAGCCCCGCGCCGGCGGCGAACACCGCGCTGCCACCCCACAGCGCCAACCCGATACCGGCGGCCGCGGGGCCGATGGCCTGACCGAGACGCACGAACCCCACCCACACGGCTATGACGACGGCGCGTTGGTGCTCGGGAGCGCCCCCGGCGACCTGATCCTGGAGGGCGGGGATCAGCAAGCCCTCGCCAAGACCCTGGATGAGCACGAAGGCCACCACCAGCCCGAGCCACGGCGACACCGCCACCCCCGCGAACGACATCGCCATCGCCACGAGCCCCGTGGTGACCATCCGGCCGGGACCGAGCCACGCGCGGATGCGGCTGACGTTGAGAGACATCAGCGTGGAGGTGACCGATGGGGCGGCCATCACTGCTCCGATGGCTCCGGAGGTGAGACCGAACTGAGACGTCAACAGGAACGGCATCGTCGTAAGCGCCACACCGAAGAGGAGGATGAAGACCACCACGCCGGTGGTGAGCGTGGACCGCACCGGTTGCGCGGCGAGCGCAGGTCCGGCGGCGCGGAGATCGGCGAGGAGGCTGGTCTTCGTCGGGGGCCGGCGCGGCTCGGGGGGCAGCGTGACGACCACGGCGACGGCCACCACCAGGCCGAGCGCGAACGGAACGAACGTCAGCCGCCATCCCCCGGCGGCGGCAAGGGCTCCTCCCAGCGGCGGCGCCACGGCGATTGTGGCCGTGAGCACTGCCGCGTTCTGGCCGATGCGGCGGGCGCGCTCCTCCCCGTCGAAGGTGTCGGCCAACAGCACGACGGCCAGGTTGATGAGTCCCGCCGAACCAGCTCCCTGGCCCGCTCGAGCCGCCAGCAGCCATGGCAACGAGGGAGCCGCTGCACCAGCGAGGCCGAAGACGCCAAACGCCACCAGGCACGCCACCAGCACCGGGCGACGGCCGCGGCGGTCGGCGACGAGGCCCACGAGCGGAGCGAGGCCGATTCCAGGAACGGTGGCCGCCGTGATCACCAGCGCCGCTTGCCAGTCGGGGATCGACAGGTCGGCAGCGAGCTCGGGAAGCGCCGGGGCGACGAGCGTGTTGGCGAGGACGCCGGTGATGGTGACGGCGAACACAACGGCAAGGGGAACGCTCCGATCCGGTGGGCCGGACCTGCCTCCCCGCTTCCCCGACGAGGCAGGGGACCGGCCATCACCGGATCGAGATGACATCATAGTGACTGACGATACATGGATGTCAACCATTGCCGGGGGCGTCACGCTCCCCGGCAGCGTGCAACGCGGGCGCCATGCGACGGGCGAACCCCATGTGGAGCAGGGGCCGGAACACGTCCTCGGTGTACTGCCAGACCGAGCCAACGATCCGGTCCAGCACGGCGCGGTCGAGGAACGAGAGCGGAACGTTGCCCATCAGGTAGAGGCCGTCTTCCTCACCGACGGCGAACCCCATCCCGTAGAGGTTGGCGTTGCGGCGCAGCAGGTACTCGTGCACCCGGTGAGTGGCCTCCTCGGGGGCGGGGATCACCTGGCTCTCGAACCGAAGCGACCGCTGGCCAAGGGTGAGCCACAACGCGATGACGTCCTTGGTGTCGCCGTGCAGCCGCACGATCCAGTTGCGGGGCGAAGGGCGCTCGACCCACCCGAACACCGGGTTGTCCCCGTCCATGGCCTCGAGCCACTCGTCGATCTGGGCGGCGAGCGCCTCGAGCTCGTGAGGGGCGGCGATCCGACCGCCCTCGTCAACGGGAACGTTGGCAGCGTCGGTCACCGGCAGGCGACGGGCACCGTGGCGGCTAGGTCGGTGTAGAGCCGGCGAAGCCGGGCTGCGGTGGTGCTCCAGGTGTAGTCGCGGGCCCGAGCGGCGGCGGATCTGGAGAGCGCCCCAGCTCGAGCGGGCTGGTCGAGCAGCAGAGCGACGCGCTCGGCGTAGCTGGCGGGAGCGCGGTCGGCCACCAGGAATCCGGTCACTCCGTCATCGACCAGCGAGGGCAAGCCACCGACGGCCGCCGCCACCACGGGTGTTCCACAGGCACCCGCCTCCAGAGCCACCAGCCCGAAGCTCTCGCTGCGGCTGGGGACCAGACAGACGTCGGCGGCGCGGTAGTAGGTGGACAGCATCAGGTGTGGCTGGGGGTCGACGAAACGCACCCGATCGGTGAGTCCGAGATCGGCGACGAGGGATCCGGCGGCGGCGACCTCGGTCGCTCCCTCGGGACCGGACGGACCGCCCACCACCACCAGCTCGGCCTCGGGGTGGCCGTGATCAGCGAGCTCGGCGAGAGCGGCGACGGCGACCTCGAGCCCTTTCAGCGGTTGGATGCGTCCGACGAAGAGGAGGAGCGGCTGATCGCCGAGGACGCCGAGCGCGGCGCGGGCGGCCCGGCGGTCGCCCGGCGAGAAGAAGGCATGGTCGACGCCGGGGGGGACGATCTCGATCCGGTTGCGGGGCGCGCCGTAGAGCTCAGCGAGCTGATCGACCTCCGCCGCGCACGAGGCGCAGATCACGTCGCTGCACTGCATCACCGCCGCCTCGGCCTCGGCCCGACCCGCAGGCTCATGCAGGTCGACCGCCGCCTTGACCCGAGCGAGCGTGTGGAAGGTGGAGACGAGGGGCAGACCGAGCTCGTGCTTGAGGCGGTGGGCGGCCACACCCGAGAGCCAGTAGTTGGCGTGCAGCACGTCGGAGCACGCCGCGGTGAGGTGCTCACCGACGCGATCGGCGAACTCGTCGACCACCGACGGCAGCTCCTCCTTGGGCATCGGGCCATGGGGACCGGCCGGCACCTGGATGACACGGAACCCCGGCTCGACGACGGTGACCTCCGGAAACGCCGGATCCGCGGCCCGGGTGTACACGTCGGCTTCGATGCCGGCCCGAGCGAGGGCGCCCGCCAGCTCGCGGACGTAAACGTTCATCCCGCCGCCGTCGCCCGAGCCGGGCTGCACCAGCGGCGACGTGTGCATCGAGAGCACGGCCAGGCGTCGCATCGGAGGCCGAAGGGTACCGCCGTCGAGGCGATCCGGCCCACTTGTCCGCCGAATCCCTCGTCGGCTACATCGATGACACCCAGAACCGGGCTAGAGATACGCGTGCTTTCGTGGCCCGAGCGGCCCGCCGCGCTGGGGTGGGGTCTGTTCCCGTTAGGCAGCGTCGTCGGCGTCGACCGCGTCGTCTGCGGCAGCAGCCGGCTTGTCGACGTTGCCGTTCTCAGCGCGGAAACCGTGGTAGACGCGGATCAGGGTGCGCCGTTGGTCTTCGGTGAGAAAGGGATCTCGCTCGATGCCGCCGACCACGTCGGGACCCTCGGGCTTCTCGTCAAGGATGCCGGCCCGCACGTAGAGCGTCTCGGCGCTGATGTGGAGGGCGTTGGCCAGCTGGCGCAGGATCTCTGCCGACGGCTTGCGCAGACCCCGTTCGATCTGGCTGAGGTAGGGGTTGGAGATGCCGGCGGCCTCGGACAGCTTGCGCAGCGAGAGCTGCACGTTGTTGCGGTGCTCTCGGATGAACGCGCCCAGGTCCTCCATCCGAGCGTCGGGTTCGGTCATCGTTTCGCCATCATGGCTTCGCCAGCAGAGAATCGACGGTGGCATCGCCGCTCTTGTAGCGGCGGATCAGCTCACCCTGAAGCGAGTCGATTCGATCATGCAACCTTCGTCGCTGTCCGCTGACCCGTTGCTCATAGTCGGAGAGGTTCTCGGACATGGCCACCAGGTCCTCGTCGGTGACCTCGGCGATCGTGGTGATCTGGGAGGGCGAGACGACCTCGTCGAGCTCGGCGAGCACCACATCGAGAGCGGCGGGCGCCATGAGCTGGGGGAGGCGGCCGTTACCCGGTGACCGAACCCGATCGGCCAGGATGGTGGGAAGCTCAGCGACGATCTGAGCGATGTCGCTGGCCGGGCGACCCTCGTGGCGGCGGGCGACCTCCGCGGCCACGATGTCGAGACGACCCTGGGCCACTCGACGGGTGTAGCTGAGCCCGGCCTCGATCTCCTGGCACTCGGCACGAACGGTGCGGAGATCACGGATGTCCATGTCGGCGATGCCGACGCTGAAATCGGTGTCGAGGATCTGGAGCAAGCGTTCGTGGTCCACTCCCCGCAAGGGTAACGCTGTTGGGCCTCCCGACGCCGATCTCAGGCGACGGCGAGGACCACCGCCGCCCCGAGTGGACCGGCGACGAGCAGCGCGTCGAGCCGGCCGATGCAGGCGGCGGCGAGGCCCCGCGGCTTGGTGGCGGCACCGGCGAGCAGCAACCGTGCCAGCGGACCACCGACGGGAGCCGCCAGCGCGACGGTGGCCGCCACCACCCCGGTGGACGCGGCCCCCACACCGAGGACGTTGAACGAGCCGAGAGCGAAGCCGGCAACGGCTACACAGATGGCGCCGGCGACCGGACCTTCCCACCAGGCGCGAGCTCCGGTACCGATGAGGTAGTTGCCGGTGTCGTGGGCTGCTACCAGAGCGACGAGGCCGAGGCTGGCACCGAGACCGACGTCGGCGGCCACCACGGGGGCGGCGGCCGCACCGCCGATGAGCAGGCTGTAGGCGGATGCGCGCGAGAGGCTGTCGATCGAGGCGCTCGGGTCGGTCAGGAGCAGCGCCATCGCGGTGATGACCATGAGAGGAACCACCACCGTCATCGACCCGGCACCGTCGAGGGCGGCCAGGGGGACGACCGCGGCGGCGGTCACCGCGAACCGGCGGGTCACCGTGGGATCGGTGGCGACGAGCGCATGCACCGGCGAGGCGGCGGTCACCGCCATGGCGGCCGCCAGCAGCATCATCGACCAGCCGCCGGCGGCGACCACCATCCCGAACCACAGCACGCCCCATCGGACGTGGGGGCCGTCGGAGTCGGGTCGCCATGCAGGCTGGGGCGG
>DASWIA010000001.1:0-45166 GCA_036397895.1 Acidimicrobiales bacterium | reverse complement strand
CGCTCGGGTCTTCCAACGACGCGCCATTGGCGAACGTGAGCTTCACCTTGTCCTTGTACGCCTCGCCGGTGCAGATGATCCCGTCGTGCGACCACGTGGGAACCCCCGCCGGATTCGACGGCTTCACCCACTTCACCTCCTCGACGACGCCTGGATCGGCCTCGCGGATCAGCTTGCGGATCCGGCTCAAGGCCTTCCCGCGCCAGTCGCCCAGCTCCGCGATCGTCTTGTCGATTCGCGCAGTTGCCGAGCCGTCATCAGATTTCGTCATTTGGTCCCTCCGCTAGGCGTAGGCAATCTCCGTCCAGCATGCCTTCGACCGTGCGGAATCGGCCAGATCACCAGATCGACACCTCTTGGTGATCGAGGAAGAGCGAGCCTTCGCTGCAATCGCCGTCCTGCGCCGACCGTGAGGTAGGGTGGCCCTTTCCAGTGCGAAGGCGGGCATGAAAGTAGTTTGCACGAAGTTCTTGGCGGCGGCGGCCCTCGTGGCCGCCACGATCACGGTTCTGGCGGTGCCTGCGTCGTCTGGGTTCAGTGCCGCGTTCCTGGCCCGGCCAGCGGACGCCGATGGGTTCGGCGACGCCGTCGACGTGGATGGCGACGTGGCCGTTGTCGGCGCCTGGCGCTTCGGCTTCTTTGGCGACAGTCCAGGCGACGCATTCGTGTACGAGCGGGTGGGAAGCGCGTTCCAGATGGTCGCGCGGTTGCGACAGCCCGATCCGCAACCTGGTGACTCCTTCGGACGCGGCGTGGCGATCTCGGGTGACGTGGTCGTCGTGGGTGGTGACAGCGCGTCGATCGGGGGTGAGCAGCCCGCGTACGTATTCGTTCGCCCGGCCGGGGGATGGAGCGGCGACGTTGCCCCCGTTGCGACGCTGCGATCCGGCCCCGATCCTGGAGCGGTCAACAGCGGGTTCGGCAACGACGTCGACATCGATGGTGACACCATCGTGGTCGCCGACGAACCGGACAACTACGTGTACGTCAGACCCGCGGGTGGATGGTCGGGCACCATGGACCCCACCGCGGCGCTGACCGGCGTGCCGGTAGGCCCCAACACCAACAGCCGGGCGGTAGCCATCAGCGGAGAGTGGGTCGTGAGCGGGAGCGACGACCCCACGGTCGCCCAAGACATCGTCCTCCACCGCCGACCTTCGGGCGGCTGGTCCACTGTTGGCGTCACGGCGACGTTCCCAGCCCCGGAGCTCATCTTCTCGCGCAACTGGGGTGGCAGCCTGGCCGTCGACGGTCCGACGCTCGCGATCGGTGCACCGTTGGTACAAAACGAACAGGGCGACCGGGAAGGTGCCGTCTTCGTCTATGTCCGTCCTAGCGGCGGCTGGTCGGGTGAGGTCACCGAACCGAGCGCCACACTCCGAGACGAGCTCGGTCGGTCATTCGACTCGTTCGGCACCGGGGTCGCGGTGGACGGGGATGCGGTGCTCGCCACCGATGGCAAGAGCGGAGAATGGTTCCGGTTCGAACAGCCCGCGGGCGGCTGGGTCGGCGAGATCGAGGACCGTTCGGTCAACGCGTTCGGGGCGAGGATCGCGGCGTCCGATGGCTTCGTCATAGTGGGCGACCCCACCTTCCAGAGCTCCGGTAACGATCGCGGGCGGGCGGCGGTGTATCTGCCCGATGCTGACCGCGACGGCGTGACCGATGTCGAGGACAATTGCCCCACCGTTGGGAACTCGTCGCAGATCGACACCGACGGCGACGGCGACGGCGACGCCTGCGACGCTGACGACGACGACGACGGTCTCTCCGACGACGACGAGGTCAACGTGCACGGGACCAACCCCTTGGATCCGGATTCGGACAGTGACGGCCTGTCGGATGGTGACGAGGTCAACGTGCACGGGACCAACCCCTTGGATCCGGATTCGGACGGTGACGGCCTGTCGGATGGCGACGAGGTGCTGGGCGGCTCGGGCACCGACCCGCTGGATGCCGACTCCGACGACGACGGTCTCTCCGACGGCGACGAGGTCAACGTGCACGGCACCGACCCGCTGGACGCCGACTCCGACGACGACGGCCTTTCCGACGCGCTCGAGGTGCACGCTGGGTCGGACCCCACGAGCGGTGACTCCGACAGCGACGGGGAGCCCGACGACGTGGATCCCGATGTCCTGGCCGGCTACATCGCGGCGATCCCCGACGAGGCGCTGCGATCCCCGAACGCTCGGTCGGCGATGTCGCGCTTGCTCGATGCCGCCAAAGCGCACGCCGCATCGGGCCGGTACGAGCAGGCAGTCGGCACGCTGGAGCGGTTGCGGGGCCGTTTCGACGGCTGTGGACAGGTCGCGGCGCAGGACGACTGGGTCACCGACTGCGGCGTGCAGGTCGAGCTGCGTCTGCTGGTCGACCGTCTGATCGCGCACTGGTCGACCTGACCCGCCCACGCCGTCGGCCTGTGCCTTCGCGTTGTCACATCGGGTGGGCGCTGATGGGATCCTCCACCTCGGTGGGGGTGAGGGACAGCCGAGATTCAGTTCCATTGCTCATGGGCGCGTCTAGCACCAGCTGACAAACGGCCAGGCCCATTTGCTCAAGGTGGATGCCGCCGTCGGCCGATGTTAGGGAATGACCGACCCTGGTCAGGCAGCCAACCCGGCTTCTCGCCAGGAGTCGCGCGATGCCGGCAGGAGCGGATCATGAGTCACGAGGAGCTCGCAGCCGCGGTGGGCGAGGCTGTCGACCCGACCTTGTTGATGCAGCGGGTCACCGATCGAACTCTGGAGCTCATCCCGGCTGCCGAGGGCGTGGCGATCGGCCTGATCGATCACCAGAGCGTGACCTATGTCAGCGGCGCGGGCGTCGGTGCCTCCCCGGTTGGGGCCAGAGTCGACATCGGCGCGAGTCTGAGCGGACTCTCGATCCAGACCGGACGGATCCTGCAGTCGGACAACACGCAGAGCGATCCACGTGTGGACGCCGCGGCGTGTCGACGGCTCGGCGTCGTGTCCTTGGTGTGCATACCGCTGTCTCGCTCACAAGAGATGTTCGGAGTCCTGGCAGTCAATGCATCGACAACGCATGCCTTCACCCACGCGGATGTCGCCGTCCTGACGCGGCTGGCTGACTTCGTGAGCGTGGCCGTGGGGTCAGCCTGCGATCTCCACCGTGCCAGCAACCAGCTCCTCGAGTTCGGTGAGCCAACCGACCCACGCGAGGCTCCGAGCAGGTCGCCGGGCCCGGTGGATGACACGACAGGCCGGTACGTGATGAGCGTGCTCAACCCAGACACCGTCACAAGGATCGACGCCCGTCTCCGGGTCCAACAGGTGCTCGAAGACCCTGAGCGCTTGTCGATCGTGTTCCAACCGATCGTCGACCTGATCTCCGACCAGGCCGTGGCTGTCGAGGCACTCGCCCGCTTCAACGTCACGCCAGTTCGCCCGCCGGACACGTGGTTCGACGATGCGCACCGTGCTGGTCTTGGCGTCGAACTGGAGACGCTAGCCGTCATCCGTGCGCTCGCTCACCGGCCGATGCTCCCCGACGGAATCGCCCTCACCATCAACGCCGGACCCGAAACGATCGTCAGTCCGCAACTTCGACACGCGCTGCTCACCCCTCCCGCTCGACACATCGTGCTCGAGCTCACCGAGCACACGACGTTCGACGACTACCCCGGTCTGCCAGCGGCCCTCATGGCCCTGCGGAAGGAGGGCATCCAACTGAGCGTCGATGACGCCGGCTCGGGATACTCCAGCTTGACCCACATCCTCAAACTCGCTCCCGACTTCATCAAGCTCGACCGTGAGCTGATATCTGGCATCGACCTTGACCCGGTACGCCGTGCCCTCGTCACATCACTTGTCGCCTTCGCTGCCGATACCGGAGCGGAGATCCTCGCCGAAGGTGTCGAGACGCAAGACGAGCTGGAGGCTGTACGCAACCTCGGCGTCCGATACGCCCAGGGTTACCACCTAGGCCGGCCGGTGCCCCTCACCGAGCTCGACCTCAACATCCCCGAACCCACGCGAGTAGCGCGTACTCGATCCGGCACGGCCATGGGCCGCCCGCTGCCTACGTTGCCTCGGGGTCGAAGGTGAGCTCGTCGCCTCAAGTTGATCGATGTAAATTGACTCAGTGAGAACTGAGTGTGTGAGTGTGCGAGTGTTCGCCATGCCTGATGCCAAGCAGCGAGCAGAGCGCAATGCGGCGTTGGGTGAGACCGCCCGGTTGACGATCGTCGATGAGCTGTTCGCATCGGATCGCTCACTGGTGGAGCTGCGCCGTCGCCTGGGCATGGAGTCGAACCTGCTCGCCCACCACCTCGACGTGCTGGAACGGGTTGGCTTGATCCAACGGTCGCGTTCGAGCGGTGATGGCAGGCGCCGGTACGTACGCATCCCGCGGACCGGGTCCACCCGGGAGCGGTGTCCGCCGCGCGTCGCGCCGGGCTGGACCTGAGCGAGGCCGCGCCCCATGACTTGCAGGCCACCGGGTCACTGCCGCCGCTCGTGGTGACCGTGTGCGACCGCGCTCACGAGGAGCTCGGTGACCGCATCCGTGCCGTGACGGCCCTGGCGTCGTGATGGAGTCGGAGAACGAGCCGGCTGCCGACGAGCTGTACCCATCCGACGAGGAGCTCGCGCTCCAGATCGAGACCGGCACCGGTGAGCTACGCCTCGACCTCACCCGCCGCCTCGCGGCCGAGGCATTCGGCACGGCGATGCTGATCGTGGCGGTGGTCGGCTCGGGCATCGCCGCCGGACGCCTGTCGGGCGGCGACGTCGGGCTGCAGCTGCTCGAGAACGCAGCCGCCACTGCGGCTGCCCTCATCGGCTTGATCCTCATGTTCGGGAGCGTGTCCGGGGCGCACTTCAACCCGGCCGTCACCCTTCTGGACAGGCTCCTCGGGACCACCACGACCCGCGACACCGGCCTCTACGTCATCGCTCAGGTCAGCGGCGGTTGCCTCGGGACGATCCTCGCCAACCTCATGTTCGAGCTCCCCGCCGTGGAGCTCTCCACCACCGATCGGTCCTCAGCTGCGCTGTGGCTGTCCGAGGTAGTCGCCACTGTCACCCTTCTGGTGCTCATCCAGGGTTGCGTTCGCACCGGCCGAGCGACCGTCGTCCCCTTCGCTGTGGGCATCTGGATCGGCGGCGCCTATTGGTTCACCTCGTCGACCAGCTTCGCCAACCCGGCGGTCACCGTCGCCCGCACCCTGTCAGACACGTTCGCCGGCATCGCCCCGGCCTCGGCCCCGATGTTCGTCGCCATGCAGCTCATCGGCGCGCTGATCGCCTTCGGGCTCGTCCGCTTCTTCTACCCCCACGATCACCCGGAGAGCCTCTGATGCCCGACGGAACACGACCCGAGGTCCTCTTCGTCTGCGTGCACAACGCCGGCCGCTCCCAGATGGCCGCCGCGCTGCTCGCTCGCCACGCCGGCGACCGCGTCACCGTCCGCTCCGCGGGCTCGGCCCCCGCCGACGAAATCAACCCCGCCGTCGTCGAGGCCATGGCCGAGGTCGGCATCGATCTGCATGCCACAGGCGCTCTCCCCAAGAAGCTCGAAGACGCCGCCGTGAAGGCCTCCGATGTCGTGATCACCATGGGCTGCGGCGACGCCTGCCCGATCTACCCGGGCAAGCGCTACGAGGACTGGGTGCTCGACGACCCAGCTGGTCAGGGCATCGACGCCGTCCGCTCCATCCGCGACGAGATCGACCGCCGCGTCCGGGAGCTGGTCGACGACCTGTTTGGCACCACCGCTGCCGAAACGTGAGGAGGAGTCGTCTAGCCGTCGTGTCGCCGCGTGCCTCCGCTTCGGCCAACACTCCCTAGCTACACAAGACAGCTTGTCATACCAACGTATTCGAGCACACTCTGTCTCGTGAACGAGTCGCCCGGGGATTCTGGGCGGGACCCGGTGCCGACGGCGATGGGAGGGGACCGCTCATGAGGGCATGGGTCGTACACCAGCCCGGACCTGTCGACCGCGGTCCGCTCGTCTTGGTCGACCGACCGGAACCCGTTCCGGGTCCGGACGAGATCCGCGTGCGCGTCGGTGCGTGTGGGGTGTGCCGGACCGATCTGCACCTCGCCGAGGGCGACCTTGCGCCGCACGGCAACGATGTGGTCCCGGGCCACGAGATCGTCGGGGTTGTCGACGCTCTCGGACAGAACGCAAGACGTTTCACCGAAGGCGAACGTGTCGGCATCGCGTGGTTGCGGAGCACGTGCGGCTCGTGTCGCTTCTGCCAGCGCGGCGACGAGAACCTCTGTGTCGAGCCAAGGTTCACCGGGTGGGACGCCGACGGCGGGTACGCCGAGTACGCCGTGGTCGACGAGCGTTTCGCCTACCGCCTCCCCGATGGCTTCACGGACGAGGAGGCGGCTCCCCTGTTGTGTGCAGGGATCATCGGCTTTCGTGCCTTGCGCCGAGCGGACCTGCCCCCGGGCGGCCGCCTCGGCATCTACGGCTTCGGCGGCTCGGCGCACCTCGCGGCGCAGGTGGCGTTGGCCGAGGGGATGACGGTCCACGTGATGACGCGCTCGCCGGACGCGCGGTCCCTGGCGCTTCGGTTGGGTGCCGCATCGGCCGGCGACACGTTCGATCGACCGCCCGAGCCGTTGGACGCCGCCATCGTCTTCGCACCGGCGGGGGAGATCGTCCCGGCTGCTCTCGAAGCCTTGGACCGGGGCGGCACTCTTGCCATCGCGGGCATCCACCTCACCGACATCCCGACCCTGCGGTACGCCGACCACCTCTTCGAGGAGCGCCAGGTGCGGAGCGTCACCGCCAACACACGCCGGGACGGGGAGGAATTCCTCGCCGTTGCCGCCGACATCGCCATCCGAGTCGAGACCGTGCCCTACCCGCTCGAGGAAGCCGACCGAGCCCTACGCGACCTGGCGCACGACCGAGTCACTGGTGCCGCCGTGCTTCGTGTCGACCGCTGACCGGCCCTCATGTTTTCCCCCAAGGCGCCGATGGGTGATGTATGAAACATGCAGTCAAGAACGGACGAATGACGATGACCCGAGAGCCCTCCCCCCCCCCCCGGGGCGAGTGAGGGCGGTTGCCGTGGCGATGGTCTTGGCAGTTGGGTTGTCGGCGTGCGGAGGCGGTACTTCGGATCCAGATGAAGCAAGCGGCGGGTTCAAGATCGTAGAGGCTGTCTCGCTTGAGGACGGCGCGACAGTGCCGGCTCCCACGGGTGATGTCGTGCTCACGGTCAACCGTGGGAAGGGCGACGACGTGGTGTTCGATCTGGCCACGCTCGAGAGCATTGGTTTGGTCGAGGGCGAGCTGTTTGAGCCGTTCTTCGAGGAGCGTCAAACGTTCAGAGGTGTTGAGCTCAGCGCTGTGTTGAGCGCCGCCGGGGTGCCTTCCTCTGCTGATGTCCATCTCGTCGCGCTTGATGACTACGCGATCGACCTCTCGGCGAGTGACATCGAGCAGGGGGGCATCCTCGTGGCGACGAGCGTCGACGGCGAGCGGATCGCCATCTCGAACGGCGGGCCGATTCGGGTCGTCTTCCTCGACGAGGCGAAGCTCGGCCAGGACACAGACCTCTGGATCTGGAGCCTCGCAAGCATCTATCTCGAGATCTGATCCGTTGAGCGCGACAGGAGCTCAGCGGTGGATGCTCCCCGTCATCGTTGCCGCCGCGGTCGCGTCGTTGCTCCTCGTGGGGCAGACGTTCGTGCTGCTGGGAGGGGGGCTGTCGACCGAGACGATGGACCTCACGGTGATGGCGAACGCGCAACGGCAGGCCCTTCAGCTGCAGGTGGCCGTGGTGAACCTCGACGGGCGCGACGACCTCGACGAAGCCCGAACAAAGCTCGGCCTGCTGCAGATGCAGACAAGCGTGATCGCGGCAAACCCCGATCCACGGGACGGGGCCAAGGCCACGATCACTCGGGTGCAGGAGACTGCCGGGGAGATCGGAGCCGTACTCGACGAACTCGATGGGCTCCCCGTCAGCCAATGGCCGGCGATCGTCGACGCGACGCTCCAGAGCGTGGCGACGCTCGAAGTGGACGTGAAGCGATCCTATGACATCGTGGAGAAGCGGACTCAGCTATCGGTCCGTGCTGATGCGGCAGCCAAGCAGCGCTCACAGCGGTTCCTGCTCGTGCTGAGCGGGCTGACGCTCACCGTGGCGGCCGGTATGGGGACGATGCAGTGGCGTCGCGCCCGGTCAAGCCTGCTTCGCGCGCAGGACGCGTTGTTGCTGAGCGCGCACCGATTCCGGTCGCTCGTGCAGCAGTCCTCGGATCTTGTTCTCGTGGTCGAGCGGGACGGGCGCATTGAGTACTGCAGCCCGGCCGGGGAGGTGATCTTGGGCCCAGATGCCATCCTCCCGGGGACGAAGCTGGCCGACGCCGTCCACGCCGACGATCTCACCCGACTGCAGGTCGCCCTGGCACGAGCCACCAAGGACGACGGATCCACCGAGGTCATTGAGTTCCGGCTTCGACGCAACGACGGATCGTGGGTTCAAATGGAGTCGACAGTCAGGGACCTCGTCGATGTGCCGTCGGTTCACGGGTTGGTGCTCAACGCTCGCGACATCACCGAGCAGAAGCGTCTCGAGACGGAGCTTCGTCACCGTGCCTTCCACGACGATCTCACGGGGCTGGCCAACCGCACTCTGTTCGCTGACAGATTGGCTCACGCGGCCGCCCGCGGCAATCGCCGCCCCGTGGCTCATGCTGTCATGCTCATCGACCTCGACGGCTTCAAGGAGATCAACGACAGCCTTGGGCACGAGACGGGCGACGTGCTTCTGGTCGACGTCGCCCACCGTTTGGAAGCCAACCTTCGCCAGGAGCACACCCTGGCGCGGTTGGGTGGCGACGAGTTCGCCGTCCTCGTCGAGGACGTTCAATCCGAGCGCGAGGCGGTCGACGTCGCGACACGACTCGTCGACTGCCTGGTGGCTCCGTTCGCCGTTGGTGGGCGCAGCGTGGTCATCACCGCGAGCGTCGGCGTCGCCATGACGTCGCCGACCGAACCAGATGAGGACGTTCTTCTCCGCAACGCCGATCTCGCCATGTACGTCGCGAAGCGTCTCGGCAAGTCCAGAGTCGAGGCGTACGAGCCATGGATGCTGGATGACGTCGTCGAGCGCCTGGACCTCGAGAGCGAGCTCAATGACGGCTTCGACGAAGACCAGTTCGTGCTTCACTACCAGCCGCTCGTCAGGCTCGACTCCGGTGAGATCTACGGTTACGAGGCGCTCGTCCGCTGGATGCACCCCTCAAGGGGACTGCTCCACCCGAGCGAGTTCATCACCGTGGTCGAGGAGGCGCCGCTGATCTTCCGTCTCGGAGCCCGGATCCTCGAAATGGCTCTGGTCCAGGCCGGCGCCTGGCAACGCGAGACGAGCTTGCCGCTCGTGATCAGTGTCAACGTGTCGACGCGACAGCTCGAGGATCCCACGTTCCCGGCAATCGTCGCGAACCTCCTCGACTGCGTCGATCTGGTGCCCGGCACGCTCATGCTCGAAGTCACCGAGAGCGGACTCGTGGGGGGCGTCCCCGCCGTCCTCGATGTGCTCCAGCAGCTTCGCTCCCTCGGCGTTCGCGTCGCCATTGACGACTTCGGCACCGGCTACTCGTCACTCGCCTACCTCAAGGACCTCCCCGTCGACACCCTGAAGCTCGACAAGTCATTCGTCGACGACCTCCGCTATGGAGAACGATCCGTCGTCGGCGAGGCCATCGTCACCCTATGCACCACCCTCGGACTCGACGTCGTCGCCGAGGGCATCGAGCACCCCGACCAGCTCGAAGCCCTGCAGCGGCTGGGCTGCCCCAACGGCCAGGGCTTCCTCTTCGCCAGGCCCCTAGCCGCGGACGAGATCCGATCTATCGCCGGGCTCACCGAGCTCCTTCCCTCCTTGCATCGCTGAACCTCGCAGAGATCGCCGAGGCCGAGCCCGATGCGCGGCGGTCGTCGTGTTCGTCGTGTTTGCCGTTGGTCCTTCGGTCACGGTGCCATCTTCCCCTGGTCCTTCCCGCTCCGCACCGGCACAATGGGACTGACGCCGTGGGTTGGCGTGCGCCTGTGCGCCCTCGTCGCGGTGTGCGAAGGAGGAGACGATGCTGTCCACCAAGAGCTACTCCATGGACATCGAGGTCATGGAGCACACTGACCACACCGAGGCCAAGGTCACCATGGGCATCGACCACGACCAGTTCTCGGCTTGGGGTCGGGCTCGACGCAATCCTTCTGATCCCGACCGCCCAGTGATCGGTGACGAGCTGGCCGTGGCGCGAGCGCTCAATGACCTCGCCCACCAGCTTCTCCACACCTGTTCCGATCGGATCGAGGAGTTCGAGCACCGTCCAGCTGAGCTGAAGCTCTGAGCAACGAGCCGCGCCTGCTCGGTGCCGTGGGCCCGGGCGACGATGCGCGGATCGCCCGATGCCTGCATCGGGGATCAAGGTGACTGACGACGACTTCGCCCGTCAACGAGCTCGCCTGGTAGCGGACCAGCTCGAGAGACGGGACATCAGCGATGCGGCCGTGCTCGCCGCCATGGCGGATGTGCCTCGCCACGAGTTCGTGCCGATCGACCACACCGAGGCCGCGTACGACGATCGACCCCTGGCCATCGGCTGCGACCAGACGATCTCGCAGCCCTACATCGTGGCCCTCATGGCCCAGGTGGCCGAGTTGACCGGCGCCGATCGTGTGCTCGAGATCGGCGCCGGCTCGGGTTACGCGGCCGCCGTGTTCTCCCGTTGCGCAGGCCACGTGTGGGCCGTCGAACGTCACGGTCCCCTGGCTGAAGCCGCTCGGGCCCGACTCGCTCGCCTTGGCTTCGACAACGTCGACGTGATCCACGCAGACGGATCGGCGGGGTGGTCACCGGCTGCGCCCTATCAGGCGATCATCGTGTCGGCAGCCGCGCCCGACGTCCCCCGACCCCTCGTGGAGCAGCTGGTGGACGGGGGCCGGTTGGTGATCCCTATCGGCCGTTCCTGGGGCCAAGATCTCCTCTGCGTGCGACGCGAAGGCGACCGCACTCGCACCGCCCGGGTCTGCCCGGTGGCCTTCGTCCCCTTGGTGACGGAATCGGGTGGATCCGACAACCCCTGAACCCGTGCCGCGCCGCACCGGCTCTGTCCCGATGGAATCCCCAGGGTGATTGCATCGTTGTACTGAAGGTCACACGTCACCGTGATTGGCGACGAGGGGGAGATCATGGACGTTCTATGGCTGGCAATTGGTATCTGGATGTCGTTCGTAGTCGTGGCGGCCGCGGTCGAGATGCGCCGCAGCCTGCGGTGGCGATCCTGGGGGCATGGCGGGTCGTACCTCCACGGGAGGTGACCGCCGCGGTCACGGCCCGCATCCGTAACAATCGGCCTCAGCGGTCGAAGGACCCGGTTCACAGGAGCCGTTGAGAGGCGTACCCTCCAAGCGAGGGTTCACACCCGATGCCCAGCGGCCGCCGCCAGGCCGCATTCGGCTAGAAGGAGGCACGATGCGCCGATACCTCGTCGTCGCCCATCGCACGCTCGGAGGTGAGCACCTCATGGAGCACCTCCGCCAGCTCCGAGCCGAACACGGCGACTGCCAGTTCCACCTGGTCGTCCCCGTGTTCCACCCAACCGACCGGCAGTGGACCGAAGGACAGGTCGAGGCCGCCGCCCGGGACCGGCTCGACGGGATCCTGGAGATCGTGGCCGAGATGGGCATCGGCGCCGACGGAGAGATCGGCGATGCCAGCCCGGTTTACGCCGTTGACACCGTGCTACGCCGCGAAGGCCACGACGCGTTCGCCGGGATCATCCTGTCGACCCTGCCCCAAGGCGTTTCCCGCTGGTGGAACATGGACGTCCCGGGGCGCCTCAACCGGGCTCACCCGGAGATCCCCATCACCCACATCGTGGCCGAGTCCGCGACCGTCTGACCGGTTCGCCCGACCCGTCTCACCAGCCCCACATCCCACCGCATTTCGCGAGACGCGTAGGTTCAAGGGCACCCGCCGTCGGGGTCGGGGATGTCGGGAATCTCGGGATCGACCACCTCGATGTGCACGTGGGGCCAGGGCGGCGTCGCCGTGTCCTCCTCGACCTGCGACTCGAACGCCAAGCGCGTAGGCCGCGGCGCCAGCAGCGTGACGCCCGCCTCCACGCGTTCACCCAGGGTCACGGCCACACCGTCGATGTGCAGCAACTTCACCTCCCAACCGGGATGGTCGTCGGGTTCGATCACCACGAAGTCGTCGGAGTAGTCGCAGTAGAGGACATAGGACCCGGCCCGTCGCACCGTGCCCGACACCGGTGACCGGATCGGTCGATCGGGATCCACGACGACATCGGCGGCCGTGCGCGAACCCGTCGGGCGGTCTCGGGTCTCCATGACGAACGGCGCCGCGGCTGTCGCGGCGATCTCCATCTGGCGGGCACCGTCGTGGTTGGCCTCGTGGAAGCCGACCCGCTCCACGCGATCGGACGGGTGGAGCAGCGTGACCCCACCGACGAAGGCGAAGGGTGCGTGGGCCTGCTCGTGGACGACGCGTGGACGGGGCGTCGTAGTGGTCGCCAGCAGGGGCGCGGTGGTCGGCGGAGTGGGGGTGTCGCTCGTCGTCTCCGATGATGGGCGGCCAGTGCCGGAGCCCACGGCAAGCGTCGTGGTGGCTGTGGCGGAACCAGCCGTGATCGTGGGGTCATCGGACAAGCAGGCCGATCCCGCGAGCACACCGGCGATTATGACGCTGGTGAGTCCACGCCGACCGGGCGACATCCACCCCACTGACCTCGCGGGATCGCCGGCAGCGGCCTGGCCGATGCCGGTGCGGGCCGGGGCCCGCAAAGCGCGGATCAGGCGGCGGCCTTCATCGTCTCGGCGAGGCTCGGTATGGATCGTGTCAGCCCCCGATGTAGGACATCTCGACTCGCGGAGTGCTGAGCGTCACCGGGGTGCCCGCTCGCTGCTCGCTGTAGCGATCGGTGCGGGCCATCCACACCGCAGCGATCTCGTCGCCGATGGCGCGGCGGTCGGCGCCGTCCCGGACGAGAGCGCGAAGGTCGTGGCCGCGGGCGGCGAACAGGCAGGTGAAGAGCTCTCCGATGGCCGACAGCCGCAGCCGCGAGCAGTCGCCACAGAACGGTGCGGTGACCGAGGCCACGATCCCGATCTCCGTCTCGCACCCGGCGATCCGATAGCGGGACGCCACTTCGCCTCGGGGCCGGTTGCCGATCGGTTCCAGCGGGTGCACGGTCGCGACCCGCTCGAGGATCTCAGCGGCTGGCACGACATTGTCGGCGTCCCACCCGTTGGTGGTGCCGACGTCCATGTACTCGATGAACCGCATGATGGCGCCACGGCCCATGGCGAAGGTGACCAGATCGGCTACCTCGTGTTCGTTGCGCCCTCGCTGCACCACGCAGTTGAGCTTGACGGGGGCGAGGCCCGCGGCGATGGCGGCGTCGATGCCGTCGATGACGCGCTCGAGGGGGATCTTGGTGTCCGACATCGACGAGAAAGTTCTCGGGTCCAACGAGTCGAGGCTCACCGTCACGCGGTCGAGTCCGGCATCGGCAAGGTCAGCGGCGAGGTCGTGGGTGAGCAACGAGCCGTTCGTGGTCAGGGCAAGGTCGTCGATGCCGTCGATCGTCGCCAGCATCCCCACCAGGGAAGGGAGGTCGTGCCGCAACAGCGGCTCGCCGCCAGTGAGTCGGACCTTGCCGACGCCCAGGTCTGCAGCGGCGGTGGCGACTCGAGTGATCTCCTCGAACGTCAGGAGGTCAGACCGGGCGAGGAAGGCGTGGTCGGGACCGAACTGGTCGCGGGGCATGCAGTAGGGGCAGCGGAAGTTGCAGCGATCGGTGACCGACACCCGCAGGTCGCGCAGCGGACGGCCGAGGGTGTCGGTTGGCTCCTCGCCGACCGGTCCGGTCGTCGCGGCGGGGCGGTGGATCGGCGGCACGCCCCCATCGTCTCACGATTCACCCGCACCGCTCATCCCACCCAACGGCAAGGGGGAGGGCGCGGGCGGGACGGATCGGACCAGTAGGCGCGGACCAGTAGGTGAGCTCGTTGGCCGGCATTGGGTGCCGACCGTCCGCCCGGGCGCGTAGCGTCTGGAGCATGTGCCGAAACATCACGACGTTGCGAGTGCTCGAGCCACCCGCGACCGTTCCGCCCCTTCGCCGCCCAGAGGTCCAGGCCCGGATCCGAGCCCGCGCGGCAGCCGCGGCAGGAAAGGTATGACCATGCGCATCGGCATCTTCGCCAGTGCCCAGGATCTCGATGGACTGGTCGACGGCGCCCGCGGAGCGGCCGATGACGGATTCGCCGGGTACTGGGTTCCCCAGATCTTCGGGTTCGACGCCATGGCGGTGGCCGGCGTGATCGGACGCGAGGTGCCCGGCATCGAGATCGGCACGTCGGTGGTCCCGACCTTCCCCCGCCATCCGATGGTCATGGCCCAGCAGGCCCTTACCGCCAACGCCCTCGCCGGTGGACGATTCACGCTCGGGATCGGCCTGTCGCACCAGATCGTGGTCGAGTCCATGTGGGGGTACAGCTACGGCAAGCCGCTGCGTCACATGCGGGAGTACCTGTCGGCCCTGATTCCCCTGGTGCGGGGCGAGAGCGCGTCGGTGAGCGGCCAGGACCTCACCTGCCACGGAGCACTGTCGATCAGTGGGGTGCCGACACCCCCAGTGCTCGTCGCCGCGCTCGGTCCGAGGATGCTCGAGCTGGCGGGCACGGTCGCCGACGGCACCATCACCTGGATGACTGGCCCCAAGACCCTCGCGTCCCACATCGTTCCGAGCATCACCGCCGCGGCAGCGGCCGCCGGGCGTCCAGCCCCACGCATCGGTGCCGGGCTGCCGGTGTGTGTCACCGACGACATCGAGGCGACCCGGGCCCGAGCCAACGAGCTGTTCGCCATCTACCGGGACCTTCCGTCGTACCGGGCCATGCTCGACCGAGAAGGCGTCGACGGTCCGGCCGATGTGGCCATCGTCGGCCGTGAGGACGACGTCGAGCACGGAATCCAGGCTTGTTCCGATGCCGGCGTCACCGATTTTGCCGCCGTCGAGTTCGGCGCCGACCCCGACGAGACGGCGCGCACCCGGGCCCTTCTGAAGTCGCTGCTGTAATCCTCGGCGAGGAGGCCGGCTCGCCGGGCCGCTGACCTCCGGCCCGACGCGTTCCTCAGTCGCCTCCCATCGCCTCCATCGCAGCTTGCATCTCCTCGGGCGGGACGTCGCGGATGTGGGTGTGCATCGACCACAAGTGACCGAATGGATCCTCGACCAGCGCGGCACGGTCGCCGTAGAACTGGTCTTCAGGCGGGCGCACCGGGGTGGCGCCGGCCGCCACGGCCTGATCGAAGGCGGCATCGCAGTCAATGACGTAGCGGTGGATCAGGACTGAGGATCCGCCCAGCTTCTTGGGACTCCGGCCGGAGCCAGGCATGTCCTCGGGCGCGTCGGCGAGGAAGATGCGGTTGCCGTCGATCTCGATCTCGGCGTGTCCGATGAGGCCGCCGGGCATGGGCATCCGGAACAGCTCGGTGGCGTCGAAGGCCTTCGCGTAGAAGTCGATTGCGTCGGCGGCGCCGTCGAGCAGCAGGTAGGGGATGAGCCCTTCGGCTCCCTCGGGGATGGGGTTGGTGGCCATGGGTCCTCCAGTTGGATCGACGAAGGTCCCAACGCTATGCCACCCAGTGGTGCGTGCCGGACGCGCGCCGCAGACGCGTGCTTGACGCGCCGGTGGCGCAGCGGTGCAACGATGGGCCGATGACTCGACGCATCGCCGTGCTGGTGATCTCGGTGATGGCCGCAACCGGCCTGGCCGCCTGCTCCAACGGTGACGACAGTCCCACCGCCGTCGACGGCACCACGACCACCGCCGGTGACACCACGACCACCGCTCCGCCCGATGGCGACGATGCCGCGGCGGTGCGCGTCTACTTCGTCGCCGGCGAGATGGTTGCTACAGCCGGTCGAGCGGTCGTGCCTCCCGCAGTCGGGCGGGAGGCCATCGAGGCGCTGCTCGACGGTCCCTCCGATGGCGAGACCGGCATCGGGATGTCGAGCGCCATCCCCGACGGCACCGAGCTGTTGGACGTCACCATCGCCGACGGTGTGGCCATCGTCGACCTGTCGGGCGACTTCGCCAGCGGTGGCGGCAGCCTGTCTGTGCAGCTCCGGGTGGCCCAGGTCGTGTTCACCCTCACCCAGTTCGACACGGTTGACGCCGTCACCATCTGGCTCGACGGCGAAGAAGCCACCGAAGGCATCGGCGGCGAGGGTGTGGCTGCGACCGAGGTCGACCGCGCCGACATGGAGAACGTCGTGCCTCTCGTACTCGTCGAGTCGCCCGTTCCGTTCGAGGAGGTCTCCTCCCCGCTGACCGTGACGGGCTGGTCGAACACGTTCGAGGCCACGGTTCAGGTCAACGTGACCGACCCTGAGGGACGGATCGTCGCCGAGGCGTTCACCACCGCCACCGCGGGGAGCGGGGTGTGGGGGACGTTCACCGTCGACGTGTCGTACGAGTTGGACCCTTCCCTCGCCGGTCGTCTCGGCGCGGTCATCGGATTCGAGGACAGTGCCCAGGACGGCAGCCAGATCAACGTCTACGAGGTCCCTGTCCGGATGGTCCCTTGAGCGGCCGCCGCGATCTCGCCGACTGCTGACACGATGCGGAACGGGTCCGATGACGGTGATGAGGATCTGGTCGCCGGTTGGGGCGAGCCCGCTGATCGCCGACCGACCCGCCCGACGTGGCGGACGGCGGCATTCGTGCTCGGTCTGGCCGCGACGTCGGCGGTCGTCCTCGCCGCGTCGGCGCCGGCGTCCTGGGCATCGGGGTCGGGTGTCCTCGTCGTGGAGCGAGCAGGTGGCGAACAGATCACGGTCCCCGTCGACGTGGGAGCGACCGAGCGGGTGGAGGTCGTCGCCGGGGGTCGATGACGACCGGGTCGTGGCGGCCCGCCCCGGCTCACCTCGGTGGCCGATTGGCCCTCGCTGGTGGCCATCACTGCGGTAGCCGGCGTGTCCCTTGCCCTCACCACCGTCGCCTCCAACACGGCGGCGGCGGCCACGCTCGTGCCGCTGGCGATCCCCCTCGCCGGTCTCATCGGCATCGACCCGGTGCTGCTCACCCTCGTCATAGCGGTGGCGACCTCGATTGATTTCGCCCTGGTCATCGGCACCCCACCCACCATGCTGGCCTACGACACCGGGCTCTTCACCGCTGGCGAGATCCTGCGCACGGGGTCCCTACTCGATGTCGCTGGGCTTCTGCTCCTGGTCACCGTCGTGGCCTGGTTCTGGGACGCCCTCGGAGTTGTGTGACGGCGCCGTGGATGGCGCGCCTGGCCCGTGGTGTCCGTAGGCTCTCGCGCCATGTCTGCACCCATCGACATCGCCCCCTCCTCCGGCCGCCTCGGTGTGCTCACGCCTGGCCTCGGGGCCGTTGCCTCCACGTTCGTCGCCGGCGTCCTCGCCGCCCGGGGCGGCCACGCCGTCCCCATCGGCTCGCTCAGCCAGATGGCTCACATCCGCCTGGGTGATCGTGCCAACGGGCGCAACCCCCTCATCCGGGAGTTCGCCCCCATCGCCGGGCTCGACGATCTGGTCTTCGGTGGTTGGGATCCGATCTCGGCCAATGCCCTCGAGGCGGCCCGCACGTCGGGCGTGCTCGAAGAGCGCGACCTGGCTCCCGTCTCCGCCGAGCTCGAGGGCGTCGTCGCCATGGACGCGGTGTTCGACCAGGAGTGGGTGAAGAGGCTCGACGGAACCAGGGTCAAGACGGGGACCAAGTGGGAGATGGCCGAGGCGCTCATCGCCGACATCGCGCGCTTCCGTAGTGACAACGATCTGGAACGAGTGGTGATGGTGTGGTGCGGCTCCACCGAGGTCTACCGCGAGCCCGCCGCCGTTCACACCAGCGTGGCGTCGTTCGAGATGGGCCTGAAGGGCGACGACCCCCAGATCGCTCCTTCCCAGATCTATGCCTACGCCGCCCTGCGTTCGGGGGTGCCGTTCGCCAACGGTGCCCCCAACCTGACGGTCGACCTACCGGCCATGTTGGAGCTGGCCGAGATCGAGGGTGTGCCGATCTGTGGCAAGGACTTCAAGACCGGCCAGACGCTCATGAAGACGCTGATCGCTCCGGGACTGAAGGCCCGCATGTTGGGGTTGCGCGGTTGGTACTCCACCAACATCTTGGGCAATCGCGACGGCGAGGTCCTCGACGACCCCGAGTCGTTCAAGTCCAAGGAGGTGTCCAAGCTCGGTGTGCTCGACACCATCCTCCAACCCGAGGTGTACCCCGACCTGTACGACAACATCGACCACGTCGTGCGGATCAACTACTACCCGCCCCGCGGCGACAACAAGGAGGGATGGGACAACATCGACATCTTCGGGTGGATGGGCTATCCGATGCAGATCAAGATCAACTTCCTGTGCCGCGACTCCATCCTGGCGGCGCCAATCGTGTTGGACCTGGCGCTGTTCATGGACCTCGCCCATCGTGCCGGGCAGTCGGGCGTACAGGAGTGGCTCAGCTTCTACTTCAAGTCACCCCAGACATCGGGCGCGGCCGGGCCCGAGCACGACATCTTCATCCAGCAGACCAAGCTGAAGAACACCCTGCGCCTGTGGATGGGTGAGGATCCCGTCACCCACGCCGAGGAGAGCTGAGCGGCGGAGGGGGGGTTGGACCGGCGTCGAGCTCAGTTGCTGGCGAGGGTGTAGACGACGGGTAGCCAGATCGAGGTCGCGGCGCCGTTGACGGCAAGCGCCAGTCCCGACATACCGACGGCCAGCGGGGCGTGGCGGGCGAGAGAGGCGGTGCCGATGGCGTGGCTGGTGGTGCCCATGGCGATGCCGATCTCGGTGGGATCGGTGGCTCCCAGGCGACGCAGCACCGCCGGGACCAGCACCGCCCCGAGCACGCCGGTGACGATGACGAGTCCGGCGACGAGTCCAGCCGCAGCCCCCTCGGGTTCGGTGACGGCGAGCGCGATCGGGGTGGTGATCGACTTGGCGCTGAGGGGGATGCGGAGAGCATCGGGCCCATTGGTCAGCCAGGCCACCCCTACGGCCGTGCCACCGGCCGCCGCACCTCCGGCAACGATGGCCACCAGCAGCGGAACCAGCCGCTGGCGGGTCGCCACCAGCCGGCGGGCCAGTGGCACGCCGAGCGCGACGGTGGCGGGGCCGAGCATCCACGTGAGCGACGAGGTGTGCCGGTCGTAGCCGGCGCTGTCGGTGTCGAGGACCCACAGCACAGCCGCCACGACCAGGGCCGTGGCCAGGATCGCCTGACGGCTGAGGTTTGAGGGCCTCCGACGCTCGAGGAACCGGAAGAACCCGAACACCACCAACGTGAACAGCGTCCACACGGTAGCGAGGACACCGTCATGCAACGTGACGAGGTCGATGCTCATGGTCTCGTCCCGGTTCCACCCGGTCCTCCGGCAACAGCCGGGTCGCCGCGGCCCGCACCGCTGCCGCTGAGACGCTGAAGCGAGCGGTACACGGTCACCGACACGACGACACCCACCGGCGTGCTCAAGATCAGGGCGGCAACGGTCGTCCACCAGCGTTCGCCCAAGACGCTCCAGGACTGGGCGACGGTGACCAGCGCCGGCACGAAGAACAGGCCCATCCACCCGATGAGGCGGTTGGTGGCGGGTTCGGCCCGAGCGGCCATCTGGGGCCGAACCAGGCACAAGGCGGCCACGATGACCATTCCTCCGACAGCGGGGGGCAGTCCCCACACCGACTCGAGGCGGTGACCGGCGTACAGTCCGCCGCCGACGAGGACCAGCGCGCTCAGCACGGGATGACGGGATCGACGATGTTGTGCACTACCGCCAGAAGGTATCGGTGCGCGACGCGGCGCGCGGGGAGATCTGAGGGATTACGGGGTGACGATCACTGTGCCCGCCATGCCGACTGGCCAGTGGTGGGAGCAGTAGTAGGTGATCACACCGGGCTCCTCGAAGGGAACGGTGATGGTGTTGTCACCTTCATCGGAAGCCTTGACGAGGTTGGCGTTGCCCTCTCCCGGATCGAGGCCATCGGGTGAGATCTCGAACGTGACTGAGTGGCAGAAGGGGTCGGCGAACTGCCAGGTGACCGACTCGCCGGCGCTGATGGTCGTGACCGGCGATCCGGTCGCCTCGTCGGTGAACGCGAAGCCCTGAACAGCCACGACGGCGTCACCATCGCCGGCGTCTGAACCGAGCTCGGTGCAGCCCTCGAAGAAGTGGATGGCCTGCGCCCCCGGAGCGATGAGCCCCATGGTCGTCAGCAGTCCCAGCAGTGCTCCCAGACCGATGATTCGTCGCATGACGTCTTCCCCCCGTCGTGTGCAATCCACGGACGGGGTCAATTGTACCGCTTGTGGCCTATGACGCCAGCCCCGCAGGCGAGGCCGCGCCGCCGAACCAGCGCGCCACTAGGTTGCCGCAGGTGAAGCTGATCCTCCTGGGCGCACCTGGTTCAGGCAAAGGCACCCAAGGGAACGTCCTGGCGGAGCGGTACGGCATCACCCACGTGTCGAGCGGCGAGATCCTTCGCCGCCACGTCGAGGCCGGCACCGAGATCGGTGAGCAGGTCGAGCAGTACATGGAACGCGGCGACCTGGTGCCCGATCGGCTGCTGCTCGAGGTCATGACCGACGAGGTGTTCGCGGCGGTGGAGACGGGCGGGTACATCCTCGACGGTGTGCCCCGGACCCTCGAGCAGGCCCTGGCCGCGTACGAGATCGGGATGCTGAGAGGCATCACCGCCGACGCCGCGCTGCACCTCGAGGTCCCCGACGACATCGTGGTGGAACGGCTCGCAGCGCGAGCGACCAAGGGCCGGACGGACGACGCCGATCCCGAGATCATCGGGCGCCGGCTCGACGTCTATCACCGCCAGACGCAGCCGCTGCTCGACTTCTACGAGTCACGTGGAGTTCTGCGCACCGTGGACGCAGCGCGACCGCCCGACGAGGTCAGCGCGTCGCTGTTCACCGTCGTCGACCGACTCCGCTGACCGGTCCCACTCACCCGGTCCCGCTGACCCGGTCCCGCTGAACGCCCGGCTCGATGGCCGGGACCTCCCTACTCATGAGTAGGCTGGGTGCTCCCTGCCGCCGCCCCGGAGATCCGCTCGCCATGTCCCTGCCCACGCCGCGCCATGCGCACCGTGTCGCCTGGAGGTCATCAGCACCGTTCCTGGCCGTGCACCTGACACCTCTGCTCGCCGTGTTCACGGGGGTCACCGCCGAGGCAGTGGTGCTGGGGCTGGTCCTCTACTGGCTCCGCATGTTCGCCATCACCGCCGGCTACCACCGCTACTTCGCCCACCGGGCGTTCCGGTTGGCCCGCATCCCCCAGCTCGCCGTGGCCTTCGTCGGTGCGGCCGCGGCCCAGAAGGGGCCGCTGTGGTGGGCGTCCAACCATCGCCAGCACCACCGGGCCTCCGACACCGAGGGCGACCCGCACTCACCTCAGAAGGGGTTCTGGTGGAGCCACATCGGCTGGGTGCTCTCCGGCGAGTACGGAACCGGTGAACACTCCGGCATCGAGGACTTCGCCCGGTTCCCCGAGCTGCGGTTCCTCGACCGCCACGATTGGATCGCGCCGTGGTCGTTCGCCATCGCGTCGTTCCTCATCGCCGGCTGGAGCGGCCTGGTCGTCGGCTTCTTCACCTCGACCGTGCTGCTGTGGCACACGACGTTCTCGGTGAACTCGGTGGCCCACATCTGGGGGTGGCGGCGGTTCGCCACACCCGACTCCAGCCGCAACAACCCGCTGGTCGCGGTCCTCACCATGGGGGAAGGCTGGCACAACAACCACCACCACCATCCAGCGTGCGCGCGGCAGGGATTCGCCTGGTACGAGATCGACGTCACGTACTACCTGCTCAAGATGGGGTCGTGGTTGGGCCTGGTCCGTGATCTCCGCACGCCGGCCCCGTCGGTCTTGGCCGCCCGTCGCCGGCGTGATCTGTCCGTCGACATCGGCCGCCTTCGCCAGCACCTGTCGCGGGCAGCGGCCACGGTGTCCGACGACGAGAGCGAGCGCGACCTGCTCGACGCCATCGCGTCGTTGGAGACGACGGTTCGCCGCCGGCGTGCCACCGACGGCACCTCCCGTCAGGTCGTCCGGCAGGTCCTCGTCGAGTAGGCCTGCCGCACCCGCCGTCGTGGGGTGCGCAGGCGTGGGACGATTCCCGGTATGACTGATGCGCCCTGGTCGGGAGATGCCTGCTCGCTGGTCGACGCCTTCCGCGCCGGCGAGCGCTCTCCCGTCGACGAGCTCGATGCCACGCTGGCCGCCATCGAGGCTTCCGATCTCAACTGCTTCTCGTTCCTCGATCCCGATCGCGCGCGGCGAGCAGCCGAGGACGCCGATGTGTCCAAACCCTTCGGCGGGGTACCAATCGGCATCAAGGAGCTCGATCACGTCGAGGGTTGGCCCTACACCGAGGCTTCGCTGGTGTTCAAGGACCGGGTGGCCAGATACACCTCCACTTCGGTGCAGCGGATCGTCGACCGGGGCGGCGCCAACCCCGTCGGCCTCACCACGGCGTCGGAGTTCGGTGGGCTCAACGTGTCGATCACCAAGCTGAACGGGGTGTGCCACAACCCCTGGCAGCACGGGAAGACGGCGGGCGGATCGTCGGGGGGCTCGGGGTCCGCTGTTGCCGGCGGTCTCGTCACTATCGCCACCGGCGGCGACGGCGGCGGGTCGATCCGCATCCCGGCCGGCTACAACGGCCTGCTCGGCATGAAGGGCACCTACGGCCGCATCCCGCGCGGTCCCGAGGCCTACATCCGGCCCTCGACCGTGGTGCTGGGGTGCATGGCCCGGTCGGTTCGTGACGCGGCGCGCTGGTACGACGTCTGCTCGGGCTACGACACCCATGACCCCACGTCGCTGCCTCGCATCGACGGCTGGGAGGCCGACCTCGGCACTCGTGACCTGGCCGGCCTCAAGGTGGCTTTCGTCCCTGATCTGGGTGGCGGCATGCTCGATCCCGGCGTCGCCGACCATCTGCGGGACGCGGCCGAGGCGCTGTGCCACGAGACCGGAATGGTCCTGGTAGACCACTCGATCCAGATCCCGAACCTGGCTGCCCAGTGGATGATGGGCAACCTGGCCACCTTGCTCGCCGACCTCCAGACCGAGTGGCCGAAGTGCGCCCCGCTGCTCACCGAGGAGCTGGCCACCGGCATCCGCATGTCGACAGCCATGTACAACCTGCACACCGCGGCGGTGGCCGAGAAGCGGCGGGTGCAGGCCAACGAGGCGATGGCCGAGGCGTTCGACCAGTTCGACCTCCTCCTGTGCGCCACCAACCCTGGCCCGGCGTTCGACGCCGAGGCGTCGATGTCGGCCACCGACACCGGCTTCGTCGGCCGGGCTCAGAACAGCCGGGCGGCCAAGTACGCCTTCCGCGGGTCGATGGGGCTCATCGGTGCCATGGCCACCTTCGCTCCGAAGTCGCCCAACGCCATCATGGACTACGCCACCGAGAAGTTCCCCGAGCTGACGTCGATGGGCGCGCTCACCATGATCTCGAACCTGTGTGGCAACCCGGCGGTGTCGATCCCCTGCGGCACGATCGGCGGCTTGCCGGTCGGCGTGCAGGTGTGCGCGTCTCACCATGCCGACAAGCTCCTGTTCGACGTGGCGCTGGCCTACGAGCGCATGGACCCCTGGCCGTTGGTGGCACCGTCAGTCGCCGACTGTTACTGATCGGCTAATCAGTAATACGGTGGGCGGATGGCTGCCACCCACACCACGATCGAACGACTCGCTGATTGGGCGTGTGACCTCGCGCTCGATGACGTCCCCGCCGAGGTGGTCGATCTCAACCGGGCCCAGCGACGCTCCGTGCTGGCCGCGGTGGCGGCGTCGACCGGTGACGCCGCGTCCCGCCGGGTGCTGGCAGGCATCGAGTCGTGGGCTCCTGACGGTGATGTTGCCCTCATCGGCACCGACCGTCGGGTACCGCTCGACGATGCGCTCTACGGTGCCACAGCCCTCGCCGTCGCCCTCGACTTCGACGACTACGCCTGCTTCGGCCACACCGGCCACACCGCGGTGCTTGTGCCGCTGCTGGTGGCGACCCAGACCGGCGCTTCGGCCGCCGACCAGCTGGGGGCGCAGGTCGTCGCCAACGAGGTGGAGGCCCGCTTGGGCGGGGCGTGCCTGGTGGGTCCGCTCAACGGTCAGCTGTGGTCGTTCATCCACTCCGCCGGTACCGCCCTGGCTGCCGGGCGGATGTGGGGCCTCGACCGAACCCGGCTCGCGCACGCCCTGGCGTTGTCGCTGTACCAGGCACCCCGTCCCACCGTGCCCGGGTTCATGGCCCCCGACTCGAAGCTGCTGACGGTGTCGGAGCCGGCGGTCATGGGACTGCGCGCCGCCCGCCTCGCTGCCGCCGGCGTCACCGGCCCGCTCGACGTGTTGGATCACGACGCGGGGTTCTTCTCCGGCTTCGCCTACACCCCCCTGCCGGCTGTGCTGGGCGGCCTGGGCGAGGGCTGGGCCACCCGGACCCTGAGCGTCAAGCCGTATCCCGGTTGCGCGTACGTCGACACCACCGTCGACGCGCTCCTGTCGATCGACCCGCTCCCCGCTGCTGACGAGATCGCCGAGATCGTGGTGGACGCCAGCGTGCTCAGCTGCGAGATGGACGCCCTGTCCCGTCGCTACGGGACCGACGGCCCGCCCACCCCCGTGACCGTCAACTTCTCGATCCCGTGGAACGTGGCCGTCACCGTGGCGGCCGGACGGCTGACTCCGACCGAGACGAGCGAAGCGTGGCTCACCGACAACCACGCCGCCCTCAGTGACCTGGCCCGGAAGGTGACGCTTCGCCATGACTGGTCGCTCACCCTCACCACGGCCCGAGCCATGGCACCGCTCCTGCCCCCCAGGTCCATGTTCGACGGAGCGGGCGGGATTCGGAAGGTGGGTCGCGCCCTGGCCAAGGTGCGCGGCGACCGCGATGCGCTCCACGTCGGTCGGTCGGAGGTCAGCGCGCTGGCTCGGGCCCTTCGGGCGGACGGCGGTCTCGGTACCGTCCGTGATGCCATGAGGTCACGCCGGTTGTGGGACGACGAGGCGCTCAGCGACTTCCGCATGGCCTTCCCGGCACGCGTCACCATCCGCCGCACCGACGGGACCGAGCTGGTGGCCGAGGCCGAGACACCCCGCGGCGGCGCCGGGAACCCCGAGGTCTCCCCCGAGGTGGTGAGCCGCGACAAGCTCGCCGCGTGGGGCCCGCGGGCGTGGGGTGTCGAGGGCACCGACCGCATCGCCAAGGCCATCGACACCGACGCCGACGATCTTCCAGCGCTGCTGGGCTGACGCTCGAGCGCGGGGTTCGGAGCCCCAGCCGGCCCGCGCCCTCTGGGCGGGGGAACCGGTGCGCTCAGATGGGTTGAAGATCGACGGTCACCGCCTGCCCTACCAGGGGGAGGGCGCCGACGCCGGCGGGCTCGTCGATCGGGGCGCTCGGCCCCAGGTTTCGGGTCACCTCGTTCGATCCGTCCACCCCCGTCGCGCACCCGGCGGGGACGGTCACGGTGACCACACCCGTACCGCGGACGGTGAACGAGTCGCACGAGACGTCGCGCAGCTCGAGGAACTCGGCGGTCGGACGGTCGACGGACACGTTCCAACCCCACACCGAGAACTCGGCGTCGCTCGAGCGGAAGTCGAACGTTGCTGCGGCCGGGACCGCCTCGCCGAGATCATCGGCTGCGTGAACGAGGCGGGCGTAGAGTCGCTCCAGCTCGCCACGCAGCCACGGGTTCCAGTACGGCCCCGAGTGGATGCCCGGATGGATCTCGAAGGACTGGTCGATGTCTTGCGTGGTGAACGCCACCTGCTGGGTCAGGTTCATCTCCAGCACGATGTCCTCGAAGGCCTGGCTCACGACGTAGCCGGGGAAGTCGGTGACGTCGTCGGCCCGCCGGGGGATGGCGTCGTTCACGATCGACCGCACCGTCAGCGACTGGGTACCGTCGCCGGACCAACCCCGGGCGTTCATGGCCAGGTCGCGAGGCATCCTGCCCCGGAAGTAGGCCTGGTCGGCCACCGGGTCTCCGAAGGCGAACAGGGCCGCGGCGAATCCCTGCATCTGCTCGGGGAGCGACGCGATCGGCACGCTGGGACCGGCACCAGGGAGGTGGACGGGGTCGACGTCGAGCGGCGGTGAGACGGGCACGGCGACCAGAGCTTGGGCCGACACCGGATCGAGTCCGGGAGCGAACAGGAAGTTGTGGGCACCGGAGATCGAGTCCACCGCCGACCACAAGTCGGGATGGCGGAGCCCGAGCGCGAACGTGCCGTACCCCCCGAGCGAGATGCCGGTGAGCGCCCGATGCTCCCGCCCCACGCCGACCCCGAAGGTGGACTCGACGTGGGGGATGAGCACGTCGATCAGGAACGTCTCGTCTCGGGGCGGCGGTGTGTCGTACTTCTGCTGGTCGCCGCCGCCGGAGTAGCGCGGGTTCCAGTCGGTCCAGAACGTGTCGATGCCCGCCGCCGGTCCGAACCCACCCTCGAGCGTCCGGCCATGGGGCGAGATCAGGACGGCGTCGATCCAGTCGGTCTCGGTCCAGCCCGCCGGGTCGGCGTCGACCCACGGGTCCGACACCGTGGCGGGATCACGCCGCGGGCGGTGAGTGAGGGCGCTCACGAAGGCGCTGGGGTTGACGCCCGTCCCCAACATCGAACGGTGGTCACCTCCGAACCCGTGCAACAGGTAGATCGTGGGGCAGGTGGCCGCAGCGTTGTCGCAGGCGTCAGGGACGAAATACGAGTAGCCGGTCGTCCCCCCGAGCGTGGCGGTGGCGTCGAGCGTCCGGCACGACACCTCGCCGACCGTGATGTCTTGTTCGGCCGTCTCGCAGCCGGCGAAGGCGGCGGGGAGCTCGGCCTCGGCCCGGCTCGGTGTCAGCGGCAGGGCCACGACGCCCAGCACTGTGACGACCACCGTCGAGAGGGCGGTGCGGCGGCGGGTGGTGGACATCGGCTTCCCCAGAGATGGACGGTGCAGGCGGGCCAGTTCCCGTCTCGGTGTGACGCTTCGCCACGCGGGAGACCTACACCTGCCGGCGCCGCCAGGCGCTGCCCGCGCCGCGTCAGGCGGCGTGCCAGGTGTCGGCGATGGAGGTGAGCATCTGCTCGGCGGCGTCGACGCTGGGAGCGAGCGGCACCAGGGTGGGCATGGTGAGGCCGGCGTCGACGTGCTCCTTCAGCCGGTTGCACACGTCGTCGATCGAACCGATGCAGAAGATTTCATCGACGAACTCGTCGCTGATCGCTGCCGCCGCTGCCGCCTTGTCCCGGCCGGCATCGAGCACTCCCTGGGCCACGTCCTCGAAGCCCTGCCAGCGGTGGAACCTGTTGTAGCCCACGGTGGCTACGTAGGGGGCGAAGATCATCTTGATGAGGCCGCGGGTGGAGTCGACGTCGTCGGTCACCGCGCAGAAGTAGCGCGACACCACCGCGAAGTCGGGTCGCAGCTCGACGCCGGCCCCCGCCGCGCCAGCCCGCACCTCATCGATCATGCGCTTGGTCGAGGTCACCGACTGCTGGTTGAGGCACAGCCCATCGGCCCCGAGCTCGCCAACCATCCGTAGCGACCTCGGGTTGAGGGCGCCAAGCAGCAGGGGTATCGGCGTGGGTACCGATCCGTATGGCCGGTAGCTCAGCTTCACCCGAGATCCCTCGAAGGCCGAGTGATCGCCGTTGAGCACCGGCCGAATCGCCTGGTAGCACTCGCGCACGTCGGTGAGCGGCTTGTCGTAGGGCAGGCCTGCCCACTTCTCGACGATGTTCTCGCTGCTCGCCCCGATCCCCAGCGAGAACCGTCCGCCGCTCATCTCCGAGAGGGTCAGCGCGGTCATTGCCAGGACGAACGGCGTGCGGGTCTGGGCCGGCACGACGGCGACACCGATGTCGAGGTCGGTGGTGGCTGCCACCGCGCCGAGCTGGGTGAAGATCTCGGGCCCCTGCACCTCGGCCCCCCACACCGCGGCATAGCCATGGTCGGCGAGGCGTCCGGCGAGGGCGATCCCCTCGGAGACGCCAACACCGGCGAGGGAGAGGGTGAGGGCAAGTGGTGATGGGGCCATGGGTTGCTCCGTGAGACGATCGTGTCCGTTCGCCCGAGTCTGTCGCGGCGGCTGGGGGCTGGGCACACCAGTGCTCACCGGTCGACGGCGAGACCGGCTGTCGGTCACCCTGTGGGTCATGGCAGCTCTCTGCGTCCGGACTCGATGCCTGTTCATCCTCGGGCAGTGAGTCGAAGTCGCAACGTCTGGCGCATCTGGTGCGCGCCGGGCCTGGAGGAGCTTGTCACCGAGGAGATCGCCGAGCTGACCGGGGCCGCACCGCGCTCGGCCCACGCCGGGGTCACGGCCCGGCTGAGCGACCGCGAGGCGATGGTCACCTTGGTGTGGTCGCGTCTCGCCGAGCGAGTGCTGGTGCAGGCCGCATCGTTCGAGGCGCGAGACGTCGGTGGCCTGTCCGATGGTCTCACCGCGATCGGTTGGGATGCCTGGTGCCGGCCCGAGGTTCCGCTTCGACTGCGGGTCGACGTGAGCCGGTCGGCCCTCCGCAACGAGGGCGCGGTGGCGACGGAGGTGGCGACGGCCATCGGTCGCCGTAGCGGTGCCCGTCCCGTCGCGGTTGGTGAGGGCGATGACACACCGACGCAGCTGGTCGACGTCTCGGTGAGGCGCAACCGGGTGCTGGTGTGGGTGGATGCGACCGGCGAGGGCCTGGACCGGCGCCGATGGCGGCTCGCCACGGCCAAGGCACCGTTGCGCACGACGTTGGCGGCGGCGGCGCTGCGAGCCAGCCGGTGGGATCGACGCGCTCCCCTCCTCGACCCGTTCTGCGGATCGGGGACTGTCGTCGTCGAAGCCGCCCGATGGGCCGCGGCTCTCCCGCCGGCGGTCGATCGCCGCTACGGCATCGAGCGGTGGCCGTCGTTCGAAGGCGGGACCTGGGCCAGCGCCGCCACCCGGCCGTCAGCCGTCGAGCCGGCGAATCCCATGATCGTTGCTCGTGATCGGGACGCCGGAGCCGTGCGCGCAGCGAGGGGGAACCTCGAGCGAGCGGGTGTCGATGCCGCGGTCACCACCGAGCAGGGAGCAATCTCCGGTGCCTCCCCACCGGTGCGCTCGCCGGTGGGCTGGATCGTGTCCAACCCACCGTGGGGCGAGCGCACCCGTGAGGGCCGGGACCCTCGCGACGTGTGGGCGGCCTTCGGGCATCTCCTGGCCGATCACTTCGCCGGATGGCGCGTTGCCGTACTGTCGCCTTCGACCCACCTCGTGGATGCCATGGACCTGCCCCACCAAGTGGCGTTCACGACCAGCTCTGGTGGCCGCCGCGTCCGGCTCCACCTCGCCGACGTGTGACCGCCTCGAGAGTCAGGTGACGAGATCTGTCGCTCCGGAGGTCACCCGCATCAGCCAGACCGCATCAGTTGATGGGTCGCCGGTTGGTGGGAGATCGTGGGTCGTCAGCTCTGGCTCACGGCCTCGGCCTCGATCTCGATCGTGACCGCCTTGCCGACGAGCACGCCGCCGGCCTCGAGGGCCTGGTTCCAGCTCACGTTGAAGTCGTCCCGGTCCACCTCGGCCGTGGCCGAGAACCCGATCCGAGGATTGCCCCACGGATCGACGAGGCCGCCTTCGAACGTGGCGTCGAGGGTGACGGGCTGCGTGACACCCCTGATGGTGAGGTCGCCCGCGACGGCGTAATGCTCGCCGCCCGCGTGAGTCACCCCGGTGCTTCGGAAGGTGATCGTCGCATGGTTCTCGACGTCGAAGAAGTCGGCGGAGCGTAGGTGTTCGTCGCGCCCCTCATCGCGGGTGTCGAGGCTTGCCACGCCGATGGTCGCCTCCACCGAGGACTCCAGTGGATCGTCGGCGATGGTCACGATGCCGGACACGTCGGCGAAGCGGCCTCGGATCTTCGACACCATCAGGTGGCGGACCTTGAACCCGACCTCGGTGTGGCTGGGGTCGAGGTGGTAGGAGCCCGGGGTGGGAAGCGACCGGCCGTCGAGTTGGCGGGTGGGGGTGAGAGTGGCAGTCATTGCAGCGATCCTTTCGAGGACAAAGGTTGTGTACGCAAGGAACCATATCGGATGATGATTGCGGACGCAACAAGTTCTGCTACCGTGGCCTGTAATGTCCGTCACACCCGCCACCGACGCCGAGACCCTGCTCGACGACGATCGACTCACCCTCAGCGGCCTGCTGTTCGAGAGCGCTCAGGGACTGGCGGCGCGCTTCGAGCACTCCCTACGTGACGGCACGGGTCTGTCCTCGCAATGGTTCGAGATCCTCCTCCGCCTGGCCCGGTCGCCCGGCCAGCGGCTCCGGATGGCCGATCTCGCCGCCCAGACGCGGCTGACCGCCAGTGGTCTCACCAGGGCCATCGACCGCCTCGAGACTCAGGGTCTCGTCATGCGTGCTGCCTGCCCCAGCGATCGTCGGGGGATGTTCGCCGGGCTCACCGCCTCCGGTCTCAACCGCATCCTGATCGCGGTGCCGGCCCACCTCGACGACATCGGCACCAACCTTGTGGCGCCCCTGACTGAACGTGAGCGCGCCCAGCTCGAACGCATCCTCCGCAAGGTCCGCGATCACGTCTCGCCCGATTCGGCAGCCGGCAGCGAGCCGGACTGCTGAGTGGTGCTCAGCCGTTCTTGGGGAGGTCCTTGTAGGCGGTCGTCTTGGCGGGGCCGGGCTCCTTGGGAAGGCCGAGCACTCGCTCGCCGATGATGTTGCGCTGGATCTGGTCGGTGCCGCCGTAGATGGACGGCGCCGGCGAGAACAGCGCCATCTCGGTAACGATGGAAGCGAAGGGGTTGCCGGTGGCCTCGTGGAGGGCGCCCTTCTCGTCGTCCTTGTAGGCGTGGAGTGTGCCCACGGCTCCGAGGATGTCGAGCCCGATGTCGCGGCTCATGCTGACGATCTGGCTCATCGACAGCTTCGAGAGGTTGCCGAAGCCGGGCAGGGTGATGGCAGCTTCCTTGGCAGCCTTTGCTCGCAGGTTGCCCATGCGGGCCAGCTCGTTGATCGTGCGGAGGCGCATCAGCTTCTGGCGGATGATGGGGTCGTTGATCTTCCCGTTGCCCTTGGCCAGATCGACCAGCAGCCCGTAGGCCTGACCGAGGCCAGCCACCGCTCCACCACTCCCTCCGGACTTGCGCTTGGTGGGACCACTCGACACGAAGTCGCCCACACGCCGCTCGAGATGGCCGATGACCGTCCCGGGAACGGCAGCGCCGGCAGCGGCCGAACCTCCTCCGGCGCCCAGGCCGGCCCGCTCATGGGTGAGCGTGCTGTTGGCCACGGCCCACCCGTTGCCGAGCCCACCGATGATCGTGTTGTCGTGTGCCCGGGCGTCGGTGAGGAACACCTCGTTGAACATCGCTCGTCCCGTCATCTCGACCAGCGGGCGCACCTCAACGCCCTCCTGGTGCATGGGCAGAGCGAAGTAGGTGATGCCGGCGTGCTTGGGGGCGTCGGGGTCGGTGCGAGCGATGAGCATGCCGAGATCAGCGACCTGACCGCCCGACGTCCACACCTTCTGCCCGTTGAAGATCCACTCGTCCCCGTCCTTGTCGGCCTTGCAGCCGAGGCCGGCGAGATCCGACCCGGCACCCGGCTCGCTGAACAGTTGACACCACGCCTTCTGCCCGGTGACGATCTCCCTCAGGTAGAGCGCCTTCTGCTCGTCGCTGCCGTGATCGACGATGGTCGGTCCGGCCAGCAACAGCCCCAGCCCGCCCGGCGCCCCGAGGGCGCCGAACTCGGAGATGGCGTGCTGCACCTCGACGGCATCGCCCCGGCTGAGATCGTGACCGAACCACTCCGACGGCCATCCGGGCGCTGACCAGCCGGCCAGGCCCAGGCGCTCCCACCACTCGCCGACGGTGATCTCGGGATCCCAGTTCTGCTCGAGCCAGCTGTCGATCTCGGATCGGACCTCGATGCGGGTCTCGGTGGCGGCCACGTTGGTTCCCCTTGTGAGTGGTCGGGCGGGTGCCGGCGGTGTGAGTCCGGATGCCGGTCGGCATGATCGGTCGCACTTGACCGCGCGGTCAAGTATCGGTCGACAGGTCGACAGGTCGACAGGTCGAAAGGATGTCGAGTGGCGGAACCCGATCGACGTGCAGTCGAATCTCCGCTGTGTCCGACCCGACATCCGACGAGTTCGCCGACATCGAGGCGGACAATGTGGCGGCCGCCGCCAGCTACCGGCTCGAGGTCCCTACCGGTATGGCCCGCCGAGCGGTGGCCATCGTCACCTGCATCGATACCCGCATCGATCCACTGCGGATGTTCGGGCTCGAACCGGGCGACGCCAAGTTCCTCCGCAACGCCGGGGCCCGCGTCACCGACGACGTCGAGCGGAGCCTGGCGGTGGCCGCGGCGGTGCTGGGCGTCAAGCGGGTCGCAGTGGTGGTTCACACCGACTGCAGGATGGCCTCGGTCACCCAGGATGACGCGGTGGCGGCGGTCTCAAGAGCCAGTGGTTCTGCCGATCTCGCCACCCGCATCGACTACCTGACCACCGGCGATGGCGACCAGCTAGATGCCCTGCGTGCCGACGTCGAGCGGCTGAGGGCGCTCCCGGTCCTGGCGGCCGGAACCCCGGTGGCCGGCTACCGGCTCGACCTGGGATCCGGCCTGTTGCACCGAATCTGCTGAGGGGGGTCAGATCGAGCCGGGGCCGTCGCTCATGAAGGCGGTGGCCAGGCTGACTCCGAGATCCTTGTGGCGGAGCGTGGCTATGCGCCGCCCCGACTGCACAGCATCCTTCACCGCGCCGATGTCATCACCCAGACGCGCCGCCAGGCCGTCGAGGTCGTCGGTGGTGTGGGCCAGCCCGTAGCAGTGCAGAGGCCGATCCCCGGCGTCGCCCAGCGGCTCCTTCGGGCCGATCATCTCCAGGATCGGCCGGCCGAGCCGGAAGAACACCTGGCGGGCTTCGAACCCGTACTGCGACTCGTCCACGTCGCGCACCCGTCGCGACTTGATGCCGATCCTTTCGAGCACCGCGGTGGAACGATCGAGGTCGGGGCTGAGCACCACGACGTGATCGATGAAGGTCACGCCGTTGGGATGGGGGGTCCGCTGGGAGGCCGCGCTGAGCTCGCCGGCTCCGATGAGGTGGGTGGCGAGCCCGTCGATCCACCCGTCGACGTCATCTCCGTGGTCATTGGCATCGCCGTTCCCGGCGAAGTCATTGCTGGTCGGGAGCGCGCCGGCGTCGACGCCGGTCAGTGTCCACGACACCAATCCCCGTCCCGGTCCGCCGGTGAGCACCATCTCGACATCGTCGATCCAGCAGGTGCCTTCATCCACCGTGAAGCCCGCCTTCTCCCACGCCGCCGGATCGTCGGCGACGGTGAGACGGACGAGTCGCGGACCTTCGGTGGGCATCACGATCGACGCTAGCCCCACCCCGACTGCGACCACCTTCGATGGAGACGTCCACCTCCCACGTCGGTGGATCAAGCCGAGCGCTAGGGAAGGGTCTGCCTCAATCGAGGAGGAACGCCGGTTAGCGGGCCATAGGCTCACGCGGCGGCACCCTGCTGCGACCGCGACCCTTGCGACCGCGACCGGTGCCGCGAAGCCAGCTACCGCCGATCGACCTGCACAGGGGGACAGCACGATGGCCGAGATGACGTACCGCCGACTTGGACGCAGCGGACTCAAGGTGAGCCTCTTGAGCTTCGGCTCGTGGGTGACGTTCGGGCCCCAGCTCGACACCGGGTTGGCCGCCGATTGCATCGGCGCCGCCCTCGATGCCGGTGTGAACTTCCTCGACAACGCCGAGGCATACGCCGGTGGCGAGAGCGAGCGCATCATGGGCGACGCCTTGCGCAAGCTCGACGTCGACCGCCGTGACGTCATCGTGTCGTCGAAGTACTACTGGGGTGTCCGCGACAACCCGCACACCAAGTTCACGCTCAACCGCAAGTACCTGGTGGAGGCGGTCGACGCCTCACTCGAGCGCTTCGGGTTCGACCACCTCGACCTCATCTACTGCCATCGCGCCGATCCCGACACACCGATCGAGGAGACGGTATGGGCCATGTCCGACATCATCTCGAGCGGCAAGGCCCACTACTGGGGCACGTCGGAGTGGACCGCCGACGAGCTGCG
The DNA here is from genome assembly GCA_036397895.1 of Acidimicrobiales bacterium. Lineage (GTDB taxonomy): Bacteria > Actinomycetota > Acidimicrobiia > Acidimicrobiales > DASWIA01 > DASWIA01. Next base: position 10,981 of record DASWIA010000001.1, on the reverse strand, counting down.
GGCGGCCTATGGCATCGCCGAGCGCCACCACCTCCACGCCCCGGTGACCGAGCAGCCGCAGTACAACCTGCTGTGGCGCAAGCGGGTCGAGAAGGAGTACGCCCGTCTCTACGAAGACCACGGCCTCGGCCTGACCACCTGGAGCCCGCTGGCCTCGGGCCTGCTCACCGGCAAGTACGTCGACGGGATCCCCGACGGCAGTCGAGCGTCGCTGACGGGCTACGAGTGGCTGGCCGAGAACCTCACCGATGAGCAGCGCAACCACCAGGTCGGAGAGATGGTGACGCTGGCCGGCGAGCTCGACTGCACTCCGGCTCAGCTGGCCCTGGCCTGGTGCGCCCGCAACCCCAACGTGTCGTCGGTCATCACCGGTGCCAGCCGGGTGGAGCAGGTCACAGAGAACATGGCGGCCATCGACGTGCTCGACGCCCTGACCGACGAGGTGACCGGACGCCTGGAAGCCATCTTCGGCCACGTCGGCTGAGGACCTCGACGGCTCGGGCGGGCGCGCCGGTCGCGGGTTCAGCCGCCGCTGATGGCGAGGTCGGCGCCGACAGGCGGAGTGGGGTCGTCGGTCCGGTCGTACCAGCCGCTCGGCAGCACCACGCGCTGGGGACCGCGGGTGTGGCCGCGCTTGGCCAGCAAGCCGTTGGTGTCCATCTCGATGGGGCCGTGCCGCTCGACCAGCTCATCGGTGAGGGCGACAAGGTCGTCGAGCGTGTCGATGAGCCCCAGCCGGCGCCTGAGCTCGCTGCCCACCGGGAAGCCGTGGACGTACCACTTCACATGCTTGCGCAGGTCGCGCACGCCGTTCGACTCGCCGAACCACTCGACGAGCAGCTCGCCGTGGCGGCGCAACAGGGCCAGGGTCTCGACCAGATCCGGCGGCGGAGCAGCCGGCGTACCCGAGAACACAGCCTCGAGGTCACGGAACATCCACGGACGTCCCAGACAGCCCCGACCGATGACGACGCCGGCGCAGCCGGTGGCCTCCATCATGGCCACCGCATCGGGGGCGATCCAGATGTCGCCGTTGCCGAGCACGGGGACGTCGGGCGCCACCGCGGCGACGGTCTCGACCAGCGACGCGATCGCCGACCACCGAGCCGGTGGGCCGTAGAGATCGGCCGCGGTCCGAGCGTGCAGGGAGATGGCTGCCGCGCCAGCCGATGCCGCCACCCGACCGGCCGCGAGATAGGTGTGGTGGCTGTCGTCGGTGCCCATCCGCATCTTCACAGTGACGGGGACCCCTCCGGCCCGCTCGCCGGCGGACACCGCCGCCGTGACGATGTCGGCGAACAGCCGGCGCCGGACGGGGATCGCTGCACCCCCACCCTTGCGGGTGACCTTGGGGACCGGGCAGCCGAAGTTGAGGTCGACGTGGTGCACCCCGTGGTCCCCGACCAGCAGCGCCACAGCCGCGGCTGCCACATCGGGTTCTACCGCGTGCAGCTGCACCGACCGACGGGCCTCGTCGGCGTGGAAGCCAACCATGTCGCGGCTCCGCTGGTTGCCCTCGACCAGACCCCGGGCACTGACCATCTCCGACACCAGCAGCCCCGCACCCTGCTCGGCGCAGAGCAGCCGGAACGGCGGGTTGGTGACGCCCGCCATGGGCGCCAGCACCACCGGCGTCGACAGCTCGAACGGCCCGATCGTGAGCGGTGGCTTGTTCACGGCGTCCACAGGTCGGTGATCGGCCGGCCCGTCACCTCGAGCACCAGGCGGCGCAGGAGCGGCAGGCTGAGTCCCATCACCGTCGAGGGATGCCCGTCGATCCCCTCGAGAAACGGGGCGCCCCGGCCCTCCATCGTGAACCCGCCGGCGACCTCGAGCGGCTCACCCGACGCGACGTAGGCGTCGATCTCGTCATCGCTGGGATGGCCGAACCGCACCACCGCCCGCTCGGCGCCCGACGCCGAGCCACGCGATGCCCCGTCGATGAGGCACAGCCCGCTCCACAGGTGACCAGATCGTCCCCGTCGTGATCTCCACCACTTCCGGGCAGTGGCGGCATCCGCGGGCTTGCCGAGCACCGAGCCGTCGAGCGCGAGCAGCGAGTCGCATCCCAGGACCAACGGTGCGTCACCGGCCGCGGGGTGACGAGCGGCGACGGCTTCAGCCTTGCGCACCGCCAGCCGTTCGGCGATCTCGGCCGCCACCAGGGATCCGGATCCCTCCTCGGAGGCGCCGCTGACCTCCACGTCCACTTCGAACCCGGCCCAGGCCAGCAGCTGGCGGCGCGCCGGTGACGCCGATGCGAGCAGCAGACGTCGGCGAACCACGCGGTGAACCGTAAGGGATGCGACCCAGGCTCGTTCCACCCGGGCCACGGTTCAGCGGACACCGCGAACCCCCATGAGGACGAGGCCCCGACCATGGTGGCGGCCATTGTCTCGGTCTCGATCCTCTGGGCGGGCGGCCCGTCCGACAGACTCGTCCTGATGCCCGACGGCCGGTTCGCTCCCAGTCCCACCGCGCCGCTGCACGTGGGCAACCTGCGGACGGCTCTCATCGGATGGCTGTGCGCGCGCCGCGACGGGGGTCGGCACCTCCTTCGCATCGAGGACCTCGATCCCGTTGCCTCACGCCCCGAACATGTCCAACGCCATCTCGCTGATCTGACCGCGCTTGGCCTTGACTGGGACGGCGATCCGGTACGGCAGTCCCAGCGGCGCCCCCTGTACGACAGGGCGCTGGCCCGACTCGAAGACCTCGACCTTCTCTACCCCTGCTACTGCACACGGCGCGAGGCGGCCGAGGCGGCGCAGGCGCCCCACGAGCACCTTCCCGACGGTGCCTACGCCGGCACATGCGCCCACCTCGACTCGGTCGCCCGGTCACGCCTCGAGCGCGACGGCAGGACTCCGGCTTGGCGCGTGCGCGCCGGCGCGGCCCAGGTCACGGTCATCGACGCGCTCGCCGGCACCATCTCCGGAGTGGTCGACGACTTCGTCGTCCGTCGCCGGGACGGCGTGCCCGCCTACAACCTGGCTGTGGTGGTCGACGACGCCGACCAGGGGATCGTCGAAGTCGTCCGCGGCGACGACCTCCGCCCGGGCACACCGCGCCAGGCCTGGCTCGCTGACGTGTTGGGCCAGAAACGACCGTCGTGGGTGCACGTCCCCCTCGTTGTGGGTCCCGACGGCGAGCGTCTGGCCAAGCGCCACGGGGCGGTCACCCTCACCGACCTCGAGGCGGTCGGGGTGACGGCGGCGATGCTCCTGGCCCACCTGGCGGCCTCGATCGGGCTGTGCGAACCCGACGACAGCGTGACCGCCGACGGCCTGCGGAGTCGTTTCACCGGAGATCGGGCGGTCGCCGGACTGGGGGGCGGGCCCTGGATGTTCACGGCCCCTCCCGTCGACGGCGCCGATCAGGAGTAGGCCACCTGGCAGAAGCCGTGGTTGCAGTAGCCGCCCGGGTTCTTCGACAGGTACTGCTGGTGGTACGGCTCGGCATAGAAGAAGTCACCGGCACGCCCGATCTCGGCGGTGATCTCGCCGTAGCCGGAGTCGGTCAACGCCCGCTGGTAGGCCTGGCGCGATGCCACGGCCACGTCGTGCTGAGCGTCGGTGGACACCCAGATGCCCGACCGGTACTGGGTGCCGACATCGTTGCCCTGCCGCATGCCCTGTGTGGGGTCGTGCTCCTCCCAGAACACCTTGAGCAGGCTCTCGACGGGACAGACCTCGGGATCGAACACCACGAGCACCACCTCGGCGTGGCCGGTGCGCCCCGAGCACACCTCCTCGTAGGTCGGGTTCGGCGTGAAGCCTCCGGCGTAGCCGACCGCGGTGGTGTAGACCCCGGGGAGATCCCAGAACAGGCGCTCGGCACCCCAGAAGCAGCCCATCCCGAACACGATCGTCTCGTGACCGTCGGGCCAGGGGGCCGACAGCGGGCGGCCGTGCACGTGGTGACCGTCGGGGACCGCCATGGTCTCGTCGGTCCGCCCGACGAGCGCGGCATCGGGTCCGATCATCTCGGCCTTGCGGCGTCCGAACACGGTCCGGAACCTCCTCACGCTCAGCGAGCTCCACGATGGTCAGCTTCTCTGACCGAGAAGGGTAGGGCGGCGTCCACAGACCGCCACTTCGGCCGGAGATCGCGACGCATTCCGACGTTTGGCAGGCTGGCCGTCATGGTGGCGTACGAACCCGACGACTGGGCCAGCATCGTTGCACGGGGCACGGCTCGGCGGTGGCGTCCCGGCGCGGTGCTGTGGAGGGAGGAAGAGGAGACCGACCACGTCCTCGCGCTCGAGAGCGGACGGGTCAAGGCGGTGGCCGTGGCTCCGACGGGGCGAGAGGTCCTGTTCTGCATCCGTGAACCCGGCGAGCTGGTGGGCGAGTACTCGGCCATCGACGGTCGACCTCGCTCGGCTTCGATCGTTGCCCTCGACGCCGTCCACGGGTACCTGCTCAGTGCCGCTGCGTTCAACGAGCTGCTCGATGAACGGCCACGCATCTCCCTCCATCTGCTGCGTGATCTAGCCGGCCAGCTCCGGCAGGCGTCTCGATCGGCGGTCGACCTCGGCACCGGTGACATCGACCAGCGTGTGGCTCGTCGTCTGCTGGATCTGGCCGAGCGCTTCGGCGAGTACAACGGTGGCGTGGTGGCGGTGTCGCTCAACCTCACCCAGGACGACCTGGCGTCGTGGGTCGGAGCATCCCGGGAGGCCATCAACCGGTCGTTGCGCTCCATGCGGGAGAACGGCCACATCGAGACCGGACGCCAGCGGATCATGGTGACCGACGTCGCCGGTCTGCGCTCAGTCGCCGGGGTCTGATCGCGGCCTGGGTGGCCGTGACCGATGTCATGCCCGTTGTGTGATCGATGTCATGGGCGCTCGGCGCTGATCGGTGTCCACTGGAGCGGGCGGCCCGACGCGGGCCAGCCACCGGCCAGCCAGATCACCGACCAGATCAGGAGACATCTCATGCGGCGATACCAGACGGACCTAAAGCTGCAGCGGCTCAGCCGTGTCGCCCCCTTTGATTCCCTCGGCCCAGCGGACCTGCGCGACGTAGCCTCGGCCGCGGATGACCTCGAGCTCCACGCCGGCGAGATCCTCTGCGAGCAGGGCCGGCGCGGCATCGAGGCGTTCGTGGTGGTGGAAGGGGAGCTCGATGTCAGCGTCGACGGAGAGCACCTCTCCGTGATCGGTCCGGGCGAGTGGGCCGGCGAGATGTCGCTGCTCGACGGCGGCGGCCGCTCCGCCACCGTGACCGCCGCCACCGACGCCTGGGTCGCGGTCTTTGTGAAGCCGGCGCTCACCCGGCTGCTCAGCGACCACCCCCACCTGAGCCGCCACCTCATGCGCACTCTCACCGTCCGGCTGCGGAGCGCCACCGTCTCCTGAGCCGGGATCTGTCGCGCTGCGGCGGGCGGCACGACGGCGATACGGACCGGATCGCCGGCGGGGCGGTCCGGTCCGTGCGCGTCCGGCGGACGGCCCTCGATCAACGGTGGCGTGGGACCATGGATGCCGTGACCGACCCCACCCGTCGACCCGTCACGCTTGCCGCCGGGGTCGTGGCGCTGGCGGTGACGATGCTGGCGACAGCCGGGTGCACCTACGAGTCGAGTGACTCGCTGGCCGCCGGCGACGCCTCGACCACGACGCAGCCCGCGGCTGACGATCGGGGGGTCACGGCCCCGACCACCATCGAGCCCTCGACCTCGACCACCACCACCGAAGCGCCCGACCCGCTCTCCACCGAGAGCCGTGTCCACATCCGTGGCATCGGCGACATCGTGGTGGGGCTCGCCACCTCCGACGCGGCGGAGATCGCCGGCTTCCCCTTCGTCAGCCGGGAACCGATCACCGACGCATCGTGCTGGTGGGCCGTTGCCGACGGCGGGCCGTCCGGGCTCTCGTTCATGATCCGCGACGGCGAGATCGCCCGGGTCGACATCACGTCCGCCGACATCGTGACCTTGAGCGGTGGAGGTGTCGGGCTGACCACCGAGCGAGTCCGTGCCCTGTTCCCGGGCCGGCTCGAGGAGCGACCGCACCCGACGGTCGCTGGTGCCCTGCTCCTGGTGTTCGTCCCGACGAGCGCCGCCGATGCCGGGTTCCGGGTGGTGTTCGAGACCGATTCGGCCGGGCGTGTGACCGCCTACCGGGCCGGCCGGCTGCCTGAGGTCGAGTGGAGCGACGGGTGCGCCTCGGCCTGAGCGCCCCTGGGGGTCGGGGTTCACGACGGACACCCCGCGCACGACCCAAATCGGCTGCCTGCGAGCCGACGACCGGTCACCATGGAGTGATGGAACCCAAGGTCTGGCCGTTCGACGATCTGGTCGTGCGGACCCCCCGACTCGAGCTGCGTCTGCCGACCGATGACGATCTTGTCGCCCTTGGCGAGACGGCGGCTGCCGGCATCTACCCCGACGACCAACCGGTTCCCTTCCTTGTTGCCTGGAACCGGGACAAGTCGCGCCCCGAGCTCATCCGGTCGGTGCTCCAGTGGGGCTGGCGGTGCCGGGGTGAGCTGACCGCGGAGTCATGGCAGCTCGGCTTCGCCGTGATCTGCGACGGCCGTGCGGTGGGGGTCCAGAGCATCAAGGCCGACGAGTTCGCCACCGCACGCGAGATCGACTCCGGTTCATGGATCGGCCAGGAACACCAAGGACAGGGGATCGGTCGCGAGATGCGGATGGCCGTGCTGCAGCTAGCCTTCGCCGGGCTCGGCGCCCTTTCGGCGCGCAGCTCGGCGTTCACCTTCAACCCGGCGTCGATCAGCGTGTCCGACCGCGTTGGCTACCAACGAGACGGCATCGACGTGCGCACCCGCGATGGGGAACGTCTCGAGTGCCTGCGGTTCCGCATGACCCGCGACCAGTGGGAGAAGGTGTCGCCGGGGTGGCCCGAGATCACCATCGACGGCGTCGATCCTTGCCGTCCCCTGCTGCTGGGTGACGATCACCAACCGGAGTGAGACGGTGCGCCAGGTGTGACCGTCCGGCGCGTCGGACAGACTGATGCTCACCTCCCATGACCGCGCCACCGATCTCCGCCGTCATCTTCGACTGGGGTGGGACGCTGGCCGAGTTCGTGTCCACCGACGACATCGACGTGTGGCTCCATGCCGGGCAGCGCATGGCCGAGGTGGTCGACGACCGCGTGCTCGCCGATGCTCTGGGACCTGTCGACGATCACGCCACCGCCATACGCAACGAGCTGTATGCGGCCGAGATGCGGTTCTGGGATCGGGTGCGCACCCACCGGCGGTCGGCACGCCTCACCGAGATCGTGGCCGACGCCGCCACCGCACTGGGCCTCGTAGGCGTCGACGAGCACCTCGATCACATCGCCGCCGGTCACCTTGACGCCTGGGATCCTCATATCACCCACTTCCCCGATGTGCTCCCGGCTCTTGAGGCGCTGCGCGAGCGGGGAGTGCGGGTGGGCCTGCTCTCGAACACCCATTGGCCCGGCGAGTTCCACGACGCCCTGCTGGCCCGCGACGGGCTGGTCCATCTGATCGACGCCAGGGTCTACTCGTCGGACCTCGCGTTTCTGAAGCCCCACCGGGCGGCGTTCGAGGCCGCGCTGGCCGCGGTCGGGGTCGACGAGCCCGCCCGGGTGGTGTTCGTCGGAGACCGCCCCTACGACGACATCTCCGGGGCCAAGGCAGCGGGGATGCGGGCCGTGTTGCGCCCCAACCTCCACGTGGAAGCCCACGATGTGGAACCCGACGCGGTGGTCGACGACCTGTTGGCGCTGGTGGACCATCTCGACCGCTGGGGCATCGACCCCATCGGCTGATCGGCCGCGCCCCGCCGTCCGCCCCGCCTCCTGGTCTCCCGGCCCCAAGCCTCCTCGCCGGAGCGCTGGTCAGTCGTCGTCAGGGTCTGTGCTGTCCGGCGCCGCCGGGTCGACGGGAGCATCGTCGAGGTCGGCGACCACCCGTTCGACCTGAAGCTCCGCGGCCCGAAGACGCTCGCGGCACACGGCGATGAGCGCCGCCGCCCGCTCGACCGACGCCCCCAGCACGTCGACGTCGACATCGTCGCCCTCGAGCTGGGTGAGCAGCGACTCCAGCTCGGTCAGCGCTTGGGCATACCCGAGCTGGGCGGGATCGGTGGCGGTGGTGTTGTCGTCGATGGTGGTCATCGTGGCTCCTCTGCGGGGTCGGGGGGTGCCGGCTGGAGGCCGGTGACGGTGGAGTCGATGGTGCCGGTGGCGGTGGTGGTGACGATCGTCTGGCCCGAGCGGACCTGGGTGGGACCGCGCACCACCTGGCCGGACGCATCGGTGGTGATGGTCCAGCCCCGGGACAGCATCGATCGGGGATCGAGCAGCCGGAGCTTGTCGGTGAGGTGGCCGAGCTGGTGTCGACGGCCGTCGAGGTGGCGCCGTGGCGCGGCGGCCATACGGGCACCGGCGCGGGCCAGGTCGGTGTGGCCCCGATGGACACGGCGCTGTGCGAGCCGCGCCATCACCCGTCCGGACCGGTTGATGCGACGGCGCTGCTCGCTGACGACGCTGCGCAGCCGGCCCGGTGCCAGCCGGCGGGCGGCACCATCGAGGCGGGCGCGATGCAGCCGCAGGGTTCCCCGAGCCGCTCGCGCCGTCTCGGCCCGCAACGACCGGAGGTGGGTGCGCTCGGCGGCGAGTCGGGACAGCGCCGCTCCCTCGATGGCGGCCCACGCCGCCTCGGTGGCGTCCTCGAACCGGCTGACCCGACCACAGATCAGCTGGGCGGCGGCGGTGGGGGTGGGGGCGCGGGTGTAGGCCATCTGGTCGGCGACCGACTCGTCGATCTCGTGGCCGACACCGGCGATGACGGGTGTGGCGCACGCGGCGATCGCCCGGGCCACCCGCTCGTCGTCGAACGCCGCCAGGTCAGTCATGGAGCCACCGCCACGTACCAGGGCGATGACGTCCACGCCGAGACGGTCCGCCCGGCGCAGCGACCGGGCGATCGATGGCGGAGCGTCGGGCCCCTGCACGCGGGTGTCGATGCTGATGACGTGAAAGCCGTACCCGCTCTGGGCCAGCACGGAGATGACGTCGATGTAGGCCGCGCTGTTCTCGGAGGTGACGAGGCCGACCACAAGTGGGACCGGCGACACCCGGACGCCTCGGTTGGCTCGTAGCAGCCCCTCGGCTTCCATCGTCCGAAGAACCGCTTGGCGCCGGGCGGCGATGACGCCGACCGTGTGCACCGGATCGAAGCCCGTCATGGCAAGCTGGAGCCGACCGCCGCCCGACCAGAAGTCGACCCGAGCGCGGATGCGGACCTCCAGCCCGTTCTCGAGGGTGAGACCACCGTCGGCGGCCAGCTGGCCCTCGAGCCACTCCCGCTCACGCTGGAGCAGTGCCACGTCGAGCTTGGCCGTGGGAGCTCGCCGCCCAGCCTCCTGCTCGACGAGCTCGAAGTAGGTGTGACCGGTGCGGTTGCGGGCCCGGAGGTTGGCGACTTCACCCACCACCCACACCTCGTCGGGGAGGCCTCGGGCCACCACGTCCGCGATCTGGGCGCTCAGCTCGGAGACGCGCAACGTGGGTTCCCCCGCACCCTCGACGGCCAGCCGAAGCTGACCGTCATCGGGACCGCGACCTCGACCGAACGTCACCATCGCCGCGATGTTCCCACGCCGGTGGGTCGCGTCCCCGACCCGGCAGGGAGGCCGCTCCCGGCGCGCCGCCACCCTCCCATCGGTGGCTTCGAGGGGCGGCGGTCAGCCCAGGGGGCTACGGAGGGCGCGGGCGGCGTCGGCGTCGGTGTCGGTGTCGGCGGGGGCGTCGGCTGGGGCGTCGGCGACCGATCGACCTGACTCCAGCGTTGTGTGCAGGTCGCGGTAAAGCCCTCCGGCCGCCACCAGATCGAGGTGGCGGCCCCGTTCCACGATGCGGCCCTCATCCAGGACGATGATCTCGTCCGCGGCTCGCACCGTCGACAGCCGGTGGGCGATCACGATGGATGTGCGTCCATCGAGTGCCACTTCCAGCGCCGTCTGCACCAGCGCCTCGTTCTCGGCGTCGAGGTGGCTGGTGGCCTCGTCGAGGATGACGATGGCGGGGTTCTTGAGCAGCAGACGGGCGATCGACAGGCGCTGCTTCTCCCCACCCGACAGCCGGTAGCCCCGCTCACCCACCACAGTGTCGAATCGGTCGGGCAACGACTCGATGAGCCGCAGGATCTGCGCCGCCCGGCATGCCTCGACGAGCTCGTCGATGGTGGCATCAGGTCGGGCATAGCGCAGGTTGGCGCCGATGGTGTCGTGGAACATGTGAGGATCCTGGGTGACCACACCCACCGCCCCCCGCAGGGAGCGCTGGGTGAGATCGCGCACGTCGTGACCGTCGACCAGCACCCGTCCCTCGGTGACGTCGTAGAGACGGGGTACCAACGACGCCAGGGTCGACTTGCCGGCGCCCGACGGACCGACGAGGGCCACCATCGACCCCGGCGCGACCGTGAGGTCGAGGTCGCGCAGCACCCAGTCGGATCCCTGGTCGGGAAACCCGACCTCGCCCTCGAGGGATCGGATCGAGATCCCCTCCGAAGCGGGGTAGCGGAACGAGACACCATCGAACCGGACCTCGCCCCGTGGGTCGACCAGGTCGTAGGCGCCTTCACGATCGTCGATGGCTCGAGGAGCGTCGAGCACCTCGAAGACGCGTTCGAAGCTGACCAACGCCGTCATGAGGTCGACCCGGGCATTGGTTAGCGAGGTGAGCGGCGTGTAGATGCGGCTGACGTAGGCGGCGAGCGCCACCAAGGTGCCCAGGGTGAGGGAATCGCTGATCACCAGCTGAGCGCCGAGCCAGTACACCACCGCGGTGCCCACCGCTCCGACGAGCCCGAGGGCGATGAAGAACGTCCGCCCGTAGATGGCGCCTTTGATGCCGATGTCGCGGACCCTTCCGGCGCGCGCCCCGAAGCTGTCGCGCTCGGCGTCGTGGCGACCGAACAGCTTGACCAGCTGGGCGCCGCTCACGCCGAACCTCTCGGTCATGGTGGCG